>JAJEEO010000019.1 GCA_022820925.1 Acidimicrobiia bacterium | reverse complement strand
GCAACATCGAACGCGTCCACGGCGACGACCCGGTCGGAACCTCGATCGCGGTAGCTGAGCGGATCGGCACTCCTGTCGAGTTCGGGGAACAGGGCCGCACAGTGATCATCGCCAGCGACCGCAGCGTCGCTGACGCTGTGGCGGTCGGACCACTGGCTGCTGCGGGACCGTTCCCGCTGCTACTCACCGCTCCCGATGTACTCGATGCACGGATTACGGCGTACCTCGCTGAGCACGAAGTCGCCCACGTGGTGCTGGTCGGGGGCACGGCGGCCACCGCACCGGCCGTGCAGGAAGCCGTCGAGACCGCCGGCATCACCGTCACTCGACTCGCAGGCGCCGACCGGTCCGAAACCGCGCGGCTGGCAGCCGAACTGTTCGATCAACACATCGCCGGTGATGCGGAATGCACCGGCGGCCCAACTCGCATCGGCCTCGCCCCTGCCCAGCACCCCGAACAGGCACTCACCGCCGGACCCCTGCTCGCCCGCGGGTGCGCTGCCCTGCGCTTCACCGAACCTCAGCGCCTGCCGCCAAACCTTCACCACGAGCTGTTCCTCGCACAGTCCCGAACTGACGCGGCTGAACTGCATGTGTTCGAGAGCGCTGCCGCGCTGCCCGACGACGCTCTCGATATCTCGAAGCCTCCAGTGCGCATCGCGGCATGGCGCTTGATGGCCGATGAGAGCCCGGCAGGGTCGCAAGCGGTGCTGGTCGTTTCCGACGGTCGGAGCCAGCCGAGGCTCTACCCACAAGCCACCGTCGACATTTCCGGGACGAACGCAGAACATCAGCTGCCGAGGCCCCGCTGGGGGCCACATGGTCGGTACCTGACGTACCGAGATCCTGCGACAGGGGGCGTTTCGGTTCTCGATACCGTCAGCGGCCGGCTGGAACTGGTGCGCTACGGCGATGAAGCTCCCAAGTTGCTTGTTGACACAGTGCCTACGTGGTCTCCGGACGGTTCGCGCCTGATATTCAGCGGAATCATCGACGACGAATCGACCCTGTCGGACGGGATCGGCATGCAGGTCGGGATCATCCCCCCTCAGCTCACGGCCGAACTGTTCCTGTACGACATTCCCTCTGGTGAAACAGCGAGAATGACGCGCAACGCAAGCGTCGACATCGTGCTCTCGTGGTCACCCGATGGCACGAAAGTCGCTTATGGCACAACCTGGTATCTGTGGCCGTTTGATACGTTCGTTCATACTTGGCAGTTGACAATCGAGAGCATCGATACGGGCGACATCCGAGTCCTCCCCTACCCGTACCTGAGGCCCTGGGGGCTGAGCTGGTCGCCTGACAACAACCAGATTCTCCTCGACGGCATTCCTGACGACGGCAAAGGTCATGGCTGGCCGTCGCTTAGCTCAGAGATATTCGTCGTCGATGCCGACGGCAGCAATCTCCAGCAGCTGACCCCGTCGAACTGCGAGAGCTGCGTCGAGCCTCGGTACGGGAACGAAACGGCACTGCCGCACTCGGCCCATTACCCCTCGTGGTCCCCCGGAGGCGACAAGACGATCTACCAGATGTGGGTCATCACTGACGAGGCGGCTTACGGGCCGGGGGACGAAGGACCAGAGTTGTCGTGGCAGGTCCACGACTTCGCGACTGGCAAAGGCAGGATCCTCATCCCATTGGGGCCTGACGACTTGGCGACCTCCGGACGCGTGGTCGGTTGGGCGAACAATGACGAACTGTTTTTCACGTTCTCGAACCGTTACGACAACGCGGACGACAGCGATCAGCCTCTCGAGTTCGTCGCCAGGGTGAACGCAAATAGCGGGTCAATCCGGCAAGAGTTCGAAGTGCCGTCGAGGATGACCGCTGGCGCGCCTGAGCATTCTCGCTGGCTCTCGATGTCCCCGGATCGTCAGCATTTCGCCGCGAGCTACCCCCAGGCCGGGCTGTACGTCTACTCGCTGCAGACCCAGAGCTGGGCGGCGGTCATCGACACCTGGGGGCCCGTCGGCGGCGACGGCGCACACGGCGTCGTAAGCAACTGCGTCGCCGATTGGACCGATGTCGGCATCCTCGGCACCTGCAACGAAATTCTCGCCAACGAGGCGTAGCTGAGGAGTGCGGAATGTCGGTTTGCAACACCTCACATTGTCGGTTTGCAACATCTTGTGATGCCGGTTTGCAACACCGTTCGGCGCCTCGTCGGGCAGGCAGGCAAGGCGGGGGCGAGACGGCGCCGGCCGTCGAATGCGGCTTGAGGAGCCATCGGCCAGGACCTGTACGCAGCCGTGGTCGGGGCCGTCATACGAAATAGAGTTGATCGTATGACGATGGCCATGCTGAGCTTCCGGGCCGATGAGGAAGATGCCAACAGAATCCGGCAATGGTCCGAGCGGCTCGGCGTCGAGCGCTCCGAGCTGATGCGCGACGCGCTGCGCCGCCATCTCGCCCGGCTGGCCGCCGAGCACGAGGCTGCGCTGTACGAAGCCCACCCGCTGACCGACGAAGAGCTCGCGCTCGCCGCAGTAGCCGATTGGGGGCCAGCCGAAGACTGGTCCGACTGGCTCGATGCAACGCGGTGAGGTCTGGTTCGCCCGCGCCCCTGACGGCGACCGGCCGGTCCTCGTGCTCACCCGGGACCCCGTGGCCAACCGAATCGGCGCCGTGGTGGTCGCAGTGATCACCAGGACACGCCGGGGGCTGGTTTCCGAACTCGAACTCACCGCATCCGAGGACGGCGTGCCGAGCGATTGCGTCGTCAGCTTCGACAACATTCACACCATCGAACGCACGCTCATTCGCCGATTCGTCACCAAGCTGAGCGAAGGCCGCATGGAACAAGCATGCCGCCGCCTGCGCGACGCCGCCGGCTGCTGACCGGGCCGAGCGCTTAGCTCAGCAAGGCGGGGGCGAGGCGGCACCAGCCGTCGAAAACAGATTCAGCACCGGAAAGCGCCTTCACTACGCTTGATGTCGTGCTTTCGCCCTATGTCGTCGAACTTGAGGTCCGCAGGCCGTACTCCATCTGGGTGCGCTTCGATGACGGCACGGCCGGCGAGGTCGACCTCTCAGAAAGCGCCGAGACAGGCGGCATCTTCTCTGCATGGTCTGATGCGGCCTACTGGCGCAGCGCTCACATCGTGCCTGACAGCGGTGCTGTGGCATGGGGCGACGGCAACGAGGTCGATGTCTGCCCGTACAGCCTGTACCTCGACCTGACCGGCCAGTCCTTCGACGACTTCCGCAGCGCACAAGCCCCAGCAGGGATCGCACCGCTGGAATAGCTCGGAGCACGCCAATAGCGGGACTCAGCGGAGCTGTAGCGTCGCCTCCGGGGTTTGGTTCATTGACTCGATCACGAGCGCTCATGTGCAACCGGGGTGGACGGCAGGGGGGTCTGCGGTCGCGTTGGACGCTTGTCGCAGCGGCTTGCCTTGCCGCGTCGCTGTTGCCGATGCCGGCCGCAGGGGCTGCCGAGGAACCCACCGAGGCGCAGCAGGGACCATCGCCTGAGGACTCGGTGGGCGGCGTGGACATCGTGCGGTACGTCGGCTCGGACCCCTATGGGATGTCGGTCGAGCTAGCCGCGGCGCTAGCGGAAGCTCGGGGCGGCGCTTCGGAGTGGGCGGTGCTCGTCTCGGGCGAGTCCTGGACCGATGCTGTGGCCGCAGGGCCATTGGCCGCGTCGTTGGACGCCCCGGTGCTGCTGGTGCCGCCCGGCGGGCTGCAGTCATCCGCAGCGCGGGCTGATCTAGTCGAGTTCCTAGAATCGACCGGGGCACGACGCGTCGTGATTGTGGGCAGCCCTGAGGTGCTGCCGAATCATGAGCCGTCGGTGCTGTTCGGGCTGGGGATGCTGCCCCGCAACATCGAACGCGTCCACGGCGACGATCCAGTCGGAACCTCGATTGCGGTCGCCGAGCGGATAGGTGCGCCCGCAGAGTTCGGGGAACTGGGTCGCACGGTGATCATCGCCAGCGACCGCAGCGTTGCTGACGCCGTCGCGGTCGGGCCGTTGGCTGCTGCGGGGCCGTTCCCGCTGCTGCTCACGGCGCCTGATGCACTCGACCCTCGCATCACCGCGTACCTCGCCGAGCACGAGGTCACCCACGCGGTTCTCGTCGGCGGCACCGCCGCACTAGCTGCTGCTGTGCAAGCGGCGGTCGAGGCCGCCGACATCACGGTCACACGCCTCACGGGCCGCGACCGATCCGACACCGCACGCCTCGCTGCCGAACTGCTCGAACAGCACATCGCCAACGACCGGAATTGCACTGACGGACCGGCGCGGCTGGGTATCGCACCCGCCCTGCATCCCGCACAGGCGCTGACCGCTGGTCCCCTGCTTGCTCAGCAATGTTCGCCCCTGCGCTATATCGGGCCGGAGGGACCGACCCGGAGTCTGCGCAACGATCTGTTTCTTGCCCAGGCCCGGGCCGGCGGTGCTGAGTTGCATGTGTTCGAGCGTGCGTCGGTTCTGCCCGACTACGCCCTCGAGACGACGCGGCCGCCAGTGCGGATTGCCACCTGGGGCTTGACACGTGCCGAGACGGCAGCGGTGCTCATCGTTTCGGATGGCCAGGGGCAGCTTCGGTCTTATCCCGAAACCGCTGTTCCTCTCTTGTGGCGCCCGATGTTGCCTAGGCCAGCGTGGGGGGCCGATGGCCGGTTGTTGGCGTACCGCGATCCCGCGTCGGGAGGCCTACTTATTCTGGACACCGTCAGCGGCGAACTTGAACTGGTGCGTTACGCCGGTCAGGTACCGGAGGTGCTCTTCTATACGGGTCCCTCGTGGTCCCCAGACGGCTCGCGGCTGATATTCAGCGGCGTGATCGAAGACGAGACGACGCTGAGCGAAACCAGCATTCGCATCATCCGTCCCGAGTTCACGGCCGAGCTGTTCGTGTACGACGCCTACTCGGCAAGTGTGTCGAGGCTGACTCATGACAACTACACCGACGGCTTCGAGTTGTGGTCACCCGACAGCACGGAGGTCTTCTACAGCACGTGGCTGTGGCCGGGTGCCATAGAGCGGATCTCCTATGGCCGGACGCTCAGCGTCGTGAACGTCGAGACCCGCGATTCGAGGCATCTCTCGCACCGATTCCTGCCTTGGGGCCTGAGCAGGTCGCCTGATGGCAGTCGGGTTCTCTTGGCCGGCTTTCCTGATGATGGCTGGCCGTCGTACAGCTCCGACATATTCGTTGTTGGCACCGATGGAAGCGGAATCGAGCAGTTGACCCCTTCGAATTGCGAGGGCTGCGTCGAGCCTCGGTATGGGAACGAAGCAGTCAGACCGCACGGAGCCCACAGCCCGTCATGGTCGCCTGGGGGCGACAAAGCGATCTACGGGATGTGGGTCAGAACCGCAGACGGAGAGTCGTCGTTTCAAGTTCACGACTTCGCGACCGGCAAGGGCAGGATCCTCATCCCATTGGGACCCGACGACTTGGCAACACGCGGACTGGTGGTCGGCTGGGCGAGCAATCACGAACTGTTCTTTTGGTTCCGGAACCTCCGCGACAACCGAGACAACAGCTATGAGCCTCCCGAGTTCGTCTCCACCGTCGATGTCACCACAGGATCAGTCCGACCACAGTTCGAATTGCCGTGGCGGTCTGTCTCCGACGGCGAACCGGTCCAGAACTACAGCGAAGCGGTCCGACAACAGTTCGAATTGCCGTGGCGGTCTGTCTCCGACACTCTCGATCGACCGGTCACGATCTCGATGTCGCCGGATCGTCAGCACTTCGCGGTGAGCTACCGCGAGGCAGGACTGCACGTCTACTCGCTTCCGACCCAGCGCTGGACCGCCATCGCTGAACCCTGGAGCCCCTCCGACTATTCCAGCGAGGGCATCCTCGGCAGTTGCACCTACCAATGGTCCGACAACGGCATCCTCGGCACCTGCAACGAGCTACTCAACAGCGGGGCGTAAATGTCGGCTCACGCGGCGACGGGAACCATGCGGCGAAGTCGCCTCGGACGTGCGCCGTCGCGCTGGTTGCTGAGCATGTTGGTTGCCTTCGCGGTCGTTGCAGCGCATGTCGGGGGTGCGGCGACGGCCGCTGCGCAGGTTGACGCTGGCCGGGGTTCGGTGTCGGCGCTGGCTGAGGGCGGTTTCGAGGTGCAGCGGCTGGGGGGTGCTGATCTCTACGACACTTCCTTGCTGATCGCCGGCGAGATGGTGCACCGTTTAGGGGGCAAAGTCCCGGGAGTCGTGGTGGCGTCGGGCCGGTCGTGGCAGCACGCTGCCGTTGGTGCGTCGTTGGCTGGCGGGCTGGATCTTCCGTTGCTGTTGGTGCCCCCGGGAGGCTTGCGTCCGTCGGCGCTGAGCTTGTTGGAAGACGCCGGCGTCACCGAGGTGTTCGCCATTGGCGGCGCTTCGGTGATTCCCGAGGCCGATCTGGGCGGCATCCGCGACCTCGGCGTTCGCGTGGAGCGTGTCGGGAGTGGCGACCCGGCTGCCGCCGCGCTGGCCGCGGCTTCGTTGGGCCCTGCGACGGAGCCTGCGCGCCCTTCAGTGTCCGAAGAGCCTGCGCTGGCGGGCACACCTGACACCGTGACTGGGCTCGGCAATGTGCGCTCGCCGCCGTCACGGGCCGTGGTGCTGGCGAGAGCCGACGCTTCCGGCGACGCTCATGTGGCTGCTCCGTTCGCGGCCCGTGCCCGGCTCCCGCTGCTGCTGACGTCGTCGGATTCGCTCGATGCGTCCGCGGCCCGGTTTCTGGACGAGCGGGCGATCACTCACGTCGTGTTGTCGGGCGTGCACGGCCCGCCGAGCGACTCGTTGCGTGACGACCTTGACGCTCTGGACATCTCAGTCGTTCAGCTCGGGAACTTCGGCAGTCTTCCGGCATCGGCGGCCGCGGCCGGCTTCAGCACCGATGACAGCACGGGACAGTTCGCTTCCTGGTCTCGGCGCCCCTGCCCGCAGCAGCCGCCGCCGGTCGGCCTAGCTTCCAATCGGGGCGTGTGGGACGCACTCAGCGCAGCCCCGCTGCTCGGACACATGTGTGCCCCACTGCTGTTGACCAGCCCAACCGACCTCGGTTCTGAGGCCAACGCTGTGCTGTACCGCGCCCTGCACACCGGCACGAGGTCGTTGCTGATCTTCGGTGGCCGTTCGGTGATCGGTGATGCGGCGGCCGAACAGGCGAGCTCGCCCCGAGTCCCGATACGCGTCGCAACAGTGACCGGCGGAACCCCGGCAGACGACAACGGTGACGCGATCGTGGTCATCGACAAAAACCGGCGCCAGCGTCGGTACCTGTCGGACAGCGAAGTGACCGGGATCAGCAGCCACAGCCTGATCTGGTCGCCTCAGCGGCGCCACATCGCGTTCACAGGCGTCCGGGGTGGCACCGCCGGCGTCTTCGTGCTTGATGTGGCCACAGGCAGTTTCTGGAGGGTCACGCCCAGCACACGGGACTATTGGGTAGACGCTCACCACATCGCTTGGTCGTTTGACAGCGCCAAAATCGCCCTTTCAGTCTTTTTCGACAAGAGCATCCCCCGCCGAGAAGACCGGCTCACCAAGGTGCACGTGGCTGATGTCCGCAACGGGACACTGCGGCGCCTGACGTTCGACGACAAACGGGAGCCGTACGCAGGATGGGCACCTAACGACCACCGGCTGCTCGTACTCCGCGTGTCGCCGGGCCTGTATCTCCATGACCCAGAGGAGTTGCTAGTCGTCGATACGGCCAATTGGCAGATCACCACTGTCGACCGTTACGAGGTAATCAACAGGCCCTCGTGGTCGCCCGATGGCTCCATGATCGCGGTAGCCACGTGGCACTACCGGGAGACCACCGACATGGCCCATCCAAGTATCGAGGTAATCGACGCACAAGCGCCGCAACGCACGCTCTTGGGTGGTCTCGACCGGATGGTGGCTTGGGCACCCAGCGGCTGTTGCATAGCCACCTTCACCGGCTATTGGGACGACGACATCAGCTTGCTCGACATCACAACAGGCCAGACTCGATCCCTGATCCCGGATGGCGGCGTCGACTACCCCGAGGGAACGAGCTTCAGAGGCTGGTCCCAAGATGGCCTCAGGATCATCCTCAGCGACGACGCACACGATCAGGAAAGCGGCTGGTGGGTGCACCGACTCCTCGTACTTGAGACCGCCGACGGCACGACCACTGAACTGCCGCTCGAAGGGCCGGACCAGCACTTTCGATTCGGAGGCTTCTCTCCCGACGACCGGCAGATCGTCTACGGCGCATCGCAGGTCCCAATCGTCTACAGCATCTCGGAGATTGCGGTGCTGGTCTTCCAGCTGAGGATCGTCGACACGTCACCGGGTGGTCACACGAACGCGGCATTGGACCTCAGTTCCGATTTGCCTCTGCTCAGCGGCCTGACCGAGAAAGCGAGCTTCGCCGGATGGCACCAGTTGCGGTGGACGGCCTACGGGGTTCACAGCACGGTCGGCCACTACCGATGGTGATCCCTGTGAGCAGCGCCGGCGATGGAGCATTCGAGCGGGAGCGTTGCGCTCCCGCACCGACGAGAGCGGACCGGCCGGGATGTGCCGATGGCTCAGTCGTCGGCTGGTGCGTCGGGGTGCAGTTGCCAGTTGGTCAGGTCGGCGTCGGCGGTCCAGTGGCGCACGGTGTGACACATGGTCGGGCCTCCCTGGCCTTCAACGATGAGCACGCCGCTGTCAGTGGATTCGATTGAGCACACCCAGATCGGAATGTCGATCCACTCGGTATCGGGAGATTCGGTCCCGCCGTCGTCCCAAGTGAACTTGCGGGTCGGCAGCACGACTTTGCGCCACTCGAATCCGTCTCGCGAATAGTGCACATCTGGTGCGTCGACCGCCATAGCGAAGTAGCCGAACTGCACTTGGTCCGAGAAAGCCAAGTAGCCGTCGTCGAGCACCTGGATACCGCAGCAGACGCCCCATTGGTCCGGAAGCTCGACTCGAACGGGTTCGCCGTCCCAGCTGGAGACCCAGAGGTAGCCGGACTCCTGGCGCACGTTGGGGTATGGCTTGTTGTATACAACGAACTCGCCGTACTGGTCGTACAGCTTCTGGGTGGTGCCCAATTCAGGCCACGACGCCAGACACTGTCCGGCATAGTCCGTGCCGTCGTAGCCGGACCAATTGGTGAGACTGAGTCGTAAACCGCTGATCTGTCGTTCGTCATCCTCATGGGGCGCCGCGTCTACAACTCCCGGCGCCTGCTCGGCAAAGTACTCCGAGACCAACAATCGAGAATCCATGAACGTGGTGACGCTCACCGGGATCATCCAGCCGTCGTCGGCAGCGACAATCCTGCCCGCATTCGCGGCGGTGTGCAGAGATGAATGCACCTCCCACGGCGGCGCCAGCGGCAGCCTGTGTGTCCGTTCCGAACCTGACTTGCTCGTGACGGTCACGAACAGGTACTGGTGTGCGTACGCCCGCGGGTCTGCCCGTTTAGCGAATATAACGGCGCCCACAGCCGAGGCTGCCCAGGCCGGGTCGGGTGCGTGCATGGCCCTGATCGACCAGCCATCGAATTCGACCGGCAGCGGGTCGTAATCCCAACGAGTGCTCACTTCGGCAAGTTCCGCCACGGCACCTTCTGGAAAAATGAGATCGCGGCACGACGGCAGCGGAGGCTTCCAGCGCGTCCCGTCAGGTACCGCAGTCGATTCGACAGTGTCGATGGTCCCTGACGGCTCGTCCTCCGAATCGTCGGCGAGCACCGGCAACACCGTGGTGACGGTGACCGCGTCAGCCAGAACTGTGTCGCTCGGTGTGGATTCCGGCGCCTCAGCAGCAAGGTCCGATTCACCGCCCCCTTCAGACGGCTCCGATACGTCGACAGTTCGACAGCCCACGGCGACCAGCAGCCAAACCACCAAGGCGACGAGCGGCACAACCCGATCGCGCCGATGCTCGCGGCTCTGTATGCGCACCCCGCAATAGTGCTACGCGCAGCGACCTCGGTGCCTCGCGTGTGCAGGATTCTTCACCGCACCTAGGTGAGCAGGGCGGGGGCGAGGCGGCGCCAGCCGTCGAACGCTGCTTGAGGGTCGTCGGCCAGGACCTGCACGCAGACGTGGTCGGCGCCGGCGTCGAAGTGGGCGTCCACACGGGCCTTGACGTCGTCTTCGGTGCCCCAGACCACGATGGCGTCGACCAGCTGGTCGGACGGTCCCCCGTCGGGGCCGCCGTCGATGTCGGCCTGGGTGAAGCCCAGCCGCAGCAGGTTGTTGGCGTAGTTCGGCAGGCCCAGGTAGATGGCCATGTTCTTGCGGGCCAGCGCACGGGCCGAATCGGCATTGGTGTCAAGAATGGCCATCTGCTCGGGATACAGCGCCGCGTCGGGGCCCATGGTGTCGCGGGCCACCGCCGTGTGCTCGGGCGGCACGAAATAGGGGTGGGCGCCGGCGGTTGCGGTGGCCGACAGCTCGAGCATCTTCGGGCCGAGCGCCGCCAGCACGATCTCGGGCAGCTCCTGGGGGCCATGGGCCATGAACCGGGCCTTGCCCATGCGCTCGAGGTACTCGCGCATGTAGCTGAGCGGCTTGGAGTAGTCGTGCTTGCGGATGTACTCGACGAGATGGTGGTGGCTCACGCCGAGGCCCAGCAGGAAGCGTCCCGGGTGGGCTTCGTCGATGGTGCGCAGCGTGTTGGCCATGGTCATGGGGTCGCGGGCGTAGATGTTGGCGATGCCGGTGGCGATCTTGATGGTGCTGGTGCCTTCCAGCAGCCGGGCGGCGGCCACGAACGGGTCGCGCCCGACGGCCTCGGGGATCCAGAACGCCCCGTAGCCCAGTTCTTCGGCCTCGGCCACGAACTCCACGCCCTGCGCGGACGGCAGTGCGTCGAGCACCCCCGTCCAGATGCCGATGCGTCCCAAGTCGATGCTTCCCATGCTCATGGGCCGTGACGCTAGCGTTCGACACGTGGGGAGCGTGAGTGCGGTGGACATCGTGCAGTTCGTCACTTTGGTGGCCGGAATCGTGGGGATCATCTGGTACCAGCAGCGGTCCATCTCCGCCTTGCGTGCCGAACTGAGAGAGGAGATCCGCGAGCTGCGCGCCGACGTTGCCGACATCAAAGAACGGCTCGCACGCATCGAGGGCTTCCTCGGCATCGGGATGCCCGCCGAGGCCGCTGCCTCGGCGCCCGGCGCCAGGCTCGCCACAGCCGACTAGTACCCGTCGGACAGTTGCTAGTTCGAAGTGATGCGTGCGACGCTCGCCAACCGCGCCGCATGCTTGGCCGTGGCCGGGTCAATTTCAGGTCCTGGGCTGCGGGATACCTTGTGATCATGAGCTGCTCAGCGTTGGATGGGGCATGATGGCTGTCCTCGCTGACCACACCGATGCTGTCGATCGGCTCTGCAGGCGCTTCAACGTTCGGCGTCTCGACCTCTTCGGCTCTGGCGCGCGCGGCGGCTTCGACCCAAATCTCAGCGACCTTGACTTCCTCGTCGAT
Source organism: Acidimicrobiia bacterium (assembly GCA_022820925.1). Taxonomy (GTDB): domain Bacteria; phylum Actinomycetota; class Acidimicrobiia; order Acidimicrobiales; family Poriferisodalaceae; genus Poriferisodalis. The sequence continues at coordinate 126,792 of JAJEEO010000019.1, read as the reverse complement.
TTCCAGCCCGCCGCCCTGGACGACTACGCGGACACCTACTTCGGCCTGCTCGAAGCCCTCGAGAACCTGTTCGAGCGTTCCGTCGACTTGGTCGTGCGGTCTGCAATCAAGAACCCGTACTTCCTGGAATCCGTCGAGGCGACCAGAACCGCGGTCTATGAAGCTTGAGACCCGGAAGTATCTCGACGACATACGTCGGGCGGCCCGACTGCTGACGGAGTTCATCGGCGGCAAGACGCTGGCCGACTACCTCTCGGACGCCATGCTGCGTATCGACTTGTCTGGGATGTCGCAGAGAAGAACCTGCCGACACTGGTCCGCGAGGTCGAGGACCTGCTGGGCGGCCTCGACTGAAAGCGGATCAGTCGAGGCGGCGGAGTTCGCCCATGTAGCGGACTCGGCGGTCGAGGTAGTTCTGCACGCCGGGCAGGATGAGCGGGGCGGTGTCGACGCCTTCGCGGATCTTGGCGGGTGTGCCGACAGCGATCGTGCCTGGCGGGACCTTCATGCCGCCTGGCACCACGGCGCCGGCGCCGACCAGCGCTCGCTCGCCGATCTCGGCGTCGTGCAGCACGATTGCGCCGGTGCCCACCAGGGCCTCGTCGTGTACCACGCCGCCCTCGATGTGCGCCAGGTGGCCGATGGTGCAGCGCTCCCCCACGGTGGTCGACCATTCCTCGGTCACATGAAGCACGGCGTTGTCCTGCACTGAACTGCCGGCCCCCACGAAGATGTCGTTGTCGTCGCCGCGCAGCACCGCGCCCGACCAGATGGACGCCTCCGGGCCGATCGTCACCCGCCCGATGATGATCGCCTCGGGCATCACGAAGGCATCGGGATGGATGTCGGGCTCGTAGTCGCCAAGCGCATATATCGGCACGCCGCCACGCTAGTGGTCAGCCTCCGAATTGACGGAGTGATCGACACAGCTCGGGCGCTACGGTGCGGGCTCCATGACGCAGCCTCCGGTGGCACCGCAGCGGCCGCACGTGCGGCGCATTCACGGCACCGAGACCGACGACCCCTGGCACTGGCTGCGTGATCGGGACGACCCCGCGGTGCGGGAGTACCTCGAGGCCGAGAATGCCTATACGGAAGCCGCGACTGTCCACCTGGCCGATCTGCGGGAGCAGATCTTCAGCGAGATCAAGGACCGCACCAAGGAAACCCACCAGTCGCTGCCGACGCCGAAGGACGACTGGGAGTACCGGGCCCGCACCGTGGAGGGCCTGCAGTACGTCATCCACGTGCGGCGCCCCCGGGGCGGCACCGACGACGACGAGACAGTGCTGCTCGACGAGAACGAACTGGCCGAGGGCCACGAGTACTTCGCCGTCGGCGACCTGGCCGTCAGCCCCGATCACCGCCTGCTCGCCTACACCACCGACACCGACGGCGACGAGAAGTACACGCTGACCGTTGTCGACATCGCCAGCGGCCGGGTGCTGGACGGCCCCGACGTGCCCGCAGCGGGGTGCGGGCTCGCCGAACTCAGCTACGGGCTGGTGTGGGCCAACGACAACTCGACGCTGTTCGCCGTGCGCACCGACGACGCCCAGCGCCCCAACCGGGTGATCCGCCACGTCGTGGGCACCGACCCCGCCGGTGACCTCGAGGCCTACCGGGAGGACGACGAGCGGTTCTGGGTGGGCGTCGGGGCCATCCGCAGCGAGCGGTTCGTGGTGATCGGCTCGCAGTCCAAGATCACCTCCGAGCACCGCCTGGTGGATGCCGACCGGCCCGATGCTGAGCCGCTGGTAGTGCGGGCACGCAGCGAGGGCATCGAGTACGGCGTCGACCACCAGGGCGACCGGCTGCTGATCGTCACGAACGACGGCGCGCAGGACTTCCGGCTGGTCGAGGCCCCGGTGCCGAGCGAAGGCGACGCCCCAGCCAGCGGCGATGTCCCCGGCGAAAGCAGCAACCCGGCTGGCGGTGATGGCCCCGACGACCTCAGCACGTGGAGCGAGCTCATCGGCGACCGGCCCGGCATCCGGCTCGACGATGTGGACTGCTTCGACGACTTCGTCGTCGTTCACGACCGGCAGGACGGGCTGACCACCCTGAGGGTGCACGACACTCGCGGCGCTGAAGCGGGCGAGCTCGGCCCTGCGTTCGAGATCGAGATGCCGGAGCCGGTCTATGAGGCGGGCGGCGGGGCGAATGCCGAATTCGACACCCGGCGCTACCGATTCGGCTACACGTCGATGGTGACGCCGCCGTCGATCTTCGAGCTGGATCTCGACAGCGGCGAGCGAGAACTGCTCGACCAGCTGCCGGTGCTCGGCGATGTCGACTTGAGCGCCTACACGACCGAGCGCATCACCGCCACGGCGCCCGACGGCACGGCGGTGCCGATCAGCCTGGTGTGGAAGCCGAGCGCAATCAGCTGGCCGGCGCCCTGCCTGCTGTACGGCTACGGGGCCTATGAGATCGGCATGCCTGCGTCGTTCTCGACGGTCCGGCTGTCGCTGCTGGACCGGGGCGTGCTGTTTGCCATCGCTCACGTGCGCGGCGGCGGCGAGTTGGGGCGGGCTTGGTACGAGGGCGGCAAGCTCGACCGCAAGCACAACACGTTCGATGACTTCGCCGCCTGCGCCGGCCACTTGGCCTTGGAGGGATGGGCAGACCCGCGCCGGATCTGCGCCCGGGGCGGCAGCGCCGGCGGCCTGCTCATGGGGGCGATGGTGAACCGCCACCCGGACCTGTTCTGCGGTGTCGTCGCCGAGGTGCCCTTCGTGGACGTGCTGAACACGATGCTCGACCCGGACATCCCCCTGACCGTCACCGAGTACGACGAGTGGGGCGATCCGAACGACCCGACTGCGTTCGAGACGATCCGGTCGTATGCGCCCTACGAGAACGTCGAGGCGGCCGACCACCCTGCCGTGCTGGTCACTGCCGGGCTGACCGACCCGCGGGTGCAGTACTGGGAGCCCGCCAAGTGGGTGGCGAAGCTGCGGGCGACCACCACCTCGACCAAGCCGATCCTGCTGCGCACCGAGATGGGTGCCGGCCATGGCGGACCCTCAGGCCGCTACGACGCCTGGCGCGATGAAGCGTTCATCCTGGCGTTCATCTGCGACGTGCTCGGCGTGGCGTAAGCCACGCGCAGACAGCACGAGTGGCGTAAGCCACGCGCAGACAGCATGGGTCGCGTGGCGGCCTAGAAGAGCGCCAGCACGGCAAGTGCCTCGAGCAAACCGTTGCGCAGCAGCGAACCGGCGCCAACAGGCTTCGCCGACCAGCGGCCGAAGCATGCACACGCGGGCCGCTCGTCACGCGGGCGTCGCAGCATCCGCGCCAGTGCCGCGCTGAACGCCACTAACAGCGCCAACGCCAGCCACGCGGGCCACGGCTTGGCAACGCCAGCCGCCAAGCCCGCCCCGAGCACGATCTCGACTGGGCCGAACAACGGCACCGTCCACCGGGGAGCGCCCATCGCCCGGGCCGCGCCAGGCCACGGCGGGTCGCTCAGCTTCAGCGCGCCCGACGCCAGGAACAGCACTCCCAGTGCGATGCGTGCGACGGTGCCGATCACCGCAGCCCGCCCATCAGCCGGACGTCACGCGAAGGTGCCGTAGCCACCCTTCCAGAACAGCAGCGGATCCTTCGCGTCGAGCACCTCGAGCTCGACTACCCGCCCGACGACGATGTCGTGATCGCCGCCGTCGTACACGGCTTCGATCGTGCAGTCGATGTAGGCGATCGAGCCCTCGATGATCGGGGCGCCGGTGGGTCCCGGCCGCCACTCGACATCAGCGAACTTGTCGTCGGCGCGGCTGGCCATCACACCGCAGGTGGCCATCTGGTCCTGGGCCATGATGTTCACGCAGAAGCAGCCTGCAGCTCGGATGTCGCCCCACGACGACGAGTCCTTGGTGGGCAGGAATGCCACCAACGGCGGATCGAGCGACACCGAGGTGAACGAGCCGATGGCCATGCCGACCGGTCGGCCCTCGTTCACGGCGGTGACCGCGGTGACGCCGGTCGGAAAGTGCCCGAGCACGTCCCGGAAGAGCCGGCTGTCTATGGAGGGCTGGTCGCTCGCGTCAGTCACGGCGCCAACCCTAGACACGCCGCTAGGTGCGCGACGTAGCCTCCCGCCATGGCTTCGAGCGCTGACGGGAACACGACCGACGATGCGGCGGCGAGCGTGCCGCGGAACGGCTTGGTAGCCGTGGTGAAGCGGGACTGCCCGACGTGCGAACTCATCGCGCCGGTGCTGGCAGACATCGAAGCCCGTGGCCTGCTGACGGTGTTCACCCAGGACGATGCTGCCTTTCCCGAGGCAGTCGCAGCCAGGGTGCACGACAACGACCTCGGCTTCTCGTGGCATCACGACATTGAGACGGTGCCGACGCTGATGCGGTTCGCCGACGGTGCCGAGGCTGGACGCATCGTGGGCTGGTCGCGACCCGAATGGGAATCGTTCAGCGGACTCGGCAGCTTGGGCGCCGGCCTGCCCGAACATCGTCCCGGCTGCGGTTCGCTGTCGGTCGATCCCGCCCACGTCGACGCCCTGGAGGCTCGCTTCGGCGGCTCGGGCCTGAGCGCTCGCCGCGTCGAGTTCGGCAGCCAGGAAGACGCCCACGAGGCGATGTTCGACCGGGGCTGGTCGGACGGCCTGCCGCTGGTGCCGCCGACCGCCGAGCGGGTCGCAGCGATGCTGGCAGGCACGTCGCGTGCCCCCGACGAGGTGGTGGCCAATGTCGCACCCGATCTCGCCGACTGCACGGTCGAGAAGGCTGCGGTCAACGCCGTTATGGCCGGCTGCCGGCCCGAGTACTTCCCGGTGGTGCTCGCAGCGCTGACCGCCGTGTGCAACGACACGTTCAACATGCACGGGATGCTCGCCACGACCATGCCGGTCGGGCCGGTGTTCATCGTGAACGGGCCGATCGCCCGCCAGATCGGCATGAACAACGGGATCAACGTGTTCGGCCAGGGCAACCGGGCCAACAGCACGATCGGCCGGGCGGTGCAGCTCATCGTCCGCAACGTGGGCGGCGGACGCCCCGGCGAAGTGGACCGGGCAGCGCTCGGCCAGCCCGGCAAGGTGGGCTTCTGCTTCGCTGAGATCGAAGCCGCTGCCGACGGCAGCACCGGCGAATCCGGGGGCACCGGATGGGACCCGCTGTGCACCGACTTCGGCTTCGAGGCCGGCACCAACGCTGTGACGGCCTTCCCGGGCGAGGCGCCCCGCTCGGTGGTCGACCAGCTCTCTCGCGATCCCGAGTCGCTGGCCCGCACCATGGCGGCCGCGCTCAATGCGATCCATCACCCGAAGCTGGTGCTTGGCTTCGATGCGATCCTGGCGGTGGCGCCGGACCATTCCCGCGTGTTCATCGACAGCGGCTGGACACGCCAGCAGACTGCTGGCCGCATCAACGAGCTGACGACTCGACCGGGCTCCGAGCTGGTGCGCGGCGCCGACGGCATCGCCGAGGGTGTGCCCGATTTTCTGGCCGAAGCCGATCTGCCGAAGTTCCGTGAGGGAGGCCTGCACCTGGTGCACTGCGGCGGCGGCGCGGGGCTCTTCTCGGCGGTCATCGGCGGCTGGGTGAACGGCGAGGTGGGCGCCCAGCCCGTCTGCGTCGAGATCGACCCCTGGCGCTAGCACCGCTGCGCTCACAGGCCGCTTGGGCCTGCTGTACCGCTCTTGTTCGCTCCGCTCACAGGCCGCTTGGGCCTCGGGCGGCTACAGTCGATCAGGACGTGCCCACCGGATCCAACACAGGGGGGACCACATGAGCACTGTCGTCTTGGACCCGACGAACGAAGCGGCACCCGCCCATCGTGAACGGGTCACCCGGCCCGATTCGCTGGACGGCCTCACCGTGGGCCTGCTGGACATCAGCAAGCCCCGCGGCGACCGCTTCCTGAACCGGCTCGAGGAACGGCTGACCGAGCGGGGCCTGCGTGTCGAGCGCTACTCCAAGCCCACGTTCACCAAGCCGGCCCCGGTCGACCTGCGCCACGAGATCGCCACCAAGTGCGACGTGGTGATCGAAGCGCTAGCCGATTGAGGCAGCTGCACGTCGTGCAGTGTGCACGACATCGCTGATCTGGAACGCCGCGGCATCCCGTCGGTGTTCGTCGCCACCGTCCAGTTCGTCGACGGGGCCGAGGTGCAGGGCAAGGCGCTCGGCTTCGACCCGGCGGCCGTGTGGGTGGAGCATCCCATCCAGGACCGCACCGACGACGAGATGGTCGCCATCGCCGACAAGGCCTTCGACGAGCTGATCGAACAGCTCGTAGCTGCTTGAGCCACGAGCCGAACAAGCACAGCGTGGCTGCTCAGCCCAAGCGAAGCTGGCTGCCCGCTGGGCTGACCAAACCCTCGGCAATCAACTCAGCGACAAGCCGCTGAGCGCGGACTGCGTCGCCTTCGAGCCGCATCTCCGCAGCAGCCCGATCCGTCGGAAGCGGGCCATCTGACAGCGCTGCCAGCAGGCGGCCCCTGGCTTGGCGGTCGCTGCCTTCGAACGGCGCCTGACGCGTGCTGACCCCAGCGCTGCGGTCGGCCGGATCCGGCAGGCCGGAAGGCTCCGAGCCCAAGACCACGCTCCCCCAGGTGCACCACGGCTGCACAGGGCAACGGCCGCAGCTCGGGTCTCGCTTGGTGCAGACCTGGACGCCGAGGTCCATCATCGCCTGGTTCCAGGCCCAGCTCTCGCCTGCGGGAACCAGCTCGTCGGCGATGTGCTGGGCTTCCCTGGGGCTCAGGCGACGACCCATCCAGCGGGCCAGGATGCGGCCCACGTTGGTATCGACCACGCCTGTGTCGATGCCGAAGGCGAACGCCTGCACTGCCCGAGCGGTGTAGGGGCCCACGCCCGGGAGCTCCAGCAGGTCGTCGAGATCGGCGGGCACCTGGCTGTCATGGTGCTCGGTGATGATCGTCGCTGTTCGCCAGAGGTTGCGAGCGCGCCGGGGGTAGCCCAGTCCCTGCCAGGCTGCCAGCACGTCGGCCAGCTCCGCCGCCGCGCACCGCTGCGCTGTCGGCCAGCGCGCCGAGAACTCCTCGAAATACGGCAGCACCCGGTCCACCTGAGTCTGCTGCAGCATGACCTCCGAGACCAGCACGAGCCACGGGTCTCGGGTGCGCCGCCACGGCAGATCTCGCCGCTCGGCCTGCCACCAGCCGATCAGTTCGGCGTGGCGCAAGCCACGCGCATCCGACTCGGCGTGGCGCAAGCGATCAGCCCTCGCCGACGGCTGCCTCATCGCTGTAGGGGAAGCGCCGCTCGGGCGCAGCATCCCGCTTCCAGATCATGACCTTGCGGCGGAAGTAGCACACCTCTTCGGAGCGCTGGTTGAACGCCCGGGTCTCTACGGTCACCACGCCCCGGTCGGGCCGCGAGCCGGATTCGCGCTTGTCGAGCACCTTGGTGACGGCGTAGATCGTGTCGCCGTGGAACGTCGGCCGCGAGTGGGTCAGCGTCTCGACTTCGAGGTTGGCGATGGCTGCACCGCTCACGTCGGGCACGCTCATGCCCAGCACCAGCGAGTACACGAGATTGCCCACCACCACGTTCTTTCCGTGCACGGTTTCGTGCTGGGCGAACCACTCGTTGGTGTGCAGCGGGTGGTGGTTCATCGTGATCATGCAGAACAGGTGATCGTCGGCCTCGGTGATGGTCTTGCCCGGCCAGTGCCGGTAGACGTCACCGATCTCGAAGTCCTCGAAGTAGCGCCCGAACGGGCGGTCATGGACGGTCACAGGAACCTCCCTGCGATGGTCAGGAGCAGTGGTGCTGAAGCGTGGACCGAGTCATCGTACGGCGCGGCGTCGCCGCTGACCGGATGCAACCCCACCACCGCCCGGGCCGTGCGCCGGAGCGGGCTTTAGCCTGTGCGGCTGTGACGACGACGGGAACGAGATGACTGCCGACGCTGGCCTTGCTGTGACCGAACCGGACATGTCCGCCGCGGCCGACGCACTCGCTGTGGGCAACGCAGCGTTGAACCGTGCGTGCAGCCATGCGGTCGGCATGGGCGACGACCACCAGTGCTTCCTGTACGACCTGGCCCACACCGCCTCGGCACTGCGCATCTGCGACTCGCTGGTCGCGTGGGGGGCGCTGGGCGACGCCGAGGCCCGCCTCGCCTGCGGGTTCATTGCCGACGCCCTCGGCGAGTTCCACGCCCGGCTGTTCGCCCGCGAGGCCCAGTGGGGCCTCGAGCCCGGCGCACTCGACGGCGCCCGCGACTTCGTGGCCGCCTACCGCAACCCCGCCTACGTCGCCACGCTGGCCGGCCTCGACGCACCCAGCCACCTCGACGAAGACTTCGAGCTGGTGGCAGAGACCTTCCGCCGCTTCGGCGAGGACAAGATTGCCCCTGCTGCAGAGCACATCCACCGCGGCGACACCGACATCCCCGAGGACATCATCGGCGGGCTGGCCGATCTGGGCTGCTTCGGCCTGTCGGTGCCCGAGGAATACGGCGGGTTCGCCTCGGGCTCCGAGAGCGACTACCTGGGCATGGTCATCGCCACAGAGGAGCTGTCGCGGGCATCGCTGGGTGCGGGCGGCTCGCTCATCACCCGGCCCGAGATCCTCACCCGGGCGCTGGAGCGGGGCGGCACCGAGGAGCAGAAGAAGCACTGGTTCCCCCAGATCGCCACCGGTGAGACCATGGTGGCCGTCGCCGTCACCGAGCCCGACTACGGCAGCGACGTGGCCAACCTGGTCGTGTCGGCATCGCCCACCGAGGGCGGCTGGCTGATCTCGGGCACCAAGACGTGGTGCACCTTCGCCGGCCGGGCCGACGTGCTGATGCTGCTGGCCCGCACCGATCCCGACCGGCGCAAGGCCCACCGGGGCCTCAGCCTGTTCATCGTGCCGAAGCCCCAGTCGCAGGGCCACGACTTCCAGTTCACCGACGAGCGGGGCGGCACCATCGAGGGGCGGGCCATCGCCACGCTGGGCTACCGGGGCATGCACAGCTTCGAGATCGCCTTCGACGACTGGTTCGTGCCCGCAGAGAACCTCATCGGCGGCGACGACGGGATCGGGCAGGGCTTCTACCTGCAGATGGCCGGCTTCGAGAACGGGCGGCTGCAGACAGCGGCCCGGGCGGTGGGCGTCATGGCTGCGGCCTACGACGAGGCCCGCACCTATGCCGACGAGCGCAAGGTGTTCGGCCAGCCGATCGCCGAGTACCAGCTGACGCAGGCGAAGCTGGGCCGCATGGCGGCGATCATTGCCGCGGCCCGCCAGTACAGCTACGAGGTGGCCCGGATGATGGCTCGGGGCGGCGGAGCGCTCGAGGCGTCGATGATCAAGGCATATGTGTGCAAAGCAGCCGAGTGGGTGACCCGCGAGGCGCAGCAGCTTCACGGCGGCTTCGGCTTCGCCGAGGAATACACGGTGAGCCGGCTCTTCGTGGACGCCCGGGTGCTGTCGATCTTCGAGGGTGCCGACGAGACGCTCTGCCTCAAGGTGATCGCGCGCCGGCTGCAGACCCAGAGCGCCTGAGCAGAGCCGCACAGCGCCCGATCAAGCCCGCAACGAATCGGTTCACCCGCACGGGATAGCTTCGGCGCGTGCACCCGATCGAGCACCTGCGCTATGTGGCACGTGCGGGCGACCTGTCCCAGGACGTGCTGGTGCACGAGACGGCTTCTGCGCTGGGCGCGCTCGCGTCGGACCCGCTGGAGCTGGTCACGGTGTGCCGCCGCATCCTCGACAAGTACCCGATCGCCGGGGCACTGTGGTCGATGGCGGCCCGGGTGTGCACGTCGGCGCAGCCCTACCAGGCTGCACGCGAGTTCTCCTCCGAGCTGCGCGCTGACGCCACTGCGGATCGCGCCGCAGATGCACTGCCCGACGGTGCCGCTGTCTGCCTGCTGGGCTGGCCCGACATTGCTGCCGATGGCCTCGGACGCCGCTCTGACATCGACGTGCGCATCATCGATGCCTTCGGCGAGGGCGCGGGCTTGGCCCGACGGCTGGCGGGCAACGGCTGCGAGGTGACCGACGTGCCGCTCGCCGGGTTGGCGGCTGCGTGCTCGAACGCCGATGTGATCCTGGTGGAAGCCGCCGCCGCAGGCCCTGATGCCGTGATAGCTGCGAGCGGCTCCCATGCCGCTGCTGCAGTCGGATACACCTCGAGCACTGAGGTCTGGTGCGTCGTCGGATGGGGACGGGCGCTGCCCCAGCAGTTCTTCGACACCGCTGCCTCCTCGGTCGCCGACGAGCCGTGGGAGTGCGACGAGGAGGTCGTGCCGCTCGGCCTGTTCAGCCAGATCGTCGGCCCGGGCGGCATCGAGCCGGCCGCCGACTGGCAGCGGTCGGACTGCCCCCTCGCTGCCGAACTGCTGCGGCCCCCGATCTGACACACCAGCTCGGGCACGTCGAGCCTCCTAAGCCGTGGTCACGCCGTCGCGGAGCGCTAGCTTGCCTGCCGTGCTTGCTGTGCCTTCCGCCGACATCAAGCTCGAAACCATCACCGGCCACGGTCACACGCTGGCCGAATGGCTCGTGGTGTTCAACCTGCTCGTGGTGATCATCGACCCGTACACACGCCAGAGCGGCTGGATCCTGCCCACGGCGTCGCGCGTGCTGTTCCACTACGAGGAGGCCGACATCCGCTGCGCGTTCGTGGTGTGCAGCGATGCCGACGGCGCCCGCAGTTTCTTGGGCCGATTCGCTGACGAGCACCTCGTGCTGCTGGACCCCGATCGGGAGTTCGTCCGTGCCCTGGAGCTCGAACAGCTTCCCGCCCTCGTGCACCTCGCCCAGGATACGAGCGTGCTCGGCTCGGCCCAAGGCTGGGATGCCGAGGAGTGGTACGAGGTGATCACCGGCGTGGAAGAGGTCATGGACTGGCGGATGCGCCCGGTACTGCCGACCGAGGGCGACCCAGGCAACTTCGAAGGCACCCCAGCGCTGGGTTAGCCCGCTGCTCCTCGCCGGCTCAGATGTGAGGCGCTAGGGCAGCTGACCCTTGTGGCGGTACATCGACCGGTCGGCTGCGTGCAGCAGGGCGCCGGGCGATACCTCGCCGCCACGACCGGTGGCGCTGCCGACGCTCACCGTGACGCCCATCTCGGCGAGCGGATCGGCGGTGCCGCTCGCCACCGACGATCCGCCCAGTGCTGCGCGCAGGCGCTCGACGATGATCTCCATGTCGTCGGCACTGCGCAGCCCGCCGCACACCACCACGAACTCGTCGCCGCCGACACGAGCCACGACATCGGACGGACGCACCGCGCCTTGCAGACACTGCGCCACTGTGACCAGCACCAGATCACCCGCAAGGTGGCCATGGTGGTCGTTCACCTGCTTGAAGGCATCGATGTCGCAGAAAGCCACACCCACCACGCGACCAGACCTCGCAGAGCGCATCAGCTCGGCACGCAAGTGGGCCACTGCCCCGTCTCGGGTCGGGATGCCCGTAAGAGCATCGGTGCGCCACGCCCGTCGCCGGCGGCCCGACGCCCACCAGACCCCGCCGCCGAACGCCGCCGCCAGCGCGGCTGCGCCCACCCGCAGCCTCGACGCATCCCGCCGGCTCACCGAGCACCCCCGCACTGCGGGCGCGTACCGGGACGGCGGGTCATGCTCATCGGGCGGTCCAGCCTCCGTCCACCATCAGCGAACTGCCGGTCACATAACTGCTGGCGTCGCTGGCCAAGAACAGCAGCGCTCCGTCCAGCTCGTGCTCCGAGCCGGGACGTCGCATCGGGGCGTTCCTGCTGATCCACGCCATCGAGCGATCGTCGTCGAACATCGGCGCTGTGAGCTCAGTCTCGAAGTAGCCGGGGCACAGCGCGTTGACGCGCACGCCCCGGGTCGCCCACTGCACAGCCAAGTCGCGGGTGAGGTTCACCAACCCGGCCTTTGACGCCGCGTACGCAGGCTGCAGGTTCGGAGCGGATGCCACATGTCCGTGCACCGAGGCCACATTGATGATGCTGCCACGCGCCTCACGGCCGATGATGTCGGCGGCAGCGAGCCCCGCCAGCAGGAAGCATGCGTTGAGGTTGATGTCGACGACGTGCCGGAAGCTGTCGACGTCGGCCTGCTCACCGGGGTTGATGGCGTCGCTCACCCCGGCGTTGTTGACCAGCACGTCGACCTTGCCGTAGCGGTCCACCACCTGTGCCACGAGGTCTCGGCAGGCGTCGTCGTCGCCGACATCACATGGCACGGCGAGCGCGTCGGGCAGCTCAGCGGCCAACGCCTCCAGCCGGTCTGCCCGCCGGGCAGCCACCGCCACCTTGGCGCCCGCGGCTGCGAACACCCGGGCAAAGCGGACCCCGAAACCGCTCGATGCACCGGTCACCAAGCAGACCTGCCCGTCGAGCCGGAACGGCGACGTCAGGTCGATCTGCCCATTCGCTGCGGTCTCACTCATCGACAGTCCTTCATCCCGGCCGGCGTTCGTCCATCAGCGCACGAGGGTACGGCGCACAGCAGTGCCCTAGCGTGTGAGCCATGAAGATCCGGATCGGCTTCGGGCTGGGCACGCGCAGCTTCACCAACGACCACGCCACCTTCGACCCGTTCGTGGATGCGCTGGAGGACAACGGCTTCGACTCGCTGTGGCTGAGCGAGCGGCTCGGCGGCGAATGCCCCGATCCCATCGTGGGTCTCGCGTACGCAGCGGGTCGCACCAAGCGCATGAAGTTCGGCATGTCGGTGCTGGTGCTGCCCGGACGCAACCTCGCCGTGCTGGCCAAGGAGCTCGCCAGCCTGGACCGCCTGTCCGACGGCCGGCTGCTGCCCGCGTTCGGGCTCGGCGTGGCCGATGTGCACGAGCAGGCGGCCTTCGGCGTCGAGCGTCGTCAGCGGGCCAAGATGTTCAACGAGGCTCTGCCGCTGCTGAAGCGCTTCTGGGAGGACGAGCCCGTCACCCACCACGGCGACTGGTACCACTACGACGAGGTGTCGCTGCTGCCGAAGCCGGCCCAGAAGCCGATGGACATCTGGCTCGGCGGGGCAGCCGAGGTGGAGCTGCGCCGCTGCGGGCGCTTCGGCGACGGATGGCTGCCGTCCTTCTGCACGCCCGACATCGCCGCGGCCGGCTGGAAGATCGTGAACGAGGCCGCCGACGAGCACGAGCGCTGGATCGATCCTGAGCACTTCGGTGTGCTCATCCCCTACACCCACGGCGAAATCAGCCCCGGCTACAAGGCCATCCTCGAACGGCGGGCGCCCGATGCCGAACCGGGCGACATCATCCCGATCGGCTGGGGCGGTCTGCGCGACCAGATCCAGCGGTTCATCGAGGTGGGCGCGTCGAAGTTCGTGCCGGTGCTGGTGGGCGAGCCCGACGATTGGTTCGCGGAGCTCGAAGGCGTCGCCAGCGCCGTCCTGCCGTTGCAGAACTAGGAAGCTGACCTGTTCGGCCTCAGCCGGCGTCCTCGGCCGCTGCAGGGGAATTCAGCAGAGCCTCGAGCATCTGCTCGACAGAGGCGCTGCGGGAGTTCTTGAACTCGCCGAGACGCGCGAACACCTCGCTGGCGGCGCGGTGGAAGCCGTCGGGCAGGCCGGCAGCAGCGAACGTGTCGGCGATCTCGTCCATCTCGCCCACCCAGCGCCACGCCTTGGGCGCCGACCGGATCGCCGTGTAGGTCAAGCGCTGCGAGAGGCCGTGTTGGGACAGACCCCATTCGGCGGTCAGGTCGTCGGACACGCCTTCGGCTGCGGCCATCGCCGCCACCGCCACCAGCAGGGCGTTGGTGCCCTTGGTCCACGACGCGTAGGCCATCTTCAGCGCTGAGGCAGCCCCGATGCTGCCGCCGTCCAGCACACGGGCGTCCAGCAGCGACCCGGCGAATCTCGCCGCAACGCCAGCCGCGCCGGGGCCTGCGAGGTAGAGCCGGGTGGTTCCGGGTTCTCGCGCCGGCGGACCGATCACGCTGCCGTCGACGAAGTTCGCGAAGCGGGCTGCTATGCGCCGAACCGTTGCCGGCGAAACAGCATTGGCGTCCACGTAACAGCCCGCAAAGCCGGCATCGGCCACCGTGGCGGCCAGTGCTTCGGCGCCGTGGGGCGGGCAGATCGAGATCACGATGTCGGCCGCAGCCACCAGTGATGCCAGATCACCCGCATCGGTGAGACCGGCGCCGGCCGCACGCTCGCAGGACTCGGCCGAGCGGCCCTCGCTGGCCCACAGCACGGTGCCCGAGCAGGCAGCTGCCACGGTCACGCCCATGTCGCCAGGGTGCAGAACCCCAGTCACGGCGTGGTCGGGCGTCGTGTCGTCGGGAGCCTCGCTCACGCCGCCAGTCCTAGCAGGCTCGCTGCTACGACGACTCCCCTGCGGGTCCCTCGGCTGCCTCGTTGTCGCCGTCGCCCTGACCGCCGCCCAGGTAGGACGTGCGCAGCGCCGGGTTGGCCAGCAGGGCCTCGGCGGTGTCGTCGAGCACGACACGGCCGGTCTGCAGCACCCAGCCCCGATCGGCGATGCCGAGCGCCATGTTGGCGTTCTGCTCCACCATGAACACGGTCATGCCGGCCTCGTGAATCTGGGAGATCAGCTCGAAGTTCTGCTGCACCAGCGCCGGCGCCAAGCCCATCGACGGCTCGTCCATCAGCAACACCCGCGGCTGGGACATGAGCGCCCGGCCGATGGCCACCATCTGCTGCTCGCCGCCCGACAGCGTGCCCGCTTTCTGAGCCAACCGCTCCTTGACGCGCGGGAACAGCTCGTAGACACGCTCCATGTCGGTTGCGATGGCGTCGCTGTCCTTGCGCAGGTAGGCCCCGAGCTGGAGGTTCTCGCGCACCGTGAGCCGCTTGAACAGGCGCCGGTTCTCGGGAACCATCGTGATGCCCCGGGCCACCCGGTAGCTGGTCGGGCGATCGTTGACGACCTCGCCGTCGAGCACCACCTCGCCGGACGTGGGCTTGAGCATGCCCAGCAGCGTCTTGAGCGTGGTCGACTTGCCGCTGGCGTTGCCGCCCAGCAGGCACACCAGCTCGCCTTCGTAGATCGACAGGTCGACGTCGCGCAGGGCGTGCACCGCCCCGTAGTGCGCATTCACCTTGCGCATCTCCAGCAGCGGGAGGCGCTCACCGTCGTTCATGCCGATGCCCCGTGGCCGAGGTACGCCTCGATTACCTGCGGATCTGTCGACACATCGGCGTAGTCGCCCTCGGCGATCTTCACGCCGTGGTCGAGCACCACCACCCGGTCGGAGACCTCGCGCACCACCTCCATGTCGTGCTCGATGACCACGATGGCGAAGCCCCACTCGTCGCGCAGCCGCCCGATCAGACCCGTCAGCTCCGCCGACTCGGTGGGGTTCATGCCAGCGACGGGCTCGTCGAGCAGGATCAGCTTGGGCTGGGTGGCCATCGCCCGGGCGATCTCCAACCGGCGGCGATTGGCGTACGACAGGGTGTAAGCGGGCTGGTCGAAGCGGTAGCCGACGAGGCGGTGACCGAAGAACGACAACACTTCCTTGCCGCGCTCGGTGATCTCGGCCTCTTCGTCGCGGAATGCCTTGGTGTACAGCAGCGCCCCGAACACGCTCTGGCGGGTGCGGCAGTGCTGGGACACCATCACGTTCTCGAGCACGGTCATGTTGGCGAACAGGCGGACGTTCTGGAACGTGCGGGCGATGCCCCGGGAGGTGACCCGGTTGGGGTCGAGGCCGATCAGCGACTCGCCCTCGAAGCGGATGTCGCCCTCGCTGGCGGCCACCGTGGCGGTGATGGCGTTGAACAGGGTGGTCTTGCCGGCGCCGTTGGGGCCGATGACCGACACGATCTCGCCCGGGTAAACCGCCATGTCCAGCCCGTCGAGGGCCTTCAGGCCGCCGAAGTCGACGCTGAGATCGCGTGTCTCGAGGATGGGCTCGACGGCAGGGGCGTTCATGAGCGTCCCTCGCCGTTCTCGAGGTGATCATCCTCGGTCTGGCCGCGCAGCCAGGCGTCCTGGGCCAGTTCTTCCTGGTGCAGCTCACGGGTGCGGCGCACGCTCGGGATCAGGCCCTCGGGCCGCGCCAGCATCATCCACACCAGCAGCGCGCCGTAGATCAGCAGCTTGAACTCGGAGAACTCCGCCAGCAAGCCCGGCTGCTTGGGACCGCCGAGCACGCCGATCAGTACCGCCGAGCCGGCGATGACGCCGACGATGTTGCCCATGCCGCCGAAGATGACCACCACCAGGATGACGATCGACACCAGGATCAGGAAGCTGGCGGGAAACACCGAGCCGACCTTCGCCGAGAAGATCGCCCCGCTGAACGACCCGAGCACCGCACCCACGACGAACGCCAGCAGCTTGACGTTGACCGTGTTGATGCCCATGGCCTCAGCCACCGTCTCGTCTTCGCGCACCGCCATCCACGCACGCCCGATGCGCGACCGCTCCAGCCGCCACGAGACATAGATCGCGATCGCGCAGAACGCGAGCACGAGATAGAAGACGCTGCGCGGGTCGGTTCCGGCCACCTCGGCCAATCCGAAGATCTCCGCGCCCGGGATGTTGGTGATGCCCTGGGAGCCGCCGAACCAGCCCGACAGCCAGTCCGACAGGAACAGCAGGCGGATGATCTCGCCGAATCCGAGCGTGACGATCGCCAGGTAGTCGCCGCGCATGCGGATGACCGGGGCACCGATGAACAATCCCACCAGCCCGGTCAGGATCACGACGCCGATGAGCGCCACGAACCACGGCAGCTCGGGGTTGATGCGCGGCGATGTGGCCGCGGTGAGCACCGCCGCGCTGTAGCTGCCGACGGCGAAGAATGCGACGTAGCCCAGGTCGAGGATGCCGGCGAGGCCGACGACGATGTTCAGCCCCAGCGCCAGCAGCACGAACAGGCCCACATTGGCCAGCAGCTCATTGGTGAGCTTGCCTGCGAACATCGGCAGGATGACGAGCACCGCAGCGGTCGCCAGGATCAGGCCGCCCTGCGCCCGGTTGCGGGCCGGGCCTTCCAACGCATCGATGCGGGCCTTGGCCCCCTTGATGCGGCCCCGCCCGACCAACGCCAGCACTCCCGATCCGGCCGCCAGGGCGATGGCGCCGGTGATGGTGAGCCCACCGCGGGGGGCATAGAACCAGTCGATCAGCGCCTCGATGCCCATGCCCTCGGCCAAGTCGGTGGTCAGCGATTCGAGCACCGCAGCGCCGAACAGCGTGAGCACCATGGTCCACAGCACGCGCCGTGCCAGCGGCGGCACTACTCGCAGCAGGCCGGCCGCAGCGCCCACGGCCGCGCCGATGGCGAGCCAGATCACCACCGCGAATGCCGTGCCTCGGTTGAACGCCAACAGGTCGGCCAGGATCGGGCTCCAGTTGACCAGCGGTTCGCGCAGGTTGAAGTTGGCGATGAGGATTGCCAGCAGCGACAGTCCCCCGCCGACGAGCGCGCCGCACGCGGCCCCGCCGACGACCTCGTGGGCACCGGGGCGGTGGAACGGCACGCCCTCGCGCCGGAGCTGGTGCCCGACGCGGCTGCCGGCCGCGAGCGGCAGCACCACCAGCGAGAGGTAGCCCAAACTGAGGACGCCTTCGATGATCGCCCGGCCGTCGAGCTTGACGGGCATGTTGGACAGCGAGATGAAGATCTGCCCGACGGCGCCGATGGCACCCATGCGGGCGATGCGGCGCCAGTCCTGGGCAAACGGCGGACGCGGCGGTGCGTCGTCGTCGGAGCCGCCGACGCTCGGCCCCGTCTCCGGCGCAGGTTCCGACGCTGGTCTGGGAGGCGGTGCCGGATCGGATGGCGCTGCGAGGCTCATGCCCGGTCCTCCGCCGGAAGCCGCTCGCCGAACAGGCCGGCCGGCTTCACCAGCAGCACGATGATGAGCATCGAGAACGCCACGGCGTCGCGCAGCTGCGACACTCCGCTCACCCCCAGCGGCTCCAGGATCAGCAGCGGCCCGACCGACTCGGCCACCCCGATCGACAGCCCGCCGGCCATTGCACCGCCCAGGTGGCCGATGCCGCCCACCACGGCCGCGCTGAACGCCTTGATGCCCGGCAGGAAGCCTGTGGTGTGGATGACGCTGCGGAACAGGATTCCCCACAGGATCCCGGCCATCCCCGCCATCGCACCGCCCACCGCGAACACCTTCACGATGGTGCGGTTCACGTCGATGCCCATGAGCGCCGCTATCTCGGCGTCCTCGGCCACCGCCCGCATCGCCTTGCCGGTCTTGGTGCGGTCGACGTAGTACCACAGCGCCGCCATCGAGAGCGCCGCCACGACGATCACCAGGATCTTGGCGCCCTCGATCTGCAGGAACGTGTGCTTGGCCTTCACCCAGTCGGGCACGTCGGGGTAGGACTTGCTGGCCGGCCCCAGCAGCACCACCGATGCGTTCTGCAGGAAGAACGACACGCCGATGGAGGTGATCAGCGGGATCAGCCGCGGCGAGCCCCGCAGCGGCCGGTATGCGACCCGCTCCATGATCACCGCCGTCAGCGACGACACGATGATCGACACCACCACGATGAACACCAGCGAGCCGATGAAGTTCGACTCCCACAGACCGGCGTCGGCCAGCTTGTTGGAGGTGATCATGCCGGTCATGGCGCCCACCATGAACACCTCGCCGTGGGCGAAGTTGATGAACCCCAGCACGCCGTAGACCATCGAGTACCCGAGCGCGATCAGCCCGTACATCGAGCCCTGGGCGATGCCCGAGATCACCAGCCCGCGGAATTGCGGCCCGGTGAGGCCGGTGGCATCGGGATTGGCCCAGCGGGCGAACGGATTGTCTGGGTCGATCTCCTGGGCGATGAAGGCCGCAAAGCCGACAACCAGCACAATCAGCACCGCTACCCGGATGACGGTGAGGAACCAGTCGACCCGGGTGCGGGGCCGAAGGAGCCGGGCACCGAGGCCCCGGCGGCGCGGCGCCCCGGTCGGGGCCCCATCGTGAGCCCGCTGTTCGGTGTCGTCGTGGGGCCGGTGGCGGGGCGCCCCGCCGGGGGGCGCCCCTTCTTCCATCACCGGATTGACCCTAGAAGGCCGTGATCGACCGACTCAGGATCCTTCCTCCTGTGCTCACGGAGCGAAGGAGAATACGACGTTGTCCATGCTGGCTTCGGCGTTCTCCTCACCGCCGATGTTCTGGACCACGGTGATGCGGGCAGCGCCGCAGTCGCCGAAGTCGTCGCAGTTGATCGTGCCGATCAGGCCGCTGTAGCCCTCGACGCTGTTGAGGTGGTCGCGGATGCCCTGCCGGTCGACCACCAGCGTGTCACCGTCGAGATACGAGGCCGCTGCGATCGCATCCAAGAGCAGTGTGGTCGCGTCGTAGCCGTGGGCCCAGAACGGCGCTGCCGGCGCCTCGCCCCAGCGTTCCTCGTACGCAGCGAGGAAGTCCTGGGCGGTCTTGCCGGTGCTCTGGTTCACGTTCTCGCCGAAGCGTGTGTCCGGACCGGAGAAGTACATGCCCGCAGTCTGCGACAGCGCGAGGTAGTTCGTGTTGAGCAGTCCGTCAGCGGCCAGCAGAACCGTGTTCTCCAGACCCGACACGCCCGGTGCCTGATCGGCGACGAAGTCGCCGGCCGGCTGGAAGATCGGGAAGAAGAGCGCCTCCGGGCTCCCAGCAGCGATCTCGGTGAGCACCGGCACCATGTCGGTGTCCTCCTTGTTGACCGCCGTGAATCCGGTCACCGTGCCGCCCTCGGCCTCGAACGCGTCGGCGAATGCCTGTGCGAGGCCCTGGGTGTACGGATCGCCGTCGTGGATCGCCGCGGCCGTGGTCAGCCCCAACTCGCCGAAGACGAACTTCGCCATCGCAGCGCCCTGGAACAGGTCGTTGTGGGCTGTGCGGTAGTAGCCGACGTTGTAGTTCTCGCCTGCTGTTCCTGCCAGGTCAGACGTGAGCGCCGGTGACGTGTTGCCGCCCGAGATCAGCACCATGCCGGCATCGGTGATGAGCGGCGCCGCAGCCACCGCAGCACCCGAGCAGGAGGTGCCGATCACTCCCAGCACGTCTTCGTCGGCCACGATGATCTGCGCAGCTGCTTGGCCGCCGTCATTGGAGCACAGGTCATCGAGTCCGGTTCCCAAGTCGACCTCGAAGCCGTGAATCGGACCGTAGTCCTCGATTGCCAACACAACCGACCGTTCGAGCGGCAGGCCGAAGAAGGCGACGTCGCCGGTGATCGCATTGAGCGAGCGGACCTGGACAGCCGAACCGGACTCGACTTCGACGACACCGAGCGCGCCGGCTTCAGGACGGTCGCTGCCAGTGCAAGCCGTGGCAATCAAGGCTGGTACAAACAGCAGAGCCAATAGCTTGCGGACCCTCTTTGTCATGTGCATTCCTCCCCGTTTTGCGGCATGACGAACTCTGTTCACGACCGTAGCTGGCAATAACCACGGTTATCGGACCACCACCGCTTGGACAGCGGTGTCCTCCGCCAAACCAATGCGTGCCAACGACCCTAGACCACCGCGATCGCTTCATCGGACCCGCATTCGGGGGGGACACACCTGCTAGTCAATGAGGATGCTCGAGACAGCGTCGCGTGACCGGGATTGAGGAGCCGTTCGCCTGAGCGCAGGGACCGCAGATCGTGCGTGGGCGGGCAGCATCTCGCCAGAGGCGCTGTTCGCCGTCGGCGCCGTGTCGCAATATCTGGGCGCCGCCACGGCCGTCGAACTGTTCGCTGAACTGAGGCCGGGCACTGTCGCCCTGCTGCGCGTCGCGGGGGCCGGGGCGGTGATCATCCTGCTCCGACGCTCATGGCGGCGGCACTGGTCCGCCGTGGAGCTGGCGTGGACGGCGGCATTCGGAATTGCCCTGGCGGCGATGAATCTGTTCTTCTATCTCGCGATCGAACGCGTGGCCCTCGGCAATTCCGTCGCTATCGAGTTCATCGGGCCGATTGCCGTGGCGGCATTCGGCACCCGGACACTGCGGTCAGGCGGGGCGCTGGCGCTGGCTGTCGGCGGGGTGGTGGCGCTGGCGGGATTCGCGCCGCCGCAGGCCCAGCTCGGGGCGCTGTTCTCGCTGATTGCGGGAGCGTTATGGGCGGGGTACATCGTGCTGGGCCATCGGGTAGCCCGCGCCGGCATGGCGGTGGACGGGCTCGGCGTGGGCATGCTCATCGGAGCCCTCGTGATCAGCCCGGTGGGATTCATCGGCGGCGACGGCGGGCTGGGCGCCGCAGTGAACGCGCCGCTGCTGCTGGCAGGGGGCGTGGCGGCCGGCGTGCTGTCCAATGTCATCCCCTATGGCATCGACCAGCTCGTGATGCAGCGGCTGGCACGGGCGAGATTTGCCCTGCTGCAGGCACTGCTGCCGGTCACCGCGACGCTGATCGGGCTCATGTGGCTGTCGCAGGTTCCGAACGCGCGCGAGGTGGTGGGCATCATGGCGGTGATTGCGGCGATCGTGATCAACCGGGAATCGGACCCTGCGCCGAGCGACGTCGTCCCGTGAACGGCTCGGCGCTGGCGGCCTCTCGCTAGAAGAGCGGGCTGCGCCAGGTGGCTGCGGCAGCCAGCGCTCCGGCGAACGCCGCCGCGCCGATCACTGCCACCAAGGTCCAGACCACGACGGGCGAGCGGCGCATCCGCGTGTCGATGGGCTCGTTCGACAGTCGCTCTGCCAGCGTCGGCGGCTGCCGCCGCCGGCTGGTGTCGCCGATCGCGAAGCCGACCGCCACGCCCGTCACCAGTCCCCCGAGATGCCCGCCGATCGAGATGCCCGGAATCAGGAACGAGATGACGACGTTGATGATGATGAGGCTGCCCAGGCCGTCCCGCCACGGATTTCCGCCCCGCAGGTACTCCACGACATAGGCCGCGCCCATGACGCCGTACACCGCCCCTGACGCCCCCACAGCCGCCACATCGGGGCTGTGCAGCAGGGCGCCCGCGGTACCGCCCAGCAGCGAGACGACATAGGTGCCCGCCAGCAGGGCGGGACCGACCGTGTGCTCCAGCCTTCGGCCGAGCAGGTACAGGACCAGCATGTTGAAGATCAGGTGACGCAGATCGGCGTGCAAGAACGTGCCGGTCACGATGCGCCACCAGTCTCCTCGCTCGGCAATGAAAGGACCGTAGGTGGCGTAATCGCTAAAGGCGGAGTCGCGCAGCGACCATCCAGCGAACCGGAGGATCCGTGAGATCTCGTGGGTCAGAAAGAAGACCACCACCGAGACGCCGCCCAGCACGACAGTCGCAATGGGCTGACCGCTGCGTCGGAGTCCAAGGCTGCGCACGAGCCTGAACCCTAGGAGCACGGCGGGTGGGGCCGGATGCACGTGCCACTAGCTTTCGGCCGACCGGAGGGGTTGGGGACTCCGGTACATGGCGAGGGCTCGCTGCGGAGAGACCTCGAGGGTCGAAAGGCGCAGTCTCATGTCGACGCTGCAGGACGTGATGGACCAGTTGCGGCTCGCGGGCACCGCGCAGAATCGCAAGGTGTACACGCGCCACGGGGCCGCCGAGCCCATCTTCGGGGTCAGCTACAAGGACCTCGGCCGCATCGCCAAGCCGCTGAAGACCGACCATGCGCTCGCAGCGGAGCTGTGGGATTCTGGCAATCACGACGCCCGGGTGCTGGCGCTGCGCGTCGCCGACGCTGGGGCGATGACCAAGACGCGAGCCCGTCGGTGGCTTCGCGATGTCGACAACTACATCCTGGCTGAGGGTCTGGGCGGGCTGCTGTCGCAGTCGCCGCACGCGCGAGAGCTCAGCGACGAGTGGCGTGACTCGCCCTCGGAGTGGCCGGCATCGGTGGGATGGTTCATCGTGGCCTGCACTGCCGAGCAGACCGACATCTGGTCCACTGACGATCTGCGTGCCCTGGTGACGCAGATCGAAGCTGAGATCGCGGAGCGTCCCAACCGGGTGCGCCACGAGATGAACGGCGCGCTCATCGCGATCGGGCTGCGAGACGAGAGTGTGCGCCGCGTGGTGCTCGACGCTGCCGGCCGGCTCGGCCCGACCCACGTCGACCATGGCGAGACCGGCTGCAAGACGCCCGACATCGCTCCCTACATCGAGCGCACGCTTGCGCACCGGCAGATGATGGCAGCACGCCGGGCCGCCAAGGCCGCATCAAAGACTGCAGCGAAAGCCGGCGCTTAGGCGCCGTCTCCCCCGTCGCCCGCGGGATCGTCGAGGAGCCGGCGGGCTACGACCCGAGCGCCGTCGAGATCGTCGACGAAGTTCTCCTCGGGAACACTGCGCAGAACGTTGAGCTCCTTGACGCTCGTCGCCTGTGAGCCTTCGAGCCCCATCACGATGCACTTGGCGCCCGAGTCCAAAGCAACGTCGATGAGCTGGCCCATCATGTAGGCGGCGCTGTCGTCCATGTGCCGCGTCTCGCTGAAGTCGAAGATCACCACCTCGTGCTCTTCGACATCGTGGTTGATCGAGTTGAACAGCCTGATCGACGACGACGCCGTATAGGAACCGCGCAGCGACAGCAGGCCGGTGCGCGCTGCGAACGGGTCACCACCGTCAAGGTCGAGACTCGCCAGGCTGATGCCGCCGGGCTCGTCGCCGTCCGCGTCGTCGCTGGAGGGGGCGTACAGGAACGTCATGTCGAGCAACGGGGTCGACACCACGCCCTCGTCGAGTTCGAGACGCTCGAACTGCCGGGCCCCCGTCATCGCTGCAGCAATCAAGCCCGCGCCGACGGCCACCACGAGATCCGACACGATCGACAGTGTCAAGGTGAGCGCCATCACGCCGTACTGGTCGAGCCGCGTGCGCCGCACGCGGGCGATGTACTCCCAGTCGACGATGTCGAAGCCGATCTTGATGAGAATGCCGGCGAGCACCGCGTGCGGGATCACTTCGGCGAGCCGTCCCAGCCCGAGCACCAACGCACCCAGCACCACCGCGCAGAGCACCCCAGACACCCGCGTGCGGCCGCCTGCCTTGACGTTCGCCACGGTTGCCGAAGTGGCCCCCGCGCCGGGCACCGCACCGATGAACGCCACCAGCACGTTGGCCGCTCCCACGCCGAGCAGCTCGCGGTTGGGGCGATGCTGATCGCGAGTCATCGAGTCGGCCACCATCGCGGTGAGCAGGCTGTTGACCGAGCCGAGCAGCGCGAGCGTGACCGCGGGCGCTATCGCCCCGCCGACGTCTCCCCAGCCGAACGACGGCACCCGCACTTCGGGCAGCCCCGAGGGAACATCGCCGATGACCGCCACGTCGCTGATCCACAGCACGCTGAGCACCGTGCAGACGAGCAGCGCCGCCACCGACGGCGGCAGCGCCTGGCGCAGGCGGCGCGGCCAGAGCAGGCAGACGGCGATGCTGAGCACGCCGAGAGCGAAAGCGCCGAGGTCGACATCGCCCACGGCATCGGGCAGCGCACCTATGGAGGCCGACACACCGCCGAGCGCCACCTCGTGCCCCAGCAGCGGGATCAGCTGCACCACGATGATGATCAGCCCGACAGCGGAGGTGAACCCCGACACCACCGGGTACGGCGTGTACGACACATAGCTGCCGAGGCGCAGCGCGCCCAGCAACACCTGCACAATCCCCGCGAGCACCACGATCGCCAGGGCTTTTTCGATGTCGCCGCCGGCGTAGTCGATCACCACCACCGACATCGCCACCGACAGGGGCGCAGTGGGCCCGGAGATCTGCGTCCGGGTGCCGCCGAAGATCGCTGCGAGCAACCCGACGGCAACGGCGCCGTAGAGGCCGGCGATCGCACCGAGACCCGAGGCCACGCCGAACGCCAGCGAGAGCGGCAGCATGACCACCGCTGCGGTGAGACCTCCGAAGACATCGCCGCGCAGCTGCTCTGCGCTGTAGTTCAGCGTCGGCGCCTTCAGCGTTGGCATGTCAACGCCGGGTCAGGCCGAGCTATCGGCTACTGCCCGAGGAACGTATTCAACGCCTCCAGCACGGTGGCTTTGTCGGGATCCACGAAGACGTGGGTCGCGCCCGAGCTGTAGATCGAGTCGCCGACGCGTACGAGGACGCCATAGCGGTTGACGGGAAGCCCCTGGAAGGTGGCGGTGTAGTCAGTGCCGAACGACTCGTCGCCCAGCCCGGGATCTTCGCCATCGACGAACGCACCCACCGCGCCGGTCGACGGCTCGGGGAACTCACCGCAGGCGACGACCTCTTCGATGTAGTTGTTGATGGCTTGCGAAGCCACGTCGGCCGATTCGAACCGGGAGATGGAGACATCGAGGAACGGTCCGGTGAGCGGATCGGCTGCCCAGACGGATTCGGAATACGCCACCGGCACGAGCCCGCCGTAGGCCGGGGTGCCTGGACAGGTCTCGGCCCGCGGAATGTTGGTGGCGGTCTGCAGGGTGTCGAAGCCCTCGGGTGTCTGGCCTTCGAGCAGGGTGCCTTCCACCGCCGGGGGCAATGCGACGCCTTCAGCGGCGGCCTCAGTGGTGGGCGGCGGTGCCTCGGTGGTGGCGGGCGGCGGGGCCGCCGTGGTCGGCGGAGGCGCCTCGGTAGTCGCGGGGGGCGGTGCCTCGGTGGTCGCGGGCGGCGGGGCCTCCGTCGTGGCAACGGTGGTCGGCGCAGCAGTGGTCGGCGCAGCCGCTTCGGTTGCGGGAGGCGGATCGTCGTCGCCGCCGCACGCAGCGGCCAAGAACACGATTGCGAGTGACAGAGCCAAGATCTTTCGCATTCCCGCAGCGTAGGCCGTCAGGCGCGATCAGGCGTGCAGATCTGCCGCAGAGTGAACGGCACCCGGGAGTCATCTGCACCCCCGAAGTAGGGTCGCGCCCGTCGCCGACGAGAGGCTCGCTTCGCCGTCGCGACGCGCCAGCACATGGGTGACAGGAGAGCACTGTGAAATTCGGAATGACGCTTGCCAACACGGGTCCCAACGTCGAGGGCGAATCGGCGATTGCCTACGCGCAAGCGGCAGAGGCAGCCGGCTTCGAGTCGTTGTGGACGGTCGAGCACGTCGTGGTGCCCGAGGGCTACCAGACGCCCTACCCGTACGCCGAAGACGGCAAGATGCCCGGCAAGCGCGACGACATCGACATTCCCGACCCGCTGATGTGGATGGCCTTCGTGGCGTCTGTGACCTCCGAGATCAAGCTGGGAACCGGCATCCTCATCGTCCCGCAGCGCAACTTTGCTGTCACGGCGAAGGCAGTGGCCACGCTCGACCGCCTGTCGGGCGGCCGGGTGCTGCTTGGCATCGGCGCCGGATGGATGGAGGAGGAATTCGACGCGCTCGGCGTGTCGTTCGCCGACCGGGGCGACATCACCGATGAGCACCTCGAGGCCTACCAGTCGCTGTGGCGAGACGAGGTGTGCTCCTACACGGGCAAGCACGTGTCGTTCGACCGGGTTTACTGCCGGCCGCAGCCTGTGGGTCCGGTGCCGATCATCGTGGGCGGCGACAGCAAGCGTGCCGCTCGCCGCGCGGGTGAGCACGGCGACGGCTTCTTCCCGGTGTCGGGCGATCTCGAAGAGATGTCGATGCTCTTCGACCATGCGAAGCGCTGCGCCGAGAAGGCAGGACGCGACCCCGACCGACTCGATTTCACGACGATCGGCATGGCTACCCCCGAGTGGGTGGAGAAATACGCAGCCATCGGCATCACCCGGCTCATCACCAATCCGATGTCGCGGTCCCGCTTCGATGACTTCAGCCGGGACATCATCACCGCCTACGCCGACGCGTGATGACGCGCACACTCATGGACATTCCCGTCGCGGAGGCAGTTGTTTCCCGCTCTTGTTCCCAATCTCAATTGAGAACGGGCTCGCGGGCCGCTCGGGCCACGGCTTCGCCTGGCGGCTCAGCCTCCTGAGGCCCCATGCTCGACTCGCTGTTCGAGTTCATCGAGGCGTCGCCGTCGCCGTACCACGCGGCGGCGGCGGCGGTCGAGCGACTGGTCGCCACTGGCCTCGTCGAGACCGGCCGTAGCGATTCGTGGAGCGAACTCGATGCTGCGCAGGGCTTCGTGGCCCGCGACGGCGGCACAGTGGTCGCGGCGCGAGCCACGGAGAGTGTCGATCCGGATCGGTTGCGCTTCAGCGTGATCGGCGCACACACCGACAGCCCGAACCTTCGGATCCGCCCGCTGCCCGACAGCGGCGCGCTCGGCTATCGCCAGCTCGGCGTGGAGATCTACGGCGGCGTGCTGCTCAACTCATGGCTCGACCGCGACCTCGGCCTGTCGGGCCGGGTCACGGTTGCGAGCGGAGCAGGCGACGGCCCACGGACGGTGCTGTGGCGCTGCGACCGGGCTCTGCTGCGCGTCCCGCAATTGGCGATCCACCTCGATCGGGATGCGAACGACGGGCTGAAGCTTGATCGCCAGCAGCACATGACCCCCGTTTGGGGATTGGGCGGGCTGAGCGCCGACGGATTCCGTGAATTCCTGGCGGAGGAGCTCGCCGTCGAGCCCGACGCCGTACTGGCGTGGGATGTCATGGCACACGACCTCACGCCGCCGGCCCGACTCGGGCGCGACGGCGAGATGTACGCAGCCGCTCGTATCGACAGTCTCGCTTCGTGCCATGCAGCCGTCGAGGCCCTGGCCGGGCTGAAGGCATTGCCTGACGACGCTGCGGCAGTCATCGTGCTGTTCGACCACGAGGAGATCGGCAGCGACTCTGCCACCGGT
Organism: Acidimicrobiia bacterium; assembly: GCA_022820925.1. GTDB lineage: Bacteria > Actinomycetota > Acidimicrobiia > Acidimicrobiales > Poriferisodalaceae > Poriferisodalis. Next base: position 99,270 of record JAJEEO010000019.1, on the reverse strand, counting down.
GCCGGCAGCCCGATCCTTGCCGACGCCCTCGAGCGCATCGGTGCCGCTCTCGGCGCCAGCCGCGAGCAGTACCTGCGGGCGGTGGCCCGCTCGCTGTGCGTCTCAGCCGACGGCGCCCACGCGGTGCATCCGAATTACCCCGAGCGTCACGAACCCCAACACCTGCCGCTGCTGAACGGCGGCCCGGTCATCAAGACGAACGTCAACGTGCGCTACGCCACCGATGCGCGCACTCACGCCCGCTTCGTGGCAGCGTGCGACGCGGCCGATGTGCCCTACCAGATCTATTCCCATAGGGGCGACCTGCCGTGCGGCTCGACCATCGGGCCGATCACGGCCTCCCGGCTGGGTATGGGCGTCGTCGACGTGGGCTCACCTCAGCTCTCGATGCATTCGGCCCGCGAGCTCGGCGGCTGCGAGGACCCCGCCATGCTCACCGCAGCGCTCGGCGCCTTCCTCGCGGAGGGTTAGCGCCCCAGCGCTGCAGCACTGCCGAGCTTCTCAGCCGTGGTGCAGGTGGTTGTCAAGGTGTGAGCAGTCGTTGAACCGGCGCAGCACCCAGTCGCCGTCGCATCGCACCACTTGGGTGATCGAGCAGTTGTCGGAGCCGCCGAAGGAGAACGGCGTGGATTCGGTGATGTGCGCCAGCACCGCGCCGATGACGCCGCCGTGCACGCATGCGGCGACGAGCTGGTCGGGATGTGCGTCGGCGATGCGCCCGAGAGCTGCCATGCACCGGCCGATGAGCTGCTCGTTCGACTCAGCGCCCGGGATGACGTCCCAGCGCCGCTCGATGTGCAGGCGCTCGTACAGCGGGTGGTTGTCGGCGGCGAACTGGCGGATGCGCCCCCCGTCCCACTCGCCGAGGGCCACCTCGCGCAGGTCGTGCTCGACCGTCGGGGTCATGCCCAGCCGCTCGGCCAGCGGCGCGAACGTCTGCTGCGTGCGCTGCAGCGACGACACGTAGAGCGCGTCGATGGGCTCGTGCTCCAGCCGGCTGGCCATGGCCGCAGCCTGCGCGTGGCCGTTCGGGGCGAGTGCCGGGTCGCCCTGGTCGCCGAGCATCGGGAACGGCTCGCCGGGGATGAACGCCTGGGAGGCGCCGTGGCGCACCAGCAGCACCTCGGTGGCGCCCGGCGGCCGGATCCACCGCTCCTGCTCGAACTGGCGGACTTCGGTATCGGACGGCGCGAGGTCGTAGTCGTCGTAGACGGGTTCCGCGTCGGCTTCCGCCTCCGGCATCTCATGGGTTCGTGTCACGGCGGGCAACCTAGCTCGCGGCCCGCCGTCCGCCGGAGCGCTACAGCTGGTAGGCGGCCTCGCCGTGGTCGCTCACGTCGATGCCGGCCATCTCGACCTCTGCTGAGACCCGGATGCCCATGGTCGCCTTGATCACGCTGGCGATGATCCACGTTGCGACGAACGAGTACACGGTAACCACGGCGATCGACAGGACCTGATTCCACAGCAGCACGCCGCCGCCGAAGAACACGCCGTCGATGAAGTCGCCGCCGGGCACTGCAGACGCGTCGGCGAAGAAGCCGAGCAGTATTCCGCCTACTGCGCCGCCAACCCAGTGGATGCCGACCACGTCGAGGCTGTCGTCGAAGCCGACCCGGAACTTGGCCTCGATGGCGAAGAAGCAGACCACACCGGCGATCGCGCCGAATGCCAGCGAGTGCATCGAGCCCACGAAGCCCGCCGCGGGAGTGATGGCCACCAGCGCCGCCACGACGCCCGACGCGATTCCGATGGTGGACACCCGCTGGTGCCGTGCGTACTCGGCGAACGCCCAGCCCACCATGCCGGCCGCCGCAGCGATGAACGTGTTCACGAACGCCTGCGCCGCCGCGCCGTCGGCCGCCAGGGCCGACCCGGCATTGAAGCCGAACCAGCCGAACCACAGGATGCCCGCGCCCAGCATCACGAACGGCACGTTGTGCGGGACGGGCCGGTTGTCGGGCCAGCCGGAGCGCCGGCCGACGACCAGCGCCAGGGCCATCGCTGCTGCGCCCGCGTTCACGTGGATCGCAGTGCCGCCCGCGAAGTCGTGGGCGGGCAGGTTGAAGATCCAGCCATCGGCGCCGTACACCCAGTACACGACCGGCGCGTACACCAGCAGCGACCACACCGGCACAAACACCATCCAGGCGGAGAACTTCATGCGGTCGGCGACCGCGCCCGAGATGAGCGCCGGGGTGATGGCCGCGAACGTCATCAGGAATGCGAACGTGGCCAGTCCTTCGGCGTCGTGAATGCCGGCCATGCCCATCAGCGAGAAGTCGCCGATGATCGGCAGGCCGCTCTCGCCCGCCGCAAGGCTGTACCCGACGAGCACCCAGATCACCGGCACGATGCCGAGGCATCACATGTTCATGTTGAGCATGTTCAGCGCGTTCTTGGCCCGCACCATGCCGCCGTAGAACAGCGCCAGGCCCGGCACCATGAACAGCACCAAGGCCGCTGCGGTCAGTATCCAGGCAATGTTGCCTTCCATCACTTCTCTCCTCGTCGCGCGCAGTTGCGCCAGCGGGCAATGGGGCGGCTGATCATCACATCATTGCAGGCCAGCCGCTCATAACCGTGTTTCATGCTGTGTCGAGGGCGGCGCCGAGGTCGTCCAGCAGATCGCTTTCCGTCTCGAGCCCAACCGACAGTCGAACCAGATCGTCGGGGACCTCCAAGGCCGAACCAGCAGCCGATGCGTGGGTCATCGCGCCGGGATGCTCGATCAGCGATTCGACTGCGCCCAGCGACTCTGCGAGGGTGAAGACCTTGGTCGACGCTGCGACCTGCTCGGCCGCGGCTCTCCCGCCGTGCAGTCGGAACGACACCATGCCGCCGAAGCCGCTCATCTGGCGACAGCCGATGTCGTGTCCGAGATGATCGGGAAGGCCGGGGTACAGCACCGAGCGCACTGCCGGATGCTCCTCCAGCAATCCGACCACCGCGTGCGCGTTCTCGCAGTGACGGTCCATCCGTACGCCGAGCGTCTTGGTGCCCCGCAAGGCCAGGTAGCAGTCGAACGGGCTCGGCACGGCGCCCACGGCGTTCTGGGTGAACACCAGGTGGTCGGCCAGCTCGTCGTCGTTGGTGGCTACGAAACCACCGACGACGTCGCTGTGGCCGCCGAGGTACTTGGTGGCCGAGTGCAGCACGGCATCGGCGCCCAGCCCCAGCGGCCGCTGCAGGTACGGCGTGGCAAAGGTGTTGTCCACCACCACGATGCCGCCCAGTTCATGGGTGACTGCGCAGATGGCTTCGATATCGAACACCGTCAGCAACGGGTTGGTGGGCGTTTCCAGCCACACCATGCGGGTGCTCGACGTCCAGGCGTCGCGGATCTTGTCGGGGGCGGTGAGATCGACCGCCGAGAGCCCGACACCGGCGTTGCCGAACACCTTGGCGATGAGCCGGAACGTGCCGCCGTAGGCGTCATCGCCGAGCAGCAGGCTGTCGCCAGGGCGCAGCACCCGCAGCAGCGCATCCGACGCCGCCAGCCCGCTGGCGAAGGCGAACCCGTGGCGGGCGCCTTCCAGCGACGCCACGCAGACTTGGTAGGCGTGACGGGTCGGGTTCCCCGTGCGGCCGTACTCGTAGCCGTGCCGCGGCTGGCCGACCGCTTCCTGGGCGAAGGTCGTGGCCAGCGAGATCGGGGTGACCACCGCGCCCGTGTAGGGATCGTGAGGCTGGCCCGCCCGTATCGCCCGCGTTTCGAAGCCGAACTCGTCGGGGTCCTCGAAGCCCGACACCTGCGGATCGCCGCCCAGCATCAACTGTCTCCGATTGCGTCCGCGCCGAGCGTCGCGACGGGCCTGCCTCGGTCGTAGACCACGACCGCTTCGGGTCCCGCGAGCAGGTCGGCTCGGGCCAGCAGCTCGGCGATTCGACCGACTGGTTCTCCGATGCCGACGGCAGGCAGAGGCGGTTCGATCGCCGCAGACACCTTGGCGCTGCCCTCCACCGCCAGCAGCCCGTCTTGGGCAACCGAACCCACCACCTGAGCAGCGGCCAGCGGCATCTCGCCTTTGCACACCGGAACGGCACGCAATCCCGTTCGATCCATGCGTTGCCGCGCAGCGTCCACGGTGTCGTCGGGCCGCACGAACACGAACTCGCCACCGACGAGGCTGCTCACCGTTCCGGGCCCGGGCACCTGCGGCAGGAACCCCATCTGTGCCATCCACTCGTCGTCGAACACCCGACTGAGGTAGCCACGGCCCGAGTCCGGAATGAGCGTGACCACTAACGACTCCTCCGAGCGGCCGGCGGCATCGAGTTCCGCGGCAACGGCGAATGCGCCCGTCACAGCCGTGCCGCCGGAACCGCCGATCAGCAGGCCCTCGCGCTGGGCAACCCGACGTGCCATCGCGAACGACTCGGCATCGGTCACGGGGATTCCACGGTCGACGACGCCGGGATCGTAGGTGGACGGCCAGAAGTCCTCGCCGATGCCTTCCACCAAGTAGGGCCGCCCGTCGCCGCCGACATACACCGACTCGGGCGGGTCGGCGATCACGACCTGTATGCCGGGATCCTGTTCTTTGAGGTAGCGACCTACGCCGGTGACGGTGCCGCCTGTGCCTGCACCCGTTACGAAGTGGGTGATGCGGCCCTCGGTCTGTGCCCAGATCTCTGGTCCAGTCGTTTCGTAGTGCGCTTGGGGGTTTGTCGGGTTGCCGTACTGGTTCGGCGAGTAGGCACCTGGCGTCTCGCTCCTCAAGCGCTCCGCGGTCGAGTAGTACGAGCGGGGATCGTCGGGTGCAACCGCCACAGGGCAGACCACCACCTCTGCGCCATAGGCCCGCAGCAGCGCCACCTTCTCGGGCGCCACCTTGTCGGTGCATACGAAGATGCACCGGTAGCCGCGCTGCGCAGCAACCACGGCGAGGCCCACGCCGGTGTTTCCCGACGTGGGTTCCACGATCACGCCGCCCGGCTGCAGCGAGCCGTCAGCTTCGGCGGCGTCGATCATCGCCACCGCGGCGCGGTCTTTCACCGAGCCGCCGGGGTTGGTGGTTTCCAGCTTGGCGACGACCGGCGTGGCGATGTGCGGCTCGACTTTCCTCAGCCGGACCATCGGCGTGCGGCCCACAAGGTCCAGCACCGACGACGCAATGTCGAGGCCCTTCAGGGCCTCGGGCATCGGCGCAGGCCCCCGGTGGGCGTCAGTCACAACATCACAGCCTACGAATGCCGTGCGGCGGTGCTGAAGTCACTGGCTGGTTGTCAGGAGATGAGCTCGGCCAAAGGGGACAGCTCGGTATTGACCAGTTCCACGCCGCCTTCGGGCAGCACCGACACTTCGTGCCACAGCCGCAGCTTGGGCGGGCGCCCCAACAGATGCACTGTTGACAGGAACGAGTGGAAGATCGCCAGGTGCGTGGAGTGCGACCGGGACCAGGCTTCCAGTGACGCCAAGTCGTCGAACCAGCCGACGAAGCTCGTGGACTCGAGATCCTCGCCGTCGATGGACTGCTCTCGCAGGAATCTGCTCGAGATGCAGCCGGAGTCGCGGTTGGCGGCCAAGAACTCGATGCCGGCCCGCAGCTTCGGCTCGATGTCGGTGAAGTACATATCGCGCTCGTCGTCGAGGCACTCGTCCCACTTCTGACCGGAGCGGATGAGGCAGAGATTGGCGGGCAGCGGCGAGCCCGGCGCGGCATCGAACGGGTCGTCTGCGCTGGCGGCCATGCGATCTCGCGCAGCGCCCCAGTAGTCGTGCAGCTCGGTGAGGTCCACCGACGTCAGGTTGCGCACGCCCGGCAGCGGCCGCTTGGTGCCGGCAATTGTCTCCCAGCGCTCCGCCGGAATGACGGCCGTCTCGCAATAGACCCCGTCGCGTTCGAGCACGCCGCAGCCGTCCCGCCAGCGCTCGTAGATCGCCGGATCGACCCAGTAGGCCATGAACACGGTCTCGGCATCGCCTTGGGCTTCCTCGGCGTCGTCACCCTCCTCGGTGAAGTTGACCACCCGGGCCCGCTCGACATGATCAGGCCGGTGCTCGCCGCCTGTCAATGCCGCCTGCAGCGCGGACAAGGTATCGGCGTTGTCAGGCCCTTTCGAGAAGACCATCGAATAGGCCGTCAGCTCGGGAAAGTCGACCACGCACCACGCCGGTGCGCTGGGCGTATGCCCCTCGGGCCGGTTGGCAGCCATGCCGACCCGCTCAGGCGCCGAGTTCGGCTGCGCGGGCCCGGAACAGCTCGACGTTGTTCTCTTTGATCTCCTCGTAGCCGCGGATCATGTCGGGCAGCCGCGCGATCTCCACAGCTCGGGCGTAGGCAGCATCGTCGCCTGCGCCCAACGTGTCGAGTGCCCGCTCGATCATCCCGCGGTACTCGTCGATCAGCTCCCGCTCCATCCTCCGGTGTGCAGTCCTGCCGAAGACGTCCAGCGCTCCGCCGCGCAGGCCCTTCATCCGCGCCAGCAAGGCGAACGCCATGTCGCCAGAGCGGCCGAGGCCGATCTTCTTCTCGACGCCCATGCGCCGCATGATCGGCGGGTGCAGCTTGTAGGTGACCTCGCTCTTGTCGCCGAACTGGTCGCGCACAGCCTGCTTGAACGCCGCCGAGCGGTGCAGCCGGGCCACCTCGTACTCGTCCTTGTAGGCCATCAGCTTGTAGAGGTACGTGGCCACGGCCTCGCTGAGCGCCGTCTCGCTGCCCGCAGCGGCCTCGGCCTCACGCACCTTGGCAATGAAGGACGCGTACGCCGCTGCATATGCGTGGTTCTGGTAGGCGACCAGGTCGGGCACCCGGATGCGCATCAGCCGGGCCAGTTCCTCAGACTGGTTGGGCACCGTGTCGATCAGGTCCTGCTCGCGCCTCGACGGTCCGACCTCACGCTTGACCTTGCCGACCCGCTCGACCTCGAGGGTCCCCAGGAAGTCGGGGTCGAGCACGATCTTGCGGCCGATGCGGAACGCCTGGGTGTTCATCTCCACCGCAACGCCGTTCAGCTCGATGGCCCGCTCGATGGCAGAAGCGCTGATCGGCACCACGCCCGCCTGGTAAGCGGCGCCCACCACCAGCACGTTGGCCGGCATGTGCGAGCGGAACAGGCTGTCCGACAGCGTGCCCGCATCGAAGTAGACGTTGCGCTCTGGGCTGGTCGATTCGTCGATGACCCGCTGGAAGGCGGTCCACTCGGGGAACTCGGCGGAGGTGTCCCGCACCATCGACGTGGTGGGCACCTTCGACGACGACACGACGGCAACGGTCTTGCCGGCCAGCGCCTTGTCGAGGTTTGCCGGGTTGGTGCCGGTCAGCAGGTCGAACACGATGTAGGCGTCAGCCTCCCCGACGCCGACCTTGTTGGCCTCGTCGCCGCCGTCGTGATCCGCCGCGGGAGTGTCGTCGCCGTTCGCCCCGAGGCGCCGGACCTTGAGGTTCGACAGCACCGGGCCGCCCTTCTGGGCGAGACCGGTCTGGTCGAGACCGTTGGCCTGCTTGCCGTCGAGCAGCGCAGCGGTGGCGAGCATCTGGTTGACGGTCACCACCCCGGTGCCGCCGATGCCCATCATCAAGATGTTGCCCTCGTCGATCCGGTCAGGCTCGGGCAGGTCGTCGCCGATGTGCTCGGTGGCCACGGTGGCCTTGGTGGGGACCTTCCCCGCCGGCACCACCTCGATGAACGCCGGGCAGTCGCCGTCGAGGCAGGTGAAATCCTTGTTGCACGACGACTGGTGGATCTGGGTCTTGCGGCCGAACTCGGTCTCGACGGGCTGCACGCTCAGACAGCTCGACTTCTCGCCGCAGTCGCCGCAGCCCTCGCAGACCGCCTCGTTGATGAACACCCGCATCGTGGGCTCGGCCACCTTGCCGCGCTTGCGGTCGCGCCGCAGCTCGGCTGCGCAGGCCTGGTCGTAGATCAGCACCGTGCAGCCCTCGATGTCGCGCAGCAGCCGCTGTGCTTCATCCATGCGATCCCGGTGCCAGATCTCGGTGTCGGGAGCGAACTCCGCGTCGGCGGGGTACTTCTTGGGGTCGTCGGTGACCACCATCACCTTGGCGACGCCCTCGGCGTGCACCGAGCGAGTGAGCTCGGGCACGGCCATGCCGCCGTCCACGTCCTGGCCGCCGGTCATGGCCACTGCGCCGTTGAAGAGGATCTTGTAGGTGACGTTGGTGCCTGCAGCCACCGCCTGACGCAGGGCCAGCGAACCGGAGTGGTGGTAGGTGCCGTCGCCGATGTTCTGGAACCGGTGCTCCATGGTCACGAACGGCGCTGCGCCGACCCACTGGCAGCCCTCGCCGCCCATCTGGGTGGTGCCGCGGACGTTGCGCGTCGGCGTCATGGCCGCCATGCCGTGACAGCCGATGCCGCCGCCTGCCTCGGAGCCCTCGGGCACCCAGGTCGAGCGGTTGTGCGGGCAGCCCGAGCAGAACCCCGGCGTGCGGCCGGCGGCCTTCTCGCCCTTCGAGGTGGTGACCGCGAGCGGGATCGTGATGCGCTCGGGCACAGCGGGCCCGATGCCTTCGGGACCGAGCCGGTCCACCAGGAACGGACGGATCTTGCGGGCGATGAGATCGGCGTCCATCTCGCCGTGGCCGGGGAACCAGAAGCCGCCCTGCTGATCGCGCTTGCCGAGCACGACGGGCGCGTCGGGCATGCCGTAGAGGTTCTCCTTGATGAGCGACTCGATGATCGAGCGCTTCTCCTCCACGGCGACGATCAGGTCAAGCCCGTCGGCGAATTCGCGCACGCTGGTGGGCTCGAGCGGCCACACCACCGCTGGCTTCCAGATGCGCACGCCCCGGCGCTCCAGCTCGAAGTCGTCGAGTCCCATGCGGTCGAGCGCCTCGCGCAGGTCGTAGTAGGTCTTGCCCGCAGCGACGAGCCCGATCCGGGCATCGCGGGTGGGAAGCGTCTGGCAGTTGAGCTTGTTGGCTGCGACGAATTTGTCGACCGCGACCATGCGGCCCTCGTGGATCTCGAGCTCCATGCGCACCGCGTTGGGGCCGAACAGGGCGTCCTGCTGGGTATGCGCCCAGGGCTTGCCCTCCCAGTCGAACTCAGGGCGGGCCACCGACACGCGGCCAGGGCCGACCTGCACCGTCGCGTAGCCGTCTGCCACGTTGGTGACGATCTTGAGCGCCGACCAGAAGCCGCTGTAGCGGGACAGCTCGAAGCCCCAGCGCCCGTAGTCGATGACCTCCTGCACCGACCCGGGATACAGGATCGGCGTCTGGTAGTGGATCAGGACCGGCTCGGACTCCGACGCCAGCGTGGAGGACTTCGACGCCGGGTCGTCGCCGGCTACGAGCAGCACGCCGCCCTTGGGGTCGACGCCGCAGACGTTGGCGTGCTTGATCGCATCGCCGGAGCGGTCGACGCCGGGGGCCTTGCCGTACCACATGCCCAGCACGCCGTCGTAGCGGCCCTGGAAGTTGCGATTGGCGAGCTGGCTGCCCCACACGATCGTGGCGCCGAGGTCTTCGTTGAGACCGGGCTCGAACATGATGTTGTTCTGCTTCAGCTCCTCGGCGTTGCCGAGCATCAGCGAGTCGATGCCGCCCAGCGGCGATCCGCGGTAGCCCGACACCATCGCAGCGTTGTTCAACCCGTCACGGCGGTCGGCACGAAGCTGGTCCAGCAGCACGCGCAGCAGCGCCTGCACGCCCGACATCGCGACGTCGCCTTCCATACGGTCGAAGCGATCTTCGAGCTTGAAGTCTGCGAGAGCCATCGAATCCCCCTCATGCGCCGCGGCGGCGGGTGCGGCGGCCACCTGCGAGGCTACCCGTCAGCCCGATTTGCCGCCGGTGAAACGAGAGCGCTCACCTTTGGCTGGCTCGGCGCGACGCTGCGAATCAGCGCTTGGGCAGCAGACCGGGCCGGGGCAGCGTGAACGCCAGGCCCAGTGCGCAGGCGTTGGCAACTGCCGCCATCGTGAAGGTCCAGCCATAGCCCCCCGTGGCATTCAGCAGCAACTGCGCCACGTAGGGCCCGATCGCGGCGCACGACCCGGCGGTCGCGAAGAAGCGGCCGACGATCGCACCGGCGTGGGTACGGCCGAAGTAGTCGGCGACCAGCGCCGGGAAGACCGCCACGCTGCCGCCGTACGACATGCCGAACGCGATGGCCGAGACGTACAGCAGCACCAGTGTGTCGGCCACTGCGATGCCGACGAACGACAGCGTCTCGACCGCCAGCGCCAGGGCGATGGCTCGGCGGCGGTCGATGCGGTCCGACAGCGGGCCGGTCACGATGCGCCCCACGAGGCCGCCGAGGCCGACCGAGCTGATGACGCCCGACGCCCACTGCAACGAGAAGCCGAGGCTGCGGGCGTACTGCACGCCGTGCGCGAACGGCACGAACACCACGACGAAGGTCAGGGCGAACATGCCGAAGATGCGCCAGAACACCGAGGTGCGCCACGCTGCGGAGGCCGTCCACGCCGTGCGGGGATTCTCGGCGTCCTCGACGCTGCCGCGGGTGGCTTCCACGACGAATCCCGCCGGCCTCGACACGACCCGCGAGCGGGCGAGGGGGCGCTCGGCGCGAGCGGGCGTGCGACCGTCGGGATGCTGGCTGATCGACTCTGGATCGCGCACGAACAGCATGGCCGTGGCCGCCATGAATGCGCCGCCCACAACGGCCATCACGGCGATTGCCGTGCGCCAGCCGAACTGCGAGACGAGCCACGCAGCGATCGGCGGTGCGACGATGCCCCCGGCACTGCCACCCGAGCCCACGATGCCGGTCGCCAAGCCGCGCCGAGCAGTGAACCAGCGCACGACGGTCGCATTGGCGGGCACCCACGACGACGACATGCCCAGCGGCGCGATCACCGCCAGCCCGACGAATACCAGCGCCAGGTTCGGCGCGGACGACAGCACCAGGTAGCCGCCGGCCAGCAGCAGGGCGCCGGTGGCGATGACCTGACGGGGGCCGATGCGGTCGGTGAGCTGCCCGCTCCACACGCTGATCGCGCTGTAGCTGAGGATGTACAGCGCGTACGCGAGCTGCAGCCAGTTGGTCGACCAGCCGGTGTCTGCGCTGATGGCTCCTTCGAACGTGCCGTAGCTGAACTGCAGGCCGTAGACGATGAACAGCACCCAGAACCCGGCCCACGCCACGCGCCAGCCGTGAAACGGACGGCCGATCAGCACGGGGGGCCGCCGGATTGCCGTCTCATGGTCACTGTCATGAGAAGCGCTTCATGTATGCGGCCTGCCGCCGGAGGCGGCAACCGCTACATGTCGCCAGGGGTGATGTAGAACCAGATCGGGTGCTTCTCGCCGGCGTCGGCCATGGCTTGGCGGGCATCGACGATGGCACGCCCTGCCTCGGTCGAGGTGAAGAACCAGCGAGCACCTGCCCATGCGGCGGGAGCGTGCTCGGCCAGCGCCAGCGCAGCGGTCTCGTAGTAGCCGCGGATGTCCTGGGCCACCCGTGCGGGGATGCCCGGGATGCCGGCTTCCTTCCACGGCGTGCCCTCGGCGATCTTGGTGAAGGCCAGCACGGCGGCGCCGATGTCGTCGGCGGCCACGGTCCGGCCGGCGCCGGTGCGGTTCCCGAGCTTGGCCACCGCCCGGTCGTAGGCCGGGCGCAGGCCGTTGGCCTCGTCGACTGCAGGATGCAGGCTGGGGTCGTGGCGAGGCGGCAGCTCGCACACCATCGTTTCGGTGCCGTCGTCGGTGATCGCATCCGCGAACTTCTCCACGACAGGCTCGGACGAGCCGAGCAGCCCAAAGGCGTGTGCCAGGACACGGTGCTGGAATTCCGGGTCGTTGGGCTTGCCGAGCGGGCGTCCCAACGGGAATTCGCACCAAAGCCCGCGCGGCGGGGCAGTTCCCTGGATGTGTGCGCCGATCGAGCCCAGTGCCACCGTGGCGATCCCGGCTTCCTCGAAGACATGGGCGAGCGTACTCACGGTACGCGTGCACAGCGGTCAGACGGGCGTGAACAGCGCGACGTCAACCTCGTGATCACGCAGGAACTTCGCACCCGCCGGCCCGGAGTCCATCCGCACGGCGGACAGGTCGAACTGGTTGCCGGCATAGGACAGGTGGATGTCGGAGACGCTGCCGATGGTGCCGTCGGCGGCGAGTTCGTCGAGTCGGTCGATGGGGAACACGGTGTTGAGGTCGAGCGCGATGCCCGTGGCATCGAAATTGGGGCTCCAGTGGCCGCACATGTAGTCGCGCCGGCCGCCGTCGAGCACCCGGTAACCGGTGTCCATCGGCGAGAAGTCGTCCTGGTCGGGGTGGTGCAGCGATGCCGAGGTCACGATGGCGACCTTGGCTTCGGCCAGGGGCGGGGGCGTGGTGAACGCGGTTGACTCAAAGTCGGGCAGTTCGAGACCGCCCGTCAGCGCCTTGATGTCGGAATCAGCCATGGCAGCAACGCTACGACTTGCCGCACTGCCTTGCTCGGCGCAAGGGGCTAAGCGGATTCCTCGACATCGAGGGAGCGTTGGCGGAGGCGGCGCATGCCTCTGAGCCAGCGATCGGGGTCGGAGGCTTTGCGCTCGACGTAGGTCTGGGCCTCGGGGTGGGAGAGAATCAGAAACCGCTCCTCGGCCATGGCTTGGGTGATGACCTCGGCGACGAACTCGGGCTCCACGATTCCGTCGGTGCCGCCATCGGCGAGTCGCTGCGGGGCCATGGCGGTGTTCACGCCCTGCGGGCACAGCACCGAGACCCGGATGCCGTCATCGCCGTGCAGGATCGCCTCCATCTCGGCCAGCTTGATGCAGGCTGCCTTGGTTACCGAGTAGGGCGCCGAGCCCATCGCTGCGAGCAATCCAGCGGCGCTGGCGGTGTGCACGAGATAGCCCTCGCCCCGGGCAAGCATCGACGGCAGCACGGCGCGGGCTGCGTACACATGGCTCATCACGTGCAGCTCCCATTGGGACTGCCATGCGTCGTTGGAGGCATCCACGCCGCCGTCGGCGCCGGCGCCGGCGTTGGAGAAAAAGACGTCGATCGGGCCGTGCGCGTCAAGCGTGCGTTCGACCAGATCGGCAACGGCCGCTTCGTCGGTGACGTCGAGCCCGACGCCCTCGCAGCCGATCTCGTCCGCTACGGCGTGCGCAGCCTCGGCCTTGTAATCGGCGACGACGATGTGCCGCGCGCCCTCGGCCATCCAGCGCCGGGCTGTGGCCCCGCCGATGCCGCCTCCCCCGCCCGTGATGATCGCAACCCGATCACGCAGTTCCATGGCCCTCGCTCCTTGCTCGTCTGCGGCCTCTCGGCGCGGTGAACCGGCTCAGTGTCGCGCAGCGCGGTCGCTCTCGGCAGTGCCGAACAGCGGCAGCGCGCAGCCGGATCAGTCCGCAGCAGCAGCTTCAGGCTCGGCCGTGCCGATGCCGCCGACTTGCTCGCCCTCGTCGATGGCCTTGATCCGGGCTGCGTACGCGGTCTCGGCGAGGCCCTCGGCCCCGAGGAACCGGCCGGGGCTGGCGCCGTCAACGTGGCCCATGATCCCCCGGTACAGGCTGAATCCGCACAGCGCCGCCAGCTCGTCGGGCATCTCACGGACGTCTTCGGGGGCGAGGCTGTAGTACTGGTTCTGCTGCTGGCGCATCCAGCCACGGCAGTACTGCACGCTGATGCCCAGCCGCCAGTCGTCCTCGGACGTGTTGGCGCCGCCGCAGTGCCAGGTGCCGCCGTTCACGATCAGCACTGAGCCGGCCGGCATCTCGGCCGCGATGTACTCGGGCTTCTCGCCCGGCTGGGGCTCGTGGTCGAAGCGATGCGAGCCGGGCACGAGACGGGTCGCGCCGTTGCGGTCGGTGAAGTCGGTGAATGCCCAGATGGTGGTGACCATGAACGGCGGGCGGGGCCTCGGCACGTCGATCTGATCGACGAGACCGTCGTCGGAATGCAGGCCCTGGTGCACCTCGCCGGGGCCGATGTGCATGCAGGTGGTGCCCGACAGGATCGCCCCGGGCTCCATCAGCTGCTGCGGGAACGGCAGCACGTTGCGGTGGACCGGCAGCTTCCAGAACGACCGGTCCTTGTGAAGCAGGTTGTACATGCGCTTGGTGGCGAACCCCTCGATGCGGTTGCCCTTCGGCTGCACGTTCAGCTCGTCCTCGACCCGGGCGACGGTCTCGCGGATGTCGGTGACCAGCTCGGGCTCGATGGCGCCTTCGACAATGCAGTAGCCGTTCTCATCGACTTCGTCGAGATACCGCTGAAGCTCAGTTTCGTTCGCAGTGAGGTCCAACGTGCCGCTCATGGCCCCAGTCTCGCAGGACGGGAGCGCTTAGGCCTCTTCGATTCCCGCGAAGCCGAGGTCGCAGCCGTCACGCACCTCGCTGGCTCGGCCCAGGAAGTGGCTGTCCTCGACATTCCAGGTGTGCTCGTCACCGTGGCGCACCCGCAGGTAGCCCGCACCGTGGGTCCAGTAGATGCGCCCGCCTGCCAGCGTGACGTCGTGGGCCAGGGCGATGTCGACCCGCCGGGGCACCCGTCGCCATCCACCGGCGGCTTCGAGATCATGGCGGGAGATCATCAGCACGCCGCCCGAGACGCCAACGAAGGGGATGTAGCGCTCGGAGAACCTCTGGCGGTTCTGATCTCGCACGGTGGTGTTCAGCCGTTCGAGGTACACGTACTCGGCGGACTTGCCGATCAGCTCGGCCCGGGAATACTCGTGGGCGAGCACCAGGTCCCAGAGGTGCTCGGCGCCGTAGTAGTCGTCGTCGTCCATCTTGGTGAGCAGCGATCCGCCGGCCGCCTCTGCGGCAGCCCGCAGCACCCCTCCCAGGTTCTCCGTGCTGTCGACGCGGACGATCTGGAGAGGGTGGCCGAGTTCGCCTGCCAGCTCCTCGATCTCCGCGTCGCTGTCGAAGCCATCGCCGTGCAAGGCGAGCACCAGCTCGAGGCGGGGGTAGGTCTGGCGGGCGGCGGTCGAGATGACATCGGCCACACGGTCCGGCCGTCTCGTCGGCGCCAAGATGGACACCTCGGGCGGCCGGGCGCTGACGCCCGCCGCCGAGAGGACCTGGCGGGCTCGGCTGCGCAGCGAGTGGTCGCGCAGCGCGCAGCGCCGCATCTCGATGCTGAGCTGCTCGCGACGGTGGGCATCGGCACCGGCGACATCATCGGACGCCATCAGGTCGTGCAGTGCTGGCCCGAGCGTCTCGGCGAGCTGCGGATCGGGTGCGTCGATGCGCACGACGACGCCGGCGCCGGCCAGCGCCGCCAGCGCTCCTGCCCGCTGCACTGCGTCTCGGTAGTCGGCGGCGCTGTCGGTGAGGTGGTGCGGGGCGCGCAGTTCGGCGAGCAGTTCGCCGCCCAGCCAGAGGCTGAAGATCGAGCCACGTGCCAACGACAGCAGCGACCGCACCGACGCCGGTTCCGGCTCGGACCCGGCCGACCAGCCGATCGGGTTGACCGCCTCGGGGTTGAAGGCCTGCACCCTCGCCAGAGGTGCCATGCCCGCCAGTACGGCGACCGCCGGTCGCCGTTCGACCGGAGCCCCTCGAAGCGCCGCTTCGCCGGCCTTGGCCGAATCGGCCACCACGACGTCGACGTGATGATCGCCGTCATCGCCGACGTGGGCTGCCACCCTGGAGGAGGCAGCGAAGACCGCCGATGCCTCGCGACCGGCGGCCACGATCTCGGCTCCGAGCGGGTAGCGGGCGAGGCGCTGCACGTATCGCTGGCTGCGGGGCTGGAGACCCAGCCAGATGCGCAGGCGCTTCTTCATCCGGCGCGGCCATTGCTTGCGGGCCCGCCGCAGGGCCCACATCAGGCTGCGGAACTTCCAGCGGAGGTTCTTGACCCGCCACCACACCGCACGGGCCACGGTCGCGATGAGCCGGGCAACATCCGCGGGCCGCCTGATGCGGCGCACCGCCACGAACAGCGTCCCCAGGTGCCGGCGCACGCGGATCCACCCCCGCAGGAATCGCTTGGCGGGTCCGTGCAACTTGCCGGCGAGCCATCCTTGGGGCTTGGCCTCCTGGGTGACCTGCAGGCTGTCCACGTCCAGCTCGACGACACTGCCGAACTCGGCCACGGTCCGGCCCGAGCGGCGGGCACGGTGGACCGCCCAGCCGCGGGTGATGCCCACCCGGTGACCTGAGGCCAGATCAGATTCGCCCGCCGCGGCGGTGCCGAGCTGGTTCTGCAGCCGGTCGAGCATTCGTGGCCGGATGTCCGCGCCGGCGGGAACCCGCACGTGGAATGCCGCTGCGGGATGGGCGAGCGCCGCACCCCCGGGTTCGCCCACGCTCACCCGCGGATCGGGGTCGAGCAGGCGACTGAGCCGTTCGAATGGCTCGCCGGGGCGCTCGTCCACCCACACCGCGAGGTCGTGGACGTTGCTGGCCAGCACTTGCTCGACGGTGTCGAGCACCTCGGGTTCGTCGACGTGCCCCGGCTGCACGGTCACCACGAACTGCGGCACGGTGTAGGAGCGGCCGGGGGGCGAGGTGCGCAGCCGCCGGTCGGGAATGAGGTGCGAGAGCTTGTCGCGCTGCTGGGCCAGACTGACCGTCTCGTCCTCGCTGAGCACTGCGCCTTCGCCTTGGTGCCAGCACAGCGCCGAGCGCTCGGGCACGAGCACCGCTCCCAGCGCGTAGGCGCGCCAGCCGAACTCGATGTCCTCCGAGCCCCATTGAGTGAACGTCTCGTCAAAGCAGCCGGCGGTCTCGAAGAAGGCCTTCGACACGGCGAAGTTGCCGCCGGTCACCGTTCGGAAGACGTCATCGGCGTCGGAGGCGAGGTCGTCGGTGGCCTCCATACGGCGCTCAATCCACTCGGGACGCTGGATCGGCCGTCCCTCGAAGAGATCGGCGAGTGTCCCGTGCCGGTCGCGAACGTCGGCCGCCCCGATGCCGTCCACATCGACGTGGTGGCGGAACCCCAGTGTGAGCAGGTCGCTGGCGGCGTGGTGCCAGCGGGCGTGCGCGGTCAACCAGTCGGCCTCGGGCACCATGTCGCAGTCCAGGAAGACCAGCACATCGCCTTGGGCTGCACAGGCGCCGTTGTTGCGAGCACGGGCCAAGCCGAACCCGAGGTCTTCCTGATGGACCACTCGAAGGCTCAGCCGGCTCGGCCCCGTTCCATCGAGCGCCGCCAGATCGAGCTCAGCAAGGTCGAGGGACGGATCCGAGCCGTCGTCCACCACGATGACTTCGAAGAGATCCCGGGGATAGGTCTGGCGCTCCAGCCCCGCCAGCGTCAGCGTGAGCGCATCAGGCGCCTCGTAGTAGGGCACGACCACCGTCACCGGCAGCAGCGGCTCGAACACGTCGAGCGGGGCTACCCCTAGCGAGCGCCAGTCATTGCCGCGCACGTCGGCGGGCGGCGGCGTGGGACGGTGTGGAGGCGGTGTGAACACGGGCGGTCCGTTGCGGTCAGACATCCGTCGCCGGACATCACTCGGCCGCGTGAGTATGCCCCCGGTGAGGGTCCCCACCCTGCAGCGGGGCCCATCGGCCCACCCTCGGGGCCTTCGTAGGATGACCAGCGTGAGTACTGAGGCCGTCGACGGCTCCGGCAGCTCCAGTTCGGAGGATGCACCCGTCCGGCCGCTCATCGACCTGACATCGAGACCGACGGCACGGTCGTACCTGCGGGAGGCGTGGAGGCGGCGCGAGTTCGCCATCGTGGTGCCGGCGCAGGACCTGCGGGCCCAGAACATGGACACCACGCTGGGCCAGCTCTGGCACCTGGTGAACCCGGCGCTGCTGGTCGGGGTCTATTTCCTGGTGTTCGGTGTCATCATCGACACCCGGCGCGGGGTCGACAACTTCCTGGGATTTCTCATCGTCGGCGTGGTGCTGTTCCATCTCACCCAGCGGGTCACCTTGGAGGCATCCACCTCGATCACCCAGAACATGGGCCTGATCCGCTCCATCCAGTTCCCGCGCATCCTGCTGCCCGCGGCCTCGGTGAACGGCCAGACCGCTGCGTTCGTGCCCGCGCTGGCGCTGGCGATCCTGGCGGTGCTGGCGACCGGTGAGCTGCCGACGCTTCGCTGGCTGGTGCTGCCGGCGGTGCTGGCGGCGCAGTTCGCCTTCAATTTCGGCACCGCGCTGCTCGTGGCGCGCATCGGCACCACCCTGCCGGACCTGCGCCAGATCCTGCCGCACCTGTTCCGGCTGCTGTTCTACGGATCGGGCGTGATCTTTAGCGTCGACGCGTTCGTGCAGAGCGCGGCGTGGCGGCGTGCGTTCGCGCTCAACCCGCTCTATGACGTCATCACGTGCGCGCGCTGGTGCCTGCTGGGCGAACCGGTGGACCTGTGGGTAGTGGCCGGTCTCGTGACGTGGTGCATCGTGATGCCTGCAATCGGATTCTGGGTGTTCCACCGGTCCGAGCAGAGGCTCGGCGCGTGAGCGACCCCGCCGTCACGGTCGAGGTGCGGGACGCCCATGTCAGCTACCGGGTCTTCGAGGAGCCGGCCATGGGTCTCAAGCAAGGCTTCGCCCGGGGCCGGATGCGCCGCCAGTACCGCATGATCCCCGCCGTGCAGGGTGTGACGCTGGATCTGTTCGAGCGCGAGACGCTGGGGCTGATCGGGCCGAACGGTGCGGGCAAGTCGACGCTGCTCGCCGCGATGACCGGGCTGCTGCCGCTGCGCTCGGGCAGCATCCGGGGACGGTCGCGGCCGTCACTGCTGGGGGTGTCGTCGGTGCTGCGACCGGCGCTGTCGGGGCGGCGCAACATCCTGATCGGCGGCCTGGCGCTGGGCTTCACCCGTGCCGAGGTAGAGCGCCGGATGGACGAGATCATCGACTTCGCGGGGCTGCGGGCCGACATCGACCGGCCCATGCGCACGTACTCCTCGGGCATGCGGGCCCGCCTGCGCTTCGCCATCGCCACTGCCCGCATCCCCGAGATCCTGCTGATCGACGAGGTACTGACCGTGGGCGATGAGGAGTTCCGGCGACTGGCGGCCGAACGCATCGACGACGTGCGCTCCGCTTCGGGCTCGGTCGTGCTGGTCACCCACAACATGAACGAGATCCGGCGCTTCTGCGACCGGGTGGTCTGGCTGGACGAGGGCCGCATCCGGGCCGTCGGCGACCCAGCAGAGATCGTCGACAGCTACCTCGCAGCTCCCAGCCACAACTCCCGCTGAGGGGGCGGGACAGCTCACGGCCGGTGGTGCGAGACTGACCCCGTGGCGGCAGCAGCGGCGGCACACGGGCACGGTCGGCGCATCATCCTGAACGCGTTCACCATGAACTGCGTGGGCCACATCCAGCAGGGACTGTGGGTGCGCGACGACACCCGCCAGCGGGAGTACACCTCGCTCGAGCCATGGCTGGAGCTGGCCCGGATCTGCGAGGCCGGATGCTTCGACGCCATCTTCCTCGCGGACGTCATCGGGCTGTACGACACCTACCGGGGCAGCGCCGACACCTCGCTGCGCGAGGCGATACAGGTGCCCGTGAACGACCCGATGCTGCTGATCCCGGCCATGGCCACGGTCACCGAGCACCTGGGGTTCGCCTTCACCAGCAACGTGCTGCAGGCGCACCCGTTCACCTTCTCCCGCCAGATCTCCACGCTCGACCATCTCACGGGCGGGCGGGTGGCCTGGAATGTCGTCACCTCGTACCTGCAGAACGGCGCGCAGAGCCTCGGCTACCCGCGGCTGCCCAAGCACGACACGCGCTACGAGCGAGCCGAGGACTACCTCGACGTCTGCTACAAGCTCTGGGAGGGCAGCTGGTCTGACGATGCGGTGGTGGCCGACACCGAGCGCGGTGTCTACGCCGACCCTGACCGGGTGCGGCCGATCGACCACGAAGGCCCGTACTACTCGGTGGCCGGGCCTCATCTGGCCGAACCATCGCCGCAGCGCACGCCGGTGATCTACCAGGCGGGCTCGTCGGATCGTGGGCGCGATTTCGCGGCCAAACACGCCGAATGCGTGTTTGTCGTGGCGGCCTCGCGGGGCTTGACGCGCATTGCCGAAGACATCCGACGCAGGGTGAGTGCCGTCGGCCGCCACCCCGATGAGGTGAAGATCATCGCCGGCCTGTCGCCCATCGTGGGCGGGACGGAAACCGAGGCGAAAGCCAAGCACGCCGACTACCTCGAGACGCTGTCGCTGGAGGCAGGTCTCGCTCACCTCAGCGGCAATCTGAATGTGGACCTCAGCCACATCGACCCCGACCAGCCGCTCGAGACGCTGAACACCGAGGGCGTGCGCGGCCCGGTGAAGTCGCTGCTGGACTCGGCGCGGCCGGGCACCCGGACTTTCGGCGACCTCATCAAGCTGAACATGGCCGGGCAATTCCTGGTGGGGTCGCCCGAGCAGATTGCCGACGGCATGCAGCGCCGGCTGGACCAAGGCGTAGACGGCTTCAACCTTGTGTATGCCACCACTCCCGGCACGTTCGTGGACTTCATCGAGGGTGTCGTGCCGGTGCTGCGCGAGCGAGGCCTCGTGCAGCGGGACTACGAGCCGGGAACGCTGCGCGAGAAGCTGTTCGGCCGCAGGCGCCTGCCCGAGACGCACTACGCCAGCGGCTTCCGCCAGCAGCGGGTGTAGCCGACGAGCGCGACAGCTGGCGGCCGGCTCAGCCCCGCGGCGAGGCCCGTGAAGGTCCTCGCAGGGTCACGCCGCCATCGACGACCAGCGTGTGGCCGGTGATATAGCGGGCCTCGTCAGTGCACAGGAACCGCACTGCTGCACCCACATCCCAGCCGTTGCCCTCGATCTTCAGCACGCTGGCCCGTCGACGAGCCTCGGCGAGCTCGGGGGGCATGTCGTCGCCGCCGACGAGCGGTGTGCGCACGGGTCCGGGGGCCACGCAATTCACCCGTACGCCATCGGCGCCGTGATCGACGGCCATGGCGGCGGTGAGCGCCATGATCGCCCCCTTGGAGGTCGAGTACGCCGTCATGCCCCGGGGCCGCAGCGCCGAGATCGACGAGATGTTGACGACGGCTCCCCCGCCTGAGTGCTCGATCATGGCCGGAATGGCGTGACGAGATGCCAGCACCATCGAGGTGAGGTTCACGTCCATCACCCGCTGCCACGCCTCGACAGCGCCCGTCACCACTGTGCCGTCGCTGCCGATGCCGACGTTGTTCACCAACATGTCCAGCCGGCCCCACTGGTCGAGAGCGGCCTCCACCATGGCCTCGCAGTCAACTTCGACGGTCACATCGGCACCGACGGCGACGGCGCTGCCCCCCTCGGCGGTGATCATCCCCACCGTGGCTTCAGCGAGCTCGGGCTTGCGGTCCACGGCGAGCACGTGCGCACCGGCCTCGGCCAGCAGGATCGCCGCCGCCCGGCCGTTGCCGATCCCGTCGCCGCGTGCACCAGCGCCGGTGACGATCGCGACCCGGCCGCCCAAGTCCGCAGTCGCCCGTGTCGCAGTCATCCGTCGACGATCCAGCGGGGCAAGTGCTCAGCCGTCGCCGTTGCGACGGAGGGTGCTGCGGTCGTCGAGCGGCGTCCAGGCGTCTGCGTAGTCGCTCTGCAGCTCAGGCAGGCCGGCCGCCCACGCCGTGGGGATCCATGGGTAGCGGGACTCGAACATGAAGGCGAGCATGTCAGCCATCCGCCGGGGTTCGAGCTCGGCGGTGGTGCCGGCGTCGTAGGCCTCGATGTCGGGGCCGTGCGGCAGGAAGGCGTTGTGGATGCTGACGCCGCCGGGCTCGAATCCCCCCTCGGGCTTGGCGTCGTAGGTGCCCTCGATGAGCCCCATCAGCTCGCTCATCACGTTGGAGTGGTACCAGGGCGGGCGGAACGTGTGCTCCTGCACGGCCCAGCGCTCACGGAACAGCACGAAGTCGACGTTGGCGGTGCCCGCTGTGTCTGATGGAGATGTCAGCAGTGTCCAGATGGACGGCGCCGGGTGGTCGAACAGCAGCGGGCCGAGCGGGCAGTAGTTGCGCAGGTCGTACTTGTAGGGGGCGAAGTTGCCGTGCCAGGCCACCACGTCGAGCGGCGAGTGCGGCAGATGGGTCTCGAGCAGGCGGCCGCCATGCTTGAAGACCAGCCGGGTGGGTCGATCATCAGTCTCGTAGCCAGCCATCGGGAACAGGAAGTCGCGGGGCATGGCGAGCGCGTCCACGCCGATCAGCCCCGGATCGGGCAGCCGGAACGGGGCACCGTAGTTCTCGCACACGTAGCCCCGGGCGGACTCCTCCATCAGATCGACGCGGAACTTGACGCCGCGTGGCACCGTGGCCAGTTCCGCAGGCCCGACGGCGAGGGTGCCGAGCTCGGTCACCAGTCGCAGCGCGCCCTGCTGGGGCAGGATCAGCATCTCGCCGTCGGCGTTGGCGAAGACCTCGTCGTCCATGGAGCGATTGGCGACGTACAGGTGCGTCGCGGCACCCGTGCCGAGGTGAGCGTCGCCGTTGGCCGCGAGGGTGCACAGGCCCTCGAGCCAGCTCAGCGGCTCGCCGGGAACCCCGATCGGGCTCCAGCGCAGCTGCGCCACCGGCGGCGTGCCTTCACGGCAGGGC
The DNA here is from genome assembly GCA_022820925.1 of Acidimicrobiia bacterium. Taxonomy (GTDB): domain Bacteria; phylum Actinomycetota; class Acidimicrobiia; order Acidimicrobiales; family Poriferisodalaceae; genus Poriferisodalis. The sequence goes on along the minus strand of JAJEEO010000019.1, from coordinate 76,861 downwards.
GAGGTGCGCAGGTTGGGGGCCTCGATGTCGCGCAGCGCAGTGACGTGGCGTACCGACGGTCGGATCCGGTACATCCAGGTGCGCAACGCGTCCGCCCGCGGGGCGGTGAACGCGCTGCCGGTCAGCTGCTCTGTGTACAGGTCGTAGGTGACGCGCTGAGGGCTGTTCTGACCGATCGGCAGCACACCGGGTTCTGCCTCGGTGACGTGCTCATTGCCGAAGCCGCTCTGGTACTCGATGCCGAAGTCGTCCCCCATGGCCGTCAGCCTAGGTCGCGCCGATCACACCCCTTCGAAGCCCAGCGGGGAGGTGTTTGGGGCGCCGCGGCCCTGCCGGCGCATGATCAGCGCGAGCAAGGTCGCGCCGCCAGCGAGCGCTGCGAATCCCCACCAGACCAAATCGAAACCGCCCGCCCACTCGGCGATGAAGCCGGTGGCCAACCCTCCGATGCTGAGCCCGGACATGAAGCCGAGCATGACAATGCCCGACGCCCGGCCGGCCAGCGCGACGGGAACACCGGTGATGATGGCCAGCATCGCGACGGCATTCCACGACATCATCGTGAAGCCGGCCAGCACGGACATCACCCACATCAAACTGCCGTGGAAGGTGGTCGCGCCGAGCAAGAGCACCATCGCCACCACGGTGAATGCGGATTGGATGGCCAACGCGCTTGCGGGGTGCACTCGTCGCTCGGTGAGACGGGCCCACCAGATGCGCGACACTCCGGCCGTCACGCCTGCCAGTGCGCTGGCCGCTCCCGCCCAGAAATTGGACCAGCCCAATGATTCCTCGGCGAAGAGGATCTGGAAGCGGCCGACGCCGCCGACGACGCTGCCCATGAGCAGCGAGAACCAGGCGATGGTGATGATGAACCGACGCTCCGAGTCGGTCATCCGCACCACCCTCGGGGCCAGTGGTGCCACGCTGAACACTGCACCTGATGGCGCGTCGTAGGCAAACGCCGGCTCGGAGTCGGTGTGCGTGTCGGGCCGCAACCACAGAGCGATGCCCAGCGCGCACACCAGCGACACCACGCCGTAGACGCCGGTCGCCCAGCGCCAGCCGAACAGCGTGGCCAGCGTGGGCAGGGTGGCACCCGAGAGGAACGTGCCGAACATGACACCGGACTGCTTCAGGCCGGTGATGGTGCCGCGACGGCCCTCCGGGACGCGCTCGGCGATGAGCTTGTTGGTGGCCGGATTGCACCAGCCTTGACCGAGGCCCGAAAAGGCCGCCGATGCCATGAGCCACCACAGATCGGGTGCGAAGGCCATGCCGAACAGACCCACGCTGGCCGTGCCGATCGTGAGCACCGTGGACACCTTGGGCCCGATCCGATCGGTGATGCGGCCTGACAGCGGCGCGAAGAGTGCTGCGACGACGGTGTTGGCGGTGAGGGCGACGCTGAACGCACCGGTGGTGATGCCGAGATCGCCGATGAGGTCGACCGCCACCACCGCTGGCGCCATGATCGGGAACGGGCCGAGCACCATCGTCGCGACCAGCACGAAGTTCAGGCCGAAGCGCTGCATCGGACCGTCTCCGGTCGCAGCGACCTCGTCAGGCGCGCCCGTTGTCGCGCTCGGGGCGTCGCCCGTCCGCATCGCAGCGCACCCTATGGCCGCCGTCCCACAGATGCGCATCGACGGCATCGGTCACCGGCGACCGCCGTTCGCACACGACGACGGCGAGCGCCTCACGGGCCTCCTGAGCGAGCTGCAGGCTGCCGGTCGCGACTGAGTGCGAGGGCTGCGTCGCTCAGGTGCGGTGCCGCCTGCGGTACCGGGCCGCGGCCCATCCGACCAACACGACCAAGCCAGTCCAGAACGCCAGGCTGGAGATCAGCCACCACACGCTCGTGAATTCCATCGTGTTCCCCATACGGCGGGCAGCCCCAGTGCGTCCGAGGATGTGGATGGCTGAGGCTGCCCGCCTCCAGTAAGGGAAGTCTCACATTAGCTCCTGTGGATGAGGGTGTCTGCACATGATCTGACCCGGGCTGCATCGGGCCGCTGACATGGAGGCTCGCCGAGGATGGTGCCAGCGACGCCGGTTGCGTTATCGATGCGTGTCGTGCCGCGCGCTACACCCGAGCGATGCGAGCTCACCGTCTAATGTCTCGCCGTCAGTCCCGACAAGGGGCGTGGTACCAGCAAGGGGGAGACGGCAGATGGGTCTTCTGGACGGACGAGTTGCGATCATCACCGGCGGCGCACGCGGGCAGGGCGCGATCGAAGGCGAGCTCTTTGCCGGCGAGGGCGCGACGGTGGTGCTCACCGACGTGCTCGACGACGAGGGCGAGCGCACCGCGGGCGAACTGGGGTGCGACTACCTGCATCACGACGTGGCCGATGAGGCAGCTTGGGACTCGGTAGTCGCCGACGTGCTCGCTCGCCACGGGCGCATCGACGTGCTGGTCAACAACGCCGGCATCTTCCAAGGCGCGGGGCTGATGAAGACCTCCACGGCCGACTTCGACCGCATGCTGGCGATCAATGCCCGCGGCGTGTTCCTGGGCATGCAGAAGGTCGGCGCCGCGATGGCCGAGGCCCAGTCAGGATCGATCGTCAACATCAGCTCGGTGGCTGGACTCATGGGCACCGCTGGATCATTCGCCTACAGCGCCAGCAAATGGGCGGTGCGCGGCATGACCAAGTCGGCCGCCAAGGAACTGGGCCGCCGCAACGTGCGGGTGAACTCGGTGCACCCCGGCTACATCGACACCGAGATGCTGGCGCAGACCAACGTGTTCACCGAGGACAGCGATCGCACCCGCCGTGTGCTGCGACAGGTGCCGCTGGGGCGTATCGCCGAGCCCGCCGAAGTCGGCCGGGTCGTCCTGTTCCTCGCCACCGACGCCAGCAGCTACTGCACCGGCCAAGAATTCACGGTCGATGGGGGCATGTGGGGTTGAGCTTGCTCAACCCCACCATCAGACACAGGGGCTGAGCTTGCTCAGCCGAACCATTGGACACAGCGGGTTGAGGCGATCTGATTCATAGGTAGCCGCCCGGGGCTGAACTACTGTGACCAGCGGGCGAACCTACGTGGCGAGATCTGCAATGAACTACGACACCCAGCGCCTTCGTGCTGACCTGCAAGCAGGCGTTGTCTCCGCGATCGTCGTGCTGCCGCTGGCACTCGCGTTCGGCGTGGTGTCCGGACTCGGTCCCATTGCCGGGCTGTGGGGTGCGGTCGCCGTCGGGTTCACCGCTGCGGTGCTCGGAGGCACCCGCGTGCAGATCTCGGCTGCAACTGCACCGGTGGCCATCGCGGTGTCGTTCGTGCTGGTGCGTTACGCCGACACCGCAGTGGAGGCCTTCGCCATCATCTTCATCGCCGGGATCTTGCAGCTGCTGATCGGACTGCTGCGGCTCGGCAGCCTCGTGCAGTACACGCCGCACTCGGTCACCTCGGGCTTCATCAGCGGCGTCGGGGTCATGCTGGTGCTGATGCAGGTGCTGCCGTTCTTCGGCGCTGACCCGATCGGTGGCAACCCGATCGATTCGATCCGTCATTGGGACGACGCCGCGAACGACATGGACTTCCATGCGTTCGGCCTGGCGGTCACCACCTTCGTGATCTGCGCCGGCTGGCCGAGGCGATGGCGGCGCTACGTGCCGCGAGTTCCCGGCGCGCTGGCGTGCGGTGTCATCGTGGGCGCAGTCATGTTCGAGGGGGCGCCACGCATCTCCGAGGTCATCGAAGCGCCGTCGTTCTGGGCGATGGAGATGCCCCCAGGGGGCTTCTGGGGCGCTGTGGGCGCCGCCGTCACCATCGCCCTCGTCGGCGCCATGAACAGCCTGATGAGCGCGTCGCAGGCCGATTCCATGACGGGCCAGCAGCATGACCCCAATCGTGAGCTGATCGGCGTGGGACTCGGCAACGCGGTCGCCGCCATGTTCGGCGGCCTGGCCGGCGCCGGCTCCCCCGATGCCACCGGGGCCAACATCCGGGCTGGGGCTCAGACCCGTGCTGCAGGTGCGATCTCGGCAGCGCTGGCGCTGGTGCTGATCGTGGTGCTCAGCGGGCTCATCGACGCCATCCCCTATGCGGTGCTCGCCGGAATCCTGCTGTGGCTGGGGCTCACGCTCATCGATTGGCGCCTCATCACGCACCTGTACCGGGTGCAGCGCGAGCACATGCTGGTGATGCTGCTGACGCTCGGCCTCACGGTGTTCGTCGACCTGCTGGTGGCCATCGCGGCCGGCGTCGTCGCAGCGGCACTGGCGGCCAGCCGTCGCTTCGAACGGCTGGAGCTTGACAGCGTGTTGTCGGTGCCAATGCTCGACGCAGTGTTCTTTGCCGACAGCGACCGGGTGGACATCAGCCAGTTCGACGCATTCTCTGCCCGGGTCGGCATGGTCAAGATGCGTGGCAGCTTCACCGTCGCCTCGTCGAACCGGCTGCGCATCGCCATCAGCAAGGACATCGTCGAGCACGAAGTCGTCATATTGGATTTCACCGAGACGAGCTACATCGACGACAGCGCTGCGCTGGTGGTGGAGCAACTCATCGATGCAGCGATGGAGCACGACACCGAGTGCATCGTGATCGGGCTCGAGAGCCTGCCCTCGGGCAGCCTGCAATCTCTCGATGTGCTGCACCGCGTGCCTGGCGACCACTTCGTGGCGAGCTTCGACGAGGCTCGCACCATCGCCGCCCGGCTGCTCGAGATCAACATGGAGTCGCGCACCGAGGCCTGAGCCGATCGGCCGCCAGCCGGCCCGACGAAGGGCGCGACAACGGTTCAGTACAGCTCGGGCACGAAGGTCTGGTCGGTGATCGGCGGCCGCACATAACCGCTGGCCGCACCCCGGTCAGGCAGATCGACATGCTCCCAGGGCACCGCCTCATAAGGAATCTGCGACAGCAGGTGGGCGATGCAGTTGAGGTGTGCGGCGCGTTTGTCGTCGGCTTCGACAACCCACCACGGTGCCTGCTTGATGTCGGTATGTGCGAACAGTGTGTCCTTGGCGCGCGAGAAGTCCACCCAGCGCGTACGGGCTTCGAGATCCATCGGTGAGAGCTTCCAGCGGCGCGCCGGGTCGACGATGCGTCGTTGGAATCGGCGCTCCTGCTCTTCGTCACTGATCGAGAACCAGTACTTGATGAGGATGATGCCCGAGCGCACCAGCATCCGCTCGAACTCTGGGCACGAGCGCAGGAACTCCTCGTACTCGTCGTCTGTGCAGAAGCCCATGACCGGCTCGACGAGGCCGCGGTTGTACCAGCTGCGGTCGAAGATCACCATCTCGCCGGCCGCCGGCAGTTCTTCGACGTAGCGCTGAAACCACCACTGGGTTTTCTCCCGGTCGCTGGGTGTGCCCAGTGCCACGACGCGCACTATGCGGGGATTCAGCCGTCGGATGATGCGCTTGATCGTGCTGCCCTTGCCTGCGGCATCGCGGCCCTCGAAGATGACGACGACTTTGAGCCCCTGGTGCTGGATCCAGCGCTGGAGGTTGGCCAGCTCCTGTTGCAGCAGTGCAAGCTCACGCTCGTACTTCTGGCGCGGCACGCGGCTCTTGCGCTTCGGAGGTCCGGCACGAGCGTCGTCAGGGGACCCCATGGCTTCGGACAGTATCCGAGCGCACGGTGGGGCGAGGACTCGGGCGGTCGGGGGATCCTCTCAGATCTGCCGCGTTCAGTCGCTGCCGAACGCCGCTGCGCCTTTGCGGTCGAGCACCGTGGCGTACAGCATGCCGAAGATCACGACGACGGCCCCTGCCACCGTGACGGGAGCTGGGTACTCGCTCAGGAAGACTGCCGCCCAGACGATGCCCGCCACGGTCTCCACCGGAGCGAAGAGCGCCACCTCGCTGGCGGGCGCGTACTTGGGTGCGGTGCTGTAAGACAGGCGGCCGAGCGGGTTGCACACCAGGCCCATGGCCAAGATGGCCAACCAGGCTGGGGCGCCAAGCGCCCCCGGATCGGCCACGAAGGCGGTGGGGACTATCACCAGCAACGCCGCCAGGGCCAGCCCCATGAGGCGGTTCATGTCCCGATGGCGGCGCCAAATGACCGTGCTGGCGGCGAAGCAGATCACCGCGACGAGCGCCAGGAAATCCCCGAGGAGGTTGGGCGAACCGATCGACGTGGACACCACCATGCCGATACCCACCACGGTGAGGGCGATGCCTACCGCGACGCGAGGTGACGTCCGCTCACGCAGGCCCACCCACGCGAATGCCGCTCCGAGCACCGGCGTGGACGCCACGATCGCCACCACGTTGGGCACCTCGGTATGGGTGATCGCCGAGATGAATGCGAGCTGGCTGATGGCTCCGAGCACGCCGACCGCCAGCAGCGGCCAGGTGTCGGCCCGCAGCGATGCCCACGAGGCCGGCGCCTGGCGGAGGGCCATGGCGCCGTAGAGCAACAGTGACAGCACGCTCACGATGAAGGCGATCGTCAGTGCATCGGCTCCCGAGACGCGCACCCACAACGAGTCAGTTGACACCAGCAGCATGCCGAGTGCCGCGAGACCCCAGCCGAAGCGGCGGCCGCCGTTACGGCCGATCACGAGAGGCGGCGATACACGAGGCTGGCTGCTGCGAGGTCGCTCAGCGCGAAGCCGACGGACTTGAACAGTGTGATCTCGGCGTCCGAGGTCCGGCCGGGGTGGCTGCCGGTGACCAGCGACGCCAGGTCGGCGGCGATGTCGGAGTTGGAGATCACTCCGGAGACGAGCGGTTGGGCCAGATCGCCGGCCAGCACTGCTCCCTCCAGCGTGTCCACGAACAGCGTGGCAGCCAGCACCGCTGCGTCGTCGGCCTCGCGCATGTCGGCGCGAAAGCTCCCCACCAGATCCAGGTGGGTGCCGGGCGCGAGCAGCTCTCCGCATACCAGCGAGCTGGTCGCACCGGTGGCGCACGTCACGATGTCGGCTCGCCCGATGGCGTCGTCGAGTGCTTCGACGGGTCGTGCAGGCAGACCTTCGCCGACCAGCCGCCGAGCCGTCTCGGCGGCATTGCCCGCCGTGCGGCCCCACACCTCGATCACCTCGAGTTCACGGACAGCGGCATGGGCGAGCGCCAGGTTGGGCGCCAGCTTGCCGGTGCCGACAACCAGCAACCCGCTGGCATCGGGGCGCGCCAAGCGATCGGCGGCCAGCGCCGAGACGGCCGCCGTGCGTCGCAGCGTGAGCTCGTCGCCGTCGAGGGTGGCGCACAGCTGCCCGGTCCTGCCGTCGAACAACAGGTAGCCGGCGTTGATGGTGGGCAGGTCCGTGCCCGCGTTGGAGGGGAAGTAGGTCACCGCCTTCACGCCGAGCACCTCGCGGTCCACCCATGCGGGCATGACCAGCAGCGAGCCGGTGCCGCCATCCGGCAGCCCGATGTCGTGTATCTCCCGTTGGGGAACGTTGGCGGTGCCGCCGGCGAGCAGTTCTGCGATGGCCTCGATCAGCTCGTTCCACGGCGTGGCCTCTCGTACCGCCGCCGCGTCGAGCGTCAGCATCACCCCGCGCCTGTGCCCGGGCCCCGCCAGGCGACGCGTGGCAGCTGCTTCTCTTTGTCGACGAACGGCAGGGTGTCCACGGTGGCCTCATGCTGTGTGCCCTCGTAGTCGCGCAGCGCGACGGCCTTGGCCAACCAGTCGTCGCCCGCGAGCGGCTCGTCAAATCGCACGTATCCGACGCCGACGTCGAGCGTGGGCGACCAGGTGCCGATCGTCACGTGGCCCACGTGCAGATCGGCGTAGCTGACGCCCATCTGGGGTTCCGGCATCGCGGTGGGGCAGATCAATCCGAACAGCAGCTGGGTGCGGTCGGCATCTTGCAGCGCTGCCTTGCCGACGAAGTCGTCCTTGTCGAGCCGGACGAACTGGCCGAGGCCGGCGCCGTAGGGCGTCAGTCCTGGCTCGATGTCGGTGCCGTTGTCGAGGATGCCGGACTCGATGCGCCGTATCCCCATCGACGATGCGGTGCTGAACTCCATGCCGAACGGCTCGCCGCACGCGAACAGGCCGTCCCACAGAGCGTCGTGATCGGTAGGCACCGGTCCGCTGTTGCAGTAGATCTCGATGCCCACCTCGCCGGTCCACCCGGTTCGCGACACCCACAGTGTCTGCCCGCACACCTCGAAGAAGCCGGCACGAAAGTACGTGAAGTCGGACGTCAGGCCGCCGCCGATGGCCGCGTCGAGCACGTCGAGCGACCTGGGGCCTTGAATCTGCAGCACTCGAGAATGAGGGTCGTTGACGCGGACGTCGAGCCCGATGGCGTGAGCCCGCAGCCAGCTCAGGAACTCGCCGTTGGCGATGACGTACCAGAAACGGTCGGTCCCCAGGCGCATCACGACGCCGTCCATCAGGATCGTGCCGTCGTCGCTGCATGCGAGGCCGTAACGGCAGCGGCCGATGCCGAGATCGGCGACTCTGCACGCCAGCACCCGCTCGAGCAGGAGCGCCGCGTCGGGCCCGACGATCTCCAGCGGCTTCTCAGGAACGTCATAGAGCATGACGCCGCGGCGCAGCTTCCAGTAGGGATCGATGGGGCTCTCATCGGGTGACGACTTCACTGCGTACAGCCGGTTGCAGTACACCGCGTGGATGGTCTGATCGGTCGTGTACCGATGGGCGAACGGCGACCGGCTGATCCGGTACGGCACCAACGAGATCTCGTCGTACGACTCGAGGTAGTAGTGCCGGCTCGTCCTCATGTCAGACCTTCCACCCGGGCGCCGAGACTGCGAGGGGACCAGTAGATGCCATGGCTGACAGCCCCGTCGCGCACGTGGAGTTCCCAGATGGACGCCTTCTTGCAGCGCGTCGGATTCACTTCGACGCCGCGGTACGACAGGCGCCACAGCACCTCGGGAATGACGTCGCCGTGGCTGCACAGCACGCTGTCGCCCGCTACGCCGCACAGGCGTTCGAGGAGGGCTTCGGTCCGCCATCCGTCAGCGCCTTCGGCAAGCTCGGCGCTGGTCTCGATATCGAGTCCGAGCTTGGCTGCGAGCGGTTCGATCGTCTGGATGCAGCGAACGCTGGGGCTCGACAGGATGCGGCGGACTGGGGCGGCAGCGAGCGCTGATGCGATGGCCTCGGCTTGGGCGTGACCTGCCGAATCCAGCGGCCGCGCGTGGTCATCGCCGCGCCAGGCGTGCCGATCGCCGGCCGATGCGTGACGCACGAGATGCAGCACCCGCTGAACGCTAGAGCCGCGCGGCAGTGTCCGGCGCCGCGTCGCGACGACGGGACCCCCGGTGCGGTGTGCGACGATGAGCGCGAATCGAACAGGGGTGAGCGATGAGCGACACATCCCCACATCCGATACCGAGCACCGTGGTACCGGCGCTGCCTGCCGGCGAGTTCGCCTGGCATCGGCTGATGGGGGTCGACGAGCTGGATGTGGGACGGGTCACCACGGTGACGGTCGGCCACGAGAGCCTGTGCGTCACCCGGACCGAGGCGGGGTTCGGCTGTCTGGCCAATGCCTGCCCGCACCAGGGCGGTCCCCTCGGCGAGGGCAGCATCGAAGGAGGCTGGCTGCGTTGTCCATGGCATGGCTACGACTACTCACCGCTCGACGGCACGCCGCCGCCGCCATTCGACGATGCACCGCCCGCCTTCCGAACCGAGGTTCGGCCGGACGGGGTCTATGTGGCGCTGCCAGCGACGGACGAACGGCCCCGCACCGTGTCGGATCAGCTCGTCGAGACGATGACGGCGTGGGGGGTGGCGTGGGTGTTCGGCATGGTGGGCCATTCCAACCTGGGGTTCGCCGATGCGCTGCGCGCGGCCGAGGTGCGCGGTGAGCTGCAGTTCATCGGGGTGCGCCACGAAGGCGCCGCAGCGTTCGCCGCCACCGCCTACGGCAAGCTCACCGGCGAATTGGCGGCGTGCTTCGCCATCGTCGGACCGGGGAGCACCAACCTGCTGACGGGGCTGTACGACGCCAAGATGGACCGGGCGCCGGTACTCGCGATGTCGGGGCAGGTGCCGTCGAGCGTCCGCGGCCGGGGCGCCTTCCAGGACACCGACCTCTCGGCGGCGTTCGCCGACGTATCCCGCTACTCGGCGACGGTGCAAGCGGGATCGGACGCAGCCGAGCTGATGAACCTGGCCTGCAAGACGGCACTGGTGGAGCGCGACGTGGCGCACCTCGTGCTGCCTGACGAAGTGCAGGTCGTACCGGCGCCTGCTCCCAAGCGGCCGGCCGGCTCGCCGCAGGGACGCACGGGCGATCGGGGCGTGTCGCCTGCCGCCGCTGCGCTCGACGCGGCGGCAGAGGTGCTGTCGGGCTCGACACGGCCGATGATCATCGTGGGCCACGGCGCACGCAGCGGCATCGAGGACATTGTGGCGCTGGCCGAGGCCATCGACGCACCTGTTGCCACCACGTTCAAGGGCAAGGGGCTCATCGCCGACCAGCACCCGTTGGCGTGCGGCGTGCTCGGCCGCTCGGGCACCCCGATCTCCAGCTGGTTCATGAACGAGGCCGACGCACTGCTGACCTTCGGCGTGTCGTTCGCCAACCACACCGGGATTGCGTCGTACAAGCCGATCGTTCAGGTGGATTTCGATCCGATGGCGCTGGGCCGGTTCCATGCGGTGACCGTGCCGATGCTGGCCGATGTGGGTGTGGCGGCCCGTGCACTGGCCGGGGCGCTCGCCACTAGGGCCAGCAACCCGTCGGCCGCCCGCACACCGCAAGCACTCGATGACTTCCCGCGGCCAAGCGGCACGGGCAACGCCGCAGCCGAAGTCGCAGCCCGCTGGGACATCTGGCGTGCCGAGAAGCAGCGACGCCGCGCCGATGACCGGGGCCGCGGCCTCAGCTCTGCGGTCGTGTTCGAGGCGCTGAGCCGCCTGGTGCCGGCGGACGCCATCATGCCGGTCGACGTCGGCAACCACGCCTATTCCTTCGGCCGCTATTTCGAGCCGTGCGGGCAGACCGTGCTGATGTCGGGATACTTGGGGTCGATCGGCTTCGCGTTCCCCGCGGCTATGGGCTGCTGGGCCGCGACCCAGCGCGCACCGGGCTCGCGATGGGCCGGCCGTCCGGTGGTCTCGGTGTCGGGCGACGGCGGCTTCGGCCAGTACGCCATGGAGCTGACCACTGCCGTCAAGTACGGGATGGGCATCACCCACGTGCTGCTCAACAACGGCGAGCTGGGCAAGATCTCCAAGGAGCAGCGAGCAGCCGAGTTCGACGTGTGGCAGACCTCGCTGCACAACCCTGGATTCGCTGAGTTTGCAGAGCTGTGCGGAGCGATGGGCCGCCAGGTGACAGTGTCCGACGCGCTCGACACTGCGCTCAGCGAGGCCTTGGCGCACCCAGGTCCTGCCTTGGTGGAAGTGCTGACCGATCCGCTGCTCGTCTGAGGGGCCATCCGGCCTTTCAGTGTGACCGGGCCGCCCACAGCGCCATTCCCACCCTCAGAACGGCGGCGATAGGGTCGAGCGGCGATGACCGAGCACACTGCGGCGGACGCTGCGACGACAGGCATCGGGCTCGACGACGCGTACGCCGTCGACGGTCCCGAGGACAACCGCAAGCTGTATGCCTCGTGGGCGGAGACCTACGAGTCGGTCTTTCTGGCCGAGAACAACTACGAGTACCACCAGCACGTTGCAGCCGCCTTCTGCGGCGGTGCGGACAGCCTTGACCGGCTCGATGGGCCGGTGCTCGATGTCGGCTGCGGGACGGGCGTGGTCGGTGCCGAGCTGGCACGGCTGGGCGTGCCGGTGATCGACGGCATCGACATCTCGCCGGAGATGCTGGCGAAAGCCGCCGCCAAGACCCACGAGGGTCGACCGACCTACCGGCAGCTCTTCGAAGCCGACCTCACCGGCCGGCTCGATCTCGACAGCGAGACCTACGCCGGCGTCGTGAGCGCGGGAGCGTTCACCCACGGCCATCTCGGCCCCGAGTCGGTCACCGAGCTGCTGCGGGTGGCGCGACCCGGTGCCCGCTGCAGCCTGGGCATCAACTCGGCGCACTTCGCCGAGGTCGACTTCGGCGACTGGCTGGCGCAGCGCGACTCAGCCGGGCAGATCAGCGGGCTGGAATTCGAATTGCGTCCCATCTACGGCGGCGCCGACCCCGACGATCCCGACCGCTGGACACGCATCGCCACCTTCACCGTCGCATAGCCGTTCTGCAGACGTTCGAACCGCCACTGCGCGCCGAAGCGGGCCGGCGGAGGGAATCCGGCCCGCTTCGAGTTGGGGCGTTCAGGTGGTCGAGATCGCGCTCTGCGACCCGATGTGACCGCCCCAGCGGTGAGGACCGCGGCGACCGTGCCAGCCGTCCTTGCCCTCGGGCCGCTCGGGATGCGCACGGTTCACCAGCGCAGTGACCTTCTCGGTCAATGCTTCGCTGTCGATCTCATGGCCGTGCTCAGCAGCGTGGTCGCTGATGGCGCCCACGATTGCGTCGATCACGTCGGACACCTCGACGCCTTGGGAGGTCGCGATGTCTGCCAGCGTCTCGCCGCCCTTGACGCGGTCTCGCAGGGCCTCGGGTTCCATGTCGAGCAACTCGGCGGCCGCCGTCACCGCTGCACGATGTCCGAGTTTGCCGCTGCGGTGGTCGCAGTCGCCGCGATGATCCCGTGACTCGCTCTCACGGTGAACCTGGGCCGTCTCGTCGTGATGATGCTTGGACTCCTCGTGGTGAACTCCGACGACCTCGTCGTGATGGGCCCTGGACTCCTCGTGGTGGGCCGCTGCTCCTGCAGTGCTGAGCGAGATTGCGACGACCGACGCTGCGGCAATAGCTAACAACGCCATGAGAATCCGTCGGGTTCGCCGCTTGGCAGGAACTCTGCCTGTCGTCTCTCGGGCTTCGTTCTCAGTCATGCCGTCACTCCTTTCGGGAAGGGAAGTCGGACACTTCAGACTCTGTCGAGTGATGCTGAATGCCTCCTGAGACAATCCTGAAAGTACGGTGAGATCTCCTCAGCGCAGGCGCGGCAAGAGCAAACAGCTCGTGAACACTTCGCGACGCCGAGGCGTGGGGTTCAGCCGGCCTCGGAGTGGGTCACGGGTTCTTCGCCCATCCACTCGCGCAGCGTGTTCTTCAGCTTCGTCTGCTGGATGAACAGGTCGTGCTCGGGGCCAGCCGGATCAGCCGACTGGGGAGCCTTGAGGTAAAACGACAGCCACTCCTGCACGCCGCCCTGCCCGGCACGCTGGGCCAGGTCCAAGAACAGCGCCAGGTCGAGCACGATCGGTGCCGCCAGGATCGAGTCGCGGCACAGGAAGTCGATCTTGATCTGCATCGGGTAGCCAAGCCAGCCGAAGATGTCGATGTTGTCCCAGCCCTCTTTGTTGTCGCCGCGGGGCGGGTAGTAGTTGATGCGCACCACGTGGTCGATCTCGCTGTACAGCTCGGGATAGGTCTCGGGCTGCAGGATCGTGCCGAGCACCCCCAGCTTGGACGTCTCCTTGGTCTTGAAGTTCTCGGGATCGTCCAGCACCTCGCCATCGCGATTGCCCAGGATGTTGGTGGAGTACCAGCCGCGCAGGCCCAGCATCCGAGCCTTCAGGCCGGGCGCCACGAGCGTCTTCATCAAGGTCTGGCCGGTCTTGAAGTCCTTGCCCGCGATGGGCACGCCGCGACGCAGCGCCAGCTCGGTCATGGCCGGTATGTCGACGGACAGGTTCGGCGCGCCGTTGGCGAAAGGCACGTCGCTCATCAGAGCTGCGTAGGCGTAGATCTGGCTCGGCGAGATGTTGTCGTCGTCAGCTGCCAGCCCGGCTTCGAACGCCTCGACGCTGGCGTGCACCCCTGACGGCTCCTGGTACGCCTCGGTGGAGCCGCACCACACCATCACCAGCCGTTCGCACTCGTTCTCGGCACGGAAGCGTTCGATGTCCTCCATCAGCGCCTGGGCAGCTTCGAGCTTGCCCATCGGGGGCTTGGTGCGGGTGCCTTCGAGCCGGCTCACCCAGCGGCTGTCGAACACCGCGTCCATCGCGACGATGCCCTCCAGCTCGCGGGAGATCACGCCGAGGTCACGGTCTTCCAGCACTCCTGCGGTGCGGGCGCCCTCGAGCGCATTGGGCGTGATCGGATCCCAGCCGCCGAACACCAGATCGTCGAGCGAGGCCAAGGGCACGAAGTCGCGGATGAGCGGGTTACGGCCCTCGGTCCGGCCGCCGAGCCGGATGTGGGCCAGCTGGCTGACCGACCCGATCGGTTCAGCCAGCCCGGCACGCGCCGCCAGCACCCCGGCGATGAACGTGGTGGCCACCGCCCCCATGCCGGGCGTGAGCACGCCCAGCTTGCCGGTCGCGGGCGCGATCTGCGGTTGGTTCATGACCCCAACGCTACGGGGCGCCAGTGCGATGAAGTCCCCGCAACGGGCCGGGAGCGTTCAGGCGGCCAGCGGTGCCGTCGGTGTGAACTCCACGTCGAGATGCTTGACGCCGTGGATGAACGCGGCCTGCAGCGTGTCGGGCTCGTTGACCGCAACGATGTCGGGCAGCCGGTCGAACAGCTCGCGGTACATCACCGTCATCTCCCGGCGGGCGAGATGGGCGCCCAAGCAGTAGTGCGGGCCGGGGCCGCCGAAGCCGTACTGCGGGTTCGGGTCGCGCAGCACGTCGAACTTGTACGGGTCGTCGAACACAGCCGGGTCGCGGTTGGCAGCGACGTAGAACATCGCGAGCTTCTCGCCCTCTTTCATCTCGCGCCCCCCGAAGACGAAGTCGCGGGTGAGCGTCCGGCGCATGTAGCCGACCGGGCTGGACAGGCGCACGATCTCCTCGATCGCGGTGGGCGCGACACCCTCGAAGTCGGCGGCCCAGATGGCGCGCTGGTCGGGATGATCGGTGAGGTATTTGAGCCCCCACGAGATGGCGTTGCGGGTGGTCTCGTTGCCGGCCACCACCAGCAGCACGAAAAAGCTGGCCAAGTCGGAGTCGCTCAGCCGGTCGTCGGGCAGCTCGGCGTTGACCAGCACACTGGTGAGGTCCTTGCCGTCGCCGCCGCGCTTCGCCTCGGCGACTTCCTTCATCAGCTCGGCCAGTTGGGCGCCCGCGCCCAGCAGCGCCGTCACGAAATCGACGCCCTCAGGCTGGTACTCGGGATCTCCGATGCCCAAGATGATGTTGGTGGCTTCGAACACACCGTCGTATTCCGACCGGGGGATGCCCATGAGATCGCAGACGATCTTGAGCGGCAACGCGGCGGCAACCTCCGTCACGAAGTCGCAACTGCCCTTCTCGCAGACCGAGTCCACGATGTCGGCCGCCGAGGCCTGGACGCTGCCGTCGAGGTCGGCCAGCATCTTCGGCGTGAAGCCCTTGGCCACGAGGCGGCGCAGCCGGGCGT
Source organism: Acidimicrobiia bacterium (assembly GCA_022820925.1). Classification (GTDB taxonomy): domain Bacteria; phylum Actinomycetota; class Acidimicrobiia; order Acidimicrobiales; family Poriferisodalaceae; genus Poriferisodalis. The sequence continues at coordinate 61,569 of JAJEEO010000019.1, read as the reverse complement.
GGCGCGGGTCGTCCATGGCGATCATGGAGCTGAAGAACTCGAGGAACTCGGGCGGTGCGTCCAGCATGGTGATGCCGGCGGCAGAGCTGAACACTTCGGTGTTGCGCGAGACGGCCGCGACATCGGCATGCCGGGTGACGCACCAGTAACCGGGTCCCACCGGAATCAAGCCGTCGTAGCCGGGTTCTTCGAACCAGTCCAGCGGGGCCTCGGCGTGGTGCCGGGCGATCACCGCGTCGATGACATCGGCAGGTTGGATCCAGAACTCCGCCTCCATCATGTTGGGCACGTCAGTGTTCCACTCGCGCATGGCTGCACGGTAGCGCCGGCCGGAACCGGCGGAGCGCGTGCAGATCATCGCTGCGCCGCAGCCAGCACCGGTGCGGTCTGCGCCAGCCTGTCAGGCATGCTCGACGCTGCAGGAAGCACCCGGTGAAGGGTGTACAGGCCGCACCTCGGAGCATCTGGCACGATGTACCGCCGTGACAGCGGACCGTGACTCAGACCGCGATCCGGCGGACTCCGCCGAGAGCGATGCTGGGTCGAACTACATCATCCACGGCGCCGGCGCGATCGGCTGTGTGCTGGCTGCACGGCTGACCCGGGCCGGTCGCCGGGTGGCGCTCATCGCACGCGGCGCGCACCTCGAGTCCCTCCAGGAAGACGGCCTGCGCATCTCGGGGCGCACGGAGGGCCATTTCAGGCTGCCGGCCGCGCGCAGGGCGCACGATGTGGCGCTCGACGAGAACACCGTGGTGCTGCTGACCATGAAGACCCAGCACACCTTCGAGGCGATCGAGCAGCACCGTGAGCTCTACGACGGTGTGCCGCTGTTCTGCTTCCAGAACAGCGTCACGAACGAGGAATGGCTGATCGAACAGGGCATGCGCGCCTACGGAGTCATGGTTCGCATCGGCGCCCGCATCGACGAGCCCGGCGTGGTCACCCATACCGGTGCGCGGCGGGCCGACATCGGCTGCTGGCCCACCGGGTCCGACGACTTGTGCGCACGCGTGGTCGACGATCTGGTTGCCGCGCAGATGCGCGCGTCGCTCGCGGAGCGGGTCGTGGATCTCAAATGGGGCAAGCTCGTGATGAACCTCACCAATGCGTTCTCGGCGCTCGCGGACCTGCCGGTCCAGGAGTGGTTCTGCGACGAGGGGAATCGCTTCTTCATGGCCGACATCCAGCAAGAGGCGGCCGACGTGCTCGATGCTGCCGGCATCACGCCGGTCATGGACGACGGCAGCGATCTGCAGTCATGGATCGACCGGATGCGCCGACCGGGTCAACGCGAACCACGGGAGGTCGCTGACCCGTCTCTCTACAGCTACCCGTCCACTTGGCAGGACCTGCACTTCCGCCGTCCCACTGTCGAGGTGGAGCACTTCAACGGCCGGATCTGCGAACTCGGCGAGCGCCACGGCATCCCGACACCGCTCAACTGGGTGCTGAACGAGAAGTGCTGCGACGCCGCCGCCCGCCGGCTCGGGCCGGGCACCGAGACCGCCGCCTCACTGCGCGCCGCCGCCGAACGCCGCTGACAGTCCCTGCCGGAATTCGTTCGAGAGTTCGAGGGGGCGCGGCATATGTTCGCGACAGGGCCAGCCCCCCGAGTGACGCCATTTGCGGGACGTCTGCCAAAGCTCAGGGTGGCTGGCCTTTGCGTCCAAGACTACTCGTGACTCAGCGTGAGTCGGAAACGAATTGCGGATTCCGTGATCGCCAGGCTCGCGATGCGCCGCTGGGGTGCCCGGGGCGGGATTCGAACCCGCACGCTCCCGCAGGAGCCGAGGGGTTTAAGCCCTCTGCGTCTGCCAGTTCCGCCACCCGGGCCAGCCAACACGGCGTGCGCTTGCGGAGCCCATGATGCTCGCTCCTCTGGCGATCTGCGACGCCCCGGGGGTCTAGGCGGCCTCCTCGAACGGTTGGGCCGCCTCAACCGGGGCGGCGCGTCTGACCTCGGCGGGCGCTGGCGATGCCGCTCGGGTCGTCGGACGTGGAGTTGGGGCGGCAGCCGGGCTGCTGCGGCCGGCAACGCTGCCCATCGTCTCGGCGACCTGCTCGGCAGCCCGCCACAGCTCGTCTCGCACCGCACCGGCCGCACCCGCACTCAGCTCGTTGCAGACCACGATGCCCTCGACAGCGTCAGCGATCACGGCGGGGAAGGGTCGTCCCTTCACGCGCACGGCCACGACCCAGTCATCAGGCGGTCTTCGCTGGATGGTGCGATCGAGCTGATCTGAGCGCGGCGGGCTCTGAAAGCTCGGCACCTGCAAGCCCAGCTCGCGTGCCTCCGCGGCGAGCGCCCGCACGGTCAGCACGAACTGGCCCGACGCGTCGGGCCCGGAGCGGTCGCGGCCGCCTATCGAACGGGACGAGGCGCCGGCGGGCAGGTGCGGCCGGCTGCGTGCGGGAGACGCGTCGACCAGCCGCAGCGATGCGGGAGGTTGGGAACGAGGTGTAGCTGGCATGTGTCGAGCATCACAGGGGGGTGTGACACGAATGCGACTGCCGACGATCCTGATCACCGGGGCTGCCGCCACCCGAACCACAATGGTCCCCAGTGTCCGAGCACAATCCGGGGTTGCTTCCTGCGCAGCAGGCGACGCTCGACGTCATTCGCGTGCCAGCCGAGCAGCGACCTTCCTATCCCCAGCGCTTCGCTGCCGATCTACGCGACCGGGCAGAAGACGCGCTCACAGCAATGGTGGACGCCGCACGCGCGCTGGACAGCCGCGGCATGTGGGTGTCCAAGCGCGACCTGGCTGGGGTGTTCGGCTGCGAGGCGCGCTACCTCGCCGAGGCCGACGCTCCGTTCGAATGGTCGGTTCCCACCGCTCGGGGCACGGTGCTGCACAAGGCGGTGGAGCTGACGACGCACCGAGACGTCCCGCCTGCAGATGCCGTCGACGAGGCCGTCGAGCGGCTCATTGACGACGACACCAACCTCGGAGCTTTCCTGGCAGGCGCGACCGCGGGCGAGCGAGCCGACCTCATCGCCAATTGCGTCGGCCTGCTGACCCGGTTCGAGGAGACCTTCCCGCCGATGCAGCGCTCGTGGCGACCTGCTGCAGAAACCCGAGCCCGCGTGCAGCTCTGCGGCGGCGCATTCGTGCTCAACGGCAAGTACGACCTCACCCTCGGCTCCCCGGCGCCGACCGGCGGGCCCGAACCGAACCAGCGCGCCGGCAAGGTCATCATCGACCTCAAGACCGGTTCCAGGACGCTGACCGATCCTGAAGATCTGCGCTTCTATGCACTGATTGAGACCTTGTCGATCGGCGTGCCGCCGCTCGGCGTGGGCTCGTTCTACGTAGCTGAAGGGCGCATCGAGCACGAGACCATCACCGCCGAGGTGCTCGACAGCGCGTTGCGCCGGACCGTGGACGGCATCGGCCGGCTCATCACGTTGCGAGCGGACGGGCACGAACCCCGCCGGGTGCCCGGACCCCCCTGCCGCTGGTGCCCGATTGCTGCCGACTGCAGCCCCGGTCAGGCGTGGCTGTCGGATGCAGAGGACTGAGTCACACCGTGGTTGCGGGCATCACGCAGTCGCGCAGCCATCTCGTCGCGGCGGGCATTCCATTCCTCCAGCGTGATGCCGAAGCGAACATGGTCCTCCCAGACGCCGGCAATCTGGATGTAGCCCTGCGCAGTGCCTTCCGAGCGCAGCCCGAGCTTGTCGACCACCCGCAGGCTGGCGGAGTTGCGGGGCATGATCGAGATCTGGACGCGGTGCAGGCCGACCTGGGAGAACGCGAATTCGAAGACGGCCATCAGGCCTTCAGCGACCAAGCCGCGGCCCGCAAGTCGTTCGTCGATCCAGTAGCCCACATGTGCGCTCTGGAATGCGCCACGCGCCACGTGGGAGATGTTGATCTCGCCGCAGAACCAGCCCTCATGCCAGAGGCCGAAATCAAAAGCAGTGCCCAGCGATCGCTCGCGCTCCCGCATCCGGCAGCGATTCGAGAATGCCTGCGGGTCACGAGAGGGATCGGGCGCGCTCGCCGGCGGTCGAGGCTCCCACTTCGACAGCCAGACGCGGCACCGCTCGCGAACCTCGTTCCATTGGGCGAAGTCCGAAGGCACGAGCGGGCGCAGCTCAAGCCGCTCGGTGCGCAGGCGACTCACGCCCCGCACAGTACTGGCGCGCCGCCGACGCTCACCGAGCGGCACCGGCGCCTCCCTCGAGCTCAGCCGCTGAGCCTGCCTGCGCCTCGCGGAGCTCAGCCGCTGAGCCTGCCTGCGCTTCGCGGAGCTCAGCCGCGATGCCATCGAGCAGGTCGCGCTCGCGTACCAGGCATTCATCGATCCCCCAGTGGCGCATGACCGCAACGAGGATGCAGCAGCCGCCCACGATCACGGGCGCACGGTCGACATGCAGGCCCGGATTGTGGACGCGGTCGGCGAGCCGTTCGGTGGCCAGCGTGCGGAAGACGTCCTCTGCTGCGGCCCGCGTCAGCACGAACCCGTCGATTACCTCGGGATCGTAGGGGTCGAGGCCGATCTCCACCGCTGCGACCGTGGTGATGGTGCCCGCAACGCCCACGAGCTGCGCTGCCGGTGCGCCCCGAGCGATGACGGGGTGCTCACGGTCGATGTCGTCGAGGTGCAAGCGAGCTACCGAGATGGCCGAACTCAGCTCTTCGGGACGCGGCGGGTCCATCGCCAAGAATCGCTCAGTCCAACGCACCGATCCCATGTCGACAGACAGGGCGTCCGCAGGGCGGGCGCCGTGTCCGGGCATTCCGTAGGCGAACTCGGTCGAGCCGCCGCCGATGTCGAGCACGAGCGCGGCAGGCCCGGCCTCGGGGCCCAAGCCAGTGGTCGCGCCGGCGAAGGCGTAGTTCGCCTCGCTGTCCCCGTCGAGCAGCTCGACATCGGTGCCGAGCGCGTCGCTCGCACGCTGAAGGAACTCGGCACCATTGGCGGCGTCACGCGCCGCGCTCGTGGCAACCGCCCGGACGGCGCGCACCTGGTGATCCTCGATGACCTCGCGGTATTCCCCCAGCACGTCGATGACGCGGCCGATCGCGTCGTCAGCCAGCGAACCGCCTGCGTCGACACCGCGCCCCAGCCGGGTGATCCGCAGCATGCGCAGACCGAGTCCCTCCCCGTCGTCGATGAGCAGCCGGGTGGAGTTGGTGCCGCAGTCCACCACCGCCACCGGCCCGGTCTGCGCTGCAGCGGTCACGAGCCGCATCCCTGCAAGCCCAACTCGTCCAGGACCCAGTCTCCGACGGGGTCCTCGCCGCCGGCCAGCCGGTAGGCCACGTGCGCATGCAAGCACTTCACGCCCTGCGCCGTGCCGCCGACGCCCCCGCAGGGCCGTGGTCCCCGGTGGTGCGGAGGCACGAGCGCGTCGCGCTCGGCGGCATAGCGACGGTGAGTCGCCGCGAGGGCTTCGGCGTCGACAGCCGCCTCGGCCGCGCGAACGCCGCCTCGTGCTTCGAGCTGCGACACCCGACGGCGCAGGTCCGCGTCCACCAGCCAGTAGCGGGTCGGCATCGGACGACCGTCGTCGAGCAGCGGTGCGTTGGCGATCACGACGGGACGCCCATCGTCGTGCGCGACCGCCATGTGGTATGCGCACTGCGGCGCGCGCCCGAGCAACTCAGCGACAGCCTCCGCTTGAGGGGGCGTGGGGGGTGCGCTGGGAGCGCAGCGGACAAGCACCACCCGGATGGGAACGCCCAGGCGGTTCCTCAGCCTTGACGGCGCCGCCGACGCCTGCGGCGATTGAGGAAGAAGAGCACCACGACGGCCAAGGGCGCCAGGAGGCGCTTGAGCATCGGCCGGCCTGCCGTCTCGAGCAGATCCACCGGCTCGGGCTCGTCCATGTCGACTTGGCGCGGGCCGTCTTCGGTGGCAGCCTCAGCCGAGTCTTCAGCAGATCCCGCCTCGGAGGCGTCGGCTCCGTCGTCGCCGGGCGCACCGACCTCTGACAGCTTCTCCGAGAGCGAGTCCACGAACTGGCCGATGAGCTTCTCGGTCACGTCCGCCATGACACCGCGGCCGAACTGCGCGACCTTGCCGGTCACCTTCAGGTCGGTCGTGATCGCCACGACGGTGCCGTCGCCGTCGGGGGTCATCTCCGCGATCACCTCGGCGGCGGCGTTGCCGGCACCGCGGGAGTCGCGGCCGGTGGCTTCGAGCACGATGCGGCGATTGGCCTCGTCAAGCTCGACGAACTTTGCCGTGCCCTTGTACTGGGCCGTGATCGGGCCCACCTTGACCTTCACGCCGCCCTTGAACTCGTCTCCGTCGATCTCGGTGAGCTGGGCTCCCGGCATGCAGGGAGCGATGAACTCGACATCGGTCAGCGTGTTCCACGCCTGCTCGGTAGGGATGTCGACGCGGAATTCGTTCTTCAGCTCCATCGGCGCAGATCCTCCACGGTGTCGATGTCGTCAGGTCGCCCTTCGCAGGCTACCGGTACCACGATTTCCGGAAGCCGCCGCATCAGCGTCCGGCCGCCTTCGTCGCCACGGCACGGCAACAGGGGCCACACCTCGCGTACCAGCCTCACCGGGTTTCCCCGCCGGTCTCCGTAGGTGCCCACGGCAATCGGGGCCGCAGCGGCAGCGACGGTCTGCCACGCCGCCGACGTCACGAACGGCTGGTCGGCGAGGCCCACCACGATCGCGCCATGGCCTTGCTGGGCCGCCCACGAGGCGGCGCAGCGGACAGACGACGCAATCCCCGATTCCCAGCGGGCATTGGGGATCACGGCGATCTCGCCGTTGGCTGCCGCGAGCTCCTCGGAGACATCCACCGCCCCCGTGACCACGGCCACAGCGTCGAGCGACGCCCCGACCAGCGACTCCAGAGCCCGGCTGACCACGCTCCGGCCGTCGATGACCGCCAGCAGCTTGTGCTGCGGACCTGCGAAACGGGTTCCAGCCCCGGCTGCCAGCAGCACTCCCGCCGTGGACACTGGCCGCCGATCCTCCACGAATGCGCTCATCGAGGAACCTTCCCGTTAGGTCACCAGTCGTTTGCCGCTCTAGTTCCCAGTCTCGATTCGATGCGGGCTCACGGGCCGCTCGGGCCCTGGGGCTGAGCTCGGCTAGTACGAGCGAGGCAGCCCGAGCACCTTGGACGACACGAAGTTCATGACCATCTCCTGGCTGACCGGGGCGATCTTCATCAACCTCGCCTCGCGCCAGTAGCGCTCCACGTCGTACTCCTTGGCGTAGCCGAAGCCGCCGTGGGTCTGCATGGCCCGGTCGGCGCACTCGAACGCCGCCTCCGACGCCAGGTACTTGGCCAGGTTGGCCTGCTCGCCGCAGCTCAGGCCGTTGTCGTAACGCCACGACGCATCGCGCACCACCAGTTCGGCGGCATGCAGGCGAGCGTGGCTGTCGGCCAAGGGGAAGGCAATGCCCTGGTTCTGGCCGATCGGGCGCCCGAAGATGACCCGGCTCTTGGCGTACTCGGCGGCGCGGCGAAGTGCGACCCGGCCGATCCCCAGTGCTTCAGCAGAGATCAGGATCCGCTCGGGATTGAGGCCGTCGAGGATGTAGCGGAACCCCTCGCCCTCCTCGCCGACGCGGCGGTCCACCGGCACGCGCAGGCCGTCGTAGCGCACTTCGCACGAGACCACCGCGTTGCGGCCCACCTTGGGGATCGGGGTGATGTCGACCGCCGGATCCTGCAGGTCGACCAGCAGCAACGTCATGCCCTGGGTCGGGCCGTCGCACAGCTCCTTGGGCGTCGTGCGCACAAGCAGCAGGCAGACGTCGCAGAACGGCGCCTTGGTGGTCCACACCTTGGCGCCCGTGATCACATACTCGTCGCCGTCCCGCTCTGCCCGGGTACGGATCGAGGTGGTGTCGGTGCCGGCATCGGGCTCGGTGACGCCGAACGCGGCATGAATCGAGCCATCGGCGACGCCCGGCAGGATTTCCTTGGCGAGCGCCTCCGAGCCGTACTTGCGCACTGGCTCCATGCCGAAGATCGACAGGTGCAGGGCCGAGCAGCCGTTCATGGCGGCACCGCTGGCCGCCACCTCCTCGAGCACGATCGACGCCTCGGTGATGCCTTGGCCGCCCCCGCCGTACTCCTCCGGGATGGCAATGCCGACCCAGCCGCCCTCGGCCATGGCGTTGTAGAAGTCCCACGGGAACTCGTGCTGCTCGTCGCGCTCGCGCCAGTACTCGTCGGGGAAGTCGGCGCAGACTCTGCGCACGCCCTCGCGGATCGCCTCGTGGTCCTCGTTTTGCGTGAAGTCCATTGCGCTGACGCTACCGGGCGGCCGTTACAGGATTCTGGGCCTCGGGGCTAGTGGATGCGGCCCTCGCCGTCTTTGAGGCGGGGGGCTTGGCGGCCGGTGTGGGCGGCGATGATCTCGGCCACGATCGACACTGCGGTTTCTTCGGGGGTGCGGCCTCCGATGTCGAGGCCGATGGGAGCCATGACGCGCTCGAGTTCCTCGTCGCTCACGCCGGCCTCGCGCAGACGCTCGGTTCGCTTCTCGTGGGTGGTTCGGGAACCCATCGCGCCGAGGTAGCCGACCCGGGTGGGCAGAGCGCCCACGATGGCGGGCACGTCGAACTTGTGGTCGTGGGTGAGCACGCAGACGGCGTCGCGGGGACCCAGCTCGTCGCCGATGCGATCCAGCAGGCGATTCGGCCAGTCGACCACGACTTCGTCGGCCATCGGGAAGCGGCGCTTCGTGGCGAAGACCTCTCGGGCATCACAGACGGTGACGCGGTAGCCGAGCAGCTTGGCCTGCGAGGCGAGTGCCCGGGTGAAGTCGACGGCACCGAAGATCACCATGTGGGGGCGCCGGGCGTGGCACTCCACGAACACGCTGAGGTCCATCTGGCGGGCCTCGCCGTGCTGGCCGTAGTGGCGTACCTCGCTGATGCCCGCATCCAGCATCCCCAAGGCGTCACGCTCCACCACCCGATCCAGGTCGGCGTCGCCCAGCGTGCCCATCGTCGGCGCATCCGGCTGCAGCAACAGCTTCGCACCTGCGTCTGGGCCGTCGATGATCGTGGCGAGCGCGACGGGCTCCTCGGCCCGGATGGCGTCCCTGAACGCCTCGTAGATGCCCGCAGCCTCGCTCACCAGTCGAGTTCCTCCACGAACAGGTGGATCGTGCCGCCGCAGGTCAGCCCGACGGCGAATGCCTCGTCGTCGCTGTAGCCGAAGGTGGTGATGCCCGGGCCCCGCCGTCCGCCCAGCAGCTCGAGGGCCTCGCCGACCACGGCGCCCTCCACGCAGCCGCCCGAGACCGAGCCGGCGACTTCGCCCTCTTCGTTCACCGCCATCGCGGCACCTGGATCGCGTGGCCCCGAGCCTTCAATGTCCACCACCCGGGCCACGGCCACTCGCTGGCCCACAGCCCGCCACCGGTCGATGTCATCCAAGATCTCGTCCATGTGCCCAGTCTCCCTGTTGACATTGTTGCGGTAGTGGAGGGTCGTGCGTCGGGTGATCGCTGGGTTGGGCCCAGCTCACGCCGCGATGGCAGCAGCCAGGTGTTCGAGCGAATCGAAGGAATGGCCTTCGATGAACTCGTCGACGTGCGGCAACGCCGCCGCCATGCCGCGGGCCAGCGGCGCATAGCCCGGGGTGTGCTTGAGCGGGTTGACCCACACCAGCCGGTGGGTCACCAGGTGCAGACGCGCCATCTGCTCGGCCAGCTCGTCGGGGGTGCCGCGGTCCCAGCCGTCCGAACAGATCACCACGATTGCGCCGCGGGCGTGGCCCCGCACACCCCACCGATCGTTGAACTCGTGCAGGGTCGCCCCCAGACGGGTGCCACCCGACCAGTCCTGCACGGAGTCGGCGGCGGCCCGCAGCCCGGCATCGGGATCCCGCGACGACAGCTCGCGCGTCACCCGGGTGAGCCGGGTGCCGATGGTGAATGCCTCCACCCTCGTTCGCCCCACGACCGCAGCATGGGCGAAACGCACGAGCGCCCGGGCGTAGGGCTCCATGGAGCCCGACACGTCCAGCAGCAGCACCAGGCGGCGGGGCTTGCGGTCGCTCGTGAGGAACTCCCGCCGGATGGCCTCCCCGCCAGTGCGCAGGGCACGCCGGATGGTGCGTCGCAGGTCGGGGCGGCGGGAGATCCGCTTCGCCCGCACGCCGCGGCGGGATCGGCGCGTCACGGCCTGGAAGCGCAGCTCCCCCATCAGCGTGTGCAGCTCGCTCAGCTCGGTGTCGCTGCAGTCGGCGAAGTCCTTGTGGCGCAGCGTCTCCACATCGCTGTAGCGGACTCGCAGCGTTGGGCCGGTGTCGGGCTCCCCTTCGTCAGCCGGAGGGGCTGCACCGCTGTCGTCGTCGCTGTCGGTGGCCAGCGTCACCGAGATCGGCGGCAGCTCGACGACCATCCCGCTGGGCTCACGCCCTTCCCAGAACACGGCGAACGCACGGTCGTAGGTGCTGATGTCGGCCGGACTGCCGACCAGCGTCGCCCGGCCCGCCCAGTACACGTCGTCGCGTCCACCAACCCCCAACAATCGCAACGCTTCGGTGAAGGCCATCACCCGGCGGATGGTGACCACCAAGCCCGCCCCACGGAGGACCGATGAGAAGGCCGAGGCCAGGCGCTCCGGCTCGTTCACCTGCTCTTCGGTTGCGGGCCGCTCGACGCCGGATTCCCGATTGCTGAGTTCGGTGCCGTTGGGTGCCATGGCGGCGCGGAGATCGGGGCCGCTCAGGCCTCGGCCACAGCAGCCATGATCATCTCCATGCCCACCGAAGTGACCCGCTGCTGGTCCTCGCGGTACTTGAGCACCGTGCCCAGCGTGGCCTCGAGCATCGGAGTGTCCAGCTCAGCAGCACCGAGGCGACCGAGGGCGGTTGCCCAGTCGATGGTCTCGGCTACGCCCGGCGGCTTGTAGAGGCGCATCTCGCGCATCGCCGAGACGGCGACCGCAACTTGGCGGGCAAGCGAGCCATCCACATCGGGCAGCCTGAGCTTCACGATCTCGACCTCGCGGTCGACCGAGGGATGCGACACCCAGTGATACAGGCAGCGTCGCTTCAAGGCGTCGTGCACATCGCGGGTCCGGTTGGAGGTGACGACCACGAACGGTGGCCGGGTGGCGGTGATCGTGCCCAATTCGGGCACCGTGACGGTGAAGTCCGACAGCACCTCGAGCAGGTATGCCTCGAATTCGTCGTCGGCGCGATCGACCTCATCGACGAGCAGCACCGCCGGGGTGGCGTCGTCATGATCGATGGCTCGCAGCAGCGGCCGGCGGATCAGGAAGCGCTCCGAGTACAGCTCGTCCTCGATGGCCTCGGCGTCGACAGCGGCCCGCCCGGCGGCCTCTGCGGTGCGCAGGTGCAGGAGCTGGCGCGTGTAGTCCCATTCATAGAGCGCCTGGGCGGCATCGATGCCCTCGTAGCACTGCAGGCGGATGAAGTCGCCGCCGGTCCACGCAGCGAGCACCTTGGCCAGCTCGGTCTTGCCGACGCCGGCGTCTCCTTCGAGAAACAGCGGCCGGCCCATCGTGACCGAGAGGTACACCACCGTGGAGAGGCCCTCGTCGGGCAGGTAGCCGTGCTCGGTCAACGCCGCCGAGACGTCTGCTGTGCAGGTAGGCGCCGTGAACACGAAGGCCAAGGCTACGGCGTGAGGCTCACGCGGGCGCGTTGACCTCCAGCCGGCAGAAGCACGCCGCGGTGATGGGCACGTCAGCGCGGGCGACAGCCAGATCCAGCCGTTGGCGGATGAGCGGCGCTTCCACCGTGTCCCCTCGCCGCACCAGGCACTCGTGCAGTCCGTGCAGGCTCCAGACATTGTCGGGGTGCTGGCAGGGGCGGCGCAGCTGGTTGTCCAAGCCCAGATCAGCCCGGTAGAGCGTCTCCGCCTCTTCGAACTGACCCTGTTCTGACAGCAGCGCAGCCAATGCGTGGCGGGTCGGCTGCATCCAGCCCCACGGCTCGTCGTAGGGCAGGTTGTCGTCCAGCTCGACTGCCCGGCGGAGATAGTCGAAGGCCACGTCGTAGTTGCCGCGCCGGTACTCGACCTCGCCGTTCAGCATCGCCTCGGCGACGGCGAGTATGTCGAGGCCGGTGTTGTTGAACAGGGTCCGACTGGGAAGGACATGAGCCTTGGCAGCCACGAATGCCTCGCGTTCGGCCAGTGCGTCGTCGACCCGGTTGGTCGAGGCATATGCCACGGTCCGCGCGTATCGCATCATCGCCGTGGTGACGCAATAGAACTGCTGGTCGAAGGGCAGGTGCTGGGCGAGGATCTCATCCCACTTGCCGAAGCGCACGTAGACGTGCTGCTTGATGGCCACGAATCCTTCCAGCCAGTCGGCCATGGGCGGCGAGCCCGTTCGCAGCAGCTCCTCGGGCAGCGTGCGGTTCATCTCCTCCGCCGCTTCCAGGGCCGGGGCGTACTGGCCCGCCAGCATCGCCCCGTACACCTTGAAGTGGTAATCGTGGCAGCGGTACGCCGAATAGAAGTTCATCGGGCCCTTGAAGTCCAGGTACTTCCGGTCGGCGACGATCGCGGCCGAATTGCGCGTCACGACGTTTTGGTAGTGGCCGCACAGCACGTCGATGTGGGTGGGCATGTGGACGAGGTGCCCGGCGTCGGGCGCCAGATCGACCAGCCGATCACCGGCAGCCAGCGCCCGTTCAGGATGCGGCGACATCTCCATGAGGTGGACGTACATGTGCAGCAGGCCCAGATGGCTGTTGGCGCCCATCTGGTCAAGCCGCTCAAAGGCGCTCTCGAGCACATCGACCGCTTCGAGCGTCCCCGCACCCGCAGACGGCTGGCCCGTGTCGAGGTCCCACAACTCCCACGGCGTCCGGTTCATGATCGCCTCGGCGAACAGGGCGCAGACATCGAGGTCGTCGCGAAAAGACCGGTAGACCTCGCGCATGGCGTCCGCGTAGGCGTCGTTCCATCGCCCGAAGTCGTCGGTGTCGGGTGCTTCGGGATCGGACGGGTAGCGGTGAGCGAGTGCGCCGATCAGCGCCCCTTCGAGGTCGCTGGTGCTCCCCGCGGCATCGAGAGCAGCTGCGACCTCCGAGCGCGCACGAGCCAGCGAGACGCGCAGATCAGCGTCATCGAACTCGGTCCACGCCTTGTTGTAATTCGGCCCGATCGCATACGCGATGCCCCAGTGAGCCATGGCGAAGTGGATGTCGTGCAGCAGTGCGCGCTCGAAGCAGGCGATTGCCTCTTCGTGGTTGAAGCCGTAGCACCACGCCATGCCTCGGTCGAACCAGAGCTGGGCTTCGGCGTCTCGGGTCGTGACCGGCCATCGGTACGAGCCCAGATCGAAGTACGCCATCGCTGTCTTCCGAACCCTCCCCGGCCGAGGTGCCCCCGCACTCGTGCCCAGTATCGCTCACGAAACGAGAAAAAGGCATGAAGATTGGTCAAGTCGCGGATGCGGGCTCATCCGGCGGCCCGGCGGCCCGGCGGGCTCAGCCCAAGGCGATCATCGACGTGCCGGTCAGTGCCGCGGCAATGCCGAACACCTGCCACCAACGCAGCGTGTCGTCATCGAAGAGCACTGCCAAAGCGATCGTGACAACGGGATAGAGGGACGCAGCCACCGCCACCTCGCTCAGCGGACCCCGTTGCAGGCCGGCGATGAAGGCGCCCATGCCCGCTCCTCCCGCAACGCCCCCGGCGAAACCGGCAAGACGGAGCGAGGGAGGCAGGAACTGGGGTATTCGCCGGACTCTGGTCGCCGCCAGCATGCATGCCAGCGCCGCCGTCCGCTGCGTGACCGCCGGCCACATACCGCTGTCGAGGCTGGTCTCGCCGAGGAGCACGGTGGCTGTGGCAAACGAGATGCCTGCCAGGAGTGCAAACGCGATGCCCCGCCTGATGTCTCCGCGCAGATCCGGCACGATGACCGCTGCAAGCAACCCAGCGATCGTCACCGCTATGCCTGCGGCTGCCACTGTCGAGGGCCGTTCGCCCGCCCCGAGCCCGTACGCCAGGGGCCCCAGCGCTGTGGAGGCCGCGACGACCGGCGAGGCGATCGCCGCAGACGACACAGCCATGCTGTGCCACATCGCCGACAGCGCGAGCGCCATCAACGCGCCCGAGACGGCCCCGAGCGCGAGGGAAGCGCCATCGGCAGAACTCGGCACGGCCAACAGCAGCACCACCGTCACGATCAGGCCGCCCATGAACGCCGTGCCGACCGCGGTCATCGCGCGGGCGCGCCGGCTGCAGTATCGACCGAAGTAGTCGGAAACGCCGATCAGGACCGACGCCGCGGCACCCAGCAGCACCGGCATGCGATGCGCACGCTAGTTGCGCGGCTCCCCTCACTTGGCAGTCGCGACGGCCTGCTCGGAGATCACCGCCGCGGCAACCAGTTCAGGCGCGGATGACTTCGCCGGAAGCCCTGTCGAAGAAATGCAGCGCCGAAACGTCGATTGCAATCTCCATCCGCTGTCCGACACGGGCCTCGCTCTGCTGCGCGAACCTGCCCAAGAATGCGCTGCCGAGGTCTTCATCGTCATCGGCGTCGTCGGACGGTCCCCCGCTATCGACCCGCTGTACGCCGATGTCAAGGTGGGCCACGATTTCCGAGCCGAGTTCTTCGAGGAGCTGCACGTTTGCCGTAACCCGCTGGCTGAAGTCCGGAGCAAGAGCAGCGTCGTAGACATCGTCAGGCCGGATGCCGCAAACCAGAGGCAATCCGTCGTACCCGCGCAGGGCAGGACAGTCGTCGACGAACGACAGGGGCAGCTCGACCTGCTGGTCGCCCGTCGCGACAGTGACCCCGGCGTCGCCGATGGAAATCGTCGACTCGAAGAGGTTCATTGCCGGCGACCCGACGAACCCGGCGACGAACATGTTCGCCGGTTGTCGATACAGCACCGACGGTTTGTCTACCTGCTGCAGCACCCCGCCATTGAGCACTGCCACCCGGTCGCCCATGGTCATCGCCTCGACCTGATCGTGGGTGACGTAAATGGTGGTGACACCGAGATCGCGCTGGATCCGCGAGATCTCGCTGCGCATGTACACGCGAAGCTTGGCGTCGAGGTTGGACAGCGGTTCGTCCATGAGGAAGACCGCCGGCTCACGCACGATCGCTCGGCCCATGGCAACCCTTTGGCGTTGCCCGCCCGACAAGGCGGCCGGCTTGCGGTCGAGAAACTCGGTGAGATGCAACACCTCGGCGGTTCGCTCCACACGCTGTTCCATCTCCGACTTGCCGACCTTGGCGAGCTTGAGCGGGTAAGCGATGTTCTTGCGCACCGTGAGATGCGGGTACAGCGCATAGTTCTGGAAGACCATGGCTATGTCCCGGTCTCGGGGATGCACCTTGGTCATGTCGGCGTACCCGATGCGCAGCGTGCCGCTGGAGATCTCTTCGAGTCCAGCAACCATGCGCAACGCCGTCGACTTGCCGCATCCCGAAGGACCGACGAATACAACGAACTCGCCGTCGGAGATGCTCAGGCTCATGGCGTTCACCGCCGTGACGCCTCCAGGGTACACCTTGGTCAGCTCTTCGAGCTCAACCGTCGCCATCGGAATCCTCCTCTGTCGTTTCTTGTGGGTCGCCTCGCTCGCACCAGCGAGCGAAGGGGACAACCCACGGCGGGGAGAACAACTCCCCGTACCTGGCCCGATTCGCGGCGATCGCGATCATCAGCAGCCAGTTCAGCCACAGCAATGCGAGCAGCAGCGCGCCGACAGGCACCAGAACGCCGGCCAGCTCAAAACGAGCTCCCACCTCCAGCACTCCCCACAAGATCAAGGCCCCCAGCGCAACTGAGACATTGAGGTCGATCGCTCGCCGTCGATGGATCCGACCGACGTCGCGTCCTCGAACCAACAGCCCGCCAAGCAGCAGCGGTCCGAGCATCAATACCGGGGCCGCCCACACGGCAGGCCGACCGATCAGCGCCACCCCCATCGCCGCAGGTACCAGCGGCGTCAGATGCACCGCTGCGTCTCGGCGGCGCCCACCTCGCGTGCCTGGCTGGACCAGGTATTCGGGACTCATGGCCGTGCCGCCTTACCCGTCCGGGTGATCGTGACGTGCCGGTTCACGTCGAGGTCGTCGACCGTCGCGACGCGGCCGTCAGGCCACGTCACCTCGACCTCCACAGGCCCGAATGCCTCCCCCACGCCGAAGTGCACCGTCGCCGAAGCACCCGAGAGATAGCCGCGTGCCGCCTCGATGGTGCGCACCAGCGCGCCGCCCTGCGATCCGCGCAGCCGCACCTGCGCGCCGATGGCGTGGGGGTTGCCGGTGTCGGGCCAGCGCAGTGCGACCGTCACGGCGCTGCCGCCGCACAGCCGGTTCTCGTACAGCCGTGACGGCGCATTGAGATTGTTCACGACGATGTCCAAGTCACCGTCGAAGTCCAGATCGGCCATAGCCATTCCCCGCCCGCCGGTCGTGTCGTCGAGACCCCAGCTAGCGGTCGGTGCAAAGCGCTCGCCTTCGATGTTGCGGAACACCTGATTCGTCTCAACCAGGCTGGCGTCGGGCAGATGCTCGAACAGGTTGTCGGCAACCATGCCGTTCACGACGTACAAGTCCACGAACCCGTCATTGTCGAGATCGCCGAACAGGCCGGACCAGCTCCATCCCGTGGCCTCCACACCGAACGACGGTGCTCCGCTGGCGAAGCCGTCGCCGGTCGACAGCAGCAGCACGTTTTCGGGTCGCTGAATGTCGTCGGTGGGCGACGCGTCGATGTCCGATTGCACATTCGCATAGGCGTCGATGGTCTCGGGACGGTCGTCCATGGGCTTCATGTCCGTCGCGAACAGGTCCAGGTCACCGTCGTTGTCGATGTCGCCCGAGTCGATGCCCATCGTGCTGAACGCGGTCTGGGCGAACGGTGCCGCTTCGGTCCAGGAGCCGTCGGGGCCGGCGAACCACACGTAGTCGGGTGTGGCGAGGTCGTTGCCGACATAGATGTCATCGCGGCCATCGCCGTCGATGTCGCCGATGCGGGCGGCGAGCGCCTGTGACTCGGGCGCGAGCTGCGTGTGCGCAAACGTGCCGCCGTCCCGCTCGAAGAGGCCCACGCCTCCCTTGTTCCCGAGGTTGAGACGACGCTCGGCGGTGAGCTCGGCGTTATAGGCACCGGTCACGGCGTCGAGGTCGCCGTCGCCGCCGAGGTCTCCCCAGGCCATGGAGTAGGTATAGGCGTCGAGCCCGTCGATCTCGTCTCGCTCGAAGCGCTCGCCGGCGGTCGAGCCGCTCCCACTGTTGCGCATGAGCAGCGGGCGGCCGACGCCGGTGGTGAGCACGATGTCGTTGCTGCCGTCGCCGTCGCTGTCAACGATGATGGCTTGGCGAAATCGGCCCTCGATGAGCGCTTCCCGACGGAATTGCAAGCCTCCGTCATTCCACAGCAGCGACGTGTCCCCGCTGAGGTTCGCCAGGACGACATCGTCGTCACCGTCGAGGTCCACATCCCCGACCGCGAGCCCCGCGCCCATGCCGTCGAACATCGACCGGCTGGCTCCGGGCCCGCGAGTGTGGTGCTCGAGGTCGTGGGGAACGAAACGATCCTCGCAGAGACCGCGATCACGGTGCGGGGAACCTTCGACATTGACATCGATGGCATCTGCGGACGTGCCGCACGCGACGCCGATGAGCATCGCCAGCACCACGGCGACCCAGGGCGACCGTTTGTCCGGCCGCCTTCTGACGCCACCGGGCCGAGGCCGGATCGGAGGCATCTGGTGCGCCGAGGTCTCCAGGAGGGACTTCCTCGACATCACCAGCGCCTCCGATCCGGGACCAGTTCCCAGGACGCCGATCAGGAACCGAGAACGGCGTTGACCTCGTCAGACACCTGGCTGAGCCGCTCCGCAGCTTCGACCTGCCCGCGCAGAATCTCCTGCATTGCCGGGCCCACAATTGCCTCGATCTGGCTGGCGCTGTCCGTGATGGGGAACAAGAAGGTGGTGCCTTCGTCGACATGGACGGTGAACGCAGTGACATCGACCCCGTTGCTCTGGTGCGCGGCAATGGCGATGTCCGCGGCCGACGGAATCGCCGGGAAGACGACAGCTCCCTCGCCGATGACGTTCTGGCACTCAGCCGACGCCATGTGCTTCACCCATTGCCAGGCCTCTTCTTGGTGCTCCGAGTTCGTGTTGATCGAGTCAGCCAAGCCGTTGAACATCGAAGCGCGCGAGCCGCTCGGCCCAATCGGAAGCGGAGCGAATTCGACGTCGAAGGGAGTGTCGGCGCCGACGTAGGTGCCGATCTTCCACGAGCCGTCGGCCATGACTGCGGCAGAGCCATTCTGGAACACGGTGGTTCCGCCGAGCGATTCGACATCTTCGATCGGCACCACGTAGCCGGCCTCGATCATGCGGGCGAACCAGTCGATGGTGGCCGCAAGGCGCGGGTCGTCATAGTTCGCAGAGTCGCCGAACGGATTGACGTCGAGGAATTCGAAGCCCGTCGATGCGGCGAAGGCCGAGAACGTCGTCTGGCCGAATGCGCCAAAGTTCCCCTCGAGGCCGAGGCCATAGACCTCGACGTTGTCCGGGTCGAAGTCCGGCGAGTCGCCAGTGTTGCCGTTGGCATCGACGCTCAGTCGACGGATGAGTTCGCCGAACGAGCCGCCGTCATCGGGATTCCACTCGGCGCCAGCGAAGTCGGCTGCGCTCAGCCCGGCGTCGGCGACATGCGCGGCATTCATCACGAGGGCAATCGTGTCGAAGTCCTTGGGCAGGCCGTAGCGGTTTCCGTTGTTGTCGACCCACAGCTCGGCGAGGCCGGGGAAGTAGGCGCCGGTATCGACGCCGTCACGGTCAACGAAGTCGTTGAGCGGGACCAGCACGCCGCTGGCCACGAACTCGGGGTAGCGCGCGAGGTGGTCGGTGAAGACATCGGGGCCCGAGCCGGAGGCGAAGCCTGCTGTGACGTTGGTCCAGTAGTCGCCCCAACCGAATTGGGTGATCTCGACATCGATGCCAGGGTTGGCAGCCTCAAAATCCGCAGCGCACTGCTCGTAGTAGGGCTGCTGGTTGCCGTCCCAGAGCCAGTATTCGATGCTGACTGCCTCATCGGCCATGTCATCGCTGTCCGATGGCGCCTCAGTCGCCGCAGGTGCATCTGCGTCGGCGTCGTCATCACCTCCGCACGCCGCTGCAATGAGCGTGCAGGCAAACAGGACTGCGAGCAGTCTCCAGAGTGCTTTGGACATCAGGGTCTCCCTCCCAGGAGTCGGCGGCGACCCTGAGCGGGTCCCCGGTAGTCGGCGGGGATCACTTGATCCCCGAGAAGCCGATCGAGTCGACGACCTTCCGGCCGAAAGCCAGAAAGATGACGATGATCGGCAGGGCGGCGAGCAACGTGCCCGCCATCAGGCCCGACCAGTCCGGGGATGTCCCCGGCTGCTGGGCCGTGAATTGTCCCAGTGCCACGGTGAGCGGCTGGCGCGCTGGGTCCCTGGCCACCACCAAGGGCCAGAGGAATTCGTTCCACGCAGTGATGTAGGTGAGGATCGACAGCGTCGCGAGCGGAGCGGCGCTCATCGGCACGATGATTCCGAAGAACGTCCTGAAGTGGCCGGCGCCGTCGAGCAAAGCCGCCTCCTCTACCTCGCGGCTGATGCCCAGGAAGAACTGGCGCAGGAAGAACACCGCGAACGGCGTCATCAGGAAGAAGGGCGCAATGATGCCGAGGTAGCTGTTCAGCCAACCCAGATTCTTCACCAGGATCAGATTGGGAATGAGCGTGAAGATCGGCGGGATCATCAGCCCACTGAGGAACAGGAAGAAGAGCTTGTCGCGGCCCCGAAACCGCATCCGAGCGAATGCATAGGCCGCCATTGCCGAGAATGCCACCTGCCCGATTGTCACCGCGGTCGAGACGATGACGCTGACCTGCAGCGACTGCAGGAAGTCGAACGACCCCGTGTTCTCGCGGCCCAGGCTCTCGAGGATCTCCGCCTCGCTCGCGGTGCCGAGCACGCGCTCAAAGTTGTTGTCGGTGTAGCCGACGGGGAGCAGGCTCTGCTCGCCGGCGAAGAGATCACCGTTGGTGGACAACCCTGTTCGCAGGGCCCACCAGAAGGGAAACACGCTGATGACCAGGATCGCGGCCATGAAGGTCCACGCAGCGGCGCGTCCGAGGCGCGGCTTGCGCAGCCGGGCCGACGGCTGCGGTCGAGCCGCGGAGGGCGCATGGTCGGCGATCTCGTCCGACGCGCGAGCGGCGTTCACCTCTGCCGGGCCGGGCGCGGAAGCCGTCATGCCAAGTCGCTCTCGCCAGCCCGCAGGAGCTTGAGCTGCAGGTACGTGACCGTGAGCAGGATCGCGACCAGCAGCACCGAGATCGTGGCGGCATAGCCGAGCTGGTTGAAGTCGAAGGCGTTCTGGTAGATGTACAGGTAGATCACCCGGCTGGCATTGGCTGGACCGCCGGGCTGGCCGCCGAAGCCGCCAGTAGCCACGAACACCGTGTCGAACACCTGCAGCGAGCCGACGATGGTGATCACCAGCACCAGCGCCAGAATCGGGCGCAGCAGCGGGATCGTGATGTCACGGAACATCTGGCGCTCGGAAGCGCCATCCACCGCTGCCGCCTCATAGAGACTGCGAGGAATCGTCTGCAGTCCCGCGAATATCAGCAGGGCCGTATAGCCCATGTGCCGCCAGGTGTTGATGCCCGCGAGGCTCGGAATGACCTTGCCGGTATCGGTGAAGAACCTCACTGGGTCCATCCCGAACAGTCCGAGGAAGTCGTTGACGATGCCCAGATTCCCGTCGAGCATCCAAACCCACAGCAACGCCACGATCACATTCGGGATGAGCCATGGGAGCAGCAGGATTCCCCGGATCGTGACTGACTTGGTGAGCCTGTCCATGAGGACGGCGATGATGACGGCCAAGATCGTCTGAGAGGCGATGTTGATGACGGTGTACTTGAACGTGATCTTCAGCGATTCCCAAACTTGGCGATCGTCGAACAGCCGCTCGTAGTTGTCGGTGCCGACCCAGCTGCCCTGATTCGCGATCAGGTTCCAGTCGGTGAAGCTGATGTAGAGGCCTCGCAGCGCGGGGTAGAGATAGAACGCGACGAATCCCACCAGCGCGGGGAGCAGGAACCAGAAGGCGGACCGCCAGCCGCCGTGCAGGCTCGCCGTCCCGAACAGCGATCGCCGGCGCGGCACCTGCGCTGGCGCCGCCGTCGACGTCACGCGACTGCTCCTGGGCCTCGGCCCGGCTGGCGCAGCGATTCCGGGATGTAGGTGCCGTGTGCCGCGATCAGGTCATCGACCAGCGACCAGATCTGGTCGAGATCGAGTTCGGCCGCGGTGTGGGGATCGAGCATGGCGGCGTGGTACACGTGCTCGCGGCAGCCGGTCCGCAGCGCTTCGACAGTGAGCTGCTGCGGGCCGATATTGGTTCGCATGAGTGCCGCCAACTGCGGCGGCAGCGGCCCGATTGCGCGGGGCACTACGCCCCGGGCCCCCACGGTGGCCGGCACCTCCACCGTGCAGCCCACCGGAAGATTGTCAATCAGGCCCTCGTTCGGGACATTGACATAGACGACCCGTTCGGTGCCCGTCGCGATGCTGTGGATGATCTGAGGCGCGTACTCGTCGCTGGCGGGTATCTCCAGCGGATGCTCAGGGTCTTCGAGGCGCTGCCGGAGTTCTTCCCATTCGGCGATCTGTTCCTCGCAGCGCCGTATGTACTCCCGCACGGGAACCTTGAACCGCTCGACGAGGTCCGGCCGCCCTGATTTCAGGAAATAGGGCGTGTATTCGGCGAAGTGCTCGCTCGACTCGGTCACGAAGTAGCCAAGCCGTCTCAGCATCTCGTACCGGACCGCATCGCCGAGCCCCCACTCGCCGCGTCTCGGCGCATGCTCCGGATCGCGATGGAGCTGCAGGAGCCTCGGGTACAGGTCCGCGCCGTGATGCTCCAGCTTCAAGAAGAAGCACATGTGGTTGATGCCGGCAGCCAGATAGTCCAACTCCTCGGTCGGGATGCCCAGGTCATCAGCCAAGTGCTGTGCCGTGATCGGCACGCTGTGGCAGAGCCCGTACGCCTCGACATCTGCCAGCACCGACAGGCCCCACATGTTGATCGCCATCGGGTTCGCGTAATTCAGCATCCGGGCGCCGGCGCCGAATTCGCTCATGGCCTCGGCGACTTCCACCAGTGCAGGCACCGTCCGCAGCCCGCGCATGATGCCGCCGATGCCGATGGTGTCTGCGATCGTCTGGGTCAGCCCGTATCGCTCAGGCAGATCGAAGTCATGGACTGTCGCCGGCTCGAACCCGCCGATCTGGAACATCGTGATGACGAAATCGGCGCCGTCGACGGCAGCACGCAGATCCGTCGTGGCCATGACCTTGGCCCGTGCGTCCCGCGCCGCCACCAACCGGTGGCCGACGATCTCCGACGTTCGCAGCCGCTCGCGATCGATGTCGTGAAGTCGGATGTCCAGTTCGTCGCGCAGGTCGTCATACGCGAGGAGATCGCTCATCAGATTGCGGGAGAACACCGTGCTCCCCGCTCCGACGAATGCGACTGCGACCATCTGCCCCCCTGGTCGTTCGCGGGCCAAAATAGCATACGTCAACGTTGGCGTCAACGTTGACGCCAACGTTGGCGCAAGACTGGGACGGAATCAGCTCAGCAAGTAGGTTCGTGCGGAGAGCGTGCACAACCGGCCGCTGCACACGAGCCGAGCGCCAGAGCCAGCCGGCAACTGGCGATCGGGAGGATCATGGACAGGGAAGCAACTCTTCACGATGTCGCCGGCAAGGTCGGCGTCTCGCCGCGGACCGTCTCGCGCGTGGTCAATGACGAAGGGGGCTATTCCCCCGAGACCCGCAAGAAGGTGCTGGCGGCCATCGAAGAACTCCGCTACCGGCCCAACATGGTCGCCAGGGCGCTGATCACGAAGCGGAGCGGCACCGTCGGCCTGGTAGGCGGCGACATGACCGACCCGTTCTTTCCCGCGCTCGCCGAAGGAATCCAGCACCGTGCTCGCGAAGCGGGCCAAACGATGTTCTTCGCCAGCACCGGCAGCGACCCTGATCGGCAGGCAGAGGTGCTCCGATCGTTCTGGGCCCGCGCCGTCGACGGCGTCATTGTCTTTCCCGCGCTGGACTCGATCGACCAGCTCACCGACTACGGGCGGCGCGGGCTGCCGATCGTGGTCGTGGACGACCTGGTCGAGGCGCCCA
Organism: Acidimicrobiia bacterium; assembly: GCA_022820925.1. Taxonomy (GTDB): domain Bacteria; phylum Actinomycetota; class Acidimicrobiia; order Acidimicrobiales; family Poriferisodalaceae; genus Poriferisodalis. Next base: position 38,418 of record JAJEEO010000019.1, on the reverse strand, counting down.
ACGTGGCCTGCGTGCTGTTCGACCTCCCCGAAGGCGGGCGTTTGGCGGCACAGCACCTGCTCAGCGCTGGCCGTCGTCGCATGGGCGTCATCAGTGCCACGGTCTCGCCTCCCCGGCGGCGCCATCGAGAACGCGGATTCGTCGCGGCCTTGACCGAGGCCGACGGCGATCATCTGCCCGCCGTGATCGCAGAGGCCGACCCGACGGTGAGGGGAGGCGAAGCGGGCTTTGCGGAGCTGCTGTCGCTGATGCCCGACCTCGACGGCATATTCGCCTACAACGATCTCGTGGCCATCGGCGCGATGCGTGCCGCCGCCGCGAGCGGCCGACGCGTGCCAGAGGACATCGCCGTGGTGGGCTGTGACGACATCGAGATGAGCACCTACATCACGCCGGCGCTCACCACTATCCGGCTCGACCGCGGCCGACTCAGCAATGAAGCCGTCGCCGCACTTCATGACTTGATCGATGCGCCGGCGCAGCGGCGGCAACCCGTGGTGCTGCCCGTCGAGTTGGTGGCCCGCGAGTCGGCGTGACAAATCGCGCGCCAGCGGCTGAGCGCGCCGTCGCGCTGCATCGCGAGAGGTGGGGTGCCCCTGCTGTGGTCAGCAGAGCGCCCGGACGGGTCAATCTGATCGGCGAGCACACCGACTACAACGATGGGTTCGTGCTGCCGATGGCGATCGAATTCGACACGGTTGTTGCATTGAGCCGAGCGCAGCGCGACCGTGCCGGCAGTGATGTCGTCAGCACCGTCGTGTCTGAGCACTTCGGCGAAGCAACGCTCGATCACCAGCGAGATCAGATCGATGCGACGCACTGGTCGGCCTACGTCTTCGGCGTGAGCCGACTGCTCGACGGTCGCGGAATCGCGACCGAACCCTGGCGATGCTCGGTTGCCACCGATGTTCCGATCGGCGCGAGCTTGTCTTCTTCGGCAGCACTGGAGGTCGCCATGGCGGCTGCACTGCTGCACGTTGCAGGCGAGAGCTGGGATGCCGTGGCGACGGCTCGGATCTGCCAGCGCGTCGAGAACGAAGTGGTCGGCATGCCGTGCGGGATCATGGACCCGCTCATCTGCGCGAGCGCAGTAGAGGGGCACGCCTCGTTGATCGACTGCCGGTCGCTCGACATCGAGCCGCGGCGACTTGTCGACGGGTCCGTCATCGCGATCCTGGACACGATGACGCGCCGGGAACTGGTCGATTCCGCGTACGCCGACCGGCGTGCCGCCTGCGCTCGGGCGGCGGACTGGCTCGCCACCGATGCGCTGCGAGACGCTCAGCTGGATGCGATCGAGCGCATGCCCGCCGACCTCAGAACCGAGCGCCGACGGGCGCGGCACGTCATCACCGAGAACGAGCGGACACTGGCAGCCGCGAATGCGATGGATGCAGGAGACGCTGACGCCCTTGGCGATCTCATGAACGCAAGCCATGCCAGCCTGCGCGACGACTACGAGGTCTCGGGCCCGGCGCTCGATGCCATGGTGGGGATCGCACAGTCCAGCCCCGGCTGCCGGGGCGCTCGCATGACCGGCGGCGGCTTCGCCGGTTGTGCCGTGGCGCTCGTGGACACTGAGGGGGCAGAAGCCTTCACACGCACTGTGCGAGACCGATACCGAGCTGCCAATGGGCTCGATGCAGGTATCTGGCTGTCACAGCCGGCGGCGGGCGCTTCGCTCATCCGTAGCGAGGAGTGAAGCCGGGGCGACCCTGCCGGCTCAGCAGGCGTGGGCTGCCACCGAGGCCACGATCTCTTCCAAGGCTGACTGCGACGGCTCCCAATTGAGCACGCGGCGGGCTCGCTGCGGCGAGGCAACCAGCTCAGCGGGATCGCCGGCACGGCGAGGCCCGGCCTCATATGGCACTGTCCGGCCGAGCCCGTGCTCGACTGCAGCGATCACTTCCAGCACCGAATAACCGCGGCCCGCTCCGAGGTTCAGCGCCGTCGTGTCGCCGCCATCGCGCAGGTAGCCGAGCGCCAGCAGATGCGCTCGCGCCAGATCGGATACGTGGATGTAGTCGCGCACGGCGGTGCCGTCGGGGGTGGGATAGTCGGTGCCGAACAGCTGCAGTGGCGCGCCTGGATTCGTTGCAGCGCGTATCGCGAGAGGCACCAGGTGGGTCTCGGGTTCGTGGCGTTCCATCCGGCGGGAGGTCGCACCCACGGCGTTGAAGTACCGCAGCGACGCCGAGCGCAACCTGTTGGCTGAGTCGTACGCAGCCAACATCTGCTCGACCACCATCTTCGTCCAGCCGTACGGGCTGGTCGGCTGCAGCGGCGCATCCTCGCTGATCGGCATCGGCGAGGCGTTGCCGTACACCGCTGCTGACGAGGAGAACACCACGTGGCGGACGTTGTGGTCGGTGAGGGCCCCGAACAGCCGGGCCGAGCCGACGATGTTGTTCTCGACATAGGCGCCCGGGTCATGGACTGACTCGGCCACGGAGATCAGGCCGGCGAGATGGATGCACGCGTCGACGCCATGGGCGTCGATGAGCTGCCCGATGCGCTCCGTGTCGCAGATATCTGCGGTCTCGAAGGACACACCCGAGGAAAACTCCGGCAGCACTGAGCGAGTCAGATTGTCGACGACGAGCACCTGTTCACCCCGCTGCGCCAGGGCGTCAGTCACCACCGAGCCGATGTAGCCGGCCCCGCCCGTCACGAGCACCGTCATGGGGATCCCGCCACCATCGCTCCGATCAGCTGGTGCCGATCGACAGCAGGTTCTCGACTGGCTGGTAGAGCTCTTCGAGGTAGGCGGTGTCGTCATCGCTGAGCTCGATCGTGGTGGCCTCGACGAGCTGGTCAAGCTGACTGATCTTGGACACCCCGACGACTGGTGCGGTGATCTCCGGCTTGTTGACGAGCCACGCCAACGCCACCTGGGCCGGGCGCACATCGAGACGATCGGCCACCTCCGATACCCGGGCAGCGATGTCAAAGTCGCGCTCGCCGCGGTACAGGCTCTCGGTGCGGGCGCGGTCCTGGCCCTGGGAGCGATCGGTTGTGCCGGCCTCGATGCCGCCCCGGTACGAACCTGCGAGGATCCCCCGCGCCAGGGGCGACCACGGGGTCAACGCCACCCCGGTGCTGATGCAGTAGGGGTTCATCTCGCGCTCTTCCTCGCGGTAGATGAGGTTGTAGTGGTTCTGCATCGAGACGAACTTGGTCCAGCCCCGCATCTCGGCGGTGAGCTGCAGCTCGGCGAACTGCCAGGCGAACATTGACGAGGCGCCGAGGTACAGCGCCTTGCCCGCCTGCACGACATCGTGCAGCGCCTCGAGCGTCTCGGTGATCGGTGTCGGCGCACCTCGCGGCACTCCGTGGGGGTGCCGGTGAATGATCAGCTGGTCCACATAGTCGAGGCCGAGGCGGCGCAGCGAGGCGTCGATGCCCTCCATCACGTGCTTGCGGCTCAGGCCGCCCTCGTTGGGGTTGCGGCCCATCGGGATGGAGATCTTGGTGGTCAGCACGTACTGCTCGCGCGGCAGGAGCTCCCTCAGCAGCTGGCCCACCACTTCCTCTGCCGCGCCGACGCCGTAGATGTCGGCGCAGTCGACGTAGTACAGCCCGCGCTCGATGGCCGCCTCAAAGATGGGTCGAGCCTCGGAGAGGCCGAGCGTCCAGTCGCCCTGGTGGCCACGACCGGGAATGCCGTAGTTCATGGTTCCCAGGCAGAGCTCGGACACCTGCAGGCCACAATTCGCGCCGAGCTGGGTTGACTTCAGTTGAGACATGGCCTCGAAACGTATTCGACCGCGGTGCCCGACCGTCGGGTTGACGCCGCCGGTGAGACAGCGTCGGCGCTAGGCAGCGGTCGCCGATCCTGCGGCGAGGGCACGCCACAGCGATCGGTAGGTGGGCCATGCGGCCTCGGGCGGCAGGTAGCCGTCCTCTTCCAGCGCCCGCTGCAGTCGCTTGAGATTGCGGGCGGGAACGCCTGAATCGACGTGGTGAGCCAGGTGATAGCCGACGTGGTACGGCACGAACAGCACGCGGGCAAGCCAGCTCTGGCGGATGTGGTGCGTCGTATTGCGCCGGTCGTCGGTGCGGGTCATGCCGCCGTGCTCGGCAATCGCCCGCAGGCGGTTGATGAACTGGTACCAGGTGAACCACGGCAGCACCCACAGCAGCAGGTACAGCCACGGCTGTCCGGCCAGCCAGAACAGGCCGAACACGATTGCCTGCCCGGCGAAGAAACGCAGGCTGAGCGGCACATATTTCAGCTTTACAAGCCCCGTGAAGCGAGGCTTGGTGATGCGCCACGCCGATACGCCCATGAGGTCGCGCAGCAGCTTGCGGCCCAGCGATTTTGCCGGGATCGGGTAGAAGGAATACAGCAGGAAGTCGGGCTCTTTGGGACCGAATTCGTCGCGGTGATGGTTTGCGTGGCCCCGGCGATAGAAGTGCGAGCCGGTGCCCAGCAGCAGCCAGCCCAGCAGGTTGATGCCGATGCGGTCATTCAGCCAGCGGTTCGAGAACAGCAGCCGGTGGGCCGCTTCGTGATGGAGGACGAACCACCGCAGCTGCAGCGTGCCGACAATCGGCACGGCGACGACCACCGCGAGCGGATGGCCGATGGCAATCACCGCTGCGATGACGGCCACCGGCGCCGCCAGCGTCGCAAGGACCTCGGTCGCGTTGATGACGTTGGGGATGCGCCGCAATTGTGCCCGGAACGCCGGCGTGGGCCGGCCGTCGGGACGCAGGCGCTCTGAGCCTTCGAAGACGGGCAGATCGGGACGCGCCATGCCGCCGGTCATCTGGGCCACGAGCTCGTCATGCGTCGGCGCCGCAGCAGTCACGCTCACACTTCGATGCTACGACCCACAAGGGCTGCGCAGGGGCTGGCGCCTGTTGGCTACGGTTCCGGGCGATCACAGATGGGCTGGCCAATCCAGCCCGGCGAGACAGGGGACGGGCCATGGACTTGGGAATTGCAGGACGGACCGCGGCAGTGGCTGCCGGTTCGGCAGGGCTGGGACTCGGCTCGGCAAAGGCGCTGGCCGCCGACGGCGTGCGCGTGGCCATCTGCGGCCGGGATCCGGTCCGTCTGGCGGCGGCAGCAGCGGAGATCGACGGCGAGGTACTGACGATCACCGCCGACTTGAGCGACCCGGCCGACGGACGCAGCTTCGTGGAGCAAGCCATCGAAGGCCTGGGTTCGGTGGACATCCTGGTCACCAACGCTGGGGGCCCCCCGCCGGGCATGTTCGACACCACCGAGATCGACGCCTACCAGATGGCCTTCGACATGAACTGCAAGGCCATGATCGAGATGTGCCGGGCGGCAATCCCGCCGATGCGCGAGCGAGGCTGGGGCCGGGTGTGCGCCATCACCAGCATCGGCGTGAAGCAGCCGATCCCGTTCCTGCTCGCAAGCTCAGTGGCACGGGCCGGGCTGACCAGCTTCCTCAAGCTCACCGCCAGGGAACTGGCTCCGAGCGGGGTCACAGTGAACTCGGCGCAGCCGGGCACGCACTGGAGCGATCGTGTCTCCAAGATGATGGATCAAGAACAGGCCGCCAAGAGCAACCCGATGAACGTCTGCGGCGATTGCGACGACTTCGGTGCGGCGGTGGCGTTCCTGTGCAGCGAGCAGGCCAAATTCATCACCGGCACAGGCCTGCTGATCGACGGTGGCCAGGCCACCGGGCTCTTGGACTGAACTGCTCGCGAACTGAGCTGCGGCGCTACGAAACGCCGGCTGCCTCGAGCGCCCGCCGGGTGAGCACCCGGGCGAGGTGGTTGCGGTAGTCGGGAGTGGCGTTCAGGTCGGTGGGGGCATCCGTGCCTTCAGCGGCCTGCTCCGCTGCTTCAGCGGCCGATGCGCCGCCTGCCAGCGCAGCCTCGGTGGCGCTGGCCCGGAGCGGCACCGAGCCCATGTTCACCAGCGCCACGTTGGTCCCGCCGTTCACCGTCACTGCGGCTGCGCCCACAATCGCCCAGTCCTGTGCCCGCCGGTTGAACTTCTGGTAGTTCCAGCCGTCTCCGGGCGCCTTGGGCACCCGGATCTCGGTGAGCATCTCGTCGTCGGCCAGGGCCGATTCGAAGTAGCCGGTGAAGAAGTCGCCGGCCGCAATCTCGCGGCTGCCGCCCGGTCCTTGAGCCACGAGCGTGCCTCCCAGCGCCAGCACGGCGGCGGGAAGATCCGACGCAGGGTCCGAGTGCGCCAGCGAGCCGCCGATCGTGCCGCGGTGGCGGACCTGGGGATCGCCCACCTCCCCCGCCACGTGCCCGAGCAAGGGGCACTCAGCCGCCAGCAGGTCGCTGGTCTCGAGCGCACGATGCCGGGTCAGCGCGCCGATGGCGATGTGGTCGCCCCCGTCGTTGATGTAGCTGAGATCGGTCACGCGGCCGATGTCGACAACCACGCTGGGCACTGCCAAGCGCAGCTTCATCATCGGCAGCAGCGAATGGCCGCCCGCCAGCAGTTTGGCCTCGTCCCCGTGCTCGCCGAGCAATGCGATGGCCTCGGAGGCGGAGCCGGCCCGTACATAGTCGAATGCTGCAGGAATCATTGCTGTGCTCCTCTCAGGCCGCGGTCTCGCCAGCCGCGCAGGCCAGCACCGACTTGACGATGTTGTGATATCCCGTGCAACGGCACAGGTTCCCTTCCAGCCCGAGGCGCACTTCCCGCTCGGTCGGACTGGGGTTCTCCTCGAGCAGCGATACCGCTGCCATGACCATGCCCGGTGTGCAATAGCCGCACTGCAGGCCGTGGTTCTGCCGGAAGGCCTCCTGCATGGGGTGCAGCTCGTCATCTGATGGCGCCAGACCCTCGATTGTGAGGATGTCCTCGCCGTCTGCCTGCACCGCCAGCATGGTGCACGACTTCACAGACTCGCCGTTCACGTGGACCGTGCAGGCTCCGCACGAGGACGTGTCGCAGCCCACGTTGGTTCCTGTCAGCCGCAGGTCATCCCGCAGCCAGTACACGAGCAGCGTGCGCGGCTCGACATCGCCGGTGCGCGTCTCGCCGTTCACCGTGACGCTGATCTCCACTGTGACCTCTCCCGTCTCGTCGGCCGTGAAGCCGAGCAGGTTGTTCATCGGCCGTAAGGCCGAGCAGATTATCCGTCGGCCACGGGGCCGAGTGTGTCTCGGCGCGGCCCTTGGGCCGAGCGGCCACCATCATGCACCATCCGGCAACAACGCGCCGACACGGGGACACAGGGCACGGAACGGCAGCAGTAGCTTGGCGATGTGGCGACCTCCGAGGCCGTCGCGGGTCCCGGCGACCCGTCGGACAGCGCAGGCGAGGCTGCGCCCCCGGACACTCGGGATCTCATCCTGCGGCGCGCCCGTGAGCTGTTCTCACGACAGGGATACCGGGGCACATCCGTCCGCCAGCTCACCTCGGGACTCAGCCTCACGCCCGCTGCGCTCTACTACCACTTCACCGGCAAGGAGGACGTGCTCGCCGGCGTCCTGGCACCGATGGAACGCGACGGCGAGGCAATCATCGTCCGCATGGCCGAACTGGAGCCGACTGCGGAGGCACTGCGGGAAGTTCTTGACGACTACTTCGACCTGCTGGCGCGCGACATCGTGGTGTTCCGTCTCATTGCCGACGATGTCGACGTCCAGAAGAGTGCGGTCGGTCAGCGCCTGCGAGCCCAGGCCAGGGATCTCTTCGCCTGGCTCACGCGGTCCTCATCAGATGTCACCGATCGCGTCCGAGCGGCGGCAGCCGTGGGCACGATCCGTCTCTCGCTCGAGCAGAGCGGCGTGGATCCCGATGCACACCGCGAGGCAATCATCGGACGCGCGCTCCGGATCATGACGGATTGAGACGACGGATCGGGTCCGGGCGGGGTCTCAATCGCTGAGCAGGTGCGCCACGCCGGGCAGCGGCCACGCCGGAGGCAGGCTGACCACATCGGCAGGGTCCACGTTCAATCGGTACAGGGTGTCGCCTTCACGCACGAGCGAGAGCTGTTCACGTGCAATCCGTTCCACGACGACGGGATCCTTGGCATCGGCGACCTGTTCGGACAGGTGGGATGTCTCTGCTTGAAGCCGCGCCAGCGTTTCTTCCGCGTGGGCAATGTTGTTTCGCTGGGAGTTGAGCGACTGCCAGGGAAAGAGCAGCACCGCCAAGAGTCCCACCGCGCTCACCACGATGACGAGGCCGACGAGCACGGTCATCACCCGCCGCCCCGAGCGCGGGCGGCGGAGCCCGACGGGTGCCGCTTGGGGGGCATTCATCTGCGAGATGCGAGAGACCCGCCGCCCCGGTAGGCAGCCGCAGGTCCGAGCTCTTCTTCTATGCGCAGCAGCTGGTTGTACTTGGCAACCCGATCTGAGCGCGCCGGAGCACCCGTCTTGATCTGGCCGCAGTTGGTCGCGACCGCCAAGTCGGCGATGGTGGTGTCCTCGGTCTCGCCCGAGCGATGCGACATCACCGCGGTGTAGCCGGAGGCGGCCGCGAGCTCGACGGCATCCAGCGTCTCGCTGAGTGTGCCGATCTGATTGACCTTGACGAGGATGCTGTTGGCGACGCCTGCGGATATGCCCCGTGCCAGCCGTTCGATATTGGTCACGAAGAGGTCGTCGCCCACCAGCTGCACCCGCTGACCCAACTCCTCCGACAGCCGCGACCATCCCTCCCAGTCGTCTTCAGCCATGCCGTCCTCGACTGAGCAGATCGGGTACCGGTCGCACAGATCTGCCAGGTAGCCCGCGAAGGCGACGGCATCGAGCTCGCGACCTTCGCCGGCGAGACAGTAGATCCCTTCGTCGTAGAACTCGGTGGATGCGACGTCGAGCGCGAGTGCCATGTCGGTGCCGGCCTCAAAGCCGGCTTCGCCGATTGCCTCGACCAGCAGTGCCAGCGCGGCCTCGTTGGATTCCAGGTCGGGCGCGAAGCCGCCTTCGTCGCCGATGGCCGTCGACAAGCCTCGCGACCGCAGTACTCGCTGCAGCACGTGATAAGTCTCGGTGCCCCACCGCAGGGCTTCGGAGAATGACGCCGCCCCGACCGGAACGATCATGAACTCCTGCAGGTCCACGTTGTTGTCGGCGTGGGACCCTCCGTTGATCACATTCATCATCGGCGTGGGCAGCACATGCGCGTTGGCGCCGCCCACGTGGCGGTACAGGGGAATGCCGATCGTCGCCGCCGCCGCATGGGAGGTCGCCAGCGAGGCCGCCAGTACGGCATTGGCCCCGAGTCGCGCCTTGTTCATAGTGGCGTCGAGCTCGATGAGCGCCTGATCGACGGAGCGCTGTTCGACGGCATCGAGTCCCACGAGCGCGCCCGCGATCTCGCCGTCCACATGGGAGACCGCCGCCGCCACACTCTTGCCGCCGTAGCGATCGGTGCCGTCGCGCAGTTCGACGGCTTCGAACTGACCTGTCGAGGCGCCCGAGGGCACGATTGCCCGGCCGACGGCGCCGCCAGCGGTACGCACTTCGGCTTCGACTGTGGGGTTGCCCCGCGAGTCCAGCACCTCGCGGCCGGCCACCTGAACGATCTGCGTCGACGCGTGCGCTGTCACGCACAGCGAGAGTACCGAAGGCCGACGCAGGCAGTGCCAGTGCGCCGAAACGTGGCCCTCAGGCCGACTGAGCTTCTCGCGCTGCTATGCGATTCGCGCGGGCCTCCCGCTCAGCCGCCTTGATCGCCTCCCACTGCACCGACAGTTCGGCATCACTGGGCTCGGGCGCCTCAGGGTCTCGCTCGAAGACGTGGGGATGGCGGCGCAGCATCTTTGCCTCGACGGTCGCAAGCACTTCAGACAGCGTGAAGGTTCCTGCTTGCTCCCCGATTGCTGCGTTCATCAGCACTTGCAGCAGAACGTCGCCCAGCTCTTCGACCAAGTCCTCAATGGCGGTCGCCATCTCGTGCGGGTCGCCCTCGCGTGCATCGTCAGCCGCCTGCAACGCTTCGACCAGCTCCGACACTTCGTCCACGGCATAGGACGCGAGCGATGCATGAGTCTGGACGCGGTCCCAGGGGCACTCGCGCCGCAGTCTCGCGATCACGCCATGCAGCGAGACCATCCGTTCGCCGAGGTCTGCGTCAGCGTCCATCACGACTCGCTCGAGGGGACCGGTCAGGGAAGGTACGGCATGGACACGCGGAGACTGCTGGGATCCCATGTACCGAGCTCTGGGGTCACGGCCACCTCATACCCGACCATGATCTCGGTCAGCACGCGGCCCGCGAACGGTCCGATCGCCGACAGGTCGGCCTGGTCGCGCTGCACGTCGTCGAGGTGCATCACCACCCAGAGCTCGCCGGTAGGACTTGCTGCGGACGGCAGCAGGATCGGCTCGGTCAGCTCGCCCGGATTGATCTCGAGCAGCGCCAGAACCATCTCGTTGCTGAAACCCAGATCGAAGGGCAGGCCACAACCGATCGCACCGTCAGACTGTGTCAGGTTGGGCAGGTTGACGTCTGCCGCAACGTCTCCCACGGACTCTCCTGCCCGCACGCGCTGGGCGGCCGCGATGGCGTCGGCCTCGGTCGTCAGCGCCAGCGCACTCACGCAGTGAGGTGTCGCGAGGCGCTCGATGCTGGGGTCCTCGGCGATGCTGCGCTGCTGCGCGAATTCTTCGAACGGCCCCTCGAGATGCGCCTGCACTTGCGCATTGATGTCCTCATCGGATGCGTCGATGTCAACGGGAAAGCCAAGCTCGTCGAGTGCGACTGCGGCCAGTCGCAGCTGCAGCATTGATGTCAGCCGGGAGACGAACTCCTCGTGAGTCGGGTTCTGCGGATCGTCCATCAGCGATGTCGGCGAGGCGGCCAGGCTCGCGCGCACCTGGGCCACCGAGAGCTGCCCGCCGGGGAAACTCGCCGCAACAGCGCTGCCATCCTCGAATACTGCCCTGGCGAGGGCCTCTTGTTCTGCACGTTGGGCCGCTCGCTCGGCACGTTCGGCTTCGAGCGCAGCTTCTTCTTCTGCGAGCGCTGCTTGTTCGGCCGCAAGCTCGGCATCGCGATCGAGGGCATCACGCGTCACGACGCCGTCATCATCGGCGTCGACCGCTTCGAAGTCTTCCTGGAGAACCTCGGTGTGGATCGTCACGACGTTGCCGTCGTCGCTGCACGCGAACGCCCCGAACACCAGCAGTGCCAACAGCAGAATTCGTCGAGACATGGAACTTCGGTCGGCACGCACTGGGGGCAGGCTAGGTGGTTGCCGCGTCGGCGGTGCTGACGCTCCTCGTCAAGACGGCGGTCGCAGCTGCTGGCAGAACTCGAAGAGCTGCCCGACTGCGGCCGGCCTGAGCGCCCGCACCGACAGCTGGACCTCGTTCGCGTCGGCCTTGTAGCGGGCCGCCGTAAAGGGCGTGCCCGCACAGATGCGCTTCATGCGGAGCTCCTCACTGGCGGTCAGCTCCAGCGGTCCCAGTCGCACCCTCCCGCCGTCGTGGCCGGGTGCGAATGCCACGGTCCGCATGCCCAGCCGGTGGCACTCGGCACGCAACAGCGCTATGTGCAGCAGCGTTTGGGCTTCGGCGGGCACCTGACCGTAGCGATCGATCCACTCGGCTTCGATGTCGGCCACCTCGACCAGCTCGGTCACCGCACCGAGCCTGCGGTACGCCTCTAAGCGTCCGGTCTCATCGACCACGTACTCGTCGGGCAGATGCGCCACGAGCGGCAGGTCGATGACGATATCGGCCGGCTGGGGGGGCGTCTCACCGCTCAGTTCCGCCACGGCTTCGCTGACCAGCTCGCAGTAGAGGTCGTAGCCGACCGCGGCGATGTGGCCCGACTGCACGCCGCTCAGCAGGTTGCCGGCGCCGCGCAGCTGCAGATCTCTCATGGCGATGCGGTAACCCGAGCCCAGCTCGGTCGACTCTCCGATCGTGCGGAGGCGCTCATAGGCCTCCTCGCTCAGCGACCGACCCTCGGGGTGGAACAGGTAGGCATACGCACGCTGGCCCGAGCGGCCCACCCGGCCGCGGATCTGGTGCAGTTGCCCCAAGCCGAGCAGATCGGCACGATCCACGACGAGGGTGTTGACGCTGGGCATGTCGATGCCCGACTCGATGATCGTCGTGCACACCAGCACGTCGTAGTTGCCCTCCCAGAAATCGATCACGACCTGCTCGAGCGTGCCTTCATCCATCTGACCGTGCGCTACCGCAATGCGTGCCTCAGGCACCAGCGCAGCCAGCTCCGCTGCTACACGGTCGATGTCCGCGACCCGGTTGTGCACGAAGAACACCTGGCCCTCACGCAGCAGCTCACGCCGGATCGCCTCGCTGACAGCGCGTTCGTCGTACGGACCGACGTAGGTGAGGATCGGCTGGCGCTCGGCGGGGGGCGTCTGCAACAGCGACAGGTCCCGGATGCCGGTGAGCGCCATCTCCAGCGTGCGGGGAATAGGCGTGGCGGTCAGCGTGAGCACGTCCACCTCGGCGCGCAAGTGCTTGATGGACTCCTTGTGGCTGACGCCGAAGCGCTGCTCCTCGTCGACGACCAAGAGGCCCAGGTTCTTGAACTTCACGTCGCCTGACAGCAGGCGATGCGTGCCGATGACGACATCGGTGCTGCCGTCGGCCAGCCCGGCGATGACCGAGCGCTGCTCTGCTGGGGTGAGGAACCGGCTGAGCACCTCGACGCGTACTGCGTGATCGGCGTAGCGCTCGGCGAACGTCTGGTGGTGCTGCTGGGCGAGCAAGGTTGTCGGCACCAACACCGCGGCCTGCTTGCCGGCGGCGACCGCACAGAAGGCCGCGCGCACAGCCACCTCCGTCTTGCCGAAGCCGACATCGCCGCACACGAGGCGGTCCATCGGGACGGGCTCGGCCATGTCGGCCAGAACGTCGTCGATGGTGCGACGCTGATCCGGCGTGGGCGTGTAGCCGAAGCTGTCGGCCAGATCGGACATGCCCCCTGCGTCAGGATCGAATGCGTTGCCCGCCGTGGTGATGCGCCGCTGGTACAGCACCACCAGTTCCTGGGCGATCTCGGACACGGCAGCGCGCACTTTGGCCTTCTGCCGCTGGAAGTCGCTGCCGCCCATGCGGCTGAGGCGCGGAGTCTCGCCGCCGATGTAGGGACGGATGAAGTCGATCTGCTCGGTGGGCAGGTACAGCCGGTCGGTGCCCCGGAACTCCAACTCGAGGTAGTCGCGCTCGTCGTCGCCGAATGCCCGGCGAACCAGACCCGCGTAGCGAGCGATGCCGTGATGATGATGAACGACGAAGTCTCCGATGCTGAGGTCCTCGAACGTCGGCGTGAGGGCGGTTCTGCGGCGTGCGGCCCTGTGGACCCGGCGGCGGCCGGTGAACTCGGCTTCGGGCAGCACGGCGATCCCGGCAGCAGGTGCGATGAAGCCCTGCTCCAGCGGTGCAACCACAACCTGCCCACCCGGCTGGAGAGTGAACGCTGCGCCATCGCGGTGCAGGCGCAGGGGAACCTCCTCGGCGCGGAGCGCGTCGGCAAGGCGTGCGGCGGAGCCTTCGCCCTCCGCGGCCACTATCACAAGGGTTCGCTCCGCTCCTGCAACGGGCGGCTCAGCGCCGGTGACCAGGCGGCGTAGCTGCGCCACGAGCCGTGTGGGATCGCCGGCTGCTGGAGTCCACAGCTCGGTGGAGATGCCGGGTCCAGGGTCGCCGGCGGAAGTCGGGGCCGCCGTCGAGTCGACGGACCAGACGGCCCCCTCAAAGCGTGAGAGCAACCGGTCGAACGGCACGTGGAGCCTCCGAAGCGTGCCGAGGGGAGAGTGTGATTGCTCAGCTCCCTCGCCGTTCTGGTGGCCATTGTGGTGACCGTCGTCATCGCGCAGGTGGGTGCTGTCGACGCCGCGCAGGCCCCAGGTCACCGCAAGCGAGCGAGTCAGGTCATCGGTCTCCGCAGCTATGTCGGCCGCGCGGTCAGCCAACCGCCGTGGCTCGTTCAGCAGCACCAATGCGCCCGAACCGAGCAAATCCGGCAGCACGATGTCCTCGTCCGTGAGCCACGGGAGCCACGACTCCATCCCGTCGAACAGCTCGCCGCGGGCCAGACGTTCCATGTGCTCACGGCACCATGGTTCGCTGATGGCCAACTCGGCCGCTCGGCGGCGCATGGCGGCATCGGGGCGCAGTTCGCGCGCCGGAAGCAGGCGCGTCTGGGCGAGGTCGGCGACCGAGCGCTGATCGGACACCGAGAACTCCGTCAGGCGATCCACCTCGTCGCCCCACAGGTCGATGCGCACCGGTGCGTCGGCAGTCGGGCAGAAGACATCCACGATCCCGCCGCGCACGGCGAACTCACCCCGGTGCTCCACCTGGTGCTCCCGCCGGTATCCCCACCCCGCCAGCTCAGTCACCAGCTCGCTGAGGTCGCATCGGCCGCCCTTGGCCACCTCCAACGCGGTCATCCCGCCGGTGCAGGCCGCAGGACTGAGCCGCTGGAGCAGCGACCGGATCGGGGCCACGATGACTTCAGGCACGTCGTGGCCCGGCGACTGCGATTGCAGCGCCGCCAGCACCTCCAACCGGCGTCCCATGGTCTCGGTCGCTGGGCTCACTCGTTCGAACGGCAGCGTCTCCCACGCGGCGAACAGCGCCACGCGATCGGCGCCCAGCCACGTGGCGAGGTCGTCAGTCCAGCGCTCGGCCTCCTGGGCCGTCGCAGTCACCACGAGGACCGGTGCACGCGACCCTTGGGCCGCCAATCCTGCTGCGACGAACGGACGGGCCCCCTGGGCGACGGCAATGGAGCCAGACGATCTTCCGACCATCGAGACGAAGCCCGGGTCACGATTGAGACGCTCGGTCAGCGCACGCAGGGCCGCCGTGGGGGCTGCGCTCACGGCGATGGGCGGCCCCGACCGCGCCGCCGGGCGTTGGTGACGTTCATCGCCGCCTCGACACCGTCACGCACCAGCACCTCCAGCCCTGACACCGCCTGGTCGATCGCGGCATCCACGAGCGGCTCCTCGTAGCGGCTGGGCCGCTGCAACACCCACTTCTTGCCGGCTTCGGGCCGGGGCGGCTTGCCGATGCCGATGCGCATACGCACGAAGTCCTGCGTGCCGAGCTGGCCGGCGATCGAAGCCAGCCCGTTATGGCCGGCGATTCCGCCGCCGACCTTCATGCGGACCTGACCCGGCTCGAGGTCGAGTTCGTCGTGCACCACGACAAGTTGCGCCGGCTCGACGATGCCGTGACGCCTCACCAGCACGCCCACGCTGCGCCCGCTCTCGTTCATGAAGGTGGTCGGGCAGGCAAGGGCGATCCGCTGGCCGCTCACCAGTGCGGTGCCCACCCGGGCGTATTCCCGCCGTGCCGCGGCCAGCTCGCAGCCCCGTGACGCCGCCCAGCGCTCCACCGCTGCCGCGCCTGCGTTGTGGCGGCTGCCGGCGAAGCGCTCGGGGGGATTGCCCAGGCCGACCACGAGCCAGTCTGCGGCTGTGCCCCGCCGCGCGGCCGCCCGGCGGAAGATGGACACCGCGACGGTCAGTCCTCGTCTTCGGCGTCTTCGGCGTCGGCTTCGGGAGCGTCTTCGAGGGACTCGCCGTCCTCGTCGAGCTGCTCGGCCGCAACAGCGGCCCGGGTTCGCTGAGCGATCACCACGAGCGTGTCGCCGTCGAGCAGGCTCACCATGCCCTCGGGAAGGGTCAAGTCGCTGACACGCACCGGAGTCTCCAGTGACAGCTCCGACACGTCGACATCCAGAGCGGGAGGAATGGCACCTGCGGGCGATTCGACGTGCAGCGACATCAGCTGCTGCTGGGTGACAGCGCCCTGCCGGCCCGCGACCACGGGGTCGCCGACGAGGCGCACCGGCACGTCGACGACGAGGCGCTCATCGAGGGAGACGAGCATGAAGTCGACGTGCGTCACGCGGTTCGCGATGGTGTCGCGCTGCATGTCCTTGACGATGGTGAGATGGTTCTTGCCCTCGACTTCGAGCGTGATGATCGCGTTCGGCCCGGCTGCGTTCAGGGCGGCGCGGAACCGCAGGCGATCCAACGTGAGCAGCACCGGTTCGGTGCCGTGGCCGTACATGACCGCAGGGATCTTGTCGTCCGCTCGCAGACGCCGCGAGGGGCCCGAGCCAGTGCGCGTGCGGCTGTGGGCAACGAGCTTCAGCTGTTCCATCGCTATTCCCTCACCGGTCGAGCGCCTGCGCGTTGAGCGGCAGGCAAGCCTACGGGTCTCAGAAGAGGTTCTGGCCGTCGAAGATCTCCGACACCGACGCGTCCTCGAACACCGATTCGAGCGCATCGGCAAACACCTCGGCGACGCTGAGCACCATGAGCTTGTCGAACTGCTTCGAGCTGGGAATCGGCACCGTGTTGGTGGCAATGACCTGGCTCAGCGAGGAGTTCTTCAGCCGATCCACAGCAGGCCCGGAGAACACGGCGTGCGTGCTGGCACACATCACGTCGGCGGCACCATGAGCGATGAGCGTCTCCGTGGCCGAGCAGATCGTGCCGGCGGTGTCGATCATGTCGTCGATGATCACGCAGGTACGTCCGGCCACCTCGCCCATGATCCCGAGCGCCTCAGAGGAGTTGGTGTCCTCGGTGGCGCGTCGCTTGTAGATGGATGCCACGTCGCAGCCCAGCCGGGTTGCATAGCGCTCGGCCACCTTCACCCGGCCCGTGTCGGGCGAGACGATCACCGAGTCGGGCCCCATGACATTGGACAGGTACTTGATGAGCACCGGCGCAGCGGTGAGATGATCCACCGGGCCGTCGAAGAACCCCTGGATCTGGCCGCTGTGCAGATCGATCGACACCAGGCGCTCGGCTCCGGCCACGGTGAACAGGTCGGCCAGCAGGCGGGCAGTTATCGGCTCGCGGCCGGCCGCCTTGCGATCCTGGCGTGCGTAGCCGTACAGCGGCGCCACTGCGGTGATGCGCTTGGCCGAAGCGCGCCGGGCGGCGTCCACCATGATCAGCTGCTCCATGATCGCGTCGTTGATGCTCATGGTCTCGCTGGCGGCGTGACTCTGGATGACGAAGACATCCCCGCCACGGATGGATTCGGCGAACTTGCACTTGATCTCGCCGTTGGCGAAGTCGACGAGGCCCGGGTCACCCAGCTCGACGCCCAGCTGTGCAGCGATCTCCTGGGCCAATTCGGGATTCGCCCGGCCGCTGAACAGATGCAGGCGCTTCTTGGTGACCAGCTCCATCGCGTGTTCCTTTCGAGACTGTCCAGATGGCGACGCGCTCGACACTGTCGCGCCCTTCCCTCGCGCAGGCGGCTTGGCGGTGGATTCAGGCGGCATATTTTGCAATCCGACGGCACTTCGAGACTACCCGACTGCACCCTGCGACCCCCGGAGTCCGGGCTGTCTTGGGGGCCGTCACGGGGAGATCCGGCGTCAGGACGGTGAGGGGCGAGCGGCCAAGGCGGCCTCGCAGGCAGCGAGCTGGGCCGCATCGTTCACGCCCATGGCCTCGGAGGGATCGTCCATCGTCATCGCAGTGATGCCGTGACCGCTGCGCGCCAGCAGGTCGATGGCGTCGGTGAGGTAGTACTCCGATGCGGCGTTGGCTCGGCGAAGCTGCGGGAGCACGTGACGGAGACGGGCAATGTCGAAGCAGTACACACCGACGTTGATCTCGTCGATCTGCGCTTCCGCCGGGGAGGCATCGCGCTGCTCGACGATGGCGATCCCGCCGTCGCTGCGCACGATGCGCCCGTAGCCAGTCGGATCGTCGAGGCGGGCGGTCAGCAGGCTGACCGCTGCACCGTCGTGGCGCCGGCCGGCGACGAGCCGGGTGAGGGTCTCGGGCCGCAGCAGCGGTGTGTCGCCGGGCAGCACCAGCACATCGCTGGACTCCGGCGGATCGCCAAGCGCGTCGAGCCCCACCCGGGCAGCGTCGCCCGTGCCGAGCCGTTGCAGCTGGGCGGCGAAGATCAGCCGTTCCGGCTGGGGCGCACCCGCGCGAGCCTCGTCGCGCACCTGGTCCGCCTCGTGCCCCACGACCACGATGACCGGGCCCGCACCGGCTGCAGCGAGCGTGTCGAGCACGCGCAGCACCATGGCGCGGCCGGCCACCGGGTGCAGCGGCTTGGGCAGATCCGACGACATCCGGGTGCCGGCGCCCGCCGCCAGCACGATGGCCGCGCACGGTGCATTCATCGGCGCAGGTCGGCGGCCGGCAAGCGACGGCAGAGTTCGGGGAGGAGGACTCGAACCTCCATTGCCGGGACCAAAACCCGATGTCCTGCCAATTGAACGATCCCCGATCGCGCACGCCGCTGCGGCCGGCGTGGTTCGGGATCGAGGGTAGCGACCCCGCTGCCGGCGACCCGCAGCGTTTTCGGGCCTCTGGTTGCGTCAGACTCCGGCGCTGCTCGGAACTGCAGGCTTCCGTCGCTGCGGCACTCGTGCTGCACCGCCGCCGAGACGATAGCGTTCACCGTCCGATGGGATCGCTGGTAAAGAAGCGCCGCAAGCGGATGCGCAAGAAGAAGCACCGCAAGATGCTGCGGCGCACGCGCTACCAGCGCCGCAATCGCTGATCCTCCAGCATTTCTCGTCTACAGACGGCCGATCGTTCGGGCCATCGTTGCACTGACGTCCTGGCGTGGGACCACGTCGGGCGGCACCGGGTAGGGCGCCCGCACAAACCAGGTGCCGCCGCTGCCTGCGAGCTGCGGCGTGCGCCCGGTGGCTGCCTCCAGCTCGTCGCGCCACGCGGCGAGCTCGGGGTGAAGCGCCACTGCAGCGGGCTCGAGGTCATTGGACTGCTCGCCGGCTGGGCCGCTGAGCGCCTCCCATGTCCGGTACACCGCCGCGGTATCGACACCGGTCGGCGGCGTCCACAGCACGAAGGACTGCTCCCGGTACGGGAGCGGCTCGACGATCTCGCCGATGCCGGTGACGCGAGCACGTCCGCCGACGAGGCAGAACGCCACGTCCGCACCCAGCGTCGCCGACTGCTGCGGGTTGATGCGCCGCTCTGAGGCGATCCCTTCGAGTGCGGTCATCCGATTCGACCAGCGGAGCACTGCGGCTGCATCGGCCGACCCGCCGCCGAGGCCGGCACCGGGCGGGATGCGCTTGCGGATCTCGACATGGGCCGTCCTGCCGGCCAGCTCCAGCGCCCGGATCACCAGGTTCGAGCCATCAGTGGGGATGTCCCAGTCGGGAGCGTTGGCGGCACCCCCATGTGCGACGGGCAACGGAACGATCTCGACTGACGGCTGCGAGCTGGGGTGCACGGTGATCTCGTCGCACAGGTCGAGCGTCACCATCTCGGCGTCGATGAGGTGATAGCCGTCGGGCCGGGTGCCGGTGATGCGCAGCGACAGCGTCAGCTTGGCCGGCGCCAGCAGCCGTACCGCCTCGGTGTGCGTCGGCACGGCCTTACGCCCGCGTCCCGAGCGAGATCTCGGCGAGGTGCATCCATTCGGCGAGCCCGAGACGTTCGGGGCGGTCAGTCGGGTCGACGCCTGCCGCCTCGAGTGTCGCGTCGGCATCGTGGAGGACCTGCCGCAAGGTTCGGCGCAGCATCTGGCGGCGGTGCGCGAACGCTGCCGTCACCAGCCGATCGACCTCGGCGCGCAGATCGGGCGCCATCGATGGGGCACGGCGCGTGATGCGCACCAGCGCGGACTCCACTTCGGGTCGGGGGTAGAAGACCGTGGCCGGCACGGCACCGGCCAACTCGGCATCAGCGTGGACGGCGACCCGAACCGAGACCGCACCGTACGCACCGCTGCCGGGGGCCGCAGCCAATCGTTCAGCGGCTTCGCGCTGGCACATCACCAGCAGCCCGGTGACGGCCGGCACATCGTCGAGCACGGTCAGCACGAGCGAGGTCGCGATGTTGTACGGCAGGTTCGCAACGAGGTGCCACCCGTCGCCGGGCAGGAGCGCGTTCCAGTCCATATGCCGCGCGTCGGCATGCACAATCTGCACGCAACCCGGCACCACCTCACCGGAGTCCGCTCTGTTCGGCTCGCGGCCGGTCGCGGCCGATCCCACCACCTCACGCAGGAGCGGCACGAGACGGGCATCGGTCTCCACGGCCACCACCTCGGCCCCGGTTTCGGCCAGGGCCAGCGTCAGCGAGCCCAGACCCGCGCCGATCTCCACCACACGGTCGCCCGGGCCGATGCCTGCGAGACGCGCTATCCGGCGCACGGTGTTGGCATCGACCACGAAGTTCTGCCCGAGGCTGCGACGCGGCGCGGCACCAGCCCGTTCGAGGAGCGCCTTCACGGCTGGTGCATTCAGCTGCCGGGTGCTCATCCGGCTGCAATCGAGGAACGCCGCGACCGGTGCCCTCGGCGGCCTCCCGACCCGCTCAGCAGCCGGCCGGTCATGAAGCTCCTGGCTCACCCAGTCCGAAGATGCGCACGGCGTTGGCAGTCGTTTCCGCAGCGACTTGGCCTGCGGGGACGCCGCGTGCTGAAGCGACCGCCTCGCCTACGAAGCGCACCCAGCTCGGCCGGTTCTGCTTGCCGCGCCTTGGCACCGGCGCCAGATAGGGCGCGTCAGTCTCGACCAGGTAGCGGTCGGCCGGAACGAGCGCCGCGGCATCGCGGATCTCGGCCGCGTTGCGGAATGACACGATCCCGCTGAACGACACCGAAGCGCCCCGGTCAAGCGCTGCACGGGCCTCGTCGGGACCGCCGGTGAAGCAGTGGAACACCGTGCGCGGGGGCACGCCCTCTGCGTCGAGCACGTCGAAGGTGTCCTCCCAGGCGTCCCGGCTGTGAATGACCAGCGCCAGCTCGTAGCGGTGCGCCATGGCGATCTGAGCAGCGAATGCTGCGCGCTGAGCCTCTCGGTCGGAATGTTCGTAGTAGTAGTCCAGCCCGCATTCGCCGATCGCGACCGGCCTCTCGCCCGCGGCGATCAGCTGCTCGAGGGCATCGAGGGCAGCCGGTCCTTCGTCAGCGTCGTGGGGATGCAGCCCGATCGTCGCCGCCACACCGGACAGGGTGCGGGCTCGATCCAGCGCAGCGATGCTGTGCTCGACGTCGGTGCCGATGTCGACGATCCACGCCACGCCGTCTTGGCGGGCCTCGGCGACCAGCTCGGCTCCCCCATTCCACAGGTGGCAGTGACTGTCCACCCAGATCTCGGGTTGCGGCACTGAGTTCATCGCTGCGAGGTCACTTCAGGCGGGGATACAGCGGCTCGCCGGTCAATACCGGCAGTCCGCCGGGGTAACCGCCCCAGGCCGCGGCTTCGGGCAGGCGCTGATCCGCCACCGAGCCCTCCATGCCGATGCGCCGCCACACCTCGTCGCAGCCCCTCGGCGTAGCCACCGATGCGAGCACCGCCACGATGCGCAGCGCTTCGAGCGCGTCGCCCAGCACGGCGTCAACCTCGGGGCCCGGATCGGCCTTCCACGGCTCAGCCGCTTCGAGCATCGCGTTGGTCTCTCGGATGATCCGCCACGTTGCGTCCAGAGCTTCCGACGGCGCCAGGCGTTCCCAAGCGTCGGCGGTCTCGGCAACGCACTCGGCCACCGCGTCAGCCAGCGGACTGTCGGGGCGCGGCGCCGGCCCGATGCCGTCGCACTTGCGGCTGACCACGGTGGCGACGCGGCTCATGAGGTTGCCCAGGTTGTTGGCTAGGTCGGCGTTGTAGCGGGCAACCATCCCCTCATAGGAGAAGTCGCCGTCGGGGCCGAAGGGCTGATCGTGCAGGAAGTGGTGCCGCACGCCGTCGCTGCCGAAGTCGTTCACGAGGTCGCCCGGCGCGATCTGGTTGAGCGCCGACTTCGCCATCTTCTCGCCGCCGACGAGCAAGAAGCCGTGCACGTGGACCCGGCGGGGCGGCATCACGCCGCCGCTCATCAGCATCGCCGGCCAGTACACGCAGTGGAACCGGAGGATGTCCTTGCCGATCAGGTGCACACCGGGCCAGCGGTGTGCGAACTGGTCATCGTCGCTGGCATACCCGGCAGCAGTGATGTAATTGGTGAGCGCGTCGAACCAGACGTAGGTGACATGCTGAGGATCCCAAGGGATTCTGATGCCCCAGTCCAGCGACGTGCGGCTGATCGAGAAGTCCTGCAGCCCGCTGCGAATGAACCCCAGTGCCTCGTTGCGCTTGGTCGCCGGCACGACGAAGTCGGGATGCGCTTCGTACCAGTCCAGCAGGGGCTTCTCGTAGCGGCTGAGCGAGAAGAAGTAGTTCTCCTCGGTGACGTGCTCGGCAGGTCGACGGTGGATGCGACAGTTGCCGTCGTCGAGGTCGTCGGACGTGTAGTAGGCCTCGCAGCTCACGCAGTACAGGCCCTCGTAGGTCTGCAGGGTGATGTCGCCGTTGTCGTAGCAGGCCTGCAGCAGCTGCTGGACCGAGTGGTGATGGCGGGGCTCGCTGGTGCGGATGAAGTCGTTGTTGGCGATGTCGAGCTGGCGCCATGCCTCCTGGAAGCGCACGACGGTGCGGTCAGCCCACTCGATGGGCGTGCAGCCGTTCGCCTCGGCGGCGCGCTGGACCTTGAGGCCGTGCTCGTCGGTGCCGGTCAGGAACATGACATCGTCGCCGCACAGCCGCTTCCAGCGAGCGATCGCGTCAGCGGTGATCGTCGTGTACGCGTGCCCGATGTGGGGGGCGTCGTTCACGTAGTAGATCGGCGTCGTGACGTAGTAGGAGGTCACGCCAGCAGGGTAGTGAGGGTGGGCTGGGCTGCCCGCTGGATTTGTTGTGCGCGCTTCCCTGCGGCCGCGGCGAGGGCGGTGGCGTTTTCTGCTCCAGCGATCCAGCAGCTCACAATGTCGCAGAAACCGCCGCCGCCCTCACCGCTCTGACATCTGAGTCGCTATGGCATCGGGGTATCTGTGGAGCGGGCTAGCTCGGTGGAGATGGGGTAGGTGCGATTGCGTCCGATGCCGAGTCGCTTCGCCACGGTGGTTGCAGCGTCGCGGGCGGTGGCGCCGGATGCGAGCTCGCGGTGGAGGTGCGCTCGAATCTGCTCGTCAGACGCGGGTTGGGAAGTCGCGGGGCCGAGAACCACGACGATCTCCCCCTTGGGCGGTTCGGCGAACCGGGCTGCCAGCTCGCCGACCGTGCCGCGCGCCACTTCTTCGTGGAGCTTGGTGAGTTCGCGGACGACGACCGCCCGACGGTCGGCGCCGCAGGCTTCGGCCAGGTCGTCAAGCGTGGCGCCGAGGCGCTTGGGCGATTCCAGCAAGATGACCGTCCGCTGTTCGGCGGCGATCCCCTCGAGTCGATGACCGCGGGCCGTTCCCTTGCGGGGCAGGAACCCTTCCATGACCCAGCGATCCGTCGGCAGGCCCGAGATGGCCAACGCCGTCACCGGCGCCGACGGTCCAGGAACAGCACTGATGCCGATGCCCGCTGCTGCCGCCGCCGCGACCAGCCGCTGGCCGGGATCGGAGACGGCTGGCATGCCCGCGTCCGTGATGTACGCGGCGGTCTCCCCCGCCGTCAGGCGCTGCACGATCTCTGCGGCGACGGTGGCCTCGTTGTGCTCGTGCATCACCACCAGCGGCAGCGGTCCCACACCCAGCCGCTGCAGCAGCAGGCCGGTGCGGCGGGTGTCCTCGCAGGCCACAAACGACACCGCCGCCAGCACCTCGATGGCCCGCGGGGCGATGTCGGCAAGGTTGCCGATGGGCGTGGCAACCAGCCACAGCCGCGGCTCCGTCTCGCTCATGCGTCGAGCCGAACATCGAGCGTGTCGCCCACGGCCAAGCCCCAGCGTTCGCATGCGCCGGCCCGGGACTCGATGACCGAACGCGCGGCCAAGCGGGGACGGCCGATGCGCCCCGGCGGCATCGTCACGATGTCGATCACGCAGCCGTCCGCGTCGAGGTACGCCACGTCGATGTCGAAGCTCATCCCGAAGGTGTGCACACTCCGGCACCGCTCGATCAGCAGCGCCCCGGTCAGGTCGTCGCGCCCAAGCAGGCCACGCCGGCGCTCAGAGCGGGTACGGGCGACCTCGAGGCTTGCCACCACTCGATCCCCGCAGGCCAGCCAGGGCATGGCTATACGTTGAAGCGGAACTCCACGACGTCGCCATCGC
Source organism: Acidimicrobiia bacterium (assembly GCA_022820925.1). Lineage (GTDB taxonomy): Bacteria > Actinomycetota > Acidimicrobiia > Acidimicrobiales > Poriferisodalaceae > Poriferisodalis. The sequence goes on along the minus strand of JAJEEO010000019.1, from coordinate 14,476 downwards.
GCATCGGATAGTCCTTCCCCTCGACTCGCAGGCGGCCGGCGTCCCGGGCTGCAGACCATGAGCCTAAGTCCAGCAGATCGGCCCAGTCGATCACCTCGGCCCGGATGAAGCCTCGTTCGAAATCGGTGTGGATGCGTCCGGCGCACTGCGGCGCCCGCCAGCCGGCCCGGAAGGTCCACGCCCGGGATTCCTTCTCGCCCGTGGTGAGGAACGTGTGCAATCCCAGCAGTCCGTGCGCAGCGGCCACGAACCGCTCCAGCGCGCCCTCCCCGAGACCGAGCCCTTCGAGCAGCTCTGCCCGCTCGGCGCCCGTGAGCTGCGCAGCTTCGGCTTCGAGCTGCACGCACAGCGGCAGCACCGTTGCGCCCGGCAGCTCGGCCTCGATGGGCGCTGCCAGCTCCGCTGCGGTATCGAGCTGGTCCTCGCCGAGGTTGAGCACTGCCATGACCGGCTTGTCGGTCAGCAGGAATTGGCTCCGCAGCGCGGCTCGGTGCGGGTGTCCGTCGGACCCATCGGTTACTGCGCCGAGCGGCCACGCCCGGTACAGCGGCGTTCCGGCCGCCAAGTGTTCGAGCGCGGCGTCGAGTGCCGCCACCTCGTCGGCGAGTGCTGCGTCAGACGGCTGGCTGCGCGCCGCTTTGCGCCGGCGGTCGATCCGGGATTCCACTGACTCCAGATCCGCCAGCGTCAGCTCGGTCTCGACGATGCGCAGGTGCTCGAGCGGGTCGGCGGGGCCGGGCACGTCGGCATCGCCGAAGGCGCGCAGCACGAACACGATCGCGTCGACCTCACGGATGCCCGCCAGGAATCGGTTGCCCAATCCCTCGCCCTTGCTGGCGCCCTCCACGAGCCCGCCGATGTCGATGAACTCCGTGGTGGTGGGCACCACCTTGCGGCTGGCACTCATCTCGGCAAGCGCATCGAGCCGGGCATCGGGCACTCGGGCAACGCCGACATTCGGATCGGTGGTGGCAAAGGCATACGGCGCCGCCAGAGCCCCGCCGCCGGCGAGCGAGTTGAACAGCGACGACTTTCCCGCGTTGGGCAGGCCCACGAACCCAAAGCGCTCCATCGCCGGGCGAGGCTAATGAGTGCACCGCCGGGTGCTCACGGTCCTCTCAGGCGGTTCGGGGCGCGGCGTGCAAGACTTCGCCCCCTCGGGTGCGCGCCCGAGACATCTATTGACGGGGAGGAACCCATGGGACCGCTGCAGGGACTCAAGGTGATCGAGCTGGCCGGCATCGGCCCGGGACCGTTCTGCGCAATGCTGCTCGCCGACCTCGGCGCCGACGTCGTGCGCATCGACCGCATGGCGCCCGAGGACCTGGGCATCGATCGGGGGCGCAAGTTCAATGTGCTCAACCGCGGCCGCCGCTCGGTGGCTGTCGATCTCAAGTCGCCCGACGGCGTCGAGACGGTGCTGAAGCTGGTAGAGCAGGCTGACGCGCTCATCGAGGGCTTTCGCCCCGGCGTGACCGAACGGCTGGGCCTCGGACCAGACGAGTGCTTCGCTCGCAACCCGAAGCTGGTCTACGGCCGCATGACCGGATGGGGCCAGGAAGGGCCAATGGCACACGCCGCCGGCCACGACATCAACTACATCGCTCTCACCGGCGCGCTGCACGCCATCGGCCCCTCGGAGGCGCCGAGCCCGCCGCTCAACCTGGTGGGCGACTTCGGCGGAGGCGGCATGTACCTGGCGTTCGGCGTGTGTGCCGCGCTGCTCGAAGCGCGCGCTTCGGGCGAGGGCCAGGTGGTGGACGCAGCCATGACCGAAGGTGCGGCGTCGCTGATGGCGGCGATCTACGGCATCTACGGCTCGGGCGGCTGGACGGACGAGCGCGAGTCCAACTTCCTCGACGGCGGCGCCTACTACTACGGCGTGTACGAGACGTCCGACGGCAAGTTCGTCTCGGTGGGGTCCATCGAGGGCAAATTCCACGACGAGCTGCTTGAGAAGACCGGCCTGGCCGACGCTCCCACGGTGGACCGCAACGACCGCGACGGATGGGCCGACAAGCGGGCGCGCCTCGCTGAGGTCATCAAGACCAAGACCCGCGACGAGTGGGACGAGATCATGGCCGGCTCCGATGTGTGCTACGCGCCGGTGCTGGACCTGTCCGAAGCACCGCACCATCCGCACAACGTCGCCCGGGGCAGTTTCGTGGAGGTCGAGGGCGTCATGCAGCCGGCACCCGCGCCCCGCTTCAGCCGCACCCCCGGCGAGGTCGCCCGGCCGCCCGCAGCCCCCGGCGAGAACACCGACGAGGTGCTCGCCGACTGGGGATTCGACGCTGACGACATCGAGAAACTGCACGAGGTGGGCGCCGTCGGCTGAGCCTGGGCCCGAGCGGCCCGTGAGCCCCATCGCATGAGCACGGGGAACAAGAGCGGGAAACAATGGCGGTATGACCGGATGCCGGCGCTGCCTCGGTAGCCTGCAACGCCTATGTCGAAGCGCACCAAGAAGCGGAAGCTCCGGGCGCGCCGCAGCAAGGCCAATCACGGCAAGCGCCCCAACTGCGGCCGCGGCTAGGCCGCACGCTGCAGTGCCCGTTGAACAGCAGCGGGGTGGCACTTCGTAGCCGCGTACATCGGTCATGATCGGTTGTCATGGTCGGATCTGGCCGATGCACATGCCGCTGCTTGCTGATTGTCGCGGCAGTGCTCGTCGGCGGCTGCCAGCTTTCACGCGCACCCGACGATCAGGACCGAGCCCAGCAACTCGACACCGGCTCCGGACGCGAAGCATCGGGCGAGACTTCATCCCCGGCCACGCCGGCGGCATCGATCACATCCCCAACGACCTCGCCTCCGGCAACGACACAGCAAGGTGCCACGCCGACCGCGGCTCCGGCGAGGACGCAAGCCGCCACCCTCCTCCCGACCAGAGAGACCTACGACAGCGCCGACGATGGAGCCGTGGAGGACGCCGATCCGCGCGCCGTCAAGCCTCCGCTCGCGCCCAGGAATACCGACGCCGACGTGCCCGAGGAGGTTCGAATCGCCACGTCCGTCGAGTCAGTTCTCGCGGCCTCGTATCCCGATCGTGCCTTCTCACTGCAGCCGGAGACTGCGCGGGGCGACCTGAACGGCGACGGTGTCGATGACTACGTCCTGCACGTCATCGACGAGACACCAGGTTCGCCGCCGACCAACTGGCTCGTCCCCGCGGTCGACGTCGGCGGCGCATTCCGTCTCCGCGACCCGATCGAGCTCGGCGAACGCACCATCGTCGAGGCGCTCGACATCCGGGACGGCGACATCGAGGTGTCGCTCTTTGATCGTTCGCCCTTTGAGCGGCCGACGTCGATAACCAGACGCACGACCTTGACCGTCGCGATTGATGATGCCGAAGACGCAGTCACCGCTGTCCGCGTCGAGCCGGTGCACAACGTGCCATCGCTGCAGATCACCCGACCGCCGACGCCCGCCCGGTTCGAACTCGACGGCATCGGCACTGCGATGTCGGATCGAATCGAACTGCGCGAACGGCATCCGTTCATCGTTCACGCTGCCGAGCACGACGTCATGGTGGCGACGCTCGAAGCGCCGGACGGCGTCTGGCTGGAAGCCCGTCTCGACGATGACGACGATCGCACGGTCTTGGTACCCGTTGCTGAACAGGCCCGGCGATTTGCGAGCCGGCTGCCGGCAGGAGGTGCCTGGCACATCACCGTCGTCTCGTCGCTCATCGAGCCGACGGACTACCGGCTGTCGATCGAGGTGTATCCCCCCGGGCTCGGCGACGGGATTGCCACCCGTGACCTCGACGGATTCTGGTCGAGCATGCGAACTTCGCCTCCGGTGGTGCCCGACGACGGCCCGGTGATCTACCTGACGTTCGACGACGGTCCGCATCCCACCTATACGCCACAAGTGCTCGACGTGCTGGCGAAGCACGGGGCACAGGCGACCTTCTTCGTCGTGGGCTATCTCGCAGAGAGATACCCGTTGATCACCCAGCGGATTGCACACGAGGGCCACACCCTCGCCAATCACTCGTGGGATCACCGGTCACTCGCCCGCATGACGAGGGCGGCGTTTGACCGCTCGGTCGGTCGAACCGAGGAAGTGCTGGGGCCACTCGCCACGCCGTGCATCAGGCCGCCCTACTACGACGTCGGCACGTACACGCAGCAGTGGTCTGCGGAGCACGGCCTGCGATTGGCCAGCTGGTCCTACAGTCCCCGGGACTGGCTGGGACCCTCGGCCAGCACCATCGCCAATGGCATCGTCAACAGGGCACGAGCGGGAGCGGTGATCCTGCTGCACGATGGCGGCGGGAATCGCTCGTCAACCGTCCGCGGCCTCGACATGGCGCTCGAACGGCTGGCCGACTCCGGACTCGAATTCAAGGCTCAATGCCGCTGAGCGACTGAGCCGCATCATGATCCGGCACCGGAGCTCAAATCGACCATCTCGCCGAGCTCGTCGAGCAGGAGCTGCGACAGCCACTTCCCGCCGATCGTGCTGAGGTGGACCCCGTCGGTGAGGCGCACATCGGTGCGCTGACCCGCCTCGTCGATCACGTAGCGGCTGAATCCGCCATCGGGCCCACGGAAGAGGTCACGCGTATCGACGTAACGGACACGTTCGCGTGTGGCCGCCTCGGCCGCGTAGATCTTGTTCAGCTCGACCATCTTGTGATCGAAATCAGGATCGCGCATGATCGGCTGCCCGACCCAGATGAGGATGCGATCGGGGTCTGTCGTGACCAGATCCATCATGTGCCCGACGCGAGCTGAGTACTCGCCCGCCCAGGTGTCCGAGAACGGTCGGGCAATCTGGCCGTCCACGACGAGCGCCTGCGCGTCGTTGCCGCCGTACATCAGCACCACCGCATCGGGGTCGTCGGTGGCCATGACTTCGACGATCCGAGCCGGCCAGTCATAGAAGTCGGGGCGGGTGAGGCCGCTGGAGAGCTGGTGCTCGGTCGCGGCATCGATGACACCGGTCTGGTTGGCCAGCGAGACCATCGTGTCGCCGAAGAACCTGACCATCGAGTCGCCGATGACGGCGAGGCGCAGCGGATTGTCCGGCGTCGGCGCGGCCGCGGGTGCTGGCTCCGAGACGCTGCCGGGCACGGTTGCGGCGCTCGGGCTGGTCGTTGGGGATGTGGAGGCCTCATTGTCAGTGCCCGTCTCGGCCAGCACGATGCCCCCAGTTGCCTCGGGATCGGGATCAGCCGATGCCGGGATTCCAGAGGTGGCACGGTCTGAGGCCGCCTGCGTGCCTGCGGGGTCGGTCACCGTGCGGCCCAAGGCTTCGTCGGCCCACAGGCGAGGCAGGTGCAGTCCCACGGCGCTCGAGGCGCTCTCGACCGGCTCCCAGACCGCGACCGACGAGTCGCGCTCCCAGCCGAATGGCTTCTGGGAAGCCTCGCGCAACAGCTGCTGGGCATTGAGCGCGATCGCCAGCACGAGCCCGAACGCACCGGCCGCGAGCACCCTGCCGGCAGCCACGCCGCGGCGGCGATCTGTCGCGTCGAGCCGCGGCTCGCCTCCCGGGAAGCCGGTTCGGTGATCAGCAGGAGCGTTCGATGCCGGCATGACTCAGAACTGGAAGTAGATGAACGGGGCCACGCCCGTCGGGCCAAGCACGTCGATTGCCACCAGGGACAGCCCCACCACAGCGCCCTGGCTCACCCAGCCCAGGCTGCCGAAACCGTCACGGAGCTGCTCGAACCAGTCCGAAGGCATGAACTGGAAGGCGAGCGCCCCGAACGTCACTGCGATGACGAGCGGTGTCGCAGTGCCGGCGTAGTTTTCGAAGTTGGCGAGCGCGCCGAGCATCTCCATCGCCGCAGACAGCGACTCGGAGCGGAAGAACACCCACGCCAAGCACACGACGTGGAACGTGACGAGCCAGCGCACCGTCTCGCCGATGCCCGACGGCAGCAGCGGGCTCATTCCGGTGCGCTCGCGGTGCTCGCGAAGCAGCCGTTCGACCGCCAGGACAACGCCGTGGATGCCGCCCCAGATCACGAAATTCCACGTGCTGCCGTGCCAGAGGCCGCCGAGCAGCATGACCAACATGAGATTGCGGTAGGTGTTGGCGCGCCCGCGCCGGTTGCCGCCCAGCGGCACGTACAGGTAGTCGCGCAGCCAGCGCGACAGTGTCATGTGCCAGCGCCGCCAGAAGTCCTGCAGTGTGAGTGCTCGGTACGGGTTGTCGAAGTTCTGCGGGAAACGGAAGCCCAGCAGCAGCGCCACGCCGATCGCGATGTCGGTGTAGCCCGAGAAGTCGGCGTAAATCTGGACGGCGTAGGCGTACACGGCCAGCGCCACTTCCAGACCGCTGTGCGCTGACGGATCGGCGAAGACGCCGTCCACGATCTCGCTTGCGAGGAAGCTCGAGATCACCACCTTCTTGAACAGGCCATTCAGGATGAGGCCGAATGCCTCGGCCGCCGGCACGAAGCGGGGGTCGGGACGGGCGGCGAGCTGGGGGGCCATCTCCGCAGCCCGCACGATCGGGCCTGCCACCAGCTGGGGGAAGAACGAGAGGTACACCGCGAAGTCCAGCGGGGCCATCTCGCGGATGTGCCCCCGGCCGATGTCGATGATGTAGCTCATCGCCTGGAACGTGTAGAAGGAGATGCCCACCGGCAGCGTGTACTCCAGCACCGGCAACGCTCCCGAGATGCCGAAACTCTCGAGCAGGTTGGACATCTCGACTGCGAAGAAGTCCCAGTACTTGAAGACGCCGAGGATGCCGAGGTTGGCAGCCACGCCAGCTCGGATCCACCAGCGTCTCCGGCGGTCGGAGCTCATGACCGCGTAGTGCCCGACGACCCAGTTCATGACGATGGTGGCGAGCAGCAGGAAGACGAACCGCCAGCTCCACCAGCCGTAGAACACGATGCTGGCGGCGAGCATCAGCGGCTTCCACAGCGCCGGATGCGGCCGGGTCAGCCAGTTCACGACGAAAACGACGGAGAAAAATGCTCCGAAGACAAACGTCGGGAACAACATGCCGGGCCGAACATACTGGCGCGCCCGCTCCAGATACGGACAGCGACGAGCGGAGACGTGCCCTGATGACAACTCCCGAAGCGCTCGCTGAGGCTTGGCTGGCGGTTGAACCCGACGCGGCAATGTGCGCGGACATCGAGGCCAACCGCGCAAGCACCGACTGGGTGCAGGCCCACTTCGGGAGCGTGCTGCACTTCGGCACCGCAGGCATGAGGGCCCCCGTAGGGCCGGGGCCGGCGCGGATGAACCGGGTCATGGTCCGCATTGCGGCCCGTGCGGTCGGCACTGAGCTGATCGCCAACGGCCTCGCCGGCCGTGGGGCGGTCGTGGGCTTCGACGCCCGGCCCGGCTCTGGCGACATGGCGTTAGATGCAGCCCGGCTGCTCGCCGCCATGGGCATCGCGGCCGCGATCATCGATGGCCCTGCGCCGACACCGTTGCTGGCCCGCCAACTGCTCGCTCGCTCAGCGGGGGCGGGATTGATGGTGACGGCGAGCCACAACCCCCGCAATGACAACGGCCTGAAGGTGTACTGGGCCGACGGAACGCAGATCCGGCCGCCGCTCGACCAGCGCATAGAAGCGCGCATGGACCTGTCATCGCTTCCTGCCGACGCTGATCTGGCAGCCCGACACGAGGTGGAGAGCCTCGATGTGCGATCGGTGATCGCTGAGTACGTCGGCGCAGCGATCCGCCGTCCGGTCTTTGACGCCGACGGTCGACCGGTCGATCCGAACGATGTGCCGCCGATCGTGTACACGGCGTTGTGCGGTGTCGGCTCGCAGACCCTGGGCCATGCGTTTGCCACCGCCGGGCTGCCTCCCCCGATCTACGTGGAGCACCAGCGGCAGCCCGATGGCGCGTTTGCCGGTCTGCCATTCCCGAATCCAGAGGAACCAGGCACCCTCGACGATGCGATGGCTCTCGCCACCGATCACGATGTCGATCTCGTCCTCGCGAATGACCCCGACGCGGACCGGCTGGCGGTGGCCGTTCGCGATGGGGACGGCGCCTGGCACCGTCTGAGCGGCGATGAGCTGGGTGTGCTGCTGTGCGACTGGTTGATCTGCTTGCACGACGACGGTCGAGCCGCGCAGCCGCTCATCTCGGCATCGTCAGTCGTGTCAGGCCGGATGGTCGAAGCCATGTGCGCTGCCCGCGGCGTGGCTCACCACCGCACCCTGACCGGCTTCAAGTGGATCATGGAGCCCCGGTTGACGCCACCCGGCGCCCGGTGGGTGTTCGGCTACGAGGAAGCGCTCGGCTACTCGGTCAGCGACGCCGTGCTGGACAAGGACGGCATCTCGGCAGCAGTGGAATTCGCGCGATTGGCGGGGGACTTGGCGGCTCGCGGTATCGGGCCGCTCGAACGGCTCGATGAACTGGCCGCGGAGGTCGGCTTGCATGTCACGGGTGCAGCTTCGGTGCGCGCCGATGCGGAAGAGATTGCCGCTGCGATGGCGGCGTTACGGGCTGATCCGCCCCGCACAATCGGCGGCCGTCCTGTGACGGAGGTCACCGACTGGCTCGAAGCCGGAAAGCCCCACCCCGCCGATCTGGTCGAACTCGAACTCGGCCCGCACGCGGTCGGCGGCGGCGCCGATGACCTCGAGGCACAGGTGCGCATCTGCATACGGCCGAGCGGCACTGAGTCAAAGGCCAAGGTCTACCTCGAAGCCACCCAGCAGATCCCGGGCGACGTTGCCGCAGATCGCAGGCGGCTGCGATCACTGCTCGACGACATGGCCGCGGAGGTCAGCGCGTGGTTCGAGCGGGCCTAGCTCACCCCAGCGGCCAGCTCGTCGAGCGGTACAAGCGGACGGGTGCCCACGTGTGAGATGACTTCGGCGGCGGCTACGGAACCCAGGCGGCCGCACCGTTGGAGGTCGTACCCCTGAGACAGCCCGTAGAGCACGCCTGCTGCGTACAGGTCGCCGGCACCAGTCCGGTCGACCACTTCGTCGACGGGTTCGACGGGCACCTGCACGATTTCATCGGGTGTCACGAGAACAGCGCCTGCGGCCGAGAGCGTCACCGATGCAATGTCCACCTGGCCCTGCACCGCCGCCAACGCCTCATCGAGATCGTCGGTCTCGTACAAGGCCTTGAGCTCGGCGGCATTCGCGAACAGGATGTTCGTGCACCGGTCGACCATGTCGACGAACTCGCGCCGGTGGCGGTCCACGCAGAATGAGTCCGAGAGGCTGAGTGCAACCTGGCAGTCGTTGCCGGGCGCGGCACAGTGCTCGGCTACCTCGCGCAGTGCTGCCCGGGCAGCCGTCGGATCCCACAGGTAGCCCTCCAGCAGCACGGTGCGGGCTCGGCCCACCATGTCCCAGTCCACATCAGCCGGTGCGAAACCGGCAGACGCGCCCAGGTAGGTGCTCATCGTTCGCTCGCCGTCAGGGGTGATGACGACCGTGCAGCGTCCTGTGGGGTCGTCACGCGGCGCTCTTGCAGTTGCCTGAGTGACCCCATGTGCCGACATATCGGCCACGAACAGATCTCCGAGCCCGTCCGCGCAGACACGTCCCATGTAGCCGGCGCGGGCACCGAGCGCAGCGATGCCCAGCATCGTGTTGGCGACCGAGCCGCCGGGAGTCATCTCGTCGGCACCGCCGAGCAGTTCCACCATCGCGGCAAGCTCAGTTGCCCGCTGGGTGTCCACCAGCGTCATCGCTCCCTTGACGATGCCCAGACCGTCGACGACGGCGTCATCGGCGCGCAGCAGCACATCCACCATCGCATTCCCGATGCCCACCACATCAAGAGGCTCAGGCCCAGCAGCGGCATCAGGTGCATTCCCGATGCCGACCACATCAAGAGGCTCAGGCTCAGCAGCGGCATCGGGTGCATTCCCGATGCCGACCACATCGAGACGTTCGGGCTCGCCCGCCGATTCCACGCACGTGGGCTTAGCACCTCGACTCGCCCGCTCGCACGACCTGATCCCGCAGCGAGGGCGTGGGTAGTGTGCGCGCCGTGACGCTTCTGACTGCCAGCTCGCCTGATGCCAACCCCTACCGGCTGCCCCGTGACGTGCACCCCGTCCGCTACGACATCCTCATCGAGCCGGACCTCGAGGCTGCACGGTTCGTCGGCGAAGTCAGCATCGACGCCAAGGTGCATGCGTCGATCGACAGCGTCACCCTCAACGCCGCAGAGCTCGAGTGCACAGATGCGACCCTGCGCCAAGGCGACAGGGCCGTCGGGGCCGATATCTCGTTCGATCCCGACACTGAACGGATGATGCTGCGGCCCGCCGACGGCCGCCGGCTCGAACCCGGCGACCTCCAGATCGCATGCACATTCGCCGGCGTGCTGAACGACCAGCTCCGGGGCTTCTACCGGTCCACGTTCGTGGACGAGGCCGGCCAGTCCCACACCATTGCGACGACCCAGTTCGAGTCCACCAACGCCCGGCGGGCCTTTCCGTGCTTCGACGAGCCGGACCTCAAGGCAGTCTTCGGCGTCACGATGATCGTGCCAGCCGGCCTCATGGCAGTCAGTTGCGGGGAGGTCGTGTCGTCAGAAACCCTGCCGGACGGCCGCCGGCGCGACACCTTCGCCGACACCATGCAAATGTCCACCTATCTCATGGCCTTCATTGTCGGCGACCTCGAGGCCACCGATCCCGTCGACGTGGGCGGCGTGCCGCTGCGCATCGTGCATGTGCGGGGCAAGTCGGCCCTGACGAGCTTCGGGCTGGAAGCCGGAGCGTTCGCACTGGCCTGGCTCGTGGACTACTACGGCATCGACTACCCGGGCACCAAGGTGGACCTCATCGCTGTGCCGGACTTTGCTTTCGGCGCGATGGAGAACATGGGCGCCATCACCTTCCGCGAGACGCTGCTGCTGGCCGACCCGCAGAAGGCCACCACTGCGGAACTCCTGCGCATCGTCGACGTGGTGGCCCACGAGCTGGCCCACATGTGGTTCGGCAATCTCGTGACGATGGACTGGTGGAACGGCATCTGGCTGAAGGAGGCGTTCGCCACGTTCATGCAAGTGGCCGTCACCGATGCCTTCCGACCCGAATGGAAGCGCTGGGACGAGTTCTGCATCGAGCGCGGTGCGGCGTTCGACGTCGACGCGCTCAGCTCCACCCGTCCCATCGAGTACGAGGTGATCTCACCAGCCGACGCCGAAGGCATGTACGACGTGCTGACCTACGAGAAAGGCGCGGCGGTCGTGCGCATGCTCGAGCAGTACCTCGGCCCTGATCGGTTCGCAGTCGGCGTGCAGCACTACCTCGAGCGCCACAGCTACGCCAACACCACCACGACCGATCTGTGGGACGCGCTGGAGTCCTCCAGCGGCGAGCCGGTGCGATCGGTCATGGACGGCTGGATTTTCAAGGGCGGCTACCCGATCCTGTCCGTCGAGCGCCACCCCGACGGGTTGAAGCTCTCCCAGCAGCGATTCACCTACCGCGGCGACGCTCCGGGCGCCGCGAGCGCTGAGCCCCACGACAGCGAATTGTGGAGCGTGCCGGTCATGGTGCGGGCCCAGCTCGCCGGGACGGGCACCGTCGAGCGACGGTTCCTGCTCTCGGGCGCCTCGACGGTTGTCGACTTGGGCGGACCGGCCTCCTGGGCGGTCGTCAACTCGGGCGGGCACGGTTACTACCGGGTTCGCTACGGCGGCGATCTGCTCGGGGCTGTGGCACGTCAGGCCCTCGAAGTGCTCGACCCCATCGAGCGCTACGGGCTGGTGGACGACACCTACGCAGCCGTCGTCGCGGGCGACGCCAGCGCGGCCGAGTTCATCGAGCTCGTCACCGACCTGGGACTCGAGACCGACCTGCACGTGTGGCAGCGAATGATCGGGGGCCTCAAGGGGCTGCACGCCATCGCGGAACCGTCCGGCAGGGCCGCTCTGGAGGTGCTGATCCGAGACCTGGCAACGACCGCGCTCGGCGTGCTGGGATTCGAGCCCCAACCGGGCGAGCCGGATCTCGACCGTGAGCTGCGCGGGGTGCTGTTCGAAGCCGCAGGCGGCCGCGGTCGTGACGAGCTGGTGCGCACCCGCGCACGAGAGATCTTCGAGACGTCCATCGGCAATGGCGCTGCGGTCGAGCCGAATCTGGCTGCCGCAGCCGTACAGGTCGCAGCAGCAGCGGGTGATCAGACCGACTACGAGCGGATGATCGATCTCTACCGCTCAGCAGATACCCCCCAGAGCGAATTGCGCTACCTGCAGGCACTGCTGGGATTCGAGCCGCGCGAACTGTTCGAGCGAACGCTTGAGCTGATCGCCACCGAGGTGCGCACCCAGAACGCCCCCTACATGCTGGGAGCTGCCATGAACCATCTGGACTGGGGTCCCGTGGCGTGGAAGTTCGTTCGCGACCAGTGGGAGGAGCTGACCGACCGCTTCCCGCACAACTCCATCCCCCGCATGGTCGGCGGCATACGCGGGCTGAACACGCGGGAGCTCGCCGACGAGGTCGAGGCGTTCTTCGCCGAACACGAGGTGCCCCAGGGCGCGCTCACCGTCGCCCAGCACCTCGAGAAGATGTGGGTGAATGTCCGGCTGCGCGAGCGCGAGAGCGCCCGCATCGGCTGATGTTCGGTCGGCCACCGCGGCGGCCGATGCGGCCGGGCGACGAAGTGTGGCTGTCCGTTCGCGCACTCGCTGCAGCCGCAGCCCTGCTGGCTGCGGTGATCTACTGGGCGGTCGTCATCGTCGATTAGCGGGCGCCGGGCTGGCCCTGCGCGCTTCGTCAGCCCAACGCAGCATCATCGCAACGATCGCTCCCCACACGATCGGGATGCCGCCCAGTTTCATGATGAGTCCCGCCATCTGCTGATCGGTGGCTGCGTCGAGGCCGTAGAAGCGAGGCGCCAGCTCGTAGGTGGCGTAGAGGGGGAAGCCGGCGAAGGTGAGGAACCCAGCCGGAACCGCCGGCACGACACCGAGCGCGAGGAACAGGTACACCATCTTTCCGGGGTAGTGCTGCAGCCGATGCTCGACGAGCGGAGAGCAGATCGGCAGCCACACGACCACCCCGGAGATCAGCCACACCACGTCCATGACGAACGAACCGGCCTGGTTCGCCCGCAGCGTGTCCACCGCCCATGGCGAGTGCGTCGCCACCAGGCAGGCGTTGAACGCAAGACCGGCGAAGACCGGCTGGGTCAGCCGGGTCATGAACCGGTACAAGCGCAGCTTCGCCAGGATCCGCCGAGCCATCGGCTCGGGCGTGCCGAGCACCAGCAGCGGTGCGGCAACCAGCGTGTACAGCATGAACTGCGCCATGTGGGCTGACGCCAGGTAGCCCGCACCGAGCACGCCCAGCGGCCAATCCGATGCCACCCAGAATGCCAGCACCCCAGCCCCGAAGAACCAGGCCTGCCGCCGCTGAAGCGCCGCTGTCGCGGAGTCTGGCGACAGTGCATGGCTCTGGCTGATGCGGCGCCGAGCCCACACGTAGGGCACCGCGATGGCTGCCGACGCTGCCCACACGCCGGGATAGGCCCGCCATGCCCAGGTCCAAGGCTCCTGCAGCGCTGAGCACCAGAACCGCATGACTACAGGCCTGCTTCGGCGGGGTCGCCCGGATCAATGCCCGCCAGGATCGGCAGGTCGTGATCGAATTCGGATTGCCGGGTGGGATACGGATACTGCGCATAGCCCCAGCCGTTGGGGGCAAATGCGAAGACGCGGCCGTCGTGGGCGACGTCGTAGACGCCGTGGTCGTGTGTCATGGACCCGTGCGCTTCGCCGCCCTCACCGTGCTCGGTTGTGGTGGCAGGGAACACTTTGAGCGATGTCAGCGATCCGAGCGCATTCTGCAGCTCGGTCAGCTGCTCTTCGCTCTGCGGGACGATGCCGACGAATTCTGTGCTGAATTGGTCGAGGTACGCACGGAGGATCTCGGGCGAGTCCCGGTCGGGGTCGACGGTCACTGCGATGACCTGCACGTTCCCGGGCGCCCCTGGTCGCCCCAGCACACTGGCGAGCTGCGCCATCTGGACCCCGCAGATGTCGGGGCAGTTCGTGAAGAGCTGGTACACGAGTCGCACCTGCCCTTCGGTGTCGTCCACCAGGTGGAAGTCGTTGCCTGAAGTATCGGTGAGTTCCATCGGGGGAATCTCCCGCAGCTGCGAGGGGGCCACGGCGAGGCCCTCATATCGCGACTCGGACTCCTCCGCAGACGCGCACGCGCCCGCCGCGAGCGCCATCACCAGCAGGCACGCGATGACTCGACCCAGCATCGAGGGCCCCGATGTGATCCGGAACCTCACCAAGCGGTCTACGAGGCTCGATGTGGAGGTGAGGGGAATCGAACCCCTGGCCTCTTCGATGCGACCGAAGCGCTCTACCAACTGAGCTACACCCCCTGACGGGCGGGGGCCGAATATACCTGCGCCTATTCGTTCGCCATCCGGCGCTGTGCCTATTCGTTCGCCATCCGGCGCTGTGCCTATTCGTTCGCCATCCGGCGCTGTGCCTATTCGTTCGCCATCCGGCGCTGTGCCTATTCGTTCGCCATC
>JAJEEO010000007.1 GCA_022820925.1 Acidimicrobiia bacterium | reverse complement strand
CACGATCTGCTGCAACGCCCGGCCCTCTTCATGGGTCAGCCGGCGAACCCGAACACGCTCACTCATACCCCCGACCAAACCACACCACACACCCCACCACGCGGACACCAACCCCCCACACGTAACCGGCCACAGCACTAGTTCGTCTTGATACCGCATCCGATGCCGCTGAGTGGTTCTCGAGAATCCAACGCGGACTGGTACGAATCTCGACCGTCACAAGGTTGGAACTCGGCTTTTCCGCTCGATCTGCCGCGCAGTATCGGCAGCGCTTTGCGGAATTTCCCCTGAAGAAGATGCCGACGCAAGACCTGACGCCGATGGCCGAGGGTGCGGTCGTCGGTAGGCCAACTGAGGCGCCGGGTGGGTCAGATGATGACGCTGCTGGCCAAGTCGCTCCGGAGACTGCTGGTGTTCTCGGCGTTCATTTTCCTGAATGCCGAGATGTGGCAGGCAGCCACCGAACCCTGATTACTGAAACGATGTTATGATGTAACACCATGCGTACACAAATTTCGCTGAGTGCCGAGCAGCACGCCATGGTCAAGCAGAAGGCTGCCGCGCTGGGTGTCACGATGGCCGAGTACATCCGGCAGCTCGTCGACCGTGACCAGGAGCGAGGCGCTGTGACGGCAGATGTTTCGGCCATCATCGGCATCGGCCGCTCCGGAGGCAGTGACATCGCCACCGACCGCGTCGCGGCGACCGCGGACGCCGTGGCAGCGCTTCATGAGTCTCGATGAGCGTCTTCGTCGACACCTCCGCTTGGTACGCAGCAGCGGATGCGGATGACTCCGGACACGAGCGTGCTGCGCGTCGAATCCGAGAGTTCGAAGGACAACTGCTTACGAGCGATCACGTACTGATCGAGACGTGGTTCCTTGCAACGCGCCGACTCGGTCGGGAAGCGGCCGAGCGCCTGGTGAACGGCATCCGCATGGGCATCGCCCGTGTCGAGCCAGCGATCGTGGCCGATCTCGAGACCGCCGCCAGCATCGGCGCAGCATTCGCAGACCAGCGCTTCTCCTTGGTGGATCGCACGAGCTGGTCAATCATGCAGCGGATGGGCATTCACGAAGCCATCTCGCTCGACAGTGATTTCTCCGTCTACCGATTTGGCCGAGATCGTCGCCAAGCTTTCACCGTCCACAGCTGACCGCGCCGGCGTCGCAGTTGAAGCCGTGGCTTGCGCCGCCTGATCGGAGACAGCGCCGTTTCGAGACGCCGGACCTAGGGCTACGAGAGCCCCATGCTGTGCCTGATGCTCATGGGGCTACGAGAGCCCCATGAAGCGGCGGGCGTTGGTGTAGACGACCTCGTCGCGCAGGGCGCTCACCTCGTCGTCGAAGCCTTCGAAGGTCTCGTTGAGCTCAGCGAGTGCGCCGGGGAAGGTGCAGTCGTAGTGGGGGTAGTCCGAGCCCCACACCACGGTGTGCGCCAGGCCCATCGCGGCGACCTGCTCGAAAGCCTCGCCCTCGCCGGCTTCCATGGTCACGAAGCACTGCTCGGAGAAGATCTCCGTAGGGTCGCGCTTCAGCCGGGGCACGAGGTGGCCCATGGCCTCCTTGTGCTCATCGAGGCGATCCAGCCAGTACGGCAGCCAGCCCAGGCCGGACTCGAAGAAGCCCACTCGCAGCATGGGGTGGTCGTCGAGCACGCCGGAGGCCACCATCTCCATCACCGAGGCCATCTGCTCGAACGGGTGGCAGACCATGTGGACGTAGAACTGGTTCTCGTAGCGGGTCTTGGCGAAGCTCGGCATGCCCGAGCCGAAGCTGCCGTGGATGCCCACGGTCAGGTCGTGGTGCTCGGCGGCCGACCACACGCGGTACATGTCGTCGGAGAACAGCTCGAGCCCGTTATACCGCTCGGGTCGGAAGGTGATGCCGGTCAGTCCGGCGTTGGCGACCTCTTCGATCACGGCCACAGCCCCGTCGACTGATTGCAGCGGGCAGACGCCCATGCCGAACAGCCGGTTCGGGTCCTCCGAGCAGAAGTCGGTCATCCAGCGGTTGTATGCACGCGCATTCTCGACTGCGATATCGGGATCGTTGATGTCGCCCGTGATCAGCATGAGCGACGGGAACATCAGCGCCGCGTCGAGGCCCTCGTCGTCCATGACTGACAGGCGTGCGGCTGGGTCGTAGCTGCCGGGCACGATGTCGTCCCAAGTGACGTCGGTGCCGTATGCGTCCGGGATGCACGCCGACGCGATCCCGTGGCGCAGCTTCTTGCCCTCGGCGAAGGCCGCATCCGTGCCGTCGTCCATGATCCGGCACTGCAAGATCAGTTCCCGGTACTTGGGATCGGCGTAGTACTCCCACACCGACGTCGGCTCGGCGATGTGCGCGTCGGCGTCGTACACCGGCACCTTGCCGTTGGCTGCCAGCGGCCCCAGGCTCTTGCGTTCCTCAGTCATGGCCATGTCACGGCCTCCCCATTGCCCCTTGCGACGCGCCCATTCTGCCCCACCTCCACCGGCGGCGCAGCCGGATGGCAGTGGGGCGCGGCAAGCCGGAGAGGCTCAGTCGGCGTAGAGGACCCGCAAACCCCGGCTGACGGCCGGGCCGACCACGGTGTTGTGGTTCTCGCCCGGGAAGACGTGCCAGGTCGACTCGATGTTGCGGTAGCCGCGGGCCGAGAACTGGTCCCAGAACCTGGCCTGGGGCGAGTACTCGTCGGTCTCGTGCTCTCCCATCGACATGAACACCTTCACGGCGGGGTCTCCTCCAGCGGCGTGGTGCTCTTCCTCGAGGCGGAACATGACCCCTTCGCCTGATTCTTCTCGGTCCCACCACACCGACGGGCTGGCCAGCAGGTAGCGGGCGAACATGTCGGGTGCGTTGAACAGCACGTGCAGGCCGAACAGTGCCGTGAACGAATGGCCGACATAGGTGGGCTCGCCGACGTGGTACCGGTCGTAGAGCAGCGGCATCACGTCGTCGGCGAGCCATTGGCGGAATGGCTCTGCCTGACCGGTCTCGGCGGCCGGTGCGCGGATGCCGGTCATCGGAGGCGCCTCAGCAGGTGTCACGGTGTAGTCGATGGCCCGCAGGTCGAGCATCTCGCGCATGTCGGGCGTGTCGTGCGCGATGCCGGCCACCACGCAGCGGGGCGTCTCCCGCGACATGGACAGGATGCGGGTGGTGTCCACCGCAGTCCCGAACGTCCATGGTGCGTCACAGCAGACGACGAGCGGGTACGGGTTGGTTGCATCGGGCCGGTAGCCCATCGGCAGCGCCACCCACACCTGGTAGCTGCGGACGGCATCGGGCCGGTGCAGGATGTGCGTCTCGATGGGCCACGCAGCCTGATCGTTCACGGCCGGGATGCTATTGCGGGGGGCTATCGCTTGGGGCTGATCATCGTCAGGCCATCGCCGATAGGCAGCGGGCCGATCTGCATGCCGGCCACCCGGCCGAGCGACGCCGTCTCCGCGATCAGTTCACGCTGCACCTCGGTGGGCTGCAGCGAGTGCGTTGCCGCATAGAGCGCAGCTTGTTCTTCCACAAACGCCGAGTCCCGAGACACCCCGGCGAGGTTATGGCAGCTAGGTAGGCAAAGGCGGGCTCGGTCATGCAGAATTCGGCAGTTCGCGTCTGCGTGCCCGGCTGGTGGGGCACAGGCGGGAGCGCTGCGAGCCCGCGGGAGTTACATGCCGGTACTGCGATCCCACATCGACACCTCCGCCGAGTGGTTCACCAAGAACTGCGACGACATGCGCGAGCAGCTCGTCGAGCTTGACGAGCTGCAGCAACAAGCCGCAGCCGGCGGCGGGCCGCGGGCCATGGCACGCATGCGCAGCCGCGACAAGATGCCGGTGCGCGAACGCATCGCCATGGTGCTCGACCGCGACTCGCCCTTCTACGAGATCAGCTCGCTGGCGGGCTACTGCTCGAACTACGCCGTCGGGGGCGGGCTGGTGATGGGCATCGGCGTCGTGAACGGCGTCGAGTGCATGATCGAAGGCAACGACCCCACCGTGCTCGGTGGGGCGATCACGGTGTTCGCCGGGCGCAAGATCATGCGGGCCATCGAGATCTCCCGCGACAACCGCATGCCGTACATCCAATTCGTGGAATCGGCGGGAGGCGACCTGCGCGGCGACGACGACCCTGAGCGCCAGATGCTCGAACAGGAGAGCCACTTCGCCGAGTCCGGCCGGCTCTTCTACGACGTCACCGAGCTGTCGAAGATGAAGATCCCCTCGATCTCGGTGGTGTTCGGCAGCTCGACGGCGGGGGGCGCATACCAGCCGGGGATGAGCGATTACAACATCTTCATCCGCAACCAGTCCAAGGTCTTCTTGGGCGGGCCGCCGCTGGTGAAGATGGCCACCGGCGAGGACTCCGACGACGAGACGCTCGGCGGGGCGCAGATGCACGCCGAGATCTCGGGCCTCGCCGACTACCTGGCCGAGGACGAAGCCGATGCCCTGCGCATCTGCCGGGAGGTCGTGGCGCATCTGAACTGGCGCAAGCTGGGTCCCGGGCCCACCATGCCGGCCGATCCCCCGATCCACGATCCCGAAGAGCTGCTCGGGCTGATGCCGCGGGACCTCCAGGCGATGATCGACTGCCGCGAGGTGATCGCTCGCATCACCGACGGCTCCCGCTTCGAGGAGTTCAAGGCCCGCTACGGCACCACGCTCATCTGCGGCTGGGCGTCGGTGCACGGCTTCCCCGTAGGGATCCTGGGCAACAACGGCCCGCTGTTCAGCGACAGCTCCGAGAAGGCCACCCAGTTCATCCAGCTCTGCAATCAGCAGGACATCCCGCTGGTGTTTCTGCAGAACATCACCGGCTACATGGTCGGCAAGGACTTCGAGCAGGGCGGGATCGTCAAGAACGGCTCCAAGATGATCAACGCCGTGTCCAACTCGATGGTGCCCCACATCACCGTCATCCTGGGCAACAGCTACGGCGCGGGGAACTACGGCATGTCGGGGCGGGCGTTCAACACTCGCTTCACCTACCTGTGGCCGACCGCCAAGATCGCCATCATGGGTCCGAAGCAGATCGCCGGCGTAATGTCGATCGTGCGGCGGGGCCAGGCGATGCGCCGCGGCATCGAATTCGACACCGAAGCCGACCGCAAGATCACCGAGCAGGTCGAGCATTACCACGAGCTGAAGTCGCTGGCTCCATATGCCACCGGGCGAGTCACCGACGACGGTGTGATCGACCCTCGTGACACCCGGGACGTGATCGCAATGTCGCTGTCGGCCTGCCACAACAACGTGATCAAGGGCGCCGACGGGTTCGGCGTCTTCCGGATGTAAGGGCGGCTGGGTATGAGCGAAACACGACCGAAGACGCCGCAACAACACAGGTCCTCCGGATGTAAGGGCGGCTGGGTATGAGCGAATCCGAGATTCGGCCGATACGACGCCTGCTGGTCGCGAACCGCGGCGAGATCGCCCGCCGGATCTTCCGCGCCGCACGAGCAATGGGCATCTCGACCGTGGCGGTGTACGCCGACGGCGACGCCGAAGCGCCCTTCGTGACCGACGCCGATCTGTCGGTGCCACTCGGAGGCCGCACCGCCACCGACACCTACCTGTCAGCACACAAGGTCATCGCCGCGGCGGAGGCCAGCGATGCCGACGCGGTGCACCCCGGCTACGGATTCCTGTCGGAGAACGCCGAGTTCGCCCAAGCGGTCATCGACGCCGGACTCGTCTGGGTCGGCCCGCCGCCCGAGGCCATCGCCGCCATGGGCGACAAGCTGGCTGCCAAGGAGACCATGACCGCAGCGGGCGTGCCGACCCTGCCATCGATAGCTGTCACCGACGACATGGACGGCGAGCGCTTGGCGGCCGCCGCAATCGACATCGGCTTTCCGGTGCTGGTGAAGGCCTCAGCGGGCGGGGGCGGCAAGGGCATGCGCATCGTCGACGAGCCGAGCACGCTCGCCGATGCTGTCGCCGCTGCGCGGCGCGAGGCCGCCGGCGCGTTCGGCGATGACACCGTGTTCTTGGAGCGCTACCTGGCGGCCCCGCGCCATGTCGAGATCCAGGTGCTGGGCGACACGCGAGGGAACATCATTCACTGCTTCGAGCGGGAGTGCTCGATCCAGCGGCGGCATCAGAAGGTCATCGAGGAAGCCCCGTCTCCCGCCGTCACGCCAGCGCTGCGCGAGCGAATGGGCGCGGCGGCGGTGGCCGCAGTCAGCACGATCGGCTACTGCTCAGCGGGAACGGTGGAGTTCTTGCTCGAGGGCAGCGGCGACGATGCCGAGTTCTGGTTCCTCGAAGTCAATACCCGGCTGCAGGTGGAGCACCCGGTCACTGAGGAGATCACCGGCCTCGACCTCGTGCGGGAGCAGATCCGCATTGCCGCGGGCGAACCGCTGGGCTACGGACAGGCCGACATCGGCATCTGCGGCCACGCCATCGAGGCGCGTCTGTACGCCGAGGATCCTGCGTCGGGCTTCCTTCCGCAGACCGGCACCATCGATCTGTGGCGGCCCGCGACCGGTTTCCGCTCTCTCGCCGACAGCGTGGCGCGGAGCACCCGCAAGTGCGCCGATGACACGTCGGACGGTCTGCCCGCCACGGGCGGCCCGAACTCGGCGTCGTCATGGGCGCGCTTCGACTCGGGCATCGAGCCGGGGTCGGTGATCGGCACCGAGTTTGACCCGATGCTGGCCAAGGTGATCGTGGCGGCGCCGACGCGCACAGAGGCCGCGCTCGGGCTGGCGTCGGCTCTCGACCGCACACGTCTGGGCGGCGTCGTCACCAATCGTGACTTCCTGTGCGCCGTGCTGCGCAGCGATGAGTTCCTCGCCGGCGACACCACGACGGACTTCATCGACCGGGTGTACTTCGGCGCCACCGGGGCGGACGGCGGGCTCGCTGCCACCGAACCGGCTCGCCACCCGATGTTCGTCCACACGGCCGCTGCCGCAGTCGCGCTGGTCTCCCAGGAATGCAACCGGCGTGACGCCATCCGACTGGACTTCATGTCGTCGGGGTACCGCAACAGCGTCATGCCCGACGAGGTGCTGCCGCTGTCGGCTGCGATCGGGAGCGAGCTCATCGAGGCCAGCGTGCAGTACCGCCGCCAGCGTGACGGCACCTGGAAGATGCGAGTCGGATCACTGCCCCAGACAGGGCCGTACGCGGGCATCGGTGACGACACCGGCGACACCTCCGGCGCAGAGGAGTCTGCTGACGCAGCCGATGCTCCGGCGCACAGCGATTGGTCGGTGCGGGTCCACGACATCACGCTCCGCCCCCTCACCAATGCAGACGCGCCCTCGTCCGACGCCGTGGGGGCCGAAGGCGTGTACGCGCACGACGTGGACGCAACCGTCGACGTGGAGGTGCCGGTTCCCGGGCTTGCGGGGTTTCGCGGAGCATGGGAGGTCAGCCGCCGCGGCAGCCGCTGGTACGCGACAGGACCCGTCGGCGGATCGGTCACCTTGGTGCAGCGGTCCCGCTTCCCCGACCCCGACGCGGAGAGTGTCGAGGGCGGCCTCGTGGCGCCGATGCCGGGCAAGGTGCTGATCGTCAACGTCGCTGCCGGAGACCGAGTCAGCGAGGGCCAAGTACTGGTGGTGATGGAGGCCATGAAGATGGAGCACCAGATCACCGCGCCCGCCGCCGGCGAGGTGGCCGAGGTTCGGGCCCACGTCGGCGACCAGGTCGACAACGGCGAGCTGCTGGTGGTGATCACCGCGGATACCTAGCGATCCGACCACGGTGCTGACGGCCACCGTGCAATAGCGTCGGCTGTCCGATCCTCGAACGAGAGATTCCGGCTTCTCTGGCATGAGCTACGACCTGCACACACTTCGTGGGGACGTCTCGGGCGGTGTCACCGCAGCGGTCATCTCGATTACGCCCGCTGTGACGCACGGCGTCGCGTCGGGGCTCGGAGCTGCGAGCGGCATCTACGGCGCTCTCGCCGTGGGCTTCTTTGTGGGCGTCTTCGAACGATCACGGCCGCAGATGGGGTCGGTGAGCGCCGTCTTGGCCATTGCCATGGCCGCTGTCGTCGCGACGCACGCCGAGACCGCCGCCGAGGCGTTCACGATCGCGATGCTCGCCGGAGTAATCCAGCTCATCCTGAGCGTGCTGCGCATCGGCAGCTACGTCACCTATACGCCGTACTCGGTGTTCGCAGGGTTCACGTCGGGAATAGGCGTGATGACAGTCATCTCGATGTCCAACGCGTTCATGGGCGATCCGGTCAAGATCACCAAGCCGTTGAACGCGATTCGCAACTGGCCTGAAGCGTTTGACACGCTCAATGCCAGTGCCCTCGCCGTCGGCTTGGCGGCGCTGGGCGTCTCGGTGCTGTGGCCGAAGCGACTGCGCAGATTCCTGCCCGCAATGATCGCAGCATTGCTGGCCGCGACCCTTCTCCACGTCCTGTGGCTGAGCGACATGCCGACACTTGAGGGCATTCCGCGCTCGCTGCCCGACTTGCAGCGTCCGGAGCTCTCGCTGACCTTCCTGGCAGGTGCGGTGGTTCCGGCACTGACCATTGCGCTGCTCAGCACGGTGCGAGGCCTGCTGGGCGCATTGGCGGTGGATGCGCAGACTCGCACGCAACTCGACCCGAACAAGGGCTTGCTCGGCACCGGCATCGGCAACGTCGCAGCCGGCCTGATCGGCGGCCTGCCGGGAAGCCCGACCTTCCTCTCGTCGATTCTGGCTTGGCGAATGGGATCTCGTACCGCAATCTCACCCATCGTTCGCTCGCTGACGCTTCTGGCGCTGGTGCTGGGACTGGCGCCGTTGTTCGCCTATGTGCCGCACGCTGCGTTGGCAGGAATGCTCGCTGTGATCGGCTGGCAGCTCATCGACTGGCGCTTCTTGGCACGGCTTCGGCGGATACAGCGCGAGCACCTGCTGATCATGCTGACCACGCTCGGGATCACGGTGTTCGTGGACCTGGTGACAGCTGTTGCGGTGGGGCTGATCGTGGCCGGCATGATCGGCGCTCGCCAATTCGAACGCCTCCAGCTCGACAGTGTCGTGTCTGTGCCTCTGCTCGACCAGATCTTCCTGTACGAGCACAGCGCCGAGTCGCACGGCATCAGCCCGTATTCGGCGCGCACCGGCATCGTCAAGCTGCGCGGCAGCTTCACCGTGGCCTCGTCCAGCAAGCTCATCCGCACCATCGGCGACGACATCGTCGGCCACGAGGTCGTGATCCTGGATTTCTCCGAGACCGAGTACATCGACGACAGCGCCGCACTGGTCATCGAGCAACTCATCGATACTGCGGCCGACGGCGATGCGACGTGCATCGTCCTCAGTCTCGATGGTGCGCCTGCCGCCACCCTCGAATCTCTCAACGCCCTGCGTCGCATCCCGCCCGAGCACATGGTCGGCTCGCTTGATGAAGCCCAACACATCGCCCGTCGTCTGCTCGTCGACGAACCCGAAGGCGGTCCCTCTTCCCCCCGCCGCTTGACCGGTCCAGACTCACCAGACCTCTAGACGTATCGACGCACCAGTCGACCTGCCCTGCACGACGCAACTGGGGCAGCGCTGGGCGGGGCTACTGTCATCGCCACATCCGGGGGCACGGGGCCGCCGGGCGGACGGGGGATCTCCCATGAGCACTACGGCAGTACATCGACCCGGACGGTTAGGCGATCCGGACATGACCATCGCCGACGATCCGCGGGCAGACCCGCGCATGATCGCCGTGCTGGAGATGGTCGGCATGGGCGGCCACGGAGAGCCGTCGCCCGCGACAGCAGAGACGTCGATGGAAGATCTGTACGCCTGGGTCAACGAGGCCGAGCCCGGCTTCGAGATGCTGTTCGACGCCCTCTTCGGAAGCTTGCCGCCGGTCGAAGGCGTGGAGTCGCGAACCGAGGTGATCAGCGGAGTCGACGGCAACGACATCAACCTCTACATCCACAACCAGACCGACGCTGCGGGCCCGCAGCCGTGCATCTACCACATCCATGGCGGCGGCATGGTGCTGCTGAAGGCATCGGGGCTGTCCTATGTGCGCTGGCGGGACGAGCTGGCGGCGCTCGGATTGGTCGCCATCGGCGTCGAGTTCCGCAACGGCGGCGGCGAACTGGGCAACCACCCGTTCCCCGCCGGCCTGAACGACTGCGCTTCGGGCCTGCAGTGGATTGCAGCCAACAAGGACGCCCTGGGAGTGTCGACCGTCACCGTCTCGGGTGAGTCGGGCGGCGGGAACCTGACGCTTGCCACAGCGCTGAAGGCGAAGCGCGACGGCTATCTCGACATGATCGACGGCGTGTTTGCGCAGTGCCCGTATATATCAGGGGCGTATGCGGACCCGCCCGCCGACCTGCCGTCGCTGCATGAGAACAACCAGTACTTCCTCGACTGCGAGAACATGGGTGGCATAGCCAAGGTGTACGACCTGGGCGGACCAGACCGCACCAACCCGCTGGCATGGCCGCTCCACGCTACCGCGGACGACCTCACCGGCCTGCCTCCGCACGTCATCTCGGTGAACGAGCTGGATCCCCTTCGTGACGAAGGCCTCGCCTACTACCGCAAGCTGGCAGCGGCGGGCAACAGCGTGCAAGCCCGCACGGTCAACGGCACCTGCCACGCCGGCGACGTGATCTTCCGCGGCGCCATGCCCGAGGTGTACGCGGCGACCGCTGCCGCACTGCGCGACTTCGCCTACTCGGTGTAGCAGACGACTCGACCTCCGTGGCCGCAGTAGCACCGGGCGAGGGCATCACCTACGAACCGGACGAGAAGTGCTCATTTGCGCTGGCGTTGGGGATGGGCATTCAGGGCGTCGTCATCGCCCTGGCGCCGACGGTGCTGACCATGTCGCTGTTCGTGCAGTCGACGAATCTGAGCGAACGCCAAGCCACTTGGTCGGTGATGGCGGCGATCATGGTCTGCGGCATCGCGACCGTCATCTCAGCAGCCCGCCTCGGACCGGTCGGCGGGGGCCACAACGTGCTGATGGCCATCTCGCCGAGCTACTTGGCTGTGGCGATCCTGGCCGTCGACAGTGCCGGGCCACAAACGCTGGCGTCCTTGGTCGTTGCGACTGCCCTGTTCCAGATCGCCTTGGCCAGGTGGCTGCATCGCCTGAGCCGGATCATTACGCCGACGGTCTCGGGCATCGTCATCATGCTGATCGCGATCGGCGTCATGCAGGCGGTCGTCAAGAGTGTCGAAACGACATCGGAGGACGTTCCGAGCGTCGCGGCGCCCGCTGTCGCACTCATCACCGTATTGGTAGCGGCACTGCTGGCATTGCGAGCCCGGGGACTCCTCCGGCTGTGGTCGCCGATCATCGCAATTGTCGTCGCGACCATCGCAGCCGGCCTGTTCGGACTGTATGACCCCGCGGGCGTCGGCGGCGCTGCCTGGCTCGCCGTGCCGAAGCCGGAGCTTCCCGGGCTCGACCTGACCCCAGGGGCCGAATTCTGGGCACTGCTGCCGCTTTTTCTCATGGTCTCGCTAGCCGTCACCATCAAGGCGATGACTACGAGCGTCGTGATACAGCGGGTATCACGACGGGATCCGGGGGCGGCCGACTACCGCCTCGTGCAGGGCACAGTCAACACCGTGGGCGTGGGCTCGCTACTCGGCGGGCTCGCGGGAACATTGAACGTCGGAACCATGGATGCGACGTCGATCTCCCTCGCACAGTTCACGGGCGTGACCTCGCGCAGGGTCGGGTACTGCATCGGCACCATCCTCATCGCGCTGGTGCTGACACCGAAACTGACAACAATCCTGCTCACAGTTCCCAGCGCGGTGGCCTCGGGCTACTTGCTCATCATCATGGGGCTGCTGTTCGTGGAGGGGCTCCGCTCTGTGCTGCAGGATGGCCTGCCATCCCAGAAAGCCGTGGTGATCGGTGTCGCCGTTGCGGTCGGCGTGGGGCTGCAGGGCTCCGACCTGCTCAGCACCATCATCGGCGGCGCCTGGGGGACACTGCTCGGCAACGGCATGATGGTCGGCACACTGATCGCGATCTTGCTGACGGCCTACATCGAGTCGGGCGGCCGGAAGCGCCGCCGCCTCGAGACGGCATTGAATGCAGAGGCACTGCCTCGGATCGACGAGTTCTTGGTGGAGATCGCAGCACGTTCCGGCTGGGCAGAGGCTGAGTCGAATCGGCTCAGGCTCGTCGGCGAGGAATCGCTGCTGAGTCTCATGGAGGAAAGCGAGTCTGGCGAGGATCCGTCCCCCTCACGCGTCGTCGTCACCGCGCGGCCCTCGGCAACGAGCATCGAACTGGAGCTGCGGACGTCAGCGGAAGCGCAGAATCTCGAAGACCGGATCACCTTTGTGAGCGAACGTGCCCCGGCATCCGAGGAACACACCATTTCGCTCCGTCTGCTGCGTCACTTCGCTTCGACGGTGCGCCACCGGAAGTACTCAGGCATCGACATCGTGACCGTCGAGGTGGAGCGGACGCCTTCATGAAGACCCTTCTGGTCTCCGCCGCCTTGGCATTCGCGGCAGCCGCGTGCACCCAGCAAACCGACGCCGCGATTGAGTGGCCATTCGTGGGTTCGGATCAGGCGCACACCAAGTACGCCACTGCCGATCAGATCACGGTCGCCAACGTCGACGACTTGGAGATCGTCTGGAGGTGGGAGCCCAATGAGAGGTTTCTTCCCGAATACGACACGCAGCCGGGTCCGTTCCAGGCCACTCCCGTCATGGTCGACGGCATCCTGTATCTGTCCACCATGTACACGCGGGTGGTTGCGCTCGACGCTGAAACAGGCACTGAGCTGTGGGTGTTCGACCCGAAGGCCTACGAGGGCGGGCCGGTGGGTGCGGGGCCGACCGGCTTCAAGCACCGGGGCATCGCCTACTGGAGCGACGGCGACGACAAGCGCGTTTTCCTCAACAGCCGCGACCGGCTGTACTCGATCGATGCCGCGACCGGCGAACTGGATCCGAATTTCGGGGAGGTACTACTGACCGAGGGGCACGGCCGCGAGGTCACCCGCTTCGAGTTCGACCAAACCTCCCCTCCGGTGGTGTTCGAGGACTTGGTGATCGTCGGGAGTCGGGTGCCCGACGGGGTGCAGCGCGAGTTCGACCCGCCCGGCACGGTGCAGGCGTTCGACATCCGGACGGGCGAGCGGCGCTGGGTGTTCTTCACCGTCCCGCAAGCGAGCGACGAATTCGGGGCGGACACCTGGGAAGACGAGTCTTGGCGCTACACCGGTCACGCCAATGTCTGGGGGCTGATGTCGCTCGATGCCGAGCGAGGACTGCTCTACGTGCCGACGAGCACGCCGAGCAGCGACTACTGGGGCGGGCGGCGCAAGGGAGCAAACCTGTTTGCGGAATCGCTGGTGGCGCTCGATGCACGCACCGGCGAGCGGCAGTGGCACTTCCAGGCGGTGCATCACGGCGTGTGGGACTACGACCTGTCTGCCGCACCGAACCTGGTGACGATCACCGTGGACGGGCGGAAGATCGATGCGGTGGCACAGGTCTCCAAGCAGGGCTTCGCCTACGTCTTCGATCGGGTGACCGGCGAGCCCGTGTGGCCGATCACCGAGCGCGCGGTCGACACTTTCACCGACGTCCCGGGCGAAGAGCTATACCCGACCCAGCCGTTCCCGTCGAAGCCTCCGCCGTTCGCCCAGCAGGGCGTAACGCTGGACGACGCGAACGATCTGACACCGGAGATCCATGCACTCGCGGTGGCAGAGATGCAGCGATTCCGGCTGGGCCCGCTCTTCACACCGCCGAGCCTGCAGGGAACGCTGCAGCGGCCGGGAGGCAGCGGCGGCGCCAACTGGGGCGGCGCGGCGTTCGACCCAGAGACCGGGATGCTGTACGTGCGGACATCCGAGGACGCCGACACCAACCAGATCTGCGAGAACCGAGGCGACGACCCGCGCGTCGACGTCGCCTACAGCAACAACTGCCCCTATGGCGCGATTCGCGTCATGTTCGCCGAGGCCGGCGGACCGGGCGCCGTGGAGTCGCCCGAGAGCGAACTCGGCCCGATCCCGCTCACCAAGCCGCCGTGGGCGCATCTGGTGGCCATCGACCTCAACGAGGGCGAGATCGCGTGGAAGGTGCCCTTCGGCGAAGGCCGCGACGAGATTCGCAACCATCCGCTGCTGCGCGGTGTTGAGCTGCCGGCGCGCCTGGGCACGGTCGGCAATCCCGGGCCGCTCGCGACCGGCGCCGGGCTGGTCTTCGTGGGTGGCGGCGAACCGTACCTCTACGCATTTGACAGCGCGACGGGGGACGAGCTCTGGCGCGGCGCAACGCCGTTCCCGACAAGCGCCAACCCGATGACGTACATCACCGAATCAGGGCAGCAATATGTCGTCATCGCCACCGGTCGCGGCGCCGACGCCGCGCTCGTCGCATTCGCACTGCCCTGAAACTGAGGTCGAGAGCACTCAGTCGCGGCGGGGGTAGACGGTCGCGAACAGCAGGGCTTGGGCGGCGAACAGGGCGAGCGACAGCACCCACACCCAGCGCATCCCATCGAGGAAATCGTTGGGCGACGTGGGGCGGCCGACGATGCCGATGGCCGCAGCGACGCCGAGCGCGATGGACAGCTGGAAGATGGTGGTGCGACCGGCCCCGGCCATCGCGTAGCGAGGAGGCGGGACGTCACGCATCGCGGCGCCGACGAGGGGCGCGAAGCCGCACGCAGCGCACAGGCCGACGACGAGGCCGGGAATCAACAGGCCCACGACGTAGTCGGGCTCGGTACCGGTCCACGCCAGGTGCATCGCGGTGGCTGCCGCGCCAAGCAGCCCACCCGTGACCAGCAGCGGGCGTGTCCCGAACCGGTCTGCCAGCCGGCCGGCTATCGGCGCGAGCAACGAGGACACCATCGGCCCGGGGGCCATCGCGAATCCCGACTTGAGCACCGACCAGCCCCAGGCCCGCTGCAAGAACTCGGGCAGCACGATCAGCCAGGAGAAGAAGCCGGTCGCGAAGACGACCGCTCCCAGATTGCCGACGAGATAGCTGCGCAGCCGGAACAAGCCGAGGTCGAAGAGCGGCGCCGGGTGACGGTGGGAGCGGGCGACGAAGAGGCCCACCAGCACGATGCCTGTCACCGAGGCGATGATCGTCCACGGCGAGTTCCAGCCCCAGTCGGACACCTGCACGATCGCCAGCACGAACGCTCCGACGCCTATGGAGGCGAGCGGCACGCCGACGAGGTCCACCCGGCGCGCCACGCCGTCGCCCCTGCTCTCGGCCAGCCAGGTCGGGCCGAGCAACAGGGCCAGCGCGGCTACCGGCACGTTGATCAGGAAGACCGAGCGCCAGCCCAACGCATCGACCAGGAGCCCGCCCACCGACGGGCCCAGTGCCGCCGCCAGACCGCCCATGCCACCCCAGACGCCGATAGCCATCTGGCGCCGTTCGATGGGAAACGCTGTCAGCAGCAGCGCCAGGCCTGCGGGAAACTGCAGCGCCCCGCCCAGCGACTGCACGACGCGCGCTGCGATGAGCAGTTCGGCCGACAGCGCAAGTCCTGCCAGCAGGGATCCAACCGCGAATATCGCCAGCCCCCACAGGAACACCCTGCGGCGGCCGAACCGGTCGGCCAGCCATCCTGCTGGCAGCAGCACCGATGCAACGCCGATGTTGTATGCGGTGATGACCCACGACAACATCGCCGCGGAGGCGTCAGGAAAGGCCTGAGCGATCTCGTCGCGGGCCAAGGCGATGACGGTGATCTCCAGCGCCACCATGAAGCCAACCAGCGAGGTGACAAACAGCGTCCGGCCCGCCGTCGAACTCGGTGTAGCGGCGGCTGTGCTCATGGCGAATTCGTTGATCGTTCAGAAGCCGAGGACACGGGCAGCGTTGTCGCGCAGGTACTTGCGCTCGATGTGCGGCGGTAGCTGCCAGCTCGCGACGGTGTCGCGCAGATCGGTGAGCGGGCCGCAGTTCGGGTACACGCTGCCGAACAGGATCTGATCGGGAAGCTGGCGGGCCAGCGCCGTCACGTAGTCCTCGGAGCCGGGGAAGCCGTAGTGGACGTACTGGCCCGGCACGATCACCACGTTGGGCTGCTTGTAGGCCACGCCCAGCGCTTCGCGGACGTAGGGCCAGCCCCCGTGCTGGATCGACACCGTCAATCCGGGGAAGTCGGTCGCCACATGGTCGGCGTACTCAGGGCGGCAGTCGTCCTGGTACGGCCCCAGCAAGCAACTCATGGTGGTGGACACGATGAGACCGAGTCGCTGAGCCTCCTCGTAGATCGGGTAGAGCTCGCGGTCGTTGAACCGGCGACTGACCTGTGCGGTGGACGGGTCGACCGTGACGCCGCGCATGCCCTGGCGTGCCAGCTCGCCGACCGCCGTCACTGCGGCCTCGACGTCGCTGGGCTCGACCGAGCCGAACCCCACGAACCGATCCGGATGCTCCGAGACGATCTGGCGGATCTCGTCGGAGCCGGTGGGGTCCAGTCCGCGTATTCCGGTCGGCCCGGGCACGCCGATGACGCCCAGCGCGATGCCGGCCTCATCCATCTCGGCGAACATCAGCTTGCGTGACTGTGCCTCGAAACTGGGGCACGGCTCGAGGCCCATCCGCTCGAGGTAGTGGTAGGTGGTGTCAGGCGTCCAGCTGCGCGTCCCGATGGGCCGGAACCGGAAGTCGATGACGCCTATCTCGTCGCTGTCGCCACCCTCGGCCGCAGGACTCCCGTCGTCGGGCACGGCAACTGTGCTCAGACCGCAGCGTCAGCGGTGATGACGATCTTGCCGAAGAAGCGGCGCTCCTCCATGGCTCGGTGCGCTTCCACGCCATCAGGCAGGGGCACCAGCGAATCGATGACCGGCACCAGCTCGCGGGTCTGCACCAGACGCAGCAGTTCGTCAAGGTCGCTGCGCTGCCAGCCGTTGGAGCCCCGGATGTCCATCTCGGCAGTCCAGATGAACCGCAGGTCGGTGGGCGGGTCGTAGCCAGCCGTGGCGCCGCAGGTCAGCACTCGCCCGCGCTGGCGCACGCATCGCAGCGAGCGGGCCCACGTGTCGCCGCCGGTGAAGTTCACCACGACGTCGTAACCGCCCCCGGCGAACAGGCCCCCCGTCTGCTCACGGCAGTACCTGGCGATATCGACCTCGGAATAATTGATGGTCTCATCCGCGCCCAGCTCGGCAAGCTGTCGGCACTTCTCGTCGGTTCCCGCCGCCGCAATCACCTTCGCGCCGCGCATCTTCGAGATCAGCAGCGCGCTGGTGCCCACTCCCCCGCTGGCGCCCAGGATCAGCACCGAGTCGTCGGGGCCGACCTCGCCGCGGGTGATCATCATCCGGTGTGCGGTGCCGTATGCCACCGGCAGGCACGCAGCATCGGCGTAGGAGACGTCGTCGGGCAGCGGGATCAGCTGGCTGTCGCGCACCGTGACGTACTCGGCATATGCGCCCCACAGGGTGTCGCCGATCATGAAAATCTTGCCGGTGTCACGATCCCAGTGGACCGGGTCCGCGAGCACGCGGTCCCCTACCGACCAGCCCTCGACATCGGGCCCCACCTCGGCTACCTGACCGGCCGCGTCGCAGCCGGGGATGCCCGGCAGCGGCACCTTGATGCCCGGCATGCCCCGGCGGGTAAACACATCGTGGTAGTTGAGCGAGCAGGCCCGCACCGCTATCCGAACTTCGCCAGGCTGCAGGTCAGGCGTCTCGATGTCGCGGTAGGACAGGACGTCGATATCGCCGTGCTCGTCGAAGACGATTGCTTTCATCGCGGAGCTCCCATGTCGCTGACCCGCATCACTGTGCCAAAGCGCACCCTCACGCCGCGGCGGCCCGATCCCGCTCGACCGATGCATCCATTGCTGCGAGCACATCGCCGCGCAGCGCCCGCACCGTGCCGGCGTAGGCGCGGGCGTCAAGCGTCTCCGCCAGCTCTGCAGCAACCTCCAGCGCTCGGTCCACCACTGCGTCGGGGCTGACGGCTTCGTCCAGGTAGCCGGCCTCGACCGCTCCGTTGCCGTCCAGCAGGCGGGCGTTGGCCACGCAGCGCTGCAGGTGGCGGCGCGACAGGCGTTCCTTGGCGATCGTCATCGCCCAGCCGGGCAGCGTCAGCGCGATCGCGACCTCGTTCAAGCCGATCTTGACGGGGGCGTCGGGTCCGACACGGTGGTCGCAGCCCAGCAGCAGCAGGGCACCGGCGGCGACCGCGTGGCCGGTGCAGGCCGCTACCACCGGCACCGATGCGCCATAGGCCCGCCGCACCATCGCACCGCCGGCTGACACCAGTTCGCCGATCGCGGCAGCGTCACCGCTGCGAATCACGTTCAGATCGAATCCCGCGAAGAACGCCCGATCATTGCCGGCGATGACCACCGCCTTGATCCCACCGTCTGCCTCGGCAGCATCGATCTGGGCGTCGAGCGCGGCGAGCATCGGCACCGAGAAGGCGTTGGCCTTGCCGTCGTCCACCCGCACCAGCAGCACGTCGCCGCGCAGCTCTGCTGAGACAGAGCTGTCAGCCGTGGAATCGGCATTCGATTCTTGGGCGTTCGAATCTGCGGAAGCGCTCATTGCCCGAATGCTACGGCTGCACCTGCGGGCGTGCCCGGGCCGCGGCGGGCGCCGCAGCAACGCTGGTTAGGGTGCGCCCATGGCAGTGCCGGTCGCCGACGTGGAGATGCCCGAGGTCGGCCTCGACGCCGACGGCAGCGAGGATGAGCGCCGGGCTGCGCTGACCGATCTGGCGACGCGGACCTGGATCGCACGCACTCCGCTGGGATACGTCATCACCCGCCACGCGGACGTGACCGCCATGCTGCGGGACAAGCGCTGGTTCAGTGCCATCGGCCTCATCGCCCAGATGCAAGGCGTCGACGACGCCGAATGGAACCGCCGCAGCGGGCAGAACATCCTGGGCATGGAAGGCGATGAGCATCAGCGGCTGCGCCGGCTCGTCGGGCCGGCGTTCACACCCAAGGCGGCCGAGCGGCTGCGCCCGTTCATGGCCGAGGTCATCAATGATCTGCTCGACCCGCTGTGTGCCCGCGGTCACGGTGATTTCGTCACCGAGGTCTGCGAGCCGTACCCGATCCCGATCATCTGCGAGTTGCTAGGCGCACCCCGCGACGACTGGGAGCTGTTCAGCCGCCTCGCAACCGACATCTTCCGGGTGTTCAACGGCAACTTGGCACGTGACCTGCACACGATCATGAACGCGCAGGACGAGATGGGCGCCTACATGTCCAAGCTCATCGCGGAACGGCGCGCCGAGCCTCGCGACGATCTGCTCTCGGACCTGATCGCTGCCGAAGAAGCAGGCGACCGGCTGAGCACTGAGGAGATGCAGTCGCTGGCCAACGCCGTACTGCTCGCCGGCACCGACACCACGCGCAATCAGCTCGCCTGCGCTGTGGAGCTGTTCGCCCGCTGTCCCGACCAGCTCCGGCTGCTGCGCGACGAGCCGTCGCTCGCACCCCTGGCTGCCGAAGAGGTCATGCGGCACTTCGGAGCCATCCGGGGCACCGCCCGCTACGC
The DNA here is from genome assembly GCA_022820925.1 of Acidimicrobiia bacterium. GTDB lineage: Bacteria > Actinomycetota > Acidimicrobiia > Acidimicrobiales > Poriferisodalaceae > Poriferisodalis. The sequence goes on along the minus strand of JAJEEO010000007.1, from coordinate 193,835 downwards.
CAGCGAGACGCTCACCTACCGCGACATCGAGTTCCCGGCCAGCACGCTGATCTTTCCCAGCTTCACCGCCGCCAACCACGACGAGACGCAGTTCGACCAGCCGATGCGCTTCGACATCACGCGCCGGTCGAGCGCGCCGCACATGACGTTTGGCAGCGGCATCCACTACTGCCTCGGCGCGTTCCTGGCACGGGCGGAGCTGCAGGAGGCGCTCAAGGCCGTCGCGAATCGGATGCCGGACCTGCGCCTCGACGGCGACGTGGAATGGAAGCCGGTGTCCAACGGCATCTGGGGACCGTCGACATTGCCGATCAGGTTCACGCCGGGGCACTGAACCCCCGCCACCACGCTGATGGGCCGCCTGCCCGACGTCTTCGCCGTCATTCGTGGCCCGGCCCCATCAAGCTCGGGCGGGCCGGCTACTGCGGAGGCGACGCATCGAGGCACCGCGCCGCCCGATGGCGCTGCGCCCGGAGACGTCGGGGGCGCATCACGCGAGCGCGTCCGCTGGGGACGGGTGGTGCTGGTGGCTTTGTCGGGCGTGGTGTCGCACGTCTTCGGGCGGGCCACCGTCGGCGTGCTCGTGCCCGCCATGGCCGACGATCTCGACCTCAGCGACACCCTGATCGGCGCGCTCGGCTCAGCCAACATGGGCGCCTACTTCGCCGGCGTGATCATCGTGACGTTCACTGCGGGACGCATCGAGCCGTTCACGTTGCTGCGCGCGGGCATCATCACCACAACGGTGGGGATCGCAGTCATCGGCACGGCGACGACCGCCCTCGCCGTGGTGATCGGGACCGCACTTGCCGGGCTGGGCGGCGGCGGCATCTGGCTCACCGCTCCCGTCATCGCCAGCGACGGCGTGCCCGCGTCTCGTCGAGGAGCCGCACTGGGCACGCTCACGGCCACGATGGGCGCCGCCTTCATCGGTGTGCCACTCGCAACGACGGCCCTGCGCAGTATTGCGGCCGACGATGCCGTCTGGCGGCCGATCTGGCTGGCCCAGGCCGCACTGTCGGTCTTGCTGTTGTTGGCGCTGACGGTCTTCGTTCGGGCTCGACGCACCGAGCGTGTCGCTGCGACGGGCGGCCTCGGCGCGCTGCGCAAGATCCACGGTTGGAAGCGCGCCGTCGTGGCGTATATGGGGTTCGCCTACATGACATCGTCGTTCGCGAACTTCTTGGGACGCGCCCTCGAGGGCGATCACGACTTCAGCCGGACGGCCGCGACGCTGGTGTTCTCCGGCATGGGAGCAGGCTCGATGGTGGGAGCCCTGGCGTTCGGCCGTCTCAGCGATCGGATCGGCCGGCCCGCGACAATGGCAACGGTCATGGCTCTCAGCGCTGGCACCGGAGCCGTCATGTCGACTCGTGCTCCCGGCGAAGTGATCGTGATTGCCGTGATCATCTTCGGCGCAGCGTCGTTCTCCTATCCGTCGCTGGTCGCCACCTTCGTCAACGACCACGTTTCCGATCGCACCTTCGCGGCCGTGCTCGGGACGATGACGATGTTCTACGGTCCGGCTTCAGTCGTCGGCCCGGCCGCCAGCGGCTGGCTTGCGGACCGCACCGGCAGCTTCAGCGCGACCTATCTGACCATCACTGCGTTGGCCCTGACGGCGTGTCTCTGTATGGCAACGAAGCGGCGACCTCGACCGGAGGTACCGCAGGATTCGCCGGTTGTGTGAGCCTCAGCTCAGCTCATCAGCTGCTTCTTCATGGCAGCTGCGGTGGTGAGCTTCAGCGAACGGCTCGGACCGATCTCGATGGACTCGCCGGTCTGGGGGTTGCGGCCCATGCGTGCGCCACGCTCGGACATGGAAAAGGAGCCGAATCCGGGCCACGTCACCTTGCCGCCGGCCTTGACTTCCGCCGCCACGAGATCGAAGAACGCTGAGAGCGACCGCTCCGCGTCGCCCGCTGTCACGCCCGCCTGAGCGGCTACCGCCTTGATGGTCTCTGCCTTGTTCGCCACGATCTGATTCCTCTCCTGAAGTGAATTGGGGATACACATCAGCACAGATGAGACCCCAAGTGGTGGAATTGCGGCCCGCTGTCTACCGGCGCCGGCTCGCGGTGCCACCCTTGGAGCGGCCTCGATGCGGCTCGCGTTCGCGTCCGTCGCTGCGCACGTCGAAGGCATCGCGCAGTCCGTCGCCCACATAATTCACGGCCAGGACGGTCACGACGATGGCCAGTCCGGGTGCCCATACCAGCCACGGCTCGACCGTCATGAATCCCTCGTTGCCCCCGATCATGTTGCCCCACGTGGGTGTATGGGCTGCGCTGACACCGAAGCCCAGGAAGCTGAGCGTCGACTCCGCGAGGATGGCACCGGCGACTGCCAGCGAGACCGCCACGGAGATCTCGCCCACCAGATTCGGCAGCAGGTGCCGAAACATGATGCGCCCACTGCTGGCACCCATGGCGCGTGCAGCCGCGATGAATTCCTCCTCGCGCAGTGCGAGCGCCTTCGCACGGATGATCCGTGCAAGCGCCATCCATCCGAGCAGCGAGAGGACCAATATGACATCGGTGACGCTGTCGCCGAGGATTCGAGCCAGCAGGATGATCATCATGAGGAGCGGCAGCGCGAGCAGCGTGTCGGTGAACCGCATCAGCACGGCATCGATGCGTCCGCCCAGATAACCGGCGACGAGTCCGACGGTCGTTCCGAGCACTGCGGCAATCAGGGCCACCGAGACGCCGATGGCAAGCGATATTCGACCGGCGAACAGCACTTGACTGAGGGTGTCGCGGCCCAACGTGTCGGTGCCGAGCAGGAAGTCGTCTCCGGGCGGCGCGAGAACGTGATCGAGGTTCTGCTGCCCTGATGCATAGGGAGCGATCACGTCCGCTCCGGCCACCACCGCGGCGGTGATCAACAGGACCATGAAGGCAACAACAGACAGGCGGCGGCTGGCGAACCGCCGCCAAACCACAACCACGGGCCGTTCTGCGAGTGCAGCCTCAGCCCGTGCCACGTCGAATCCTGGGATCAAGCACGCCGTAGGACACGTCGGCGGCAAGGTTGACGAGAAAGACGGCTGCGGCGGTGATCATCACCGCGGCCAGCAGAACGGGATAGTCACCACCGAGCATGGCGTCCACGAACAGCCGGCCCATGCCCGGGTATTGGAACACCTGCTCAGTCACGATGAGCCCGCCGACGAGCTGCCCGGCATCTGTGGCGGCTTGCGTTGACACGGGGATGAGCGCGTTGCGCACACCGTGGCGCACCACCACCGTGCGCTCGGGCAGGCCCCGCCCACGAGCGGCACGGATGTGGTCTGAACTCATGACGTCAAGCAGGCTCGCCCTCATGTAGCGGCTGTAGACCGCCACGAGCTGGAGCGAAAGCGCCATCGCCGGGAGCACCAGGTGGCGCAGCCGGTCCACCAAATCGAAACCCTGCTGGCCGGGCGAGTACAGGCCGGCCGTGGGCAGCAAGGGCGGCGTCACGCCCAGCCAGTTCGCCAGGTACAGCCCGAGGAACAGCTGCAGCATGAGACCCAGCCAGAAGGGCGGGATCGAGATCCCGAGGAACGATCCCGTCGTAGCGGCGTTCTCGAGGAATGATCCGCGCCGCACTGCCGACACGGTTCCAATGGCGATGCCCAACGCAAGCGAGCCGATGGCGGCGATGACGATCAGGACAAGCGTGTTGGCCATCGCAGTCCGAACGATCGGCCACACCTCCGCGCCGTTCTGGACCAGGGACGTGCCTAAGTCACCTTGGACAAAGTTGCCGAGCCATTGCCAGTACCGGCCGATGAGCGGTTCGCCGAGCCCTAGGTGCTCCCGGTAGGCCGCCAGGTCTTCTGGGGCGATCCGAGGATTCAACGTAAGGCTGACCGTGGGATCAGCGACGTGATTGGCGCCCCAGAACACGGCAATCGAAATCGCCAGCAGGATCGGGATCGTCGTCGCGAGCCGTGTCAGCACATAGCGCGCCACGATGCTGAGCCTGCCAGTCTGCGCCCGGGCTACCGGTTCATTCGGCGTGCACCGTCCAGTCGAACATGTCGAAGAACCCGCCGTAGGGACTCGACACATACGCGCCCGGACCCGACACCGCGGTCGCATCCCAGATGATCATGTTGGGCAGCATGTACAGCGGGATCCACGGCACGTCGGCGGCCAGAATCTCGCTGAGCTGGTGCACCAGTTCGAGGCGCGCGGCCGGATCGACCTCGGCATCGATCGCGAAGGCCAAGTCACTGGCCGTTTGGCTGCGGTAGGCAGTGAAGTTCTGTCCCGTCCGCTCGTTCTCTTCGGTGGGCACGCCGTCGATGTCGTACAGATTCGCCACCGAGGGGTCAGGGTTGGTGCTGTTCGCGAACAGTGCAACCGGGCCGAAGTTCAGCGCCGGCAGCCGATTCTGGAACAGCTCGCCCGGGTCATAGTTGATGATCTCCCAGCCGATGCCCAGCGGCGCAGTCATCTCCACCACTAGTGCTTGCACGTCCTCGCGTCGCTTGTTGCCGGCGACGGTGTTCCATGCCAACACCAACTCCTCGCCCTCGGCATTCATCCACAACCCTTCGGGGTCCGGACGGCTCCATCCTTCGGCCTCGAGCAGTTCTGCGACCTTGGCCGCATCCTGGGTGTAGCGGGCGAAGTCGTCTTGACACCAGGGGCCGAACCCGGGATTCCATCCGGCGCATTGCAGGACTGGCGGGTCAGCGACGATCGTGCCCAGCGCGACTTCTGCTACGCGTTCGCGGTCGAGTGCGTAGGCGACGGCTTGGCGGAGGTGGCGCGTCATGTCGAATCGGCGATCGGGCGCGTCCTGGTTGATCCACAGGCCCTCCATATAGGTGCCCTCGGCGACCTCATAGGTCAGATCGCCGGTGATCCGCTCTCGGGCCCCGGGGAAGGGCTGGGGGAAGGCGGCCATGGCTTCTCCGGTCTGCAGGGCCAGCAGCTCCGAATCGGTGTCCTCGCGGGGCACCATCACCACACGGTCCACCAGCGGGATGCGATCGGCGTCCCAGTACGTGCTGTTGGGCACCAGGATGTGCTGCTCCTGATTCCATTCCTCTTGGATCCATGGCCCGCCCGAGACAGTGATCTCATCGTTCCACTTGTCAGCGATATCGGTGTCCGGGCCCAGCTCATGCGCCGGCAGCAAACCGCTGAACAGGGTCGGCCACGGCGCGTATGGCTCGCTGAAGGTGATAACGGCCGTGTGGGGATCGGAATGGTCGATCTCGGTGATGAGAATGAGACCGATGGTGCTGAGAGTGCCGGTGGTGTCGAGCCCAGCGCGCCAGGTGAACCAGACATCGGTGCTGGTGATGGGCGTGCCGTCGCTCCACGTCGCTTCGGGGTTGAGTCGGTATGTGAGCGTGAATGTGCCGTCGTCTGCGGTGACAAGGCCGCCGTTGGCAACTGTCGGCTCCTCGACCAGCAACGACGACGCCACATAGGTGTTGCTCTGGTCGAGCTCCATGAGCCGCGGCAAGTAGTGGATCAGCACCGACCAGATCGTCCAGGTGGCGTTGGCACACGACGTGACCGGGTTGATGCACTCGGGCCACTGCTCGACGGCCAGCACGAGCGTGCCGCCGCTGGAGCTGTCTTCAGTGTCGGGCGCGCCGGTGTCGTCGGCGGCGCTGGCCGTGGTCTCGGGTGCCGAATCGTCAACTGGCGTGTCGCTGCCGCACGCCGCTACGAGCAACACGAGGGCGATCACAGCGATTCCGATGCGTCGACCGCGGGGCCTCCGCCGGCTCGGCGAGTCCGACGAACCCTTCGGGCGCCCTTGTGCCTGGAGCATGGTCATGCCAGCAAGGTAACGCTCAGGCTCTCGGCCGAGAGGCCGTTCCGCTGACCCGACAGCGAACGCAGTGCACGCGTGCGGCGAGCGGTTCTGGCAGAGTTTGCGGGATTCGGCCGGCTGCGCCGGCACTACATCGACGCCTGGAGGCGAATCAGGGTGCTGGACGGCTGCCGGATACTTGATCTGACCGACGACCGGGGCCATCTCGCCGGCTTGCTGCTGGCCCAGCTCGGCGCCGAGGTGGTGCTCTGCGAGCCGCCCGGCGGGCACCGCACCCGTCACCGGGGCCCCTATATCGACGACGTGGCCGATCCGGAGCGCTCCATCGAGTTCTTCGTCTACAACCGGGGCAAGCACTCGGTGGTCATCGACGATCCGGCGCAGATCGCGGAACTCGCCGCCCGCTGCGATGCCGTCATCTCGTGCGGTGTCTTCGATGTCGACCTCGAAGCGCTGCGCGCTGACAACCCCGAGTTGGTGACCGCGTCGATCACGCCCTTCGGGGAGACCGGTCCCAAGACCGGCTGGGCTGCGACCGATCTGACCATCGCAGCATCCAGCGGCACGATGTCGCTGACCGGCGACCGTGACCGGGCTCCCGTCCGCATCGGTTCGCCCCAGACGTGGCACAACGCCGCGGTCGACACGGCCGGCGCGATCCTCATGGCGCTGCACGAACGGCAGCACTCGGGCCTGGGCCAGCACGTGGACACCTCGGCCCAGCAGTCCTTCGTGGACTGCACCCAATTCCAGATGATGACGGTGCTGACCGGCGGGGACGTGCCGGTTCGGCTCCCTGGAGCGGTCGACCTCGGGGGCTTCCTGATCCCGTGGGTGTACGAGTGTGCAGACGGGCACGTGACCGTCACGTTCCTGTTCGGCCCGATGATCGCCCCCTTCACCAGCCGGATTCTCTCGTGGGCCTGCGAGGAGGGGTTCTGCGAGCCCGAATTGCGTGACAAGGACTGGGTGGACTTCGGCATGGCCATCTTGGAGGGCCGCGAGTCGATGGACACCTTCGATCAGGCCATCAAGGCCCTGACGGCATTCGTGGCCACCAAGACCAAGGCCGAGCTGCTGGAACGGGCGTTGGCCGACAACCTGCTGATCGCGCCCATCACCACGACCGCAGATGTGCTCGCCCTCGAGCAACTCGAGGTTCGCGACTACTGGGAGCACATCGAAGTGCCCCGGGATGCCGGTCTCGCATCGGTGCGCCTGTGCGGATCGCTGGCGAAGACCACGGCAGATCCGATGCCGGTCCTGCCCGTCGCGCCGAAGCTGGGCGAGCACACCGAGCACTACATCGGCGGCAACGGCGCTGCGGGCACCGCCATCACCGCTCGCCCTCGCGCCGAGATCGCCGCCACCGGTCGCTCGCTGGAGCGTCCGCTCGACGACGTCAAGATCCTGGACTTCATGTGGGCGCTGGCCGGCCCCGGCGCCACCCGCACGCTGGCCGACTACGGCGCCACCGTGGTGAAGGTCGAGAGCGAGCTGAAGCCCGACGTGCTGCGCGGCGTCCACCCGTTCATCGGCGAGGAGGGCGGGCAGGAGAACGCGCTGCAGTTCCACTCGATCAACGCCGGGAAGATGGATCTGACGCTCGACCTGTCCCTGCCCGAGGCCCGTGAGGTGATCCTCGATCTCGTGGCGTGGTGCGACGTGCTGACCGAGTCGTTCTCGCCGAAGGCGATGGAGAACTGGGGCCTCACCTACGACGTGCTGCGCGAGGTGAACCCCGAGCTGGTCATGTTCTCGAGCTGCCTGATGGGCCAGACCGGGCCGATGCGCCTGTATGCGGGATTCGGCACGATGGCGGCGGCCATCGCCGGCTTCTACCCGGTGACCGGATGGCCCGACCGCATCCCGGCGGGGCCCTTCACCGCCTACACCGACTACATCTCGCCGAAGCTGGGCGTGATGCTGATCCTGTCCGCGCTGGCCGAGCGCGACCGCACCGGACGGGGCCAGCACATCGACTTCGCCCAGATGGAAGGCGCTCTGCACTTCCTGGCGACTGAGTTCGCGGACGAGGAGATCAACGGCCGCACTGCCGGCCGGAACGGCAATGGCGATCGCCACATGTGCCCCCACGGCGTGTACCCCGCTGCCGGCGACGATCGCTGGGTGGCGATCGCCTGCGAGACGGACGCACACTGGGGCGCCCTGGCGGCACTGCTGGCTGAGGCTGCGACGGGCAACGCCGATCTGGACCGAGCGCTCGGCACACTGAGAGCCAGCGCAGACGGGGGTCTTGCAGCCCTCGGTGCAGAGAGCCGTAGAGCCCACGCCGGGGCCATCGACGCCGCAATCACTGCGTGGTCGGAGCCGCAGGAAGCAGCCGCCATCGAAGCAGCACTTCAAGCGTGCGGCGTGCCGGCCCACCGTGTGAACGACGCGGCAGATCTGATGGCCGACCCGCAGATCGTGGCCCGCGAGCACTTTGTGTCGGTGCCGCACGCCAAGCACGGCCACACCTGGGTTGAGGACAGCAACTTCGATCTGTCACGCACGCCCGGCCGGCCGCTGTGGGGCGGCCCGATGTTCGGTGAGCACAACATGGAGGTGCTCGAAGGCATCCTCGGCTACGACGCCGACAAGATCGCCGAACTCGTCATCGCCGGCGTCCTCACCTGAGCGGCTGCACCGCTCGTTGCCGCGGCCCACAATGTGCGCATGAGTGAACGACAGAACATCTCGAGCGGCGGGCCCATGGAATCTGTGGCCGGCTACTCCCGGGCGGTCCGAATCGGGGACTGGGTCGCTGTATCGGGCAGCACATCGCTGGGCCCGGACGGGGTCGCACATCCGGGTGACTGCTACGGGCAAGCGAAGTACACGCTTGGCGTCATCGAGCGGGCGCTGGCGGAGGCCGGAGCCCAGATGACCGATGTCGTGCGGGTGCGCACCTTCATCACCGACATCGGCATGATCGACGGCTTCGTCCAGGCTCATGGCGAGGCGTTCGGCGACATCCGGCCCGCTTCGACGCTCGTCGAGGTGTCGGCGCTGATCCACCCGGACCTGGTCATCGAGATCGAAGTCGACGCGATCATCTCCTGAGCGCGTGCGAGCACTGGTGCAGCGGGCCGCCGAGGCGCGGGTGCGAGTCGGCGGCGAGGTGATCGGCGAGATCGGCACTGGTCTGTGCTGCCTGGTGGGCGCGACACACGACGATGACTCCGACGCGGCGCGCAAGCTGGCCGGCAAGATCTGGAACCTGCGCATCTTCGCTGACGAGAACGGCCAGATGAACCGGTCAGTGGCAGAAACCAGCGGCGAAGTGCTGGTGGTCAGCCAGTTCACGCTGTACGGCGACACCCGCAAGGGTCGCCGGCCATCGTTTGTGGCCGCAGCAACGCCCGATCAGGCCACTGAGCTGATCGACGAGCTGGTTGCCGAGCTGCGTCGACTCGGCGCCACCGTGGCCACCGGCTCGTTCGGGGCTGAGATGGCCGTCGAGCTGACCAATGACGGCCCCGTGACCCTGATGCTCGAAGTCTGAGCCGCGCCGCTCTATCGGGCGGATGCGGTCAGGCGAGGGTGAAGCGGAGCAGTGCGGGGCCGTCTGGTGTGGGGTCGAAGACGGCTTGCACGGATTGGCCGATATGGACCGTCTCGGGGTCGCAGCCGACGATGTTGGTGACCACCCGGGGGCCCTCGTCGAGCTCGACGTAGGCCAGCACGAACGGCGCTGCGGCCCGCCAGGAGCCCGGGATGCGTCTGGTGACGGTGCAGCTGTACACGGTGCCGCGGCCTGAGGCCTCGAACCAGGTCACCGAGGTGCTGCCGCACTGGTCGCAGCGTTGCCGCGGGTACCACACGACGTGGCCGCAGTTGTCGCAGCGGGGCAGCTCCAGGCGGCCCTCTGCGGTGGCGTCCCAGAACCGCTGCGTCTCGAGGTTGGGGTTCGGCGGCGGGACGGGCAGCCCCGATGGGCCCAGATCGCTCATGTCGACCTGCCCAGGATGAGCGTGGCGCTGCCCATGCGCGTGGCGAGGCTGCCGCCGGTGCCGTGCGCCAGGGCCAGCTCGCAGTCGGGCACCTGCACGGCCGCGTGCGCCTCGCCGCGCAGCTGCCGCACGGCCTCGACCACCTTGGTCATGCCGCCGCGGTTGGCCGGGTGGTTGTTGCACAGGCCGCCGCCGTCGGTGTTGAACGGCAGCGCGCCGCCGGGCGACTGAAGCGCGCCATCCGACACGAAGCGTCCCCCGTCGCCCTTTGCGCAGAAGCCGAGGTCCTCCAGCGTCATCAGCACCGTGATGGTGAAGCTGTCGTAGATCGACACGTAGTCGATGTCGGCAGGCGTCACGCCGGCTTCGGCGAACGCCAGCGGGCCTGAGCGCGTGGCGCCGGTGTGGGTCAGGTCGATGCGGCCGCCCGAGGTGTGTTTGATCGAGGTGCCCGTTCCCAGCACCGGTGCGCAGTGACGGTCGAGCGACGCCGCCACCGCTTCGCTGACCAGCACGAGGGCGCCCCCGCCGTCAGTGATGACACAGCAGTCCAACCGGTGCAGCGGGTCGGAGATCACCGGCGAGGACACCACTTCGTCCACCGTCACGACATCTCGGAGGAACGCATCGGGATTGTGCTGGGCATGGGTCGAAGCCGCCACCTTGACCTCGGCCAGCTGCTCGGAGGTGGTGCCGAATTCGTGCATGTGCCGTGCCGCGGCCAGCGCGTACCCGCCGGGCACCGACATGCCGAACTGGTTCTCGAACGACGCCTCTGGCGCCGAGCTGAATCGGGCGCTGCCGCCCGGTCCCGCACCGCCGGTGCGGGGCTTGCCGGCCAGGGTGATCAGGGCGACGTTCACCTGGCCGGCAGCGATGGCTGCCGCCGCGTGCTGCACATGCACCAGGTAGGCAGAACCGCCCGTCTCGGTGTCGTCGATGTAGCTGCAGTCGAGACCCAGGTACTCCACCATCGACAACGCACCGAAGCCGGGCGCATCGCCAGCGGAGTAGTAGGCGTCGACGTCGGCCAGCGTCAGCCCGGCGTCGGCCAGCGCACCCGCAGCCACCTCCGCGTGGATCTGCGGCAGCGTTCGGTCAGGCAGCTCGCGGCCGGGATGCTCGTACACCCCGGCGATGAGTGCCTTGCCTCGAATCGTCATCGGCGGCACGCTAGCCGCCGCCCCCGACGCGGTGCCCGCGGAATGCGGCGCCGGTCGTCTGTCGGCGTCGGAAGCGGGCGTTAGCTTCGCGGCGATGCTGAAGCCATACCGAGTGCTGGACCTCACCGACCACCGGGGCGCGATGTGCACCTCGATCCTCGGCTCATTGGGCGCCGAGGTGATCCTCGTCGAAGGTCCCGACGGGCGTGGCAGGGACCATCGGGAGACGGGACCCGACGGCACCTCGCTGAGCTGGTGGAACCTGCGGCGGGGCGCCCAGAGCTGCGTCATCGACGACCGCAACGAGCTGATGGAACTCGTGGCCGGTGCTGACGCGCTCATCGAATCGCCCGACCCCGGACTCGGCCTCAGCTATGACGACCTGCGGGCCGTCAACCCGGGACTCGTGCACACCACCGTCACACCCTTCGGCAGCACGGGACCCAAGGCCGGCTGGGCGGCGTCTGACCTCACCATCGCGGCGGCTGCCTGCAGCGCGGCCATCACCGGCGACGCAGACCGAGCGCCGCTGCGCATCACGGCCCCGCAAAGCTGGCTGCACGCCGGATCCCATGCCGCAGTCGGCACCGCGCTCGCTCTGCGCCAGCGCGACCGCAGCGGCTACGGCCAGCACGTCGACATCTCCGCACAGCAGGCGATGATGCAGACGGCCTTCCCCGGCATCATCCACGCCCCCAACGAATACCCGTCGGCCCGGCGAACCTCAGGCGGGATCCTCATTCTCAACTTCCACCTGCAGTTCGTGTATCCGGCGTCGGACGGCTACGTCTCGATCACGCTGCTGTTCGGCGACACCATCGGTCGTTTCACCAAGCGGCTGATGGACTGGGTGCACGAGAACGGCTGCTGCGACGACGAGCTCGCCGCACTCGACTGGGTCGAGTTCGGGATGCGCCTGTTCACCGATCCCGAGGTTGCGCCGGGCCAGCTCGAACAGACCAAGGCCGCCATCACCCGCTTGACGAGCACACGGACCCGCGCCGAGCTCTTCGCAGAAGCGCAGCGCCGCGAACTGCTGCTGGCACCCGTGTACACCCCAGCCGAGCTGACCGAGGTGGAGCACTTCGCCGAGCGCGGTTACTGGGATGCCGTCGATGATCCTGCCTGGGGCAGCGTGATCACCCCCGGCGCTTGGTGCATTCCCAGCCGTACGCCGCTGCGCGCCCTCGGCGCGCCGCCCGAACTCGGCGCTCACACCGCGGCGGCCAAAGCGAAGCCGCGCTCGGCGCTGCTGGACGCCGCCGAGCAGCTGCGCAACGGCGCCGGCGATCCGTCGAGCCCGAGGCCTCTCGAGGGGATCAAGGTGCTCGACACCACCTGGGTGTACGCCGGGCCGTTCACGACGCGGGTGCTCGCCGACTTCGGCGCCACCGTCATCAAGGTGGAAGGACCGGCACGGTTCGACGCCGCACGCGGCAGCGGCGGCGGCCTGAGGGGCGACATGGGGCCCGATGCCTCGATCCAGTACGGCACGCTCAACGCGGGCAAGCTCGGCGTGACCATCGATCTCAACACCGCCGAGGGCCGCGACGTGCTGTGCGACCTGGCGGAGTGGGCCGACATCTACGTCGAGTCGTATACGCCTGGCACGCTCGACGACTGGGGCATCGGCTACGAGACGCTGGCGGCCCGCAACCCGGGACTGATTCTGCTGAGCACCAGCCTGATGGGCCAGACCGGACCGCTCGCCACGTTCGCCGGCTTCGGCAACCTGGCCGGCGCCATCACCGGCTACTACGAGATGACCGGCTGGCCGGACCGGGCACCGGCGGGACCGTTCCTCGCCTACACCGACTACGTCACCCCGCAGTACATGGTGCCCCTGCTGCTCGCAGCCCTCGACGCCCGTGACGCCGATCCCGACGGACGTGGGCAGCATCTCGACTTCGCCCAAGCCGAAGCAGCGATCCACTTCCTCGCGACCGAAGTGCTCTCCCACACCGTCAACGGCGCCGCTGCGACGCGGATGGGCAACGCCGATGAACACATGTGCCCCCACGCGATGTACCCCTGCGACCCAGGCGACGCCGACGCAGACAACCCGCTCGAGCCGCCAGAGGCGTGGGTCGCCGTGGTGTGCGAAACCGAGCACCAGTGGGAGTCGCTGTGCGGAGTGCTCGACCGCGACTGCCAGCCCGTGCCGGCTGAGTTGGCTGGCCTCGACGCAGCTGGACGACTCGCGCGCAGCGCAGAAGTCGACGCTGCCGTCGCGGCCTGGGCCGCCGGGCGCACACCGGCTGAAGCCGAAGCCGTGCTGCAGGCCGCTGGCGTGCCCGCGCACGCCAGCCAGAACAGTCTCGGCTGCTTCGCCGATCCGCAGCTCATCCACCGCGGCCACTGGATGGACGTGCAGCATCCGGTGCATGAGCGCATGGTCGTGGAAGCCCCCCGCCTGCAGCTCGCCAGCACGCCCCACGCCGTCACCAGGTCAGGCCCGAGCCTGGGCGAGCACAACGACTTGGTCCTGCGGGACATCCTCGGCTACGACGACGACCGCGTTGTCGAGCTCGCCATAGCCGGCGCCATCGGCTGAACGCCGATCTGCATTGCGAAAGGAACCGGCACATGAACGCTGACGAGCGCTTGGCAACGATCCGGGCGATCCATGACTCGCCGCTGCGAATCGTGCTGTCGGTGACTGGGGGCGGGATGCTGGCACTCAGCGATCTGCTGACGGTGCCGGGCGGCTCGCGCACGATCCTCGAGGCCGGCGTGCCGTACTCGGTGAAGTCGCTCTACGAAGTGATGGGCTCGGAGCTGGAGCCGCACGTGTCCGATGAGGCCGCGCTCGCGATGGCCGACGGCTGCCTGGCCCGGGCGCAGTACCTCGTCTCGACGCCCAAGCCGGGCACGGAGCCGTGGCCCCTGGCGGGCATCTCGTGCACGGCCGCGCTGGTAACCGATCCGCCCCGTCGGGGCGAGGACCGGGCGCACATCGCGGCCGTCAGCGACTCGGGCACGCGCATCGCCCGCAAGATCACCTACGAGACCGACGACCGGATCGAACAGGACCGCGAGACCTCGGACGCGATCCTCTCGCTGATCGCGGAGATCGCCGCAGGCTGACGGCCGGCTCGATCAGCTTCGACGGCTGCTTGGTGACCCGCCTGCCGGCGCGGCGGCTCAGCGGAACAGGCCGTCGCCGATGCCCTCGGCAATCTCCTCTGGCGAGTAGCCGGCATCGGCCCAGACCTCGAAGTTGTGCTCGCCCAAGTACGCGGGGCTGAGATGGCGGGGCGTCCAGCGCCTGCCGTTCCACAGCCCCGCGAACGCGTCAACGGTCCGCTCGCCGAAGACCGCGTGCTCGACGGGCTGCCAGAAGCCCCGCTCGGCGTGCTGGGGATCGTCGGCGTACAGCTGGTGTGAGCTCTGCACAGGGCCCGCCGGCACACCGGCAGACTGCAACGCATCGGCTGCTTCGGCTGCGGTGCGACCGGCGGCCCATCCCCCCAGCACGGCATCGATCATCGACCTGCGGTCGCGGCGGGCCGCCTCGGTGACGAGCGACGGATCGTCCAGCCGCGGATCAGCGAGCAGGCCGACAAGCCCGAGCCACTGCGCCGGCTCGGCCACCGTCACGGCCACGAAGCCGTCGCCCGTCGCGTACACCTCGTTGGGCACATGGTCGGCAAGGCCGTCGCGATTGCCCTCGGGACGCGGCGACAACACCCCGGCCGATTGGCGGATGATCGCGGCGCCGATTGCGTAGGTGCCCACTTCGAGCTGGGCCATGTCGATGCGCTGCCCCTCGCCGGTGCGCTCGCGGGCGTATAGCGCACCCACGGTCGAGACCGCCGCCGCGAAGCCGGCCAGGTGATCGTTGAGCGAGAAGCCCGGGCCCACGTCGCCGCGGTCGGCGAAGTTGGTCAGATGGGTGATGCCGCTCACGGCATGCACGGTCGGCGCGTACGAGATGACGTGGCGCCACGGTCCGTCATGGCCGCAGCCCGACATCGTCACGTACACGAGCCGCGGGTTCCACTCGTGCACGGTCTCCCAGTCGAGGCCCCACGAGTCGAGCACACCGGCGCTGAAGTTCTCGATGAGCACGTCGCACGTCTCGATCAGCCGCCGGGCTGCCGCCAGGGCGTCGGGATGCTTCATGTCGAGCGTGGCGCTGCGCTTGGACCGGTTCCACACGAAGTAGTAGGGGAAGTCCGGCGAGTTGACGATGGTGGAGCGCTCCTCGCTCTGGATGCGAATCACGTCGGCGCCCAAGTCGCCGAGCAGCTTCGTGGCCGACGGCCCCGCCAACACCCAGGTGAAATCGGCCACACGGATGCCGTCCAGCGGACGCCGATCGCCGTCGTTCCCCGACGACGCTGCTCCGGCCAGGCTGCCGACGTCGCCGTTGCGAGCCTCGCCTGCGGGCGCCGCCCACGACGCCAGGATCTCTTCGAGCGATGTGTCCTCAGCAGCCGGGGGGCGGGGCGGCACGGATCCGGATCGACCCGAATCGCTCCACCGCACCAAGCGAGCCGGCAACGTCACAGCGCCGGCAGTGCTGCGGGCTCCCGCGTCCATCGATCCATCCGATACCAGTGATCCGTTCGCAGCGGTCCTGCCGGGTGGGACGACGTCGGCGAAGAACTCACGGTGCGCGAACTGCGGGTTCGCGCAGACCTCAGCGATGTCGAGCACCCCGCCGAAGGCCACGTGCCGCTCCTGCGCTTCCCACCAGACCTCGCGCGCATCCTGCGGGGCGATCCAGCGCCGGACGGCATCCATGACCTCATCGACGCTGAGCAGCAGCTCGCCCGGGTCGAGGCCGATCCACTTGTCGACCTCGTCGGCCCCCGTGGAGGCCATCCACTCCAGCAGCAGGTCGGGGGTCGGCGTCGGCGTGATCATGACGTAGCCGCCGTCGCCGCCCACACACTCGGCCAAGTCGTAGGCGCGCAGCCAGTGCAGGGCGCCCTGGCGCGGGGCCACCTTGGGCAGCGGCAGCAGGTCGTCGAAGAAGTACTGCATGAATAGGTTCTCGATCGAACCCGTGACCGTCTCGTGCACGGACAGATCCAGGTGCGCACCCTGGCCTGTGGCACGGGCCGACAACGCTGCCGCAACGCCCGAAGTGGCCGCCACGAAGCCCGCGTAGTTGTGCGCCTGGCGGCCCCACACGTTGAGCGGGCGGTCGGCGAGGCCCGTGAGCGCCATCATCCCGCCCATCGCGGCGGCCACGAGGTCCGAGCCGAGCCATTGCGCCCGCGGTCCCGTGCGCCCGAACGGCGTGATCGACACCTGCACGAGCGCCGGGTTGTCGGCGCTGATGTCGGGGTAGTCGAGGCCCGCGTCGGCCAGCCGGCCGGGGCGCTCGGTCTCCACGACGACGTCGGCCGCAGCAGCCAACCGGCGGTAGGCGTCTTGGCCTTCAGCAGTGCCCAGGTCCACACGGCATCGGCGCTTGCCGCCGTCGTACCACCAGTCGGCGACGCCGCCCAGCGCTGCTGCAGCCGGATCTGCCAGCGGCAGGCCCGACGGCCCGGTGCCGACCCTCACCACGTCGGCGCCCATCTCGGTCAGCAGCTTTGTCGCGAACCGGCCTGCGTCCCCGGTCAGGTCGACCACACGCAATCCCGACAGCGCCCCGTGGACGGTCGAGGAGTCGCGACCATGAGGGTTGACCGGCTGGTTCATGACAGCCCGAAGCTAGCCCCGACTATCGCAGCACACGATGGTGAGAGGGCCCCTGCCAAGAGGCTGGGCCCGGGCCCGAGCGGCCCGTGAGCCCAATCGCATGAAGTACGGGAACAAGAGCGGGAAGTGAAGGCGAAGGTGGGTTAGTCGAACGCTGCGGCCATGAAGTTGCGGTAGAGCTGCTCGGCGTCGGCGGCGAAGCTCTCCATCGCGCGGTCGGCGTCGGCGCCGAGGGCATCGAGCGAGCCGGGGCCGAGCGTCGACTCCAAGGCCTCGCGGTAGGCGTCGATGGCGCCCCAGTTGCGCACGGTGTCGTCCTCCACCTCGACGTGGTACTGCATCGACCACGCCCGGGGGCCGACCCGCATCGCCTGCACCCGGCACTCCGGGGAGCTGGCCAGCACGACTGCATCGTCGGGCGGCTGCGCCACCTGCACCGAGTGCCATTGCAGGGCGTGCTGGCGATCGCCCATCTGGCGGAAGATCGGATCGCTGCGGCCCTCCGGCGTGAGATCCACAGCCAGCACGCCGATCTCGGGCGGGCGCTGGGGGCCGCAGGTACCGCCGAGCGCATCAGCCAGCAGCTGGTGCCCCAAGCACAGCCCCAGGAAGGGTCGCTGCAGCTCACGCACCCAGCGGCGGATGGCGCGTTTCTCGGGCACCAGCCACGGGCACTCCTCCACGTCCCACACGTCCATCGGGCCGCCCATCACCCACATGGCGTCGTAGTCCTCCAGCGGCGGGATGGGCTCGCCGTCGTCGAGCTCCACCGCAGTCCACTCCACGCCGTCGGCCTGCAGGAAGTCGCGCAGCCGGCCGGGATGCTCGCAGTCGATGTGCTGGAGAACGAGAAGCCGCATCGCCCCCGTTGCTACCACGTTGGCGACAGCGGTCGGTCAGGGGTGCTCAGCCGGGGGTGGTGCAGAGCCCGGCGAGGCTGCCGATCGCCGTGTCGCGGCGGGGCTGGCGCACCTCGTGCTCGTCGTAGCCGTTGGTGGTGTAGCCGAGCGACAGGCCCGTGGCTGGGTCGCCCCAGGCGAGCTGCCCGCCGGCGCCGTTGTGGCCGAACGCCATCGGCGACACGGTGCGTCCCAGCCCCCGCATGTTCGACATACCGTCGTCGCCCGCCAGGAACAGCCCGATCGAGCGGTTGGCGGGCATGCCCATCGGGTCGGGCATCGTGTTGCGGACCTCGCCCGTGCCAGTGGCCAGCATGCCGGGGTCCCACAGTTCGTCGGGGTTGTGGAGCAGGCCCTGGTAGAAGAGCGCCAGATCGACCGCGGTGCCGAACCCGCCGCCGCCGGGCACGCCCACCTCGCGCACGGTCGGCTCGTTGAACCGCAGGATTGCCTCGTTGGTGACCTCGGTCATGGGCAGTTCCCGCACGCCGAACGTCGCCTCGAGCTCGTCGGGCGTGGCCGGCTCGCCCACCAGGATCAGCTCCGCGATGCCGTCCTGATCGTCGGGCGCCAGGCCCAGCAGGCGACCCAGCCCCAGCGGGCCGGTGACCCGGTCGTGCACCTCGTCGCGGAAGTCGTTGCCGGTGACCGCGTTGATGATCTCTGCCAACACCCAGTGCGCTGAGGTCGGGTGGTACTCGTAGCGGGTGCCGGGTTCCCAGTTGAGCCGCCAGTTCGCCATGGCCACCAGCCGCGACTCCGACGTGTCCCACTCCGGCGGCTTCAGCGGCGCATGCGGGAAGCCCGACGTGTGCAGCATCACCTGCTCCACCGTGATCTGGTCCTTGCCGTTCTCGCCGAACGCCGGCACGTAGCTCGCGGCGGTGGCGTCGAGCTCCACCAATCCCTCGCTGATGAGCTGCCACATCACCGAGGCCACGAACGGCTTGGTAGCCGAGAAGATGCAATAGCGGGTCTCGTCGGTGGCATCGCCGTAGGTGGCCTGCGCGACGATCTCGCCTTCGAAGCCGACCGCAACCTGACAGCTCGGCAGGAGCCCCGATTCGACCTCGCGCTTGCAGCGGTCGAGCAGCGCGTCGATGCGGGATGGTTGGACAGTGGACGGGGCGTCAGTTGTTGTGCTCACGGCCTTGGCCTAGCACCCGCGACTACGTTCTCGCTGGCGGGCAAGAGGCTGAGCCGATGGCGAAGCCGTGGCCCGAGCGGCCCGTGAGCGAAGCGAACAAGAGCGGGCAAGTACAGGGGGACGCAATGAGCGACGGCACAACGGCCAACGGCAAGATCGAGTTCGGGCTGGCGATCCGCCGCAGCGACGACATCGCCGGGCAGGCCCGGGAGATCGAAGCACTCGGCTACGACTACGCCACCACCGGCGAGCACGTCTTCTTCCATGTGCCCACTTCGAACGGCTTCATCTCGCTGGCAGTGGCCGCGGGCGCCACCACCACGCTCAAGCTGATGACGTCGATCACGCTGATCCCGCTGTACCCGGCGGCGCTGTGCGCCAAGCTGAGCGCAGCGCTCGACGTGGCCTCGGGCGGCCGCTTCCACCTCGGCGTCGGCGTGGGCGGCGAGATGCCATCGGAGTTCGAGGCCTGCGGCGTGCCGGTGCGCGAACGCGGCGCCCGCACCAACGAGGCGCTCGAGATCATGCAGCGGCTGTGGACCGAGGACAACGTGACCTTCGAGGGCCGCTTCAACACTCTGAACGACGTCACACTCGCGCCCAGGCCGGCGACTCCCCCGCCGGTGTGGGTCTCGGGGCGGCAGGACGCAGCCTGGCGGCGCGCGGCCCGCTACGGCGACGGCTGGCTGCCGTACATGTACACGCCCGAGCGGCTCGCGCAGTCCATCGAGGCGATCGCCGGCTACCGGGAAGACGAGGGCAACCCGACGCCCGTGGAGCCCGGCATGTTCGTGTTCTTCTGCTGTCACGAGGACAACGACACGGCCGTCCAGTACGCCGCCGAGCGACTGTCCAAGCAGTACGCGCAGGACTTCTCCCAGCTCGTCCACAAGTTCGCCATCGCTGGCGATCCCGACCGCTGCGAAGCGCGGCTGCGGGAGTACATCGACGCCGGTGCCCGCACTGTCGTGCTCAGCGCCGCCTCGCCCATGAGCTACATCGAGGAAAGCGAACGGTTCTGGGCAGCGGAGGTGCTTCCGCGCTTCCGCGAGGCACAAGACTGAGGACCTGCGGCGAGACTGTCAGCCGGCCCAGGGAAGGAACCCATGCCCGCCAAGCGCTTCTTCGAGACCACGCTCGAAGCGGAGCGCATCGACGAGCTGACCGCTTCGGGAGCGTGGCCGAACCGGCTGCTCGACGAGCAGATCGACAAGTGGACAGCCGAGCGGGCCGGCGAGCCGGTCATCACTGATCGCTTCGGCACCATGACCTGGGGCGAGCTCGGCGCTGACGTGGACGCCGCCAGCAAGGGCCTGCTCGAGATCGGGGTCCGGCCCGGCACCGTCGTCCAGCTGCAGCTGCCCAATTGGCGACATTTCGTGGTGACAGCAGTGGCGTGCGACCGCATCGGAGCGGTGGTGAACCCGGTGGCTCCGATCTTCCGGCACAACGAGCTCACGGTGATGAGCGAACTCGCCCGGCCGATGGTGGTGGTGACTGCCGACAGCTACCGGGGCTTCCAGCTCGCCGAGATGCACGCCGAGCTGCGCGAGCGTTGCGATTGGGTCACCGAGCTGGTGGTTGTGCCCGCGCCCGAGACCCAGCAGTCGGATGCCGACGGGGACGAGTCGTGGCTGCCGGAGGGCGCGATCACCTGGGAGGACCTGATCGAGGAAGGCCGGTTCTCGTCGTACGACCGCGCCGCAGTGGATCTGTGCCGGCCGGGGCCCAACGACGTGTGCGAGATGATGTTCACCTCGGGCACCACCGGCGTGCCCAAGGGTGTCATGCACACCCACAACATCCTGGCGGTGGCTGTCGATGCCTTCCTCGACACGGTCGGCGAGGGGCTCGAGCCGCACCCCGGCGCCGGCGCGCCGCAGGCGTACGTCACCCACATGGCCTCCACCCTGGGCCACCAGACCGGCTACCTGTGCGGTGTGCGGTTGCCGCTGTACACGGGCGGCCACGTCGTCATGCAGGACGTGTGGGACCCGACCGAGTTCGTAAGGCTCATCGGCAAGCACCGCATCCAGCTGTCGATGGGTGCGACGCCGTTCCTGGCTGATGTTCTCAATGTGGACGACCTGGCGGGCTACGACCTCTCCACGTGGCAGCGATTCCTGTGTGCAGGTGCGGCAATCCCTCGCCCGGTGCTCGAACGAGCGCTCGAGTTGTTGCCCGATTGCGTGGTGATGCCGGGCTGGGGCATGACCGAGACCGGCCTGCTGACCGTGGGCCGGCCCAGCGATCCGTTCGAGCACCGGCTCACCGACGGCCGGGCAGTGGACGACAACGAGGTTCGGGTGATCGACGAGTCCGGCCAGGCCGTGACCGACGTCGAGGGCGACCTGCAGTGCCGTGGCTCGGCGCTGTTCGCCGGCTACATGGCCGGGCGGGACTTCACCGAGCAGTTCTGGACCGACGGCTGGTTCGACACCGGCGACCGGGCGGTGATGAACAGCGATGGCTACATCAGCATTGCGGGCCGCACGAAGGATTTGGTGATCCGCGGCGGCGAGAACGTCCCGGTCAAGGAAGTCGAAGATGTGCTGCTGCGGCATCCCGCCGTCGGTGTTGCCGCGATCGTCGCCAAGCCTCACGAGCGCCTCGGCGAGATCGGCTGCGCGTTCGTTCAGCCCGTCGGCGAGGCGCCGACGCTGGCAGAGCTCGCGGAGTTTCTCGACGCCCAAAACGTGACGCGCCAGTTCTGGCCTGAGGACCTGGTCATCGTGGACGAGTTTCCGATGACCCCCAGCGGCAAGATCCAGAAGTACCGGCTGCGCGAGCACTTCGCCTGAGCCGGTGCCGTTCGGGCACAGCCCGCTGTGCTCAGCGGTACGAGACCGGGATGCCCTCGTTCGTGTAGGTCACCTCGGCGTCCCACAGCAGCCAGTCGGTGATGCCGAGATCGTTCGCAGCGTCGATCTGGGCGCGCACCTCGTCGGGTCCGTAGTCGATGCGGATGGTGAAGTCCTGCAACCACGGCACGACCGCGGTATTGGTACCGGCGAGCACTCGCTGGAAGTCCGCCAAGGAAGCCCGAGTGATGTCGTAGGGCTGCGCCTCGGGGTGGACGACGCCGTGCTCGCCGCGTCCCCAGTGCGACGGGTAGACCATCGGGGCGACGTAGTCGACGTGATCGGACATGGCGCCGATGTCCTGGGCGATGTACTCGCCGCGGTCCGAGGAGATACCGAACACCGCAACGCCATGGAACACCTCGGCGTCGCGCAGCATCTCGCCTGCTTCAGCGAGGAAGCTGACGATCACGGGCGACGGATCATCGCCGTTCCAGCCGGGAATCCTCATGCTGTTGAGGTTGCCCTCGGGCCGACGCATGTAGTCCCACATGATGTCGTCGATGCCCGCCGCCGCTGCCTCCGCCGCGATGTCGAGGTTGTACTGCCGGATGACCGGGTGGTTGAAGTTCGTGAAGCCGCCGTATGCCGAGAGCGCACGGCCGTCGGGCGTTTGCAGCACCCAGTCGAGGTCGCCGTTGGACACCGCGTAGCGAGTCATGACCGGGTCGCGGAACGCCACGATCCGGCCGATCACCCGCACGCCCATGCCGTGCAGTTCGTCGATCGCTGTCCTGAGGTCGAACAGGTCCAGTGCTGCCCCCGAGAGCCGGGCGAGCGGGACGTCCGACGTGTAGCCGATGCGACCGCTCTCGTCCTTGAGGTCGAGCTGCACGGTATTGATGCGACCTTGCTCGATGAGCTCGACGATGCCCGAGCGCAAGCCGTCGTGGTCCCACGCAGCGGCACTGACGTGCACGCCCGTGGTGTGCGGGTAGCCGATCGGCAGGATGATGTCGAATTCGGTCCGGTTGCCCGCCGCATCGGTCGCGACGACGGGCAATGGCCTGCCCGGGGGGCTGTCCAGCGTGAGGCTGAATGAGCCAGTGGAAGTATCGACCCGCTGATCGCCGATCTGCAGCGACACGCCTGCCTCGACAGGCCCGGCGAGCACGACCGGCTCGCCCAGCGGCACCGGATCGAACACCTGCGGCAGGTCCACGACCGGTGGGGTCCCGTCGACGGTGAAGCTCACCGCCGCCTGGGCGGTGCCGAAGAAGCGCCGGTCGACATCGAGCGTCACGACGTGAGTGCCCTCGGTCAATCCGGGCACCGGCCACACGATCGAGTTGTCGTAGCGCTGCACGCCGCTGACGGGCAGGCCGTCGAGCAGCAGCTGCGCCGAAGCGAGGTCGCCACCGTCCACGGTGAACTCCAGCACAGTTCCCTGCACTTGATCAGGGCGCAGGATCGCGCTCTCGCTGATCCCGCTGACGGTGATCTCGGTGACACGCAGCGCACCGAAGGCCACGATGCCCACCCCGATCGTCGCGGCCACCAGCAGCAGCACGACCAGCAGCCGGCCGCCGCGCCGGCGTTGACGCCGTGGTCCCGCCGTGCTGAGAACGGCTCGATCAGCGACGCGTCGAGCGCGGCGGCTCAGGCCGGTCGCATAGAGGGGTGCTTCGGGCTTCGGCGGTCGCCACGGGAAGCCCCAGCCCTCGGCCGGGTCGGCGGCCTGCGCCGTTGCGTCGCCGGCGTGCTGCTGAGCGAGGTCGTTGCCGATCAGCGACGGCCCCACCTCGTGGCCGTGCTGGGTGAGCGACCACCGGGCGCCCCGCAAGCCCGGCACTGACCCGACAGGCGCCACGATGCCCGATTGATGCAGGGTGTCCAGCGACATCTGCACTGCCTCGCCGTCCAAGGCTGTGGCCGCGCTGATCTCGCCGATCTCGGCAGCGCCGCCGCGAGTGAGCAGCTCCCGCAGAATGCGCCTGTCGGCCGGCGCCAGCAACGGCATCGGACCGAGTGTATTGAGGCCGCTCTGCGAGCTTCAGTCAGAACTGTGCGCAGGAATGCGGCGTACTGCGCCGACCGCTCAGGTCAGCAACTCAGCGCAGCGAGTCCTCGGCGGGATGTCGGGCCGTCACGGTCGTGGTGATGCCGCCGCGCACCAGCCAGCGCGTCTCGACTGTTGCCTTCTTTGGTGCGACGGCCGCGACGAGGTCGTCGAGGATCCGGTTGGTGATGGCCTCGTGGTGGACGGGCTCGTCCCGGTAATTCCAGAGGTAGAGCTTTAGCGACTTCAGCTCGACGATGCGGCGGTCGGGGATGTAGGCGATCTCCACGGTGGCGTAGTCGGGCTGGCCGGTCACCGGGCAGACGCAGGTCAGCTCAGGGGTGGTGCAGCGCACTTCGTAGTCGCGGTCGGGGTACGGGTCGTCGAGCGCGATCAGCTCTCGTGACGGTTCGCTTCCCATGTCGGATCTCCTCGACTGGCGGGCAGGGTGCCCGTCAGTACGACAGGGTGGCGTGCGGAGTGTTCTCCGCCAACCCCAGCGGCGTCACGGCCACGAAGGACGCCCGCTCGGTGAATTCGGCCAGCGTGCGGGCGTTGGTGTAGCTCATCGCGCTGCGCAGCCCAGCCATCAGCTCGCCGATCAGCTTGCCCGCCTCGCCCCGGTACGGCACGGTGCCTTCGACGCCCTCAGGCGCCCGCTGCTCGAAGTATTCGTCGTCGATCTCTTCGCCATGGCGCTCGGCCCGGGCCTCGATGGCCTCGAAGCTCGCCATGCCCCGGATTCGCTTGCGCAGCCCCTGGGGACCCTGCTCGACCTCGCCGGGGCTCTCCTTGGTGCCCGCCAGCATGCTGCCGATCATCACGGTCTCGGCGCCGACGGCAAGCGCCTTGGCGATGTCGCCGGAGTTCTTGATGCCTCCGTCGGCGATGACCGGGATGTCGAGACCCGCTTCCGCCAAGGCGATGACGACGTCGTCGGTGGCGCTGAGCTGCGGAACGCCGACACCGGCCACCAGCCGCGTGGTGCACACACCGCCGGGTCCGACGCCGACCTTGATCGCGTCCGCGCCGGCCTCGGCCATGTCGATCGCCCCGTCAGGAGTGGCGACGTTTCCCGCGATGACGTCGACATCGGCGAAGTGGTCCTTGAGCCGGCGCACGCCGTCGATGGCATGATCGGCGTGACCGTGCGCGATGTCCAGCACGAGCACATCGGCCCCTGCGGCGACGAGCGCCTTGGCCCGGTCCCCCATGTCGTGGTCGGTACCGACGGCGCCGCCGGCCACCAGCACCCCGCCGTCGACGTCCTTGACGGCAGCGATCTGAGCTGCCTGGGCTCCGATGGGCATGAAACGGTGCACGATGCCGGCACCGCCGAGACGTCCCATGGCGATCGCCATTTCGTGCTCGCAGACCGTGTCCATGTTGGCCGCAATGACCGGCAGATCCAGCTCGATGTTGCGTGACAGGCGGGTGCGGACCGACACGTGGCTGCGGCTGCGTATCGACGATCGTTGAGGCACGATCAGCACGTCGTCGAAGGTCAGCCCGGTTCGCAGGTCGCGCAGTTTCATGAGCGGCCCCAAGCTACCGTGACCCGCCATGAGCACCCGTCGCCGGACTGTCCTGACGGTGGTGGTGCTGCTGGTGATCGTCGCTGCGGCAGCGGTTCTCGGCGTCTGGCGAGTGCTGGGCGACGCTCCCGACGAGGTCAGCCTGGAAGAGGCGGAGGAGCTTGCCGAGCAGCTGCAGCAGGATGCCGTGGCGGAACCAGCCGAGCCGGACACCGGCAGCGATGCTGCCCAGGACGACAGCGCCGCGCCTGAATCGGGTGACAGCGGTGGTGCCAGCGCTGCGGACGACGGCGGCGGCGCCGCGGGCGACGGAGACGCCCTTGCCGAGTCGACAGGGGGTGGCAGCGACCCCGAAGAGACTGCGGCGCCCGACGCGACGGTGGCCTCGACCGCCGAGCTCGATGGCACCTGGGCCGTCGATGCCGAGACCGGGGAGTTCACGCTGGAGGACGCCACCGGCTCCTACGCAGGCTTCCGCGTCGATGAGGAGCTGGCGAGCATCGGCGCATTCACTGCCGTGGGCCGCACCGGCGATGTCAGCGGCACCTTGGAGATTGCCGACGAGCAGGTGACCTCGGTGGAAATCGAGGTCGACCTGACCACGCTCCGGACCGACGACAGCCGCCGTGACGGGGCCGTGCAACGTGCCTTGGGCACCTCACAGCACCCGACGGCCACGTTCACGCTCACCGGTGAACTGGACATCGGAGGTGCCGTAGAGAGCGGTGAACCCATCAGCCTCGCGGCGCCGGGTGACCTGACGGTGAAGGGCATCACCCAGCCGGTGACCATCAACATCGAAGCCCGGCTGGTCGGCAGCGTCATCGCTGTCGTCGGCTCGGTCGAGATCACCTTCGCCGACTTCGACGTGACGGTGCCGCAGGTCCCGATCGTCCTGTCCGCAGAGGACCACGGGATCATGGAGTTCCTTCTGTTGTTCAGACGCCGTTAGGCGTCTGAAGCATCAGACCCTGCGCCGTGCTTCAGCGTCTGTGCATCGCCGTGACGGCGCGGGCATGATGAGGCGCCGACCTGGCTGAACCCCTACAGCACTGAGGAACACCGATGGCCCCCATCTCTGCAGAACCGCTGTCCAAGTCCTACGCCACCGTCAACGGCAAGCGCATGGCGTACCACGAGTCCGGCTCGGGCGACGCGGTGGTGTTCCTGCACGGCAACCCGACCTCGTCGTACCTGTGGCGCAACATCGTGCCCCATGTCTCGCCGCACGCACGCTGCATCGTGCCGGACCTGATCGGCCAGGGCGACTCGGACAAGCTCGACGACACCGGACCCGACTCGTACCGCTTCGTCGAGCACCGCGAGTACCTCGACGGGCTGCTCGACCAGCTCGATCTCGGCGACAACATCACGTTCGTGATCCACGACTGGGGATCGGCGCTCGGGTTCGACTGGGCCAACCGGCACCGCGATCGTGTCGGCGGCCTCTGCTACATGGAGGCCATCGTGCGGCCGATGAGCTGGGCGGAGTGGCCTGAAGCGGCAGCCGGCATCTTCCAGGGCTTCCGCTCGCCCGCAGGCGAGGAGATGGTCATCACCAAGAACCTGTTCGTCGAAGCGGTGCTGCCCGGATCGATCATACGCAAGCTGTCCGACGAGGAAATGAACGAGTACAGGCGCCCGTTCGTCGAGCCCGAACACCGGCGTCCCACCCTCACGTGGCCCCGCCAGATCCCGATCGAGGGCGAGCCGGCCGACGTCACTCAGATCGTGACCGACTACGGCGAGTGGCTGTCGGGCTCAGACGTGCCGAAGCTGCTGGTCAACGCCGATCCGGGCGCGATTCTCAACGGCCCGCAGCTCGAGTACTGCCGCACCTGGCCGAACCAGACCGAGGTGACCGTCGCGGGCAATCACTTCTGCCAGGAAGACAGCCCCGACGAGATCGGCCAAGCGATCGCCGACTGGCTCCAGAACCGCTGAGCCAGCGGTTGGTCCAGCACCGTCGCTGAGCCGGCGGCTAGCTGAGCCCGACCGCTTGGCGGGCTCGGGCCTCGCGCTGTTTGCGCTCGATCTCTTCGCGCTTCTCCACCGGCGTCTGGTTGGTGATCACCTGGAACAGGTCGGTGTCGATGTCGTCGAGGACGATGTCGCCGGCCAGCACTGCTGACTTCCAGTCCTGGTGCTCGGCGTCGCGCTCGTGGAACTCCGGCATGACCTCGGCGGCGAACAGCTCGAGGCTGGAGCAGATGTCCTCGTGAGTGTTCTTGCCGGCCTGGTTCAGCAGGATGAGCTGATCGACGTGGGCGTCCTCGTACATCTCGAGCTTGCGGCGGATGGTGTCTGGTGAGCCCACGAGGCCGACGTTGTTGCTGGCCTTCTGGCCCTTCGGCGACTTCTTCCATTCCTGGTACTCGTCCCACAGGTTGACCGAGCCCGGCTCGACCGGCCCGTGGGAGTTGTAGAAGACGAGCGAGAACTGGAAGAACGTCCAGCCCTCGGCCTTGGCCTGGGCCTCCTCGTCGGTCTCGGCGCACATGAACGGGCTCACGACTGCCACGCCGGGGTTGGTCTGGTAGTCGCACAGCAGGTCGAGGTGGTTGAGGTAGTTGTTGTAGTAGGCGTTCACCCAGGCTCGGGCAGCGTCGGCGGACACGAATGAGAAGCCCAGCGCGCCCATGCCTCGCTGGGCTGCCATGACGATCGTGTCGAGCTGGCTGCACGCCACCCACAGGGGTGGGTGCGGCTTCTGGTACGGCTTCGGCACCACGTTTCGGGCGGGGAACTTGAAGATCTCGCCGTCGTAGCTGTGGTTGACCTCTTGGAACATCGGCATGAGGCAGCGCACGGCGTCTTCCCACACGACGCGCTTGTCGCGGAATCGGCGGTCGAAGGGGTGCAGCTCGGTCACCGAGGACCCCTCGCCGATGCCCAGCTCGACCCGGCCGCCGCTGACGATGTCGAGCGTGGAGACCCGCTCGGCGACGCGGGCGGGGTGGTTGGTGGGCAGCTGCACGATGCCGTGCCCGAGCCGGATGTTCTTGGTGCGCTGGCTGGCCGCCGCCAGGAACACCTCGGGCGCCGAGCTGTGGCTGTACTCCTCCAGAAAGTGGTGCTCGACTTCCCATGCGTAGTCGTAGCCGAGCTTGTCGGCGAGCTCGATCTGGTCGAGCGCCTGCTGGAACAGGACGAACTCGGAGTCGTCGTTCCACGGCCTCGGCAGCTGCAGCTCGTAGAAGATCCCGAACTTCATGGCACTCCCCCTCGTCGACTGGCCGCCGGTCATCCTAGGTGGGGGGGTGTCTGGTCGTTCCGGGGAGCCTCAACGGGGCTCACTCGGCAACCGAACAAACACTAGTGTTTGGAGCAAGGCGCGGCAGCGAGGATGTGGCGGCGATGGAGACGGTCGGATTCATCGGATTGGGCACGATGGGCGGGCCGATGTGCGCTCGCCTGTCGGGTGCCGGCCACCCGGTCAAGGCCTTCGACGTGAACCCCGACGCGCTCGAGGCTGCCGTAGGTGCTGGTGCTGCCGCCACGGGATCGGCCGCCGACGCAGCTGCTGGCGTGGATGTGCTGTTGACGTCGCTTCCCGCGCCGTCCCATGTCGAGGCGGTGATGTGCGACGCCGGTGCGCTCGCGGCGCTGCCGCCAGGATCGACGTGGGTCGACCTCACCACCAGCCGCCCCGAGCTGATCCGGCGGCTGGCGGGCGAGGCTCCTGAGGGAGTCGCGGTGATGGACTCGCCGGTCACGGGCGCCGTGGACGGGGCCCGCAACGGCACGCTGACCCTCTTCGCAGGCGGCGAGCCCGAAGCAGTCGAGCGTGTGCGCCCGGTGCTGGAACGACTCGGGCGCGTGATCGGTTGCGGCGAGCTTGGCACGGGCTGCGTGACGAAACTGGTGACCAACCAGTTGTGGTTCGTCGGCGCCGCTGCACTGGCAGAAGGCCTCGCCGTCGGGGTGCGCAACGGCGTCGAACTTGGCGACCTCTGGGAGGCCATCAAGGCCAGCGTGGGCGACAGCTTCGTGGCCCGCCATGACGCGCCCAGCATCTTCGCCGGGCACTACGACCCGTCGTTCTCACTGGAATTGTGCGTGAAGGATCTCGCGCTGGTGGCCGAGCTGGAGACCACCGTCGGGGCTGACCTGCCGATGACCGCAGCGGCGCGGCGCGCCTTCGAGCGAGCAGCCGAGCGCTACGGGATGGACGCACCCGAACTGAGCGTGGCGCGCCGCATCGAAGACGACGCGGACCTGTCGCTGCGGCTCGACGGCGACTGGGTCCCGCACTGGGAGGCGTAGCGAGATGAGCATGACCAGCGAGAGCCCGCCCCGTTCTGACGAGCCGATCACCGTGGACGGCCTCGTCGACTCCGAGCGCTACCCGCTGAGTGGGCGAGACCTGCACCCGGGCGATGCGCGCCACGCTGCCTACTGGCGAGCAGTCGAGACAGCTCGCATGGGTCTGCGCTCGGACGGCTGCGCGCTGCTGAAGGAATTCGTCACCCCGGCTGCGGTGCGCCTGCTCAACGACGAGATCACTGCTGCGAAGCCGAGAACGCACTTCTCGTCGCAGGTCATCAACCCGTACTTCCACACCGAAGTCAATCCCGATTTCAGCGACGACCATGCGGTGAACACCTTCACCGAGCGTTCGAGCGGCTTCATCCCCGGAGACGCCTGGCCGGCGGTCTGCGCGATGGACACGCTGTTTCGAGCCCCTTCGGTGTGCCGCCTGCTTGCCGATTGCCTCGAGATCGACGAACTGCATTGCTACGACGATCCGCTGGCGGGATTGACGGCCAACATCTTGGATCCGGGTCAGCAGTTCCCGTGGCACTTCGACACCAACGACTTCGCCGTGACCGTGCTGGTGCAGCCGGCCGACGATGGCGGACTGTTCGAGTACGCGCCTGCAGTGCGGTCCGCCGACGACGAGGGCTTCGAGGCGGTCGGGAACCTGCTTCGGGGCGGCCGCGAAGGCGTGCACACCCTTGATCTGCAACCAGGCGACTTGCAGATCTTCCGCGGGCGCTACTCGCTGCACCGCGTGACCCGGGTGGCGGCGGCGTCGCAGCCCCGCCACGCCGCCATCTTCGCCTACACCCATCAGCCGGGCGTGATCGGACGGGTCGTGCGCACCCGGCAGCTCTTCGGACGGATCCTGCCCGAGCATGAGGAAGCCGAGCGTCGCCGTGTCCGCGAGGACGATTTGCTCGACTGATCGCCGCCGGCGCCAGTCACGCCGCTTCGCCGCAGGTTCGCAAAATCAGCGTGATGTGCCGTGTCGTTCGGCGTACCGTGCGGGCGTGAGCACAGCAACGGAGACATCACAGAACAGTTCGCAGGCACCGTCGGACCGAACGCGATTGCGGCGGATGGCCGAGCGGGGCCGTTACGGCAGCGACGACGTGCGGGAGATCCTGGACGCCGGACTCATCGCCCATGTCGGCGTGGACACGCCCGACGGGCCGCTGGTGCTGCCGATGGCCTACGGCCGCGACGACGAGAACCTCTACCTGCACGGTGCGCTGGCCAACCACCTGCTGAATTCGGGCGAGGGGACCGAGATCTGCGTGACCGTCACGCACCTCGACGGTCTGGTGATGGCCCGCACACCGTTCCACAACTCGATGAACTTCCGCTGCGTGGTGGTGCGCGGCCTCGCCCGCCGGATCACCGACGCCGCTGCCAAGGAACGGGCCCTCAAGCTGGTGACCGACCACATCGTGGCCAACTGGGACGCCTCCCGACCGCCAAGTGCCGAGGACCTGCGAGCAACGCTGGTGCTGGAGCTGCCGCTGGCCGAGGCGTCGGCCAAGGTCCGCGCCGGCGACCCCGTCGACGACGCCGAGGACATGGCCGGCAACTGGTGGGCGGGCGTGGTACCGCTGACGACACGCTTCGAGCTGCCCACCCCCGCCGCCGATCTCACCGAGGGCATCCCCACGCCCACTGCCGTCGCGAATCTCGCCCACCGCACGCCCGACTCCCGGCTCGACGCGTCGAGGGCCGCCGTTGATCCTTGAAGAACCGTGGCCGGCTTCGGGCCGGAGGGATTGAGCGCTGAGCCAGGCGAGATCGACGGCGTCGTCTACGGCTTCGCAGGATCGTCCGCCGCCCGCTTACTCGCGGCTCCAGCCGGGCACTGCGGAGTCGAGCACGTGATAGTCGGCAGCGTCGTCGACGAATAGCGCCCGCTCGGTGCGCAGCCCCGAGGGCAGGTCGAGCGTGCCAGCGCAGATGGCGATGTCGTCGGTCTGATCCGCCGGGCCCTCGATCACCTTCCAGAAGAGCGACCCGCCGCACTCGCTGCAGAAGCCATAGGCCACGTTGGGATCGTCGGCCGGGTGGTGCCACGCCAGGGAGGCATCCGAGATCAGCCGCAGATCGGCGCGCCTGCATCCCGACGCCGCCATGAAGTGGCCTGTCCAGCGCCGGCATCGCCAGCAGTGGCAGTTCCACACCTGCCGGATCGGTCCGTGCACCTCGTAGCGCACGGCGCCGCACAGGCAGTGACCCGAGGCCTCTGGCCCCGCTGCAGTCCCGGCCGAATCACTCATCGCGGCACCCCCGAGATCCCGCCGTGCTGGCGGCGCGGCCCGATTCTCCCACGGCCTGCGCCGCGCCCCGGCGTCAGTTGCAGCGGCCGTCGTCGCTGACGCCCCGATGGCTGTAGCACAGCGGCGTGACCGAGACGCTGCGCAGGGTGTACGGCCCCGCGTCGGCCGCGATGTCTCCGTCAGCCGCAGCAGCCGACCAGTCACCGGCGGCGTCCGCGGCGATGGCCAGCCGGAAGCCGCGCACCGAATCGTCCGGCTGCCCGACGACGTCGATCGTCACCTCCGCCACGCCTTCGAACACGCTGGGCGGCGCGACGGTCCGGACGCGCGACTGCGGGTCGGCGGTGGATGCGAACTGGGCGACGACGAGGCCGGCGAGCTCGGTCAGCGTGTCGGTCTCGAGCACCTCTCCCGCAGCGTCGACGACCTGTTCGGTGACGTCTCGCGCCGCCTGCGGTGCCAGCGGCGCCAGGAAGTTGCTGCTCGCCCAGCCGACTACCGGACCGGCTTGGATCTCGTGCCAGGTGGACGTCGCCAGATCGCGTGTACGACCGGTCGCGATCAGCCCCGCTATGTCGAGCGTTGCGACGTGGCCCACGGCGTCGGGCTCCTGCACCAGCAGCGACGGGCCTTCCGCCGCAGAGTTGCCGATGCGGATCAACAGGGTCGCCACGACGGTCCCGTTGGGCACCTCGCGCAGGTTGAGCCAATCGTCGTGGTTGACGCCGATGACGCCGAGCCGAGTGCCCTTCGCTGGGCCGAACGCTGCCGGCGTGCCCGGCAACGAGTCGTCAGGCACGGTCGAAGCGGTCGGCCAGGCGGGTTCGGCGGCGGTCACCGCCGGGGCTGCCGTCACCAGCGGCGCGGTTGCTGGAGTGGTGGAGACCGCGCCAGTGGCTTCGGTCGCTGTGGGCACTTCCGCATCGCGGCCGTCGTCGGCATCAGTCCGAACCGGGGTCTCCGCCGGAGCCGTTGATGCCGCCGGTGTCTCGTCGTCTACTGCACCCAACGCGACGAACAGCGACAGCGCCGACAGCACAAGCGCCGAGAACGCCACAACGGCAACAAATCGGTTCGTCATGCGCGCAGCGGCCCCTGTCAGTCCAAATGCCAGCAACCTCGGGTATACCGCGCCGCAACCCCCAACAGTCGGCAACCCGGCCGGGCCGAGGGCGCGGCAGTCTGGCGTCCGCGACCGGTCCCAGCGACCCGTTGCGCTAACTGGCGGGGCAGAGGGCTGGTTTCAGGGTGGTGGCCAGGGCGTCGGCCTGTTGCAGCGACCGGGCGAGCACTTCGCCGTAGAGGTTGTTGCAGGTGAACCAGACGCCGTTGTGGTCATCGCCGCGAGTGATGGCGGGCATGTCTGAGTGGGGGTTGTCGATGGCGTCGAAGAAGCCTCGTGGTTCGGTGCGTTCGAATGCGACCCATGCCTCGACCGTCGTCGTGGCGGTGCGGCCCCTCACCACGAACTCAGCTTCGACGTCGACTGAGTGCTGTGCGCTGACCTCGCTGTACCCGGCTTCTCCCAGCATGTCCTCGACGGTGACCAGCGCTGCCCAGTACTCGGGCGGGCGCGCCGGTTCAGGCACCACGATCGAGTACGCCCAGTGGCTGCCGGGCGGGTTCGCGGCGTAGAAGAAGACGCGTCGGCTGTCAGCGCTCCACTGCAAACTCGGCGCCGCACTCGGCGAGAAGGGCTTGAGTCCCTCCACTTCGATCACGTGCTCGTCGCCCGGATACAGCCCCGGCAGGTCGCTGACCACGATCATCGTCCGGTCGTCGTGCCAGTGGCGGAACGCTGCGACCCGTGAGCCATCGGGCGACCACGCTGCACCCTGCCCGGCCGCATCGGCCAGCATGACCCGCGCCGAGCCGTCTCGCAAGCGCAGCGCCGTCAGCGTGATGCCCGAGCCATAGGTGAGCAGCTCGCCGTCGGGCGACCACGACGGTCGCGAGTCGGGCCCGACGCCGGAAGCAAGCACCTGCTCGTCGCCGGTCGCGATGTCCACTGCGACGATGTAGTGGTCGAACTCGCCGTCACCATCGTCCCCCGACACCCGTGCCCGCCGGGAGAACACCAGCCGCTCGCCGTCAGGTGACCAGGCCGGGTCGCGGTCAAGCACCACACCATCGGTGATCTGGGTGAGGCCGAGCGCATCGGGCCGGACGATGAGAATGTGACTTGTCCGTTCCGCCTCGACAATTGCGTCTTGGGAGAACGCGATCCACTCGCCGTCGGGCGACCATGCCGGATCGCTGAGCCCGTGCTGTGCCGTCAGGAACGGCATGTCCCCGGTGCCGTCGCCGTCGGCTGTCCACAACGCGGCGCCGACCCGGAACACCATGCGCCGGCAGTCCGGCGACCACGACACGTGATCGATGGCGTCGGGCTTGCTGCTCGCGAATCGCAGCGGAAGCTGGATGCGATAGGCGGGCAGCGTTCCCAGGCACACCTCCGCAGGCGGGCCGAGATCGGCGGGCCGCACTCGGCTCGGGATGTAGGGCTCGACACCGGACACCGGGTGCTCGGGCTCGCCGAACGCCTCTGACAGTTCCCCACCCGTACCTGGATCTGCCGGTTCGTTGTCTGCGGGGTCGGGATCGGGTTGGGATGCTGGCACCGAATCCGCGGCCGGCACTTCCGCCATGTCTGCTTGATCAGGCGACGCTCCGTCGGCGTCCGGTTCCGAAACGTCGTCGGCCGTCTCGGCGTCGTCGCTGGACGTATCTGAACCCAACTGAGATCCGACCGCCACAGCGGCAACGAGCAGAACAACGACCGCTGCCGCAAGCCACCAACGCCTCTGGGATCGGCCGGCAGGGGGCGGGTCCCCGCCAGCCGCCGGTCCGCTGTCCAGAGTCTCCAAGGGCACGACCACCACACCGTCGCTGCGCTCAGCAGGCACAACGCGACCGTTCAGGTGCCGTGCCCCGGCGCACGGCGGTCCGCCGATCTGAGCACTGTGCCACCACGGATCCGACGGTACTTGCGTACACCTGCCCGTCGATCAGCAGAGGACGCCCCTAGGTGCCCACCTAGGGTGGTCGGGTGCCGAAACCGCTGATCGGAGTCGTGGGCCGACGACGCAAGGGCTCACGCATCGGCGGCTTCCCGCCGGTCTTCGCCGAGATCGACGTCGACATCTACATCAGCGCGTACGCCCGAGACGTGGCAGCAGCCGGCGGCATTCCCGTGTTCCTGCCGCTCGACGCCGATCCGGAGGAGCTGGCGGCGCACCTCGACGGCCTGCTGCTCACCGGAGGCGAGGACATCGCCACGTGCCTGTACGCCGACCGGCTGGAACCCGGATCAATCGACCCCTCGGCCGGCATCCCCGGCAGCGCGTTCGACACCCCTGCCGATGCGCTGAATGGAGGCGAGGAGATCCCGCTGCGCGACGCATTCGAGCTGGCGATGCTCGACGCTTCCCTCGCCGCCGATCATCCGGTGCTGGGCATCTGCCGAGGTGCACAGCTGTTGACGATTGCTGCCGGCGGCACGCTGCACCTCGACCTGCCGGACCACGCACGCACCGACGTACCCGCTGATGCCACGCCCCACCTCGTCACCACTGCCCCCGGCAGCGAGCTGCGCCGGATGTACGGACCCGAGCTGGCCGTGAACTCGCTGCACCACCAAGCCGCCGACCGGCTCGGCGAGGGTTACGTCGCCACCGCCCACTCCCCCGACGGCATCATCGAGGGGTTCGAGCATGTTGATCTGCCCGTCGTCGCCGTGCAATGGCATCCCGAGCTGATGACCGGCGCACTGTCGGATCCCTGCTTCGACTGGCTGATCGAGCACGCCAGCCGCTGAGGCGCAGAGCCCATCAGCCGCAGTCTCAGCCGCCCTCGACTGCGGCGCGCACCCGCGGGATCACGGTGCGCCCGAGACGCTCGAGCGAGTCGTTCATGACCGAGGGCGGCAGGCCGGGCGGTCCGCCCCAGGTGCACACGTCGGTGAAGCCGTACTGCCCGATGAACTCGACCAGCTCGGCCGTGCAGTGGTCCTCGTCACCGACGATCCAGCCTTGGGGAATCGCACCCTTCGACGCATCGAACGCGGTGAACGTGTCGGGTGTCTCGGCAAAGAACCGGGCGTACACGCCCGCCCGGTAGCGCTCCGCCTCCCTGATCTGCTGCCAGGCGCCCTCACGATCATCGGTCACGAAAACCGAGCGGATGATGCCCACGCGGTAGTCGTCAGGATCACGGCCCGAGGCCCGCAGCTCGTCCTTCCACGGCTCCAACACGACCTCGGGAGCACCCTGCGGCAGCAGGTGGGTGTCGAAGCGGGCGGCCCGCACGGCCGCATTGCTGCTCATCCCGGCAATCCACAGCGGCGGGCCGCCTGGCTGCACCGGCGCCGGGGTCACCAGCAGATCGTCGAAGCGCCAGCGCTTGCCCTCGAAGCTGAACGGCTCGCCTTGCCATGCCAACCGCAGGATCTGCACCAGCTCCTCGGTGAGCGACACCCGGCGCGACTGCGGTATGCCGAAGCCGCGGAATTCGTGCGCCGCGTAACCCATGCCGATGCCGAGCTCGATACGCCCGCCCGAGATGTTGTCGAGCACGGCGAGATCCTCAGCCAACCGGACTGGGTGGACGAACGGCGCCAGCAGAATGTCGGTGGAGATGCGAAGGCGGGACGTGCGCGCCGCCACCGCTCCCGCCATCGGGACGAAATTGGGCAGGTGGCCGTCGTCGAGGAAATGGTGCTCGGTGAACCACGCCAGCTCGAATCCCAGCTCATCCGCCATTTCGAGCTGGTCGAGCGCCTGCGCGTACATCTCGGGCAGCGTCACCTCGCTGCCGGGCGGGCTGCGCAGATCGTGGACGACGCCGAATCGCAGAGGTTGAGCCATGGTCGGAGACTAGGGCCAGGCCGGCCGGGCCGGCCTGGCTCACCAGTCGACCCAGAGCGGCCACAAAATTTCCTAATGCGCGTTCGACTATTGTGAGGAGACAGGTCCGGAGAGCTGGCGACGACACCCGCGAATTCGCAGCCGCTCGATCCGGCGATGCGCCGTACGATCTCAATTGGGGGAGACCAGACATGGCAGCAGCAGCGACCAACGGAACCTCGAACGGCAGCGCCGACAGCACCAACGACTACGAGGTCATCATCATCGGCGCCGGCGTCGCGGGCATCTACCAGATGTACCGGCTGGCCGAGCGCGGCGTCCACGCGACCGTGCTCGAGATGGGCAGCGACCTCGGCGGCACCTGGTTCTGGAACCGCTACCCCGGCTGCCGCTTCGACTCCGAGAGCTACACCTACGGCTACTCGTTCTCCGACGAACTGCTCGAGGAGTGGCACTGGAAGGAGCGCTTCTCGGGCCAGCCCGAGAACCTGCGCTACCTCAACTATGTGGCCGAGAAGTTCGACCTGCGCAAGTACATGCAGTTCAACTGCACGGTCGAGTCGGCCCACTTCGACGACGAGGCAGGCAAGTGGCGCCTGCACCTCGGCGACGGCCGCGACCTGAGCTGCCGCTTCCTGCTGACCGCGCTGGGCCTGCTGTCTGCGCCCACCTATCCCCGCATCGAGGGCGTCAACTTCGACGGCACCGACGTGTTCGAAGGACCGTCGTTCCACACCTACCACTGGCCCGCCGAGCCGGTCGAGATCAAGGGCAAGCGAGTGGCAGTCATCGGCACCGGTGCCACCGGCGTGCAGGCCATTGCGGCCATCGGCGAGCAGGCCGAGCACCTGACGGTCTTCCAGCGGCGCCCCAACTGGTGCGCCCCGCTGCACAACAGCGAGATCTCCCCCGAGGAGATGGAGGGCATTCGCGATCGCTACGACGACATCTTCGCCCAGTGCGCTCGCACGCCGGGCGGCTTCGAGCACGAGCCGATCCGTACCGGCTTCCACAACGTCTCTGCCGAGGAGCGCCGCGCGATGTGGGAGAAGCTCTACGGCGAGCCCGGATTCGGGATCTGGATGGCCAACTACCGAGAGATCTTCTTCGACGAGGAGGCCAACGCCGAGCTGTCTGCGTTCATCGCCGACAAGATCCGCGAGCGGGTCGACGACCCGGTCATCGCCGAGAAGCTCATCCCCAAGGACCACGGATTCGGCGTGCAGCGGGTCCCGCTCGAGACGCACTACTACGAGACGTACAACCGGCCGAACGTCTCGCTGGTCGACCTGCAGGAGACCCCGATCGAGCGCATCACCCCCACCGGCATCCAGACCTCCGATCAGCACTACGAATTCGACTTGATCGTCTACGCCACCGGCTTCGACGCCATGACCGGCGCGTTCGACCGCATCGACTTCCGGGGCAGCGGCGGTCAGCGGCTGGCTGACAAGTGGTCCGACGGCCCGGTCACCTTCCTGGGCATGATGGTCAACGGCTTCCCGAACCTGCTCACGATCGCCGGCCCGCAGAGCGGCTCAGCCTCCACCAACTACCCGCGGGGCATCGAGATCGGCGTCGAGTGGATCACCGGCCTGATGGACTTCGTCTGGGAGAACGGCTACACCCGCTTCGAGGCTGACGCCGATGCCGAGCGGGAGTGGACCAACCACGTCATCGAGATGTACAGCATGATGCTGATGCGCAAGGCGCAGGGTTGGTTCACCGGGTACAACTCGAACATCGACGGTCACGAAGCGGGCACGATCCGGTACTTCGTGTACAACGGCGGCGCCCCCAAGTACAAGCGCCGCATCGACGAGGTCGCCGACGGCGACTACCAGGAAATCGCCTTCAGCACCGAGCGGGAGCTGGCAGCCACCTCGTAGCGCTGCGTTCGATCAGCTGCAGCGGCCCTGAGGCGCCGCGGACGCCGGACGGGTGTGGTCTCAGGGGCAGTTGGTGGCTACTCTCCGGCCGTTGCACACCAGAGCTGCGGCCCGAATCATCACTCACCCCTAGCGCCGCAATCGGAGGATCACCCGTCCCATGAGCATGATCGGCACGCGCGTCGTGCGCAAGGAAGACCCTGCCTACCTGACCGTCGGCGGCACCTACGTCGACGACGTGGACTGCCCGGGCGCGCTGCACGCGGTGTTTGTCCGCTCGGTGATGGCCCACGCAGACATCACTGCCATCCACACTGCAGACGCCGCCGGGATGCCAGGCGTGGTCGGCGTGTACACCGCGGCCGATCTCGATCTCAGCGCCGACCCGCCCTCGATGCCGGTGCTGAACCAGCAGATGCTGCGCTCGCCGCTGGCGACGGACCGGGTGCGCTATGTAGGCGATCCCTTCGCCGTGGTGGTCGCGGAGTCGCGTCACGCAGCCACTGACGCGGCCGAGCTGGTGTATGCCGACTACGAACCGCTCGACGCCGTCATCGATACCGCCGAAGCCGCCGGCAACGACAAGCTGCTGTTCCCCGAGGCGGGCACCAACACGGTCTTCGCCATACCCCGCGGCGACGAGGACGGCCTGTTCGACGACTGCGAGGTCACCGTCGAGCTGGCGTTCGACAATCCCCGCCTGAGCGGCGCCCCGATCGAACCGCGTGCCGCCCTCGCCTCGTGGGACCCCGCCGAGCAGCGCCTCACCTACTGGGCATGCACCCAATTCCCGCACCGCTCACGAGACGTCCTCGCCGGATTCTGCGGCTTGGAGCAAGACCAGGTGCACGTGATCACGCCCGATGTCGGCGGCGGCTTCGGCACCAAGAACGCCAACTACGTCGAGGACTTCGTCGTCGCCCGGCTCACCTGCCGCCTCGAACGGCCGGTCCGCTGGACCGAGACGCGTTCGGAGAGCATGCTCGGCCTCGCTCACGGAAGGGCCATCTCGTATGTGGCCCGACTCGGCGGCAGCCGCGACGGCAACATCACGGCGTACTCGGTGGACGCGCTGCAGGACTCGGGCGCCTACCCGATGATCGGCGCACTGCTGCCGATGTTCGTGCGGATGGTGGCGAGCGGCGTGTACGACATCGACAAGGTGTCGGTCAACACCAACTCGGTCACGACCAACACCGCACCCATCGGCGCGTACCGCGGCGCTGGGCGCCCCGAGGCGACGCTGGCGATCGAACGGATGATGGACGTGTTCGCGGCCGAGATCGGGATGGACCCCAGCGAGCTGCGCCGCCGCAACTTCATCCCGCCCGAGTCGTTCCCGTTCACGACACCCACCGGCAGCGAGATGGACTCCGGCGAGTACGCCAAAGCCCTCGACGCGGTCATCGAGGCCGCTGACTACCCGGCATTGCGGGCCGAGCAGCAGCGGCGGCTCGCGCGGGGAGACACGAAGCTGCTCGGCCTCGGCTGGTGCGCGTACGTGGAGATCTCCAACCCCGTCGTCGGCCCGGAGTTCGGCAGCATGGAGGTCCGCCCCGATGGCTCGGCGCTGGTGCTGACGGGATCGTCGAACCACGGCCAGGGGCACCACACGGCCTATGCGCAGATCGCCAGCGATGCCACCGGCATTCCATTCGATCGGATCGAGGTCCGCCATGGCGACACCGACGAGGTGAAACGTGGCGGCGGCACCGGCGGCTCCCGCTCGCTCCAGTCGGGCGGGGTTGCTGTCTTCGAGGCGGCCGAAGCTGTGATCGAATCGGCCAAGCAGGCGGCAGCCGCGATGCTCGAAGCCGATCCTGCCGACATTGTGCTCGACGCCGATGCGGGCACGTTCGCCGTTGCGGGCACGCCGGCCCGCTCGCTCGACTGGGCCCAGGTCGCGGCGCACGTCAACGAGTCCGAGGGCCGTGAGCTTCAGGCCGAGAGCGATTTCCAGCCGCCGGGTGCCACCTTTCCCTTCGGGGTTCAGCTCTCAGTCGTGGAAGTGGACCGCGACACCGGCCAGGTCACCGCGCTGCGCCACGTGACGTGCGACGACGCCGGCGTCATCGTGAACCCGATGATCGTCGAAGGCCAGGTGCACGGCGGCGTGGCCTCCGGCATCGCCCACGCGCTCGGCGAGGTGTTCGTCTACGACGACGACGGCAACCCGCTGACCGCCAACTTCATGGACTACGCCATTGCGTCGGCCGCCGAGCTGCCGAGCATCGAGCGGATTCCCATGGAGACTCCGACCGATCGCAACCCCCTCGGCGTGAAGGGCATCGGCGAGTCGGGCACCATCGGCGCCACGCCGGCCGTGCAGAACGCCGTGATCGATGCGCTGTCGCATCTCGGGGTGCGCCACATCGAGCTGCCCTGCACTGCCGAGCGCGTCTGGCAGCACCTTCACGCGAGCTAGCAACCGCCCCGCATCACATCGGCATCGACGGCGGACTCATCTCAGTTCGCGCGTGTTGAGCCCGCTCGCCAGCACCGTGACAAGGGCCAGCACGCCGATCGCGGCCGAGGCGAGATAGGCGAACGTCGGGCTGACCGTGAACACGGGCAGCCA
The DNA here is from genome assembly GCA_022820925.1 of Acidimicrobiia bacterium. Lineage (GTDB taxonomy): Bacteria > Actinomycetota > Acidimicrobiia > Acidimicrobiales > Poriferisodalaceae > Poriferisodalis. The sequence goes on along the minus strand of JAJEEO010000007.1, from coordinate 152,971 downwards.
GACAACCGAGCCGACGGCGTGACCCGCGAAACGATGCGACAAGGTGAACGAGAGAGCGCCCGCCCGGTTGTCAGGTGCAGCCACCGAGGCGAGCGATTGAAAGCTGACCACGACAGTCTGCGTCGCGGCGCCTGCGACGAACCAGATGACGGCGAGTGTCCACGTCGATCGAGCTGCCGGCAACATCGCCACGAGTCCCGAACAAACGGCGATCGCCACAGTGGCTGCCTGCCGCCCTCCCCAGCGATCCAGCACGATCCCCCACAGCGGTGCGGCCGCCATGCCCGCCGCGCCGCCCGCGAACAGCAGCAGACCGGCGCCGAATCCCGTCAGCCCGATGACATCACGGCTGCTCAGGCCCACGAGCACACGCGCCCCGATGGGGCCGAGAGCGCTCAGCAGCGCGGTGGCAGCGAGCAGCAGCATCGGGCGGCGCAGCAAGGTCCGCATTCGAGGTGGCGCACCTAACGTCCGAGCCGGGGTGCCAGCGCCGGTGCCCGCGTCGGCGGGCTTCGGCATCAGCAGGGCGATGACGGCACCGATGACGGCCGTCCCCAGAAATGCCAGGCGCCAGTTCACATCGGCACTCAGGCCTCCCAGAATCGGCGCCATCAGCTGGCCCAGCGCCTGACCGGCCGCATAGCGCCCCACGATCCGACCGACGCCAGATGCGGCTACGGACTCGGTCAGCGCTGCCAGAAGCAGCGGCGTGATAAACGCGTTCATCGACCCTTGGGCGACGCGAGCTACCAGGAACCACAGGTAGGACGGCGCGATGGCGCACCCCGCTGTCGCGACGGCGTACAAGGCGATCGCCGGGCGCAATATCCGCGAGCGACCCCAACGGTCCGCGATCGTGCCTGACACCAGCAGCAGCCCCGCAAACGGAAGGAGGTAACACCACAGCGCCCAGCCGAGCTGGCCGGTGGTGACCGTGTACGCGGTGCGCAGCTCGGGGAACATCGGCAGCATCACGAAGGTGCCGAGCGGCCCCATCGAACCGGCGATGTACAGCAGCACCCGGCGCCACTCGCCGTTCACTGCCGTCCCCCGAGAGCAGTCGCGCGGAGAAGTGCGCCTACTGGTTGTCGCACCTGTCGTTTCCCGCTCTTGTTCGCTGACGCTCACGGGCCGCTCGGGCCACGGCTTCGCCTCACGGCTCAGCCTCTGAGCCCTCGCACGCTACTTCGCAGCCGCCGCAGCGGTCCGGCCGGTCTCCAGCCGGCCAATGGCCCTCGGACTCGCGCGTAGCATCGCCGCGCAACGACAGGGGGCAGACATGGCTGCAGAAGTGACGATTGGCTCAGGAAGGCTGGCCGGGGGCGACGACCAGGGCGTTCACGCCTACAAGGGCATCCCGTATGCGGCACCGCCGGTGGGCGATCTGCGGTTCCAGCCGCCGGCAGCCCCGGCCGGTTGGGACGGCGTACGCGATGCGTCGGCCTTCGGCGCCGTGCCGCTGCAGCAGCCGATGCCCGGCATCTTCGGCGAGCTCGGCACGCCGCCCAATCCTGCGGGCGACGACTGCCTGCAGCTGAACGTGTGGACGCCGGACCCGGGCGCGGGCGGCCTGCCGGTGCTGGTGTGGATCCACGGCGGTGCCTTCTACGCCGGCAGCGGCATCGACGACGTATACAACGGTGCAGCGTTCGCCCGCGACGGCGTCGTGTGCGTGACGATCAACTACCGGCTCGGCGTGCAGGGCTTCATGAATCTGGCCGAGCACTTCGGAGAGCTCTCCGCCTCGGGCAACCTCGGCATGCTCGACCAGGTCGCCGCGCTGCAGTGGGTGCAGGACAACATCGGCGCATTCGGCGGCGACCCGTCCAAGGTCACCATCGCCGGCGAGTCGGCGGGCGGCATGAGCTGCTCGACGCTCATGGCGATGCCTGCGGCCAAGGGCCTGTTCCGCGCAGCCGTTCCCCAGAGCGGCGCCGCTCACAACGGCATCAGCGCCGAGACTGCGTCGCTCATCAGCGGCTATGTGCTCGATGCCGTCGGGGTGAAGCCGGGCGACACCGCCGGGCTGGCGGCGGTCAGCAATGACGACCTGCTGGCCGCGCAGATCGGCGTGGTCGAGGACCTCGGGGCCACCCGCGATCCCGTCAAGTACCGCGAAGCCGCAGCAACGGCCATGGCGTTTCAGCCCACGTTCTTCACCGAGGAGCTGCCTCAGCGGCCGATCGACGCCATCGCTGCGGGCGCAGCGTCGGACGTGAAGGTGATGATCGGCACCACCATGGAAGAGGCGCTGATCTTCGTCGTGGATCTCAAGGAGATGTTCAACGAAGAACTCGTCCGGGCCAGCGTCGGTGCGGTCTTCGGCATGGCCGGCAAGGACGGCGACGCGGCCCTGGAGCTCTACACCTCGAACCGGCCGGGTGCGGCACCGCACGAGCTGGCCGCAGCAGTCGAGACCGACCGGATCTTCACGGTGCCGGCCATCCGCCTCGCCGATGCGCAGGCCGCGCACAACCCCGACACCTGGATGTACCGCTTCGACTGGCGCACACCAGCAGGCGACGGCGAGTGGGGTGCCCACCATTTCCTCGAGGTGCCGTTCACCTTCGACCAGGTGGACAACGAGATGGCACGCGGCTTCGTGGGCGACGACCCGCCGCGCGACCTCGTGACGAACACCCACGACGCGTGGGTGCGCTTCGCCACCGAGGGCAACCCGAACCACGACGGATTGCCCGACTGGCCCCGCTGGAACGCCGAGACACGTCCGACGATGCTGCTTGACGCCGAGTGCCGCCTGGCCAACCGCCCCGCCGACGACGAGGTCAGCCTCTGGGACGGCGTCCTGTAGCGATTCAGGCGGTAGCGGCAGCCTGCACGGCGGTGGTGACCTCGGGCGCCAGGTCGAGGTTGTGGAAGTTCTGGAGCCGCTCGATGGTTTCCGCGTAGCGCTCACGCTTGCGGGCTTCCCGCTCGGGGGCACGCTCGGCGAATTCTCCCATGACCTCGCGGGCGAACAGCTCCATTGACTCGCAGATGTCCTCGTGGCGGTTGCGACCGGCCTGGCTCACGAAGATCAGCTCGTCCACGCCGGCGTCCTCGTAGGCCCGCACGAACTCGCGGATCTGGTCCGGCGTGCCGATGCAGCCGCGCAGCGAGTCCAGCCCGCCCTCCGTCACCAGGTTGTCGGCGCCCTCCGAGCCCACCGCTTCCTGCACAGTGGCGGTCAGCTTGGCAAACCCCATCTCCTCGCGGTTCTCCTCGAACTGGCTCCAGATGTCGGTCGCGCCTGGCGTGTGGGTGCCGAACGCGTAGTAGTGCAGCAGCGAGTACGCAAAGAAATGAAAGCCGTCGAGGCCCCGGTCGAGCGCCGTCTGCTCATTGGGGTGGCACATGAAGCCCGTCGTCACCGCGATGTTGGGATTCGGCGCCAAGCCCGCCGGGTCGGTGCAGGCCTCGAAGGCGGCGTAGTAGTCCGACACCCACTGGCGAGCCTCGTCGGGATCGATGAACGAAAAGCTCAGCGCTCCGAGGCCGCGCTGGCCCGCCATCAGGATCGTGTCGCGCTGGCTGCACGCCACCCACATCGGCGGGTGAGGGCGCTGCAACGGCTTGGGCACCACGTTGCGCGCCGGCATCGAGAAGAACTTGCCCGTGTGCCCCTCGTACGGCGACTGCGCCATCATCTTGGCGATCTCGGGGACCGTTTCTTCCCACATGGCCCGCTTGTCGGCGCGGGCTATCTCGAAGCCGCCGAGCTCCATGTCGCTGGAGGTCTCGCCGGTGCCGAACTCGACCCGGCCGTTCGAGATGATGTCGAGCGTGCCGATGCGCTCGGCCACCCGCGCCGGGTGGTTGTAGCCCGGCAGCACCGGCACGATGCCGTGCCCGATGCGGATGTTCTGGGTGGTCGCGGCGCACGCCGACAGGAACACCTCAGGCGCCGAGGAGTGCGAATACTCCTCCAGGAAGTGGTGCTCCACTTCCCACACCGTGCTGAATCCGAGCTTGTCGGCGAGCTGCACCTGCTCGAGCGCCTCATGGACGATGCGGGCCTCGGCCCCGTCATCCCACGGGCGCGGCAGCTGGTGTTCGTAGAAGATGCTGAAGCGCATGGGTGACCCCTTCGAGCGGCGCTGAGAGGCTCGTAGTGTGCCGTGACTGACGCAGCTCGGGACGCCCGCAAGCGGGCGGCAGCGGGCTCGGCCCGATCAGCCCGCCGCAGCGATGCTGGCGAACGCGGCGTCGACGATGCGATTGCCCCGGGGATCACCGGTGATGGTGCCCTCCATGCGGTTCATCACATACGCCACCGATGCCCGGACATCGAAATCGACGACGGCCACCGAGCCGCCCCAGCCGCCCCAGAACATGTGGTTCGGGTTGGGACTGGTGACCCAGCCGTCAAGGTCGCGGGCAAAGCCCAGCCCGTGTCGCATCCGCATGTACAGCACGTCGTCGACGTTGTCGATCTGCTCTTCGAGGGCCTTGCGCGCACCGGCCTCGGACATGATCCGCACGCCGTCCACCTCGCCGCCGCAAGCCAGCATCGAGTGAATCCGCGCCACGGAGCGGGCGTTGCCGATGCCGCCGGCCGCGGGGATCTCCGCCGCACGCCATTCGCGGGTCTGCGGTTCGGAGGCGTCCAGCATGCAACTCATCAGCGTCTTGGCGCAGACCGAGTCAAACTCGACAGGAACGCCGTTCATTTCGAGCGCTTCCATATTCACTTCCGGCGGGATCAGCTCTCCCATCCGACCGTCCTCGGAGGCCGGGAGACTCATATGGAAGTCGGCCCCGAGCGGCTCGGCGATCTCGTCGCGGAACCAGTCAGCCATGCGCTTGCCGGTGATGCGGTAGAGGATCTCGCCTTCGAGGTTGCCCTGGGTGACGGCGTGGTAGGCCGACTTGCTGCCCGGCTCGAACCACAGCTCCTGGGCGGCGAGCCGCTCGGCGATGGCGTCGAGGTCGTACAGGTCGGCCGCGGTCACCGGCGGCACGTAGCCGGGCAGCCCGGCGGTATGCGACATGACGTGGCTGACCAGCACGCCTTCCTTGCCGTTCTGGGCGAACTCGGGCCAGTACTGGCACACGGGAGCGTCGAAGTCGAGCTCTCCCCGGTCGGCGAGGGCGAGCATGCAGGTAGCCGCCATGGTCTTGGTGGTCGAGTACACGTTGACGATCGTGTCGCGGTCCCACGGCGTGCCGTTGGGGTCCGCATCTCCGGCCCAGATGTCCACCACGAGCTCGCCGTCGACCGTCACTGCCGCCGCTGCGCCGACCTCGAGCCCCTCTTCGAAGTTCTCCACGAAGCCGTCGCGGACCGCCTCGAAGCCTTCCTTGCACGTCCCGTGAACTTCCATGACTGTCCCCCTTGTGGCGCCGGACCGTCCGGCCCGCAATGCACGGCTCATCATTGCAGCCGCGACAGGCAGTCGCCGATGCCGGGTCTGTCCGCGGCGGGCACAGCTCGGTGGTCGGTGACAATCGGCCTCAACCCGTGGGTGCGGTGATCGGCGGAGCTTCGCCGAAGTCGTCCCAATCCGTGACGACGCTGAATGAGCCGGTGCCCTCGATGACAGCGGTGTAGCTGACCCGCCGGATGAGGTCGTCACGGTCCACCCACACGTCGAGCTGGACGTTGTCGAGTCGCTGAGGCGGCTCCTGACCCGTCATGGTCATGAACATGCCGAGCGACATGAGGAATCCGGCCCCTGCGCCGGCTGGCACCGCGTGCGTGCGGTAGTGGGCGACGGTGATGCCGTCGAGGCGTGCGTCGCCCACCTCGACGAAGTCGAACATGGCACCGAGATCGTCGATCGTGACCCCGAACGTCAGATTCGATCGGGCGGGTGCGCTCGCGTCCTGGGCATCCGGCGCCCAGACATAGGGGTGGGGTCCCTCCCACGGTCCGTCGCCGACCGAGCGGTACGCCTGATCACCGACGACCACTTCGGCATAGGAGCCCAGTTCCGGAATGCCTGCCTCGGGCACGGCGGGTCCGGATGTGAGCCGGTACTCGAAGCCGCTGTGCGAAAACACGCCGTCGATCGTCATCTCCCACGGCTCAGCCAAGATGTCGAAATCGAACGTGACCGTCGTGGATGAGGTAGCCGAGCTGCTCAGCCCGATCGTGGTCTCGACGGCTTCGTGCACTGCAGCGGTGGCATCGCGGCCGGTGCCGGTGTCGTAGACGACAACCGTCGTCACGGCGACCAGGGCGATGACCGCGGCGGCGGCCGCTGCAGCCAGCCATCGTTGTCGCGCGGGCGAGTCGAACCGGATCTTGCGTCGAGCCGCCCGGCCCAGCACCGGACCGTCGCCGGTGTCCGCCAGGATCATCTCCAGCGAGCGCGCGGGTCCCGGATCGGCTGCCGTCTCCAACTCACGTTCGTTGATTGGGTTGGCTCGACGCAGCTCGGCGAGCAGTTCATCTCGGGTGTCGGTGCCGTTCATTGCGCCTTCTTCGGTGGTTCGCCGGCAGAATCGTCGGGCGACGGGTCGAGCTGATGCGGGGTGCTCCGTTCTCCTGATGCCTGTCCGCGACGGCGCAGCGCTTTCACATTCGACCCGTCGGCTGCTGCGCCCTCCAGCTGCTCGAGCCGGGCAGCGAGTCGTTTGCGTGCCCGGTGGACTCGGATTGCCGAGGCGTTCGCCGAGATGCCGAGCACCTGGCCGATCTCGGCATGACTGAGTTCTTCCCAGGCCACGAGCATGAGCACCTCCCGGTCGGGGTCAGGCAGGTCAGCGAGAGCCGCTCGTATCACCGGCAAGCGCTCGCCGGTGTCCGGCGCGGCCGGATCGTCGGACGCCGCCGGGCGGACCAGTTGCAGCCGATCGTGTGCCGCTTCGCGCCGGCGGCTGGAACGTGCGGCATTGCGGATCATGTTGCGGGCCACGCCGAACAGCCACAGCCGTGCTGAGCTGTCGGGGACGTCGTCGCGCCGGCGCCACGCTGTCAGGAAGGTGTCGGCGACAACCTCGTCGGCAGTTGCGGCATCCACCCGGCGCCGGGCGTAGGCCAGCAACGGCTGGTACGTCTCGGCATAGAGGTTCCGGAACCAAGCCTCATCATGATCCGCGAGCATGCAGACAGCCATCATGGCTGTCATGTCCGCACCGGCGGGTCCCTTTCAGGGCGAAGGACCCAGAGGCTTCGGCGGGCAGCAGCAAGGCGACATAGGATCAGCCGCATTCGCTTGGCACGGCGACGGTCGCTCTAGACAATTGCGATGCCTGTGGCAAGGGATTCCGGAATCGGGGGACTCCATGAATTCACGACTGCTTCGGCTTCTCGCCGTGCTCTTTGCGTTCAGCCTCATTGCCGCCGCCTGCGCCGATGACTCGGACGACGACGGTGCGGCCGACGACGCCCCGGCAGCATCGGCTGCCGATGACGGCGACGACATGGCCGACGACAGCGACGACATGGCCGACGATTCCGACGACGACATGGCCGACGATGGCGACGACATGGCCGATGACGACATGGCCGACGACGCCGACGACATGGCCGCCATCGACCGGACCGGCGAAGTCATCAAGATCGGCTACGTCAACAACGAGGGTGCTGCATTCGCCCTGCCCGAGTTCCGCACCGGCGGCGAGGTGGCGATCCAGTTCATCAACGACAACGGCGGCATCAACGGGGCGATGATCGAGACCGAGCTCTGCCTGTCCGACGGCACACCCGAGAGCGCCATCAACTGCGCCAACCAGCTGATCGAAGCCGACGTCGTGCTTGCCTACATGGGCATCGAGGTGGCGTCAGAGGCGGCGATCAATCTGTGGGTGGAGGCCGGCATCCCGTACATCTCGTCGCACGCGTGGGGCTTCACTGAGCAGAACAGCCCCGGCTCGGTGATCCTGCACTCGCCCGCAGGCGCGTATGCAGTCGGCCCGGCGAAGACGTTCGCCGATCTCGGCATCGACCACATCGCGGTGATTCTCGAGGACACTCCTGCGGGCGCCTCCTTCATGGACGCAACCAGCAACCCGATCTTGGCCCACCACGGCATCGAGTGGGAAGGCATCTTGGTGGACCCCGCAGCGCCGGACTGGACAGCGGCAATCGCCACCGCGCAAGCGGCGGGTGTCGACGGCGTCTGGGGCCAGCTGACCGAGCCCGGCTGCATCGGCATGGTCAGTGCGGCTGCCGCCAGCGGGTACGACAAGCCGGTGTTCGCGGGCTCGTGCAGCTTCTACATCCCGATCTTGGGGCCCGCCGCGATCGGCACCTACACCCAGAGCGACGTGTTCTTCCCGTCGACGGCCGAATTCGCGTCGCCTGAGATCCAGGCACAGATCGCCGAGTACGTCGAGCTGATGACCGCCGCCGGATACGAAGACCACATCGAAGGCTTCGCGGTTGCGCCGTATAGCGCGTGGCGTGCGATGGAGATCATCCTCGAGCGGATCGAGGGCCCGATCACCGGCGAATCGGTGCTCCACGCCTTCAAGAATGCCGGCGAGACACCTGGCTGGTTCGGCCCCAATCATCGCTGCGGCGAGGAACCGTGGCCGGCTGAATCTTCCGCCTGCAAGTCGGAGATCGCGGTGTGGCAGATCGCCGAGCGGGAAGACGGCACCATCGGGCGCGTCCTGGTCGGCGACGGCTTCATCGACGCTTTCGCATTCAGCGGCTTCTAGGCGGTTGAACCCAGCCGCCAACAGTTTCGCCAAGAGCTGAGCACTCGACGTACACGACGTGCAGCAATATCTCCTGTTCGCCATCGTCGGGCTCGGCTTCGGCACCATCTACGCGGCCATCTCGATGGGCGTGGTCATCACCTACCGCGGCACCGGCATCATCAACTTCGCCACCGGTGCGATGGCGATGTGGGGTGCCTACGTCTTCGACGAGCTGAACCGCACCGGCGACCTGGTGTTCCCCGTCGCGATCATCCCGCACAAGGTGAGCATCGGCGGCGGCTTGGGCTCGGTGCCGTTTGCGCTGGCGATGGTGCTGGCCGTGCTGTCGTGCAGCCTCATCGGGCTGCTGGTGCACTTCCTGGTGTTCCGACCGCTGCGACGGGCGCCGATCCTGGCGCGCGTCGTGGCATCGGTGGGCGTGCTGTTGACGATCCAAGCCCTCATCGTGATGCAGTTCACCAGCACACCGCGAGCGGTGGCGCCGATCCTGCCGAACGAGCCGGTGAACTTCGCGGGCATCACCTTCTCGCGCGACCGTCTGTGGCTCACCGGCGTGGTCATCGTGATCGCTGTGGCGATGTGGGCGTGGTTCCGCTTCACGCGTCTCGGGCTGGCCACGAGAGCTTCGGCGGAGAATGAGCGGGCCATCGGCTTGGCCCGCTTCTCACCGCAAGTGCTTGCCGGTTCCACCTGGGTGCTGTCGAGCACTGTCGTCGGCTTCATCGTCATCCTGACCTCGCCGACGGTGATCCTGAACCCGCTGACCTACGTGCTGGCCATCGTGCCGGCGCTGGCTGCGGCGCTCATCGGGCGACTGTCGTCGATCGCGGTCACGGTGAGTGCGGCGCTGGCGCTGGGAATGGTCCAGTCCATCGTGGTGTTCCAGACCACCAAGGCCTGGTGGCCCGAGTGGGCGAAGGCGGGGCTGTCCGACGCCCTGCCATTCGTGGTCATCGTCATCGCGCTCTTCGTGGTCGGCGATTCGCTGCCGAGCCGCGGGGCGGTCGAGTCGGATCCGCTGCCCGAGGTGTACCGACCGAAGATGCGAACCGCAGTGATTGCCCCGGTCGTAATCGGCGCAGGCGTGGTGGCCACCCTGACCTCGGGCAGCTACCGCTTCGGAATCATCACCAGCATGATCGTGACCATCATCATGCTGTCACTGGTGGTGCTCACCGGGCTCGTCGGGCAGATCTCGCTGGCGCAGGCCGGCATCGCCGGTACTGCCGGTTTTGCGCTCAGCAAGCTGGGGGACGCGGCAGGCATTCCGTTCCCGATCTCGCCGCTGCTGGCAGCGCTGGTGGCGACCGTCTTCGGCGTGCTGGTCGGCATCCCGGCGTTGCGCATCCGCGGCGCCCAGCTCGCCGTGGTCACCCTGGCGGGCGCCGTGGCGCTGGAGAAGTTCATCTTCCGCAACACCCAGCTGGCCGAGGCGGCCGGGAACCCCATTGCGGACCCGACGCTGTTGGGCCTCGACATGGGCATCCGGGAAGGTCGCACGATCGCACGCGTCGAGTTCGCCATCCTCGTGCTGCTCGTCGTCACGGTGTGCTCGATTCTCGTCGGGAATCTGGCCGGCAGCGCAACCGGCCGGCGCTTCCTGGCGGTGAGGTCAAACGAGCGTGCGGGCGCATCGGTCGGCATCTCGGTTGCAAACACCAAGCTGCTGGCGTTCGGCATCGCGTCGTTCCTCGCAGGCGTCGGCGGTGCGTTCCTCGGCTACAGCCGGGGGCAGCTGTCTGCGGACAGCTTCACCGTCATGGTCGGGCTGAGCTTCTTGGCCTTTGCCTACTTGGGCGGCATCACCACGGTGTCCGGCGCGATCATCGCCGGCACCTTCGCCCCGCTGGGCATCGGCTTCGTGATCTTGGACCGTGCCCTCGACATCGGGACGGCATACCAGATCCTGGCCGGCATCGGCCTCGTGCTGACAGCGATCTTCAACCCGGAGGGAATCGCCGGCGCGAACCGCAAGAACTTCGACAAGATGCGCGCGGGGCTGGCTGCCCGCGCCGCCGCCAAGGCCGCGCCCGTCGACGGCGACGCTGCTGGCGCGAGCACGGTTGGGCCCGAGGCGGTGCCCATCGCCGCGGCGCCGGCACCTCGCGCCGTCGAACGGCCGAGCTTCGACGATGCCCCGGTCGTGCTCGCGATCAATGAGCTGACCGTGCGCTACGGCGGCCTCAAGGCCGTCGATGAAGCGTCGCTGCGAGTGCGTGAGGGCGAGATCGTCGGGCTGATCGGGCCGAACGGCGCAGGCAAGACCACGATGATCGACGCCCTGACCGGCTTCATCCCCTCTGACGGGCGCATCGTCTTCGATGGAAGGGAACTCACCCGCGAGTTGCCGTACCAGCGGGCACGCATGGGCCTGTCGCGTACATGGCAGTCGCTCGAGCTGTTCGGGGACCTGTCGGTGCGAGAGAACGTGCAAGTCGCCGACGAGCGAGCCACCGCCGGCTCGGTGCTCGCGGATTTCGTCAAGCCCGCGAGACCGGTGGATCTCGCACGCGTGGACTCCGCGCTGGAACTCGTCGGGCTCACCGCGGACGCAGATGCCCGTCCCGGCGACCTGCCGCTCGGGCGACAGAAGCTGGTCGGCGTGGCCCGGGCCCTCGCCAGTTCTCCGCGCGTGATGCTGGCCGACGAGCCCGCAGCCGGTCTCGACACCGCCGAGAGCCGGGCGCTGGGCCGCGAGATCATCGACATCGCCGAAGGCGGCGTGTCGATCCTGCTGGTCGACCACGACATGGGCCTGGTGCTGGAGGTCTGCGACTACATCTACGTCCTTGACTTCGGCCAGATCATCGCCGAAGGCACTCCCGCCGACATCCGTGCGAACGAAGCCGTCATCGACGCCTACCTTGGTTCTGAGGTCCACACATGAGCGCGTTCACATGACCAGCACCGAGGCGCAGATGCCAGCCGGCGATGCCTCGACGACCCCGGCGCTGGACGTGCGGAACCTCGTGGCCGGCTGGGGCGGCGTGCCTGCCGTGCGCGACCTGTCGCTGCATGTCCATCCCGGCGAGGTCGTGGCGCTGCTGGGGCCCAACGGCGCCGGCAAGACGACCACGCTGCTGACCATCGCAGGGATACTGCGGCCGATCGACGGCGAGATCGATGTGCTCGGCGAGCCGCTCGGCGGTGCCAGCGCGCACCAGGTGGCCCGCAGGGGCGCCGCATTGCTGCCCGAGGATCGCGGCATCTTCTTTCAGCTCTCTGTGGCGGAGAACCTGCGGCTGCACCGGCACCGCCGCAGCGAGGTGACCGAAGCCGACATCATCGGCTGGTTCCCTGCGCTCGAGGCGCTGCTGGACCGCCGGACAGGGTTGCTCTCAGGCGGTGAGCAGCAGATGCTGGCGCTGGGCTGCAAGCTCATCGCCGATCCGAAGCTGCTCATGGTGGACGAGATGAGCCTCGGGCTCGCGCCGATCATCGTGGAGCGCCTGCTGCCGGTCGTGCGGCGCATCGCCGACGAAACGGGCACGGCGGTGCTGCTGGTGGAACAGCACGTGCATGCCGCCCTCGCCATCACCGACAGGGCGTACGTCCTCAATCACGGCGAGCTGGCGCTGTCGGGCACTGCGGACGAGTTGGCGCAGCGACCCGAGGTGCTCGAAGCCAGCTACCTCGGGGAGCGCACCCTCGACCACGAGTAGCGTCGGGGCCTCTATGGGTTCTCCAATGACACGATTCCTCGAGGCTGAGCCGATAGGCGAAGCCGTGGCCCGAGCGGCCCGTGAGCGCAGCGAACCAGAGCGGGAAACGACAGGTGTGACAGCGAGACGGATCACCTGTCGGCGCGGCCATTCGGTGCTGCTGCTCGCCGTCGGACTTGCTGCTGCCGCGTGCGCAAGCTCGGACGGCGACGGGGCCCAGCCTGCGCCGACATCAGCCGCCGCGCCTGGCGATGCGGCCGGCACCTCCGCTGGCGGCGACTCACCCGATGATGAACCTGCCGGTGGCGACCCAGCCGGAGACGGCGGCGACGCCGCAGCCATCGACCGCACCGGCGAAGTCATCAGGGTCGGCTACGTCAACAACGAGGGGGGCAACATCTCGCTGCCGGAGCTGCGCATCGGCGGCGAGGTGGCCATCGGGGTAATCAACGACGCAGGCGGGATCCACGGCGCCATGATCGAGCTGGTTCCCTGCCTCTCCGACGGCACGCCCGAGAGCGCCATCAACTGCGCGATCAAGCTGATCGAAGAAGACGTCGACATGGCGTACATGGGCGTCGAGCTGGGTTCCGAAGCGGCGTTCGGACTGTGGCTCGACGCCGGCATTCCCTACGTCTCATCGCACTCGTGGGGCCAAACCGAGAGGAACAGTCCCGGCTCCTTCCTGCTCCACGTGGCCACCGGGGCATTCGCCGTGGGCCCCGCCAAGACCTTCTCCGAGCTCGGCATCGACCACATCGCAGTCGTCGTCCAGGACTCCTCCACCGCCCTGGACTTCATGGACAACATCATCGCCCCGGTGCTCGAGCACTACGGCATCGAGATGGAGCGCGTCGTGGTCGACATCGCGGCGCCCGATTGGACCGCCGCCATCGCGGCGGCGCAGTCCGCCGGCGTCGACGGAATGATGGGCCAGCTCGACGAGTTCGGCTGCATCGGCATGGTCGGATCGGCCGCCGCGAGCGGCTTCGACAAGCCGATCTTCGCCGGGTCCTGCACGCTGTACATCGACGTGCTCGGTCCTGCCGCCGTCGGCACCTACACCCAAGGCGACCAGTGGGTCCCGTGGGTTGCCGAATTCGCGCCGCCCGAGATCCAAGAACGACTCGCGCAATACGCCGACCACATGACTGCAGCCGGGCACGAGAAACTGATCGAGGGCTTCGCTATCGCTCCCTACGGGGCATGGCGCGAGATCCAGTTCATCCTCGAGACCATCGAGGGCCCGATCACCTCCGAGTCGATCACCGAGGCGTTCGCGACCGCCGGCGAGACGCCCGGATGGTTCGGCCCCAACTTGCGCTGCGGGCAGGCACCGTGGCCGCCGGAGTCCTCGCACTGCATGTCGCACATCATGGTGTGGCAGGTGGTCGAGGCCGACGACGGATCGCTGCGCCGGATCGTGGTCGGCGACGGACTCTTTGACGCGTACGAGCTGAGCGGGCTGTAGGGAGGCTGAGAGCCGCGGGTCCGAGCGGGAAATCAGTCATTATCCACACATCCTCCGGCCCATCTGCGAGCATCTGCGGATGAGTCACGGGGCAATCTGAGGCGGATCTGCCGAAGTGGACCAGTACCTGCTCTTCGCGATCATCGGCTTGGGATCGGGCTGCCTCTACGCGGCCCTGTCGATGGGCCTGGTCATCACCTACCGCGGCACCGGCATCATCAACTTCGCCACCGGGGCGATGGCGATGTGGGGGGCGTACGTCTACGACGAGCTCAGCGACACCGGTGATCTCGTGCTGCCGCTGGTGATCATCCGCAGCCGCATCAGCCTCGGAGGCAGCTCAGGCAGCGTGCCCTTCGGGGTGGCCATCGTCCTCGCCGTGCTGTCGTGCAGCCTCATCGGGCTGATGGTGCACTTCTTGGTCTTCCGGCCGCTCCGACGAGCCCCGATCCTGGCCCGCGTGGTCGCGTCGGTCGGCGTGCTGCTGGTCATCCAAGCCCTGATTGTGATGCACTTCATGAGCTCCGCCCGCGTCGTCGCTCCGATCCTGCCCAACGAGCCAGTGAGCTTCGCCGGCGTCAGCTTCTCTCGCGATCGCCTCTGGCTCACGGCTGTCGTGCTGCTGACCGCCGCCGCGGCATGGGCGTGGTTCCGCTTCACGCGCTTGGGGCTCGCCACGCGGGCCTCCACCGAGAACGAGCGGGCGGTCAGCCTGGCCCGGTATTCACCGCAGGTGCTGGCCGGCTCGACGTGGGTGCTGTCGAGCACGCTCGTCGGCTTCCTGCTGATCATGGCCTCGCCGATCGTCTCCCTCAGCCCGTGGACCTACCTCTCGATCGTTCCGGCGCTCGCCGCGGCGGTCATCGGTCGGTTGCTGTCCATCGCCGTCACCGTGGCGGCCGCCTTCGGGCTCGGCATCTTCCAGTCGATCGTCGTGTACCAGACCACGAATCCGTGGTGGCCCGACTGGGCGATCACCGGCATACCCGATGCCCTGCCGTTCGGGGTCATCGTGATCGCCCTGTTCGGCTTGGGCCACAACCTGCCGACCCGTGGCGCCGTCGAAGCCGATGCCCTGCCCGAGGTCGTCCGGCCGAAGATGCGGCCGAGCGTCGTCGCATCGGCCGTGGTGGCGGCCGGCGTGCTGACTGCGGTGGCGCAGGGCAGCTACCGCATCGGAATCATGACCAGCATGATCATGACGATCGTCATGCTGTCGCTGGTGGTGCTGACCGGCCTCGTCGGTCAGATCTCGCTGGCCCAGGCCGCCATCGCGGGAGCTGCGGGCTTCGCGCTCAGCAAGCTGGGCGATTCGGTTGGCATCCCGTTTCCCATCTCGCTGCTGCTCGCGGCGCTCATGGCAACCGCCTTCGGACTCGTGGTTGGCGTCTCGGCGCTGCGCATCCGCGGCGCGCAGCTCGCGGTCGTCACGCTGGCCGGTGCGGTCGCGCTCGAGGAGTTCGTATTTCGCAACTCCGCCATCACCGGCCTGTACGGCAACCCCATTTCGGGCCCGTCGTTGTTCGGGGCCAACCTCAGCATCCGCGAGGGCAGGAACTTTGCCCGCATGGAATTCGGATTCCTGGTGCTGGCCGTGGTGACCGTATGCGCCATTGCGGTCGGCAACCTGGCCCGAAGTGCGACAGGGCGCCGCTTCCTGGCCGTTCGTTCCAACGAGCGGGCGGGCGCGTCAGTCGGCATCAATGTTGCGGGCACGAAGATGCTGGCGTTCGCGCTTGCGTCGTTCCTGGCCGGCGTGGGCGGCGCGTTCATCGGCTACAGCCGGGGCCAGCTCTCCGCGGAGAGCTTCGCCGTGCTCATCGGCCTGAGCTTCCTGGCGCTGGCCTACCTGTGCGGCATCACGAGCGTGCCCGGCGCCGTCATCGCAGGGCTGTTCGCCCCGCTCGGCATCGTCTACATCACCGCAGATCGGATCGCCGAGCTGGGACGGTGGTACCAACTCGTGGCTGGCGTCGCGCTGGTGGCAACTGCAATCTTCTTCCCCGAAGGTGTGGCCGGCGCGTACCGCCAGAACCTCGCACGCTTGCGGGCGATTCGGTCACGCAGACGGGCCCGGGCCGAAGCGCGCGAGCGCAGCGAACTCGGAGCGATGCCCGCCGAATCTGCCGCCGGGGAGTTCGGCGAGACGGTTCGCCTGTCGGAGTATCGGCGCAAGGAGCGTCAGAGGAGCTTCCAGGATGAGCCGGTCGTGCTGGCAGTGGAGGATCTCACGGTGCGCTTCGGCGGGCTCAAAGCACTGGACCAGGTGTCGCTGCGAGTCCGCGAGGGCGAGATCGTGGGATTGATCGGACCGAACGGCGCCGGCAAGACGACGCTGATCGACGCGCTGACGGGCTTCGTGCCGTCCCGTGGGCGTGTGACGTTCTGCGAGGAACGGCTTTCCCGTGAAGCCCCCCATGTGCGAGCCCAGCGGGGGCTGGCGCGCACGTGGCAATCGCTTGAGCTGTTCGATGACCTGACCGTGCGCGAGAACGTGCAGGTTGCCGCCGAGCAGTCCTCGATGCGCTCAGTGCTCGCCGATCTCGTCATACCCGAGCGGCCAACCGACACCTCGCGGGTTGATGCAGCGATGCAGATTGTCGGCTTGGTCGGTGACACCGAGATACGACCAGCCAACCTCCCGCTCGGCCGCCAGAAGCTGGTCGGTGTTGCACGCGCGCTGGCATCGGAACCCCGGGTCATGCTCGCTGACGAGCCGGCCGCAGGATTGACCACCGCGGAGAGCATCGCGCTGGGCGTGCGGCTGCTGGACGTGGCATCGGAGGGCGTGTCGATCTTGCTGATCGACCACGACATGAATCTCGTGCTCGATATCTGCGACTACATCTACGTGCTCGACTTCGGCAAGATCATCGCGGAGGGCACGCCGGCGCAGATACGCGTCAACGAGGCGGTGGTCGATGCCTACCTGGGCTCAGGCGCTCACACGTGAGCGACGTTGAGCCCGGTTGACCTCTGGAACGAACGGCTCAGGCCGTCTCGGGATCGCGGCGCCGGGCTATCTCAGCGGCCATCAGCAGCGTCGCGATGGCGGCAACGATGCCGATCACCAGCACAATCACCCGTGCATCAGATTCGTTCGCATCGGGATCGAAGTCGGCAGCGTCGGAGAGGACGTCGTCGAGCAGCATGTTGAGGTCAGCTTGCATGGCGAGCGTCGCTTGACGGCTCGACTCGATCAGCTCGGCTTCTTGAGCGATGAGCGGGAGCCGGTGTCGCAGCGAGTCGAAGAAGTTCGCATCCCCGTTGCCGAAGGCGATGAACTGGCGTGCCAGCGGCGCCAATTGAGGATGTACCTCGCTGCCGCCCTCCTGATCCAAGTACGCGACGCTCGACTCAAGGCGGTGGGCTGCGGTCGCAAACCTCTCCTCAGCCTCGGCGATCAGCGTCGGCTCAGAGATGATGATGGCGATGATGAGGCCCGAGAAGGTCCGGAAGAGCGAATTGAAGACGAGCGTCAGGTGGCGGTACCGCAAGAGCTCTTCGCGTGACAGCGGATCAGCACCGGTCGCACCGCCATCGGCGAATTCGCTGCGGCCGGTCAGCATGAAATACAGCTGGTTGTCGAGGCTCGAGACCACCGCCGGCCGAAGCTGGTAGTCGAAAAAGGCCCGCAGCTGCGCCCGTTGACCCGCTGCAGATTGGAGCGCCCCGACAAGTTCGGGACGGCCATCGTGAATTGCGTCGATGTTGGATTGCAGACCGTCGACGGCTGAGTGCATACGCAGCACGGCGTCGCCATGGCCTGCGCCATCCAAGACGTCCAGGTGCTGGCGAATGCCGGACAGGTCGGCTGCGGCAGCGTCGCGCATCGCCGACAGCTCGCCCAGCGGCGTCGTCGGGGCGCTCCTGGCCGTGGCGACCGCCGCGACGGAGCCCACGTGCTGGTCAACTGCCAGAGCAGCATTCAGGATGCCGGCGATCCCGCGGTACCCGTCGACGGATCCGACGCTGGCGACCGCTTCAGCCAGGAGCGCCGTGGCCTCCGCCTGCAGCACCGCCACGGTCGCTTCGATTGCGGCGATATCGCGCGCCTCCTGCGCGGCCAGACCCAGACGGACCTTCATCATGTCGATCATGTTCGCGTCGCCGTAGGCACCGTCCACGAGTTCCCTCGCGAGCGGAATCAGCGTGGGTGCCAGATCTGGGTGAGGGTCTTCAGCGAAGATCTCGATGCTGTCTTCGAGCTGGTACATCACCAGATCGACGTTCTCCTCGACTGTGGCAACGAAAGCGATGTCCGACTGCCTGGCCGCTACCTCGAGGAGGACCGATCCTTGGTCGACCTGCTGGGTCATGAGCGCGAGGCGCGAGTACTGCAGCAGGTCGTCGGGTGCGACGGCATCGCTGCGGTCGGTGATCAAGCCGTAGAACACGTCGTCCTCGCTCGCCACTGACGCGGGCACGAGTTCCCAATTGGTCATGGCGATGATCTCTTGCCGGCGTCGTTCGGACTCGCGCCGGACTTCTGCAAGGGCGAGCCGTCGGCGTTCGATCTCCGCAGAGCGCTGCACAAGCTCATTGGTCAGCTCTCGCATCGTCGCCGATGCCTGCGAGTGCCCGGCGCTCTGCACGGCGTCAAGCTGCTCATACAGCGCTTCAATCTCTGCGTCCATGGAGGCTCGGGACTCTGCCAAGGTCTCTGCCGTCATGCCCGCGTGCGTTGCCACTGTGGCAGCGTCCGCCAACGACTTCACCTGTCTCACGACTGCCAACGCGCTCGTCACCGCACCAATGTCGGGTTCGTCATCCGCCGGTGTCGCCGAGTCCCCGGCGACGACCCAGCCGACTGCCGTGCTCGCAGCGATGATGGCGAACACGACCAGCGTGATCGTCGCCAGCCGGGCCGACACCCCCAGACGGCCCATTACTGCGAGTCCCCAAGATTGGCCACCGGCACGAACCTGCCGTCGTCGTTGATGACCGTCAGCACGACTTCGTCAGATCCCTGGTTGTCGCCCGGGCCGTACTGCAGGCTGACGCCGGACAGGTCGATGGCACCCAGCTCGGTGAATGCGCCCAGGAAGCACGCGCGGGTCACATCTGCTCCGCACGTTTCGAGTGCGACGATGGCCAATCGCCCTGCGAGATACCCCTCCAGCGAGACGAACCCGGGCACTGCGTCCGGGTCAAGCTCGCTGAGTGCCTCGCGGTACTCCGCCACGACCGGGGTCCCGGCATCATCGGGAATCGGGACCACCTGTGTGACGTACACACCGGGCGCTTCATCTCCCAGCTCCTGGGCCAGCGCATTGCCTCCCACGAACGAAACGGCCATGAAGACCGGATCAACGTCCATGCGCAGCAGCGAGACCGCCTTGGCCACCGGCTGGTACGCGCCGATGAAGATGACCGCCTCTGGCTGTGAGTCTGCGATGTGGAACACCGCAGCCTTCACCGCGCTGGAGTTCCGCTCGTAGTACCAGGTGGCAACGGGTGCCAGCCCGCGTCTGTCGAGGGCCTCAGTCACACCGTTCAGGCCGGATTGGCCGAATGAGTCGTTCTGGTACATGACCGCGACCCGGGTGACGCCCAGGTCTTCGGTGAGGCGCTCCACCATGTGCTCGGTCTCCTGCGCGTAGGAGGCCCGCAGGTTGACCACCGAATTCAGATCGGGATCGCGCAGGAAGCCGGCGCCGGTCAACGGGCCGACAAACGGCACAGCCCGCGACTCGGCAAGGGGAACAGCCGAGCGCGACGTCGGCGTTCCCACCTCTCCGATCAGCGCAAACACTCGCTCTTGGGCGATCAGGTCACGCGTGCTCGCGAAGGCGAACCCCGGCTCGTACCGGTCGTCTCGCGTGACGAGTTCGAGCATGCGGCCGTGCACCCCGCCTGCTCGGTTCTGCTCCGCGAACGCGGCCTCGATGCCCAAGCGCATCGCATGTCCCAATGCCTGGGCCGGGCCGCTGAACGCCGCGGACTGCCCGAACAGCACACGGTCGTCGGAGACGCCCGGCGTCCCCTGATCACCGGCCGCCGGAGCTGTCGCCGCCGGAGCTTCTGAGGTTGCGGTCGTTACGTCGTCATCAGGCGCGGCACCGGTGCATGCCGCCAGCAGGATGGCCACGCCTGCAACCAGAGCTGCCGACCGCCCAAGCAACGAGGGGGAGGGAGTAGACATGGCGTCCTTCCTTTGCTGATGCTGCGAGTCGCGAGGAGCGCCCCATCCATCGATGGATGCGAGGATCGTGCGTCAGCCAACCGCGCACAAGGCGATAACTGCCAGAATCTGGACGTGTGTCGCGACGTCTCGGTGGGCAGGCCCGGAGATGCGCTTTAGCCCGAGGCGCTCACAGCAGCGATTGCTGCGTGGATGCGAGCGGGGCTGAGGGGCAACTCGTCGATGGTGATGCCCAGCGGCGCCAGCGCGTCGCAGACAGCGTTCGCGATGGCGGCATACGGGCCGAGGGTGCCGCCCTCGCCCACGCCGCGGATCCGGTTCAGGTTGTGCGCCGGATCGGCGATGTGGCCCAGCTCGATCGACGGCATCCGGTCGGCCGTGATGGCGAGATAGTCCATGAACGTGCCCGACTGCAGCTGGCCGTCGGCGTCGTAGACGAAGTGCTCATACAGCGCGCCGCCCACGCCCTGAGCGATGGCGCCGTGCATCTGGCCCTCCACGATCATCGGGTTGATCACGCGACCGGTGTCCTCCACGCACACGAGGCGCTGCACGTCCACCTCGCCGGTGTCGAGATCCACGGCGACCACTGCGGCTTGCGCGCCAGCAGCGAAGGTGCCGGTCATCGGGTCATAGAAGCGCATGGCCTCCAGGCCGGGCTCGAGGCCGGGCGGGAGCCGTTGCGGTTCGAAGTACGCCACGTGGGCGACCTCGCCGAGCGTGACACCGACAGCAGGCGCGTCCTGTGTGTGGATGAAGCCGTCGTCGATGCTCAGCCAGTCGGGCTCGGCTTCGAGCAGATGCGCGGCGATGACCAGCGCCTTTTCGAGCACCGCGCGAGCAGCCAGCGTTGCCGCGCCCGAGCCGATGACGCCTTGGCGGCTGGCGAAGGCGCCCAACCCGAACGAGATGCGGTCGGTGTCGCCCATCTCGACCGTCACCTGCTCGACGCCGACGCCGAGTTCGGCGGCCACGACCTGCGCCATGGTCGTCTCCAGGCCCTGACCTTGCGAGGTGACGCCCATGGCCGCGGTGATCGCGCCCGAAGGGTCGACGCGCACCTCAGCCGACTCGTGGCCAGTGCGGAACGGCAGTCGTGGACCCGCCGAGGCCTTCTGGCCGAGACCGGTCAGCTCGTTGTAGCAAGCGAAGCCGATGCCCGTTGGCCGGCCGTCTGCTGTCGTACGGGCCTGGGCCTGGCTTGAACGGAACCCGTCGTAGTCGATGAGCTCGACAGCTTGTTCGAGGCAGTCGAGGTAGGTGCGCGAGTCGTGCACCAGCCGCGTCGGTGCGGTGTAGGGCAGGTCGTCGGGCGCTACGAGGTTGCGGCGGCGGATGTCGAGGGGGTCCATGCCGAGCTCTGCGGCCGCATCGTCGAGCAGACGCTCCATCACGAACACCGTCGCCGGCCGGGCCACGCCCCGGTACGGACCAGTCGGCGTGGTGTTGGTGGCCACCCCCAGCACCTCGCAGCGGTAGTGAGCGAGCTTGTAGGGGCCGGTCAGCAGGCCGCCGGCCATCAGCGGCTCGATGCCGGCCGTCCACGGCGGCGAGCTGTAGGCACCGACGTTGGCATGCAGCACCGCATCGATCGCCACCAGCGTGCCGTCGGCCTCGAAGCCGGCGCGCACCGAGTAGTGGTGGTCGCGGGCGTGCAGCGCGGCGGCCATGTGCTCCGAGCGGGTCTCGACCCAGCCCACAGGGCGGCCGAGCCGCCGAGCGAGCTGGCTCACCACGATGTCTTCGGGATACAGCGCTCCCTTGACGCCGAAGCCGCCGCCGACGTCGCCGACCACCATGCGCACGGCGCCGTCGGCCAATCCGAGCACCTTCGCCAGACCGTTGCGGTGCAGGTACGGCACCTGGGAGGTGGCATGCAGCGTCAGCTTGGTGCCGCCGCTGTCCCAGGTCGCCACGGCGCCTCGACCCTCCATGGGCGTCGCGCCGTGCCGGTTCGTGCGGTAGCGGCGTTCGACCACAAGGTGCGAGCCGGCAAGAGCCGCTTCGGCGTCGCCGGCGTCGAACGTGCGAGTGACAATGAAGTTGTCGGGTGCGATGTCGTGCACCGGTTCGGCTGGAACTGCTGCTGCAGCGACGGCATCGACGTGCACCCGGAGTTCGTCGTAGGTCACCTCGACGAGCTCGGCGGCATCGGCTGCCAACGCAGGGGTGGCGGCGACCACCGCCGCGACGGCTTCGCCCTGGTAGCGCACCTTGCCGGTCGCGAGCACGGGCTGGGGTGTGTTCACATGGGTCGGCAAAGCCGACTCGGCGACGAGCGCCAGGCCGGCGAAGTCGGGGTCGGCGCCGGTCGCGACATCGACCACGCCGGGTGCCTGCCGGGCTGCGGAGACGTCGACCGACACAATCCGCGCATGGGCGACGGGACTGCGCACAAACGCCACGGCGAGCTGGCGGTCGTAGCGGACGTTGGCGATGTAGCGGCCATGCCCTCGCAGCAGCCGGACATCTTCGCGCCGGGGTACGGGCTTGCCGAATGGACCGCCCTCGGTGGGCGCTGTTTCATCCAGCCGGAATGGCTCGTCTGCCACGCTGCAATCTTCCTGGCCGGGGGTGTCGGCTGCGCCTCGTCTGCCGCCCAGCCTGACCCTCAGACCATCGAATAGCCACCGTTGACCGAGACGGTCTGGCCGGTCGTCCAGCCCGACAGCGGTGATGCCAGCAGCAGCACCATCGGCGGCACGTCATCGAGCACACCGACCCGCCGCAGCGGGTACATCTTGGCGATGCGAGCCATGCGCTCGTCGTCGGCATTGCCGGTGTGGTGGGCGAATCGCTCCGAGCGCACCAACCCGAGCGACACGGTGTTGGCGCGGATGCCGTTGCGGCCGAATTCCTTGGCGATCGACTTCATCAGCCCCATAGTGGACGCCCGGGTCGTGGCCACACCTGCCAGCCGGCTCTCGCCCACACGGCCGGAGTCGCCCATGAGCGACACGATCGAGCCTTCGACACCGGCATCGACCATGTGCCGCACCACCGCTTGGGTCATCCGCAGGGTGCCCATCACGGTCACGTCCACCATTCGGGCCAGATCATCGGGATCGGCGTCGACGAAGGGCCCGGTGTCGGTGTACGCGGCGTTGTTGACCAGCACGTCGATCGTGCCGAACGCGCTGACCACCTCGCTGACGGTGCGATCCACATCGGGCTGGCTGGTGACGTCGCAGCGGATTGCCAGCGCTGCGCGGCCGGCTTCCTCGGCTGCGGCCGCGCCCTTCTCTGCGCCCTCGCTCGACGCGTTGTAGGCGAAGGCCACGTTCGCACCCTCGTCGGCAAACGCCGCAGCGATGGCCAGCCCGAGTCCCTGGCCTGCCCCCGTCACGAGGACGTTCTTGCCTGCCAGCTGCAGATCCATCGCTCACTCCCCTTGGCGTCCCGACGCCCCAGTCGGGCAGCGTCAGTCTGCCCTGAGCAATGGCTGTGTGCCCGCAAACGCGGTGCAACGGATATCGGAGCTAGGGGTATGGTGACGGCCATGGGGTACGAGCCGACTGAGCACCATCCGGCCTTCGAGGAGTACTCCGAGACGGTGTACGAGCTGGCGGAGGACGGGGTCGAGGTCATCCAGGCGCGCATCGCCGAACGGCTGGACGTCTCGCGGCCGGCGGTGTCGGAGATGATCCGCCGCATGCAGCGGGAGGGTTTGGTGAGCGTCGACGACGACGCCCACATCAGCCTCACTGACGAGGGGCAGCAGATCGCCACCACCGTGGTGCGGCGGCACCGGCTGGCCGAGCGGTTTCTCACCGACATTCTCAAGCTGAACTGGGCGGTCGCCCATCACGAGGCCGGCCGCTGGGAGCACGTCATCTCGCCCGTCGTCGAGCGGGCGATGATGGAGGTGCTCGACGATCCCAACACGTGCCCGCACGGCAACCCGATACCCGGCACCGACTATGTCGCCCCGGTGGATGCCAAGCCCCTCGCTGAGGTCGCCACCAGTGGAGTGTTCACCGTGCAGCGCATTCCCGAAGAACTCGAGTTCGAGCCGGGACAGCTCGAATTCCTCGAGAACTCGGGGCTCATGCCGGGCCGCGCAGGCGAAGTCGTCTCGGTTGCGCCCGACGGCACCGCCACCGTCCGGATGACCGAGGGCACAGTCGGCGTGAGTGCGTACACCGCGCAGCGGATACTCGTCACTGCGGGCGACTGATCGACCCAGTGACACTCAGCGCTTGCGCGCTGTCACACTCAGAGCTTGCGCTCTGTCACACCCCGCGCTTGCGCGCGGTGCGTTAGCGATGCCTAACATGGGTCATAAGGAGTCGTGCACCACGGGGGTGCACGCTCCAGCACTGCGCCGGGGTCGCCGACGTCGATGATCGTCTGCCAATGTCTCGCGACGAATGAGGCCGCTATCCGGCGGCTCGCCGCGCACGGCGGCACCACGGTCCGCGATGTGTCGATGGCGTGCGGTGCTGGGACTGACTGCGGCAGCTGCGTCGCCATGATCCAGGCAGTGCTCGACCAGTGCATGCTCGAGGCCATCGACCCAGAGCATCATCCTGTCCACTCGATCGCCTTCGAGACGATCGCGGTAGGCGCATAGCGAGCCCCGCAGCTGCCGCTTCGCCCCGTTCGGAGGGCTGACTCGGCCCGGCTTGACCTGCGCCTAGGGTGGGGCTCATGCAGGGATCACCCGAGGTCATCGAGTTCTTGAACGAAGCGCTGACGGCCGAGCTGACGGCTATCAACCAGTACTTCGCTGCCTCCAAGATCGCTGACAACTGGGGCTATGGCCGCTTGGCCTCCCAGTATCACGAGGAGTCCATCTCCGAGATGCGCGACGCCGAGAAGCTGATGGAGCGCATCCTGCTGCTCGATGCGTTGCCCAACATGCAGCGGCTGGGCACGGTGATGATCGGCGAGACCGTGCCTGAGCAGCTCGCGCTCGACCGGCAGCTCGAGGAGCACGCGATCGAGCGGTACCGCAGCGGCGTGCGGCTGTGCCTTGACCATGGCGATGCAGGCACCCGTGAGCTGCTCGAGCACCTGCTGGTCGGCGAGGAAGAGCACCTCGACTGGATCGAGACCCAGCAGAGCCTCATCGAAGACATCGGCGTCGAGCGCTACCTCCTGAGCCAGATCGGCGACGACTAGCGCCAAAGCACACGCCAGCGCGGGGCGCGCCAACCGGCTGACCTGGGTCGCCGCGCTCATCGCCGGCACAGCCAACGACGTGATCTGCATGGCGTTCTTCGCGCCGGAGACCCACGTGAGCAGCGGTTTGCACCAGCTGCCCGGCCCCTGCGGTGTCGAAGAATCGGACATCACCGGCAACACGCGCGACAAGTTCCTCTGCGTGGGGGACTACACAGAGGACTTCACGTTCGCGTGCACGACACCGCCTGCGCATGACGTGCAGTGGTACACCGTCTGCGGCAAGGAGCACTTGAACTACCCGGCATATGTCGCCGCCGTCAGCGGCTTGGCGCTCGCGGGCATCGCCGCCTTCTTCTCCCTGTTCAGCGCTCAGGGCGGCAGCGCCGGGCGGGCGGCTACGCCGGCTTCCGCACGAGAACGAAGTACAGCGGGGTGAAGATCCCCAGCCGCCCCGATTCTGCGAGGGCAGCCCCGCCGATGTTCAGAATTCGCGATGCTCCCGACGTCCCGCGTGGAACGGCCCGAAGGACCTCAAGCGCCCGAAGCGACCAGTAGGTCGCCGACCTCCCGACAGGGGAACTCCGGAGAGCTGTCAGCGACAGTCTGGTGCCTGCCAAGGGCTCGTACCACGGGATCGACGGCCCGGCCTGATCGGCCATGTCGAGTGCTTCGAGCACCTCAAAACCGACCTTGTCCAAGGCGGCATCCACCTCGTGCAGCGAGATGATGTCCTGCAGCCCGGCGCCGAGTTCGATGTCGTGCTTGAGCTGCCGGTGATGCGAGTTGCCCGCGTCGAATCGATCCGTGAGACACCACTCGTGCGATGCGAAGCAGCCGCCCGGTTTGAGCAGGCGGAACGCTTCGGCGAAAACGTCCACGCGGTCGGGCACATGGCACGTCGACTCGAGCGCGTAGATGGCATCGAATGACTCGTCCGCTTCGTCGATGTCGGTGAAGTCCGCTTCGAGGTAGGACCCGAGATGGCTGAGCCCTGCCTCGGCGGTGTAGGCGACAGCACGTTTGAGCTGGTACGTGCTGACGTTGATTCCCACGATCTGCGACCCCGAGAAGCGGGCGATCTCCCGCAGCGGGCCGCCGATACCGCAGCCGAAGTCTGCGACGCGCATGCCGGGCCGCAGGCCGAGCTTGAGTGCAAAGAGGTGCTCTTGTCGCGCAATCGACGCACGACGGCTCTCGCCTGGCACCCGCGGGGCAAAGTGAAACGACTCGCCCCAGCCGTACTCGTACAGATCGGTCGCCAGGTCGTAGTAGTTCTCGACGAAGTCCCGATGATCGGTGGCCCGCCGGTCTCGACCTGTGCGGCGTCCGAAGTCGAAACTGCGTTCGTGCACATCGACGCTCGACTCGACATCGTCCGGGTCCAGGGATCGTCGGAGTATCTGTGAGAGCCGGATCGGCATGGCGGTGGTCTCTGTGCGCTACGTGCTGAGTTACGGGGTGTCGAGGAGTTCGATTCCTGGGTCGTAGGCGGCGGCTGCGAACCAGAACGTGTCGATGTGCTCGATGGGCTGCAGCTGGGCTCCCGCCAGCGGGCCGTCGAGCGCCCGGCCGAGTATCGACCAGGTGGAGCCGGTCTGATCGTCGATGAATGCCCCCGGGCCATCCGAACTCGCAGCGCCGGGCTTGCGGGTGAAGGTCAGGGCCTGACCGTCCACGTTGGGATCGAACACGCCGGTCGCGCCCACATCACGGCCGAAGGCCACCTGCTGGTTCTGGATCGGTGTGGCCGTGCCGGGGAGATGCAGCGCGACCACCGGCACGCCGCCGAGGTCCAGCGGCAGCACGCCGGCTGAGCTCAGCGTGTCGAGCTGCACTGCCACCGCAGCGCCGCCGTGGCGGACGACCAGCACCCGGGTCTGCGGCGGCAGGCGCGGATCGGGTGTGCCGCCGAAAAAGGTCGGATTGCCCCCGGGAGTGTCGTAGTTGACGTAGGCGTTGGTGCCGTAGGAGCGCCCGAAGCCGCCGGGACGTGTCATCACCAGGCCGTTGGGGTGCTCGTCGAGAAACGTCTCCCACGCCACGGTGGCCATCGGGATCAGCTCGAGCTGGGATCCGGTGAGCGCGCCGGCGATGGCCTGCCCGGTGTAGTGGGCCCACAGGCTCTCGGTCTGGCGGTCGTACATGACGAGCGCCGAGTTGTAGAGCCGGCCCGAGGTGCCGAAGTCGAAGATGCGATCGCCGAGCTGGCGGTAGTACCCGATGGCGGTGTTGCACAGCGGGCAGTAGGTGATGGTGACCGGCTCGCCGCCGACGGTGTCGTTGACGATCTCGTGCCACAGCAGCACTTGCACCGGGTAGGCCCGGGCATCGCCGTTGAGCGTGAGCGTGACGACGGCCTCCTGGGGCTGCAGGAAGCCGACGTCGGTGGCCCGCTCGAACTCCGGTGCGTCGATGGAAGGGATGCCATCGGGCGGCGGCCCGCCGGACAGGACATCGAGGGGCGACACCAGCGGTTCGGGCAGCAGCGGCGCAGTCATGCCCTCGCGCAACGCCGAGACGGTGGACTCGCGCGGGCCGCCGGGGATCTGGATGACCTTGACGTCGACGATCACCTCGGCTGGCGTGGTTGGCGGGGGCGCCGCTGCGGCAGTTGTCGCCGGTGCGCTGTCGGCGCTCGCTGCCTCGGTGGTGTCGGGCTCGGGCAGCTCCTCGCTGGACGAGCTGTCGGCACACCCGAGCGCGACGAGCATGAGTGCTGCCGCCAGCAGCACCAGCACCCCGCGGGCGCCGGGCCCTCGCACGGCCGCGAACTTCGGCAGGAACCGATCCCGGCGGCCGCAGGCCGCCGTACCGGCGCGGACGTCAGCCGGTACGGATGCCGCTGTCGTGAGAGCCATCGTGCGACGCTACTCCGGCAGTCTGCGCTCTCATGTTCAGGGCGGCGATGCAGGTGCGCTCGGGCAGATGCCACAGCGCCCACGAAGCGGCCGGTTCGTCGACGAGGTGCCGGGCGTTCGTGCAGCGCTGCGCCAGGTCATCGTGGGCGATGACCAGCTCCGAGCAGGGTCGGTCGCCGGCGTCGAGCCGCACGCGTTCGTGAGTGATCTCGGGCAGCTCGAGGCGGTACAGCCACAGTGCGTACTCGGGCACCGATGTCCGATCGTGGGCAAGACACGTCAGGCCGTCGTCGATGGCGTCGGACACGGTGCTCGCCGAGACGACCTGGTCTCGGGCGACGGCACCGACATCGGCGAGGTGGCGGTGATTCGAGACCGTCGCGACCGCTCCCAGCGCGAGCACCGCGGCAACGCACACGCCGAGCGCGGCGTGGCTGCGCAGCGCCACGGCTGCGAGCAACACGCCGAGGAGCGTGAGAACAAGCGCCGCCACGGCCACGGCGCTCAGGCGCTCATCGAGCCACGTCCACGCCGAGCTGAATGACAGAGTCATGATGCGGCGCGGCGCAGCGTCGTAGCCGCCTGCAACACCGACGACCACCGCGCACGCGACCACTGCCACGACTGCGCTTGCCCACAGCGAGGACGATGCATCTGGTCGGCTTCGTTGCCGGGCCGCAAGCCAGGCCAGCGCGGCGACGGCCAGCGGCACCGCCCACGGGTCGACATAGCGCCCGTACAGCAGCGCGTCGGCACGCGCGCTTCCAGTCAGCGTCCAACCGCCGAGCAGCACGGCCCCGAACGCGCCAATCGCCAAGCAGACCAGCGCCGCGGTGAGCGGTTCGGTGAACCCCGGCGCCCTGCTTGGTCGCGATCCGTCGGTCGGCAACGCCGAAGCGCGCGGCTCATCGAGATCACCGTCAGGCCGCCTGCGCACGAGTCCCGTCGCCAATCCGAGGCCTGTGATCAAGCCGATCAGGCCGAGGCCGAGCGTGCCGCCGCCCAGGGCCAGCAGCTGCCCCGACACTGTGGCGATCGGCTCGGCGCCGCGATCCAGCTGCGCAGCTTCGCTCAGACGCTCCGCCGGCCACGTGTCGGTGAGGGTCAGCGCCGCGGCGGTCGCTGCACCGCCCGTGAGCAATCCCACGGAGAGGGCAGCCCAGGCACGGCGGCCGATGCGGCACAGCAGCGCCGTTGCCACAACAGCCACCACCAGCACGACCATGCGGGCATGCAGCGCCACTGCCAGCGTTGCGAACAGCCCGGCACGGGCCCACGCCCGCTGGCTCGTCGCGGAGCCGGCATGCAGCACGGCGAAGGCCACCGCGAGCGCCACGATGAGCACGAACAAGGAGAGCAGGGTCTCGGGCCAGGCGATCCGCGAGGCGCTCGACAGCGACGGATGGACCGCTGCGACCAGCCCCGCTGCACCCGCCACCCACCAGCGGCGCGAGCCCACGAGGCCGAGACGGCCGGCCACTACCACGGCGGCAACCGCCGCCAGCGAGTTGACGACCAGCGCGAGGTAGTGCACCACCTCGCCCTGCGTATCCAGCAACGAGACCTGTGCAACGGCCACCAGCGGCGCGACCAGCAGCCCGTAGCCCGGCTGGAACGGGATGTGGCCCAGCGCGAGCCCGTCGCCGCCGACCCATTGGGCGACGCCCAGGTATGCCGGAACATCGGGCACTGCCACCGGCCCGCCGGCCGCGATTGCGATGCGCAGATGCACCGCCAGCACGGCGAGCAGGACGCCCATTCCCACTGCAGCCAATGCGAAGACCCGCGGCGCGTCACGCTCCATCCCGCTGCGAAGGCTGTCACGAATTCCCGGACGCGGTGCACTCGCGAGCGCGAGAACCCAGTGCCCCCAAGGCCGCACGGCCGGGACATCGCAGCCGTCGGTTCATCTAACATCGGTTAGGTTTCGAGGAGGGGCGGACCATGGCAGACAGCCCGACCACAATGACCTCGCACGCTCGTCCGGCGGTCAGCATCGACCCGGAGACGGGTCGCAAGATCTTCAACACCCGAGCAGCGAAGGCGTCAGAGAAGATCGACGGCGTGGGCTACTCGGTCAACGCCGATGAGCATCTCAAGGAGCTGCCCCCTCCCCCGCCCGGCGCCGTGTTCAACGCCGAAGAGCAGGCCAAGTACCGCGACTTCAAGGAAGCGCGCCGGGGCGCTGCCGACTACATGGCCATGGAAGGCGAGTTCAAGCGCTACCTCGACGACGTTTATTCCGAGCCGCCGATCGAGCGCGAGGCGCTCGACGACGAGTGCGAGGTGCTGTGCATCGGCGCCGGGTTCGCCGGGCTGCTGCTGTGGCACAAGCTGAGCAGCGCCGGCTTCACCGACGTGCGCTTCTGCGAGAAGGGCGGCGACGTCGGCGGCACCTGGTACTGGAACCGCTACCCCGGCATCGCCTGCGACGTCGAGTCGTACAGCTACCTGCCGCTGCTCGAGGAGATGAAGTACATCCCCACGATGAAGTTCGCCTCGGGCTTCGAGATTCTCGAGTACTGCCAGGCGATGGCCGACAAGTTCGGCTTCTACGACCACTGCCTGTTCCACACCACCGTCGACTCGACCGTGTGGGACGAGGAGACCGGCCGCTGGACCGTCTACACCGATCGCGGCGACGCCATGAAGGCTCGCTACGTGATCCTGGCCAACGGCATCCTCACCAGCCCGAAGCTGGCCCGCATCGACGGCATGGCGAGCTTCGCGGGCGAGTCGTTCCACACGTCACGCTGGGACTACAACATCGACCTCGAAGGCAAGCGGGTGGGCATCATCGGCACCGGCGCCACCGCCGTGCAGGTCATCCCCGAGATCGCCAAGGTGGTCGGCGAGCTGTACGTGTTCCAGCGGACGCCGTCGTCGATCGACGTGCGCGACCAGCGCGAGACCGACCCAGAGGAGATCGCCGAGTGGTCGAAGGAGCCCGGCTGGGCGCGGGCGCGGCGCAAGCGGTTCTCCCGAATCTCGTCGGGCCGCACCGCGATCAAGGCCAATGACGATTACCTGGCCGGCCGGGTCGACGACTTCAAGGAGCGCAAGCAGCACGCTCGCAAGCTGTCGCCCGACGAGCTGGTGCAGAAGCAGCTCAACACCAACTTCCGGATCATGGAGCAGATCCGTGCCCGGGTGGACGCGATAGTGGAAGACCCCGCGACTGCCGAGGCGCTGAAGCCCTACTACCCCTACGGCTGCAAGCGGCCCACCTTCCACGACGAGTACCTGCCTACGTTCAACATGCCCCATGTGCACCTGGTGGACACTGCCCCGATGGGCGTGCAGGAGATCAACGAGCGGGGCGTGGTGCATGAGGGCATCGAGTACCCGCTCGACGTGCTGATCTACGCCACCGGGTTCCAGTGGATGGCGACCTCGACGTTCAACATGATCAGCGGCCGCGACGGCGTGACGCTGAGCGAGAAGTGGCAGACCGAGGGCACCCGGACGTTCCTGGGCCTGCACAGCCATGGATTCCCGAACCTGTTCATCGTGTCGGGCCCGCAGGGCGGCGGCGGCAGCTTCAACTTCACCGATGCCATCGACACCCACGGCGACTACATCGTCTGGATGCTCACCGAGATGCGCGACAAGGCGTGGAACGTGGTGGACATCACCGAGGACTCAGAGGTGAATTACGCCGAGCACTGCCGCGTGGCCGACATCACCACAGCCCCGCTGCGCGACTGCCTGTCGTATTACAACGGTCATGGCGACGCCGAGCCCGGCAGCTTGGCGTACTACGGCGGCGGCTACTGGCACAAGTGGCGCATTGCCGCGCAGGAATCGCTTGATCCGTACCTGTTCGAGTTCAAGCCGGATCAGGTAGCCCAGCCCGCCGGCTAGCCGAGCGGCGGGCCGGTCGAGCCTGTTGCTGGCTGGTTGCGGCGGTCAGCGGTTGGACCACTTGACCTGGCGGCGTTCGAGGAATGACGCCATGGCCTCGCGGCTGTCCTCGGTCAGCGAGGACATGATCTGGGTGCGGTTCTCGAGGTCGATGCCGGCGCGCAGGCTGCCGATCTCGAGGTTCGACCACATGACTTCCTTGGTCATCCACACGCCGAAGGGGCTGTTGGCGGCGATCTCGGCGGCGACATCGAGGCAGGTGTCCATGAGGTCGTCGTCGGGGACAACGGCGCTGACGAGCCCGATGCGGTCGGCTTCGGCGGCGTCGATGACCCTGCCGGTGAGCATCAGCTCCCACGCCCGGGAGGCACCGATGAGACGGGGCAGCATCCAGCTCACGCCGATGTCGCAGCCCGAGATGCCGAGGCGCACGAAGGCGGTGCCGAACTTGGCCGTCTCGGCGCAGTAGCGGACGTCGGACGCGCAGGCGAGCGCAAACCCGCCGCCGGCGGCCGCGCCGTTGACGGCGGCGATGATCGGCTGGCGCACGTCGCGCATGTGGTGAACCAGCTCGGCGATCTCCTGCTGGACGGCCATGCCGCGCTGAGCGGCGCCATGGTCCTCGGTGCCGGGGATGCCGCCGAAGCCGGTGAGGTCGAGTCCGGCGCAGAAGCCGCGGCCGGCGCCGGTGAGCACAACGGCGCGGGTGTCGTGGTCGTTGTCGACCGCGCTGAGGGCGCTGTGCAGGTCGGCAACGAGCCCGTACGTGAGGGCATTCAGCCGCTCGGGCCGGTTGAGGGTGATGCGGGTCACGCCGTCGGCGGGCGCATCGATGCTCAGGTTCTCGTAGCCGCCGGACATCTCGGCATCCTCTCGCTCAGCAGTCGCTGTGTTGCGCAGCGACAGCACAGTAGCCAGCGGGATCGAGGCTCTCTTGGGTCGATCAGGCTGGTCCTGCGTGTGTCGTCGAAACAACGGCGCACATGCGGACTGGCAGCGCCAAGCCGTGCCATGGTGGGCGTCGGGCACGGCGAACCGGAGGTGTAGCCCAGAATGTGCCGATGGCTGGCGGGAACGGCAGCGAGCGCCGCACACGGCGGGGTCGGTCGAGCCGGGTCGCGGCACGCACTGCTGCGCCGCTGCCATCTGCGGAGCAGGTGACGCCGCGCCGTCGCATTCCCACCTATGAGCTGCTCGATGATGCAGCGCTAGAACGGCTCGAGGCGCACGCCGACTGGATCCTGTCCGAGATCGGCGTCGAGTTCCGTGGCGACGACGAGGCGTTGGAGCTGTTCCGGTCCGCTGGGGCGAATGTGGACGGCGTACGGGTTCGCTTCGAGCCGGGCTTGGCCCGGCAGCTCTGCTCGACGGCCCCGCGCCAATTCTCCATGTGGGGCCGCGACGGTCGGCGCATCGAGATCGGCGGCGATCACGTGATCTTCACGCCGACGTACGGCCCGCCGTTCGTCGCTGATCTGGATGGCGGTCGAAGGTATGCCACCATCGACGACTTCCGGAACTTCGTGAAGCTGACCTGGATGTCGCCGTGGCTGGCGCACGGCAGCGGCACGGTGTGCGAGCCGGTCGACGTGCCGGTCAACAAGCGCCACCTCGACATGGTGGATGCCCACCTGCGCTGGTCGGCCAAGCCGTTCATGGGCGCAGTGACCGCGCCCGAGCGGGCCGACGACTCGATCGCGATGGCCCGCATCGTGTTCGGCGTCGAGTACATGGACACGCACTGCGTCATCCAGGGCAACGTGAACGTGAACTCGCCGCTCGTGTGGGACGCCACGATGAGCGGTGCGCTCAAGGCCTACGCCCGGGCGAACCAAGGCTGCCTGATCTCGCCGTTCATCATCGGCGGGGGCATGGGGCCCGTCACCCAGCCGGCCCTGGTCGCACAGGCCCATGCCGAGGCCATGACCGGCATCGCGCTCACCCAGCTTGTGCGCCCTGGCTCGCCGATGATCTACGGCAACTTCCTGACCACGATGGATCTCCGCTCGGGAGCGCCCACGTTCGGCACTGCCGAATCGACGCTGGCCACCTACGCGATCGGCCAGCTCGCCCGGCGACTCGGCCTGCCGTTTCGCTGCGGCGGCCACTACACGGCCTCGAAGATCGCCGATGCCCAGGCCATGCAGGAATCAGCCGATGCGATGACGCCGGGACTGCTAGCCGGAGCGAACTTCATCCTGCAGGCGGCGGGCTGGCTGGAAGGCGGGCTGACGCTCGGGTACGAGAAGTTCGTGATGGATGCCGATCGCTGCGGCATGCTGCATCGCCTCATGGAAGGACTGACCGTCGACAGCAACGCGCTCGGCGGCGAGGCGTTCAGCGAAGCCGGTCCGGGCGGCAACTACCTGGCAACCGCCCACACCATCGCCAACTTCGAGACGGCCAACTTCGAGGCCGCTCTGTGCGACACCCGCTCGTTCGAGCAGTGGTCAGAAGAGGGTGCGCTCGACATGGCCCAGCGTGCGAACCAGCAGTGGAAGCAAACCCTCGCCAACTACGAGCCGCCCCCACCCCTCGAGGGCGCCGCCGACCGCGAGCTGCAAGCCTTCGTCGAAGACCGCAAAGCGGCCGTGCCCGACGCCTGGTACTGAGCGGAGCGACCCGGGCCGGGCTGGGGCTGTCCAACTAGCTTCGCCGCATGGCGCAATCGCTCAGGTTCGGGATCGTGCACGACTTCCGCTGCCCGCCGGGCAGCGACGTGACGATGCCGCAGGTGTACGCCGAGACGTTCGAGCAGGTGGTGCTGGCCGAGCAGCTCGGCATGGAGCTGTGCTGGTTCACCGAGCACCACTTCATGGCCGATGGCTACCTGCCCAACTTCGTGCCGGTGGCGGGTGCGGCAGCGGCGCTCACCAGAAGCATCCGGTTCTCCACCGACATCTGCCTGATGCCGTTCCGCGACCCGGTGCGGCTGGCCGAGGATCTCGCCGTGCTCGACAACATCTCCGATGGCCGCATGGAGCTGGGCGTCGGCATGGGCTATGCCGCGCATGAGTTCGCCGGATTCGGGCTGCCGCTCAGCCGGCGGGTGTCGCTGACCGAGGAGGCCATCGAGATCGTGCGGCTGGCGTGGTCGGGCGAGCCGTTCAGCTACGAGGGCAAGCGGTACACCTACCGCGACCTGCGGGTCACGCCCGACCCGGTGCAGCCCGGTGGGCCGCCGCTGTGGGTGGCGGCCACGAGCCGCGCTGGTGCGCTGCGGGCGGCCCGGTTTGACACCAACCTGCTGCCCCAAGGGCCGAAGGCTGCCGTGCTGGATCCGTGGAAGGAAGCCCTAGCGACCGACGGACGGGACCCCGGTGACAAGCGGGTGGGGATTATCCGCGGCGTGTATGTGACCGACGGATTGGACCCGGCCGATGATCCCGTCTGGGAGGTAGTGGCCGCGGCGGAGAAGTATCGCCGCGATGTCTATATCGGCATCATCAAGGCCAGCGCCGACCACAAGCAGACGGCCCGCGAGCGTGCGGCCCGCAGCGGTCCGCGCCAGCCCGATCCGCTAAACCCGCTGGTGTGGACGGTCGGCGACGCCGACCATTGCGTCGCCGAGCTCACCGCCATGATCCGCGACCACGACGTCACCGACCTCGTCACCTGGGGCGGCCCGCCCGGCCTCCCGCCGTCGGTGATGAACGCCTCGCTGGAGCGCATGGCCCGCGATGTGATTCCGAGGGTGCGCGCCAACCTCTCGCGCTGACGGTCCAGTTCGGCAATCGCAGCCTCAGGCCGGATTCGCCGGGGAACGCATGCGTCGAGTGACCTAGGGTCCCGGCATGGACATAGCTGACCGTCTGGAACTGCACGAGCTGCCGGGCCGCTACGGCGACATCATCGACGACCGCGATTGGGACCGGCTGGGCACGATCTTCACCGACGATGCGGTGTTCGACCTGACCGATCTGGGCGCGCCACGGCTGGAGGGCTTGACCGCGATCCGCGACTTCATGGCCGATGAGGCCGAGCATCCGCGCACGCACACCATGACCAACATCTACGTGAACGAGACGGCGGACGGCGTGGAGCTGAAGTTCCGCATCCTGGCGCTGCTCGGCGGCGGCAAGGTCGGCACCGCCTCGTATCACGACCTGGTGGTGAAGACGCCCGATGGCTGGCGTGTGCAGGACCGAATGCTGAAGCGCCGCCGCACGCAGGTGTACCCCGACTGAGTTGTCGCGGCCCTGATTCGGGGCCGCGGGAGACAGTCGAGACGTCAGTCGACCGCCGGGGCGTGGCTGTCCAGCCAGGCGCGCCAGCGGGCGTCGTCGCGCTCGGCGGCGGCTGCGCCCTCGGGGCCGTAGAGGTACAGCCACACCGAGACCATCGTGAACCCGCCCCCGTCCTCGGACGTCAGGAACCCGGTGCCCGGTGCGGGGGTGTCAAGCAGCAGGCTGATGCGGCGTGGCCCGGTGCCGACGACCGTGCCGCCCATCTTCGTGTCGTCGTCGGCTGCCACGTCGAGCCGCTCGCCGACGCTGGGCATCTGGCTGATGCCGAGCCCGCCGGCGAGGATCTCCCAGCCCTGTTCGGGCGTGACCGGCCACATCACCATCGGAAGCGCGGAGGTGGCGGTCTGGCCGGCGAAGTGCTCGAGGTGCAGCTGCAGGTTGGACATGAACAGCTTCCAGCCGTCCACCATGGCGTCGTACTGCGGGTCGTCGTCACCGAAGCCGGCGTTGTGCAGCCGCACGGTGCAGGTGTTGTCGTCATGCGGTTCGACGATCCACTCGAACGACAGCCCGTCGACGCCCTCACCTCCGTCGAACACCAGCCGACGCGGCGGCTCCCAGACGGCGATCCGGCCTTCGATCTGCATCTCCGGCTCGGGGCCGAACGACGCCGTGCCCACTCCCCCAGCGCGTTCCTCAACGGTGTGAGGCACATACCACGCCGAGATCCCCGGCCCAGTCGCCACCGCCCTCCACACCGTGTCAACGTCGCCGATCGCCTCGACCGACAAATCAATCACTCGTCCCATTCTGGCTTCCCTGACTCCATCTCAAGTAGAACCTGACACGAACAGTCCCGCAACAATCCACAGCCCGAGGTTCGACTTGCATCCTATTACGCCGCCAAGCGGCTGATCTACGCCCCCCGAATCCAAGGTTCCCCAATAACATCCCATCAAATAGACTCATCTGTCCAACGCACAAACTCGACACACGCGCGATAGACACGCTCCAACTCATCATCGCCGATTATCAGCGCTCCGCCTGCAATCGCGATACCCACCTGCTCTAGTCGCCCCTGTAGTCTTCGGAAATTACCGCCGGAACTCGCGACGTCACCTAAACCATGGACAATAGTATTCCGGGCTTCAATGGCGCCCAGCAATCGGCCCCACGCCGGAGCATCGCCGAATTCCACTGAGTAGAAGAGCTCCAGAGTGCTACGCCGCGTTTCCCAATTTACTGAGTGAGCAACCATCAACTGACTTATGAGAACCGATTCCTTTTCCCCTACCCGAGCGATGGCATCCACCAAATAGTCACGATTCAGTCCGTCGACAAATGCCTCCACCACACTTACCATACGCACGACAGCAGATTGCCGCCTAATCTTGCCCGCATCAACTGCGCCGTGCATACCAACGATAATGCGAAACTCAGTAGCGGGCTTCTCTCGGTACTCAGTGTATTCACGCCACTCCGTTTGCAATAGCACTAGCGCTGTTTCGGAATGTGCTTGGCGCATCACACTCAGCGTCTCGCTAAGGAAGCCGTATGAGCATTCGGTTCAGAGGCGATGAGTTTCGAATTGCACGCGCACGCTTTGCATGATCGTGATTACCTTTTGCCGCCAAGTAGCCGAGGCTCAGCAGATACCATGGTGCCAAGGCGACGGGCTGGATTAGTAGGGCCCTACTTACTTCCGAAAACTTCAATTCGCCCACCTCGCAAAGAGCCAGTGTGCATTCTGCCGCTAACAGTCTTCTATCAGCTCTCAATCGCTGCCCACGGACCCATTCAAGGAGCGACGCATTGTGTTCCAAGAGGTCGAGTTTCCGGGCGACATACGCCATCCAAACTGCCTGCCACTCACTCAGATGGACTTGCGCGACAACTTCGTTTACAGTACTCGCTACAGCATCGGTTGGACCTAGGTCCGCTTCAGCAATCGAAATCAAGTACTCCGACAGTTTGGGAGTCAGAGTCGGTAGATACTTCATGAGGTCCACGACATGGTCTAGTAGCAGCTCGTCTTCATTGCAGCGGTGGGAATCAATGGCGCGCCCTAGCATCTGAATCTTCTCTATTGAAGCAGTCTTGAGATGATCCGACGACTCGTCACTCTCCAGGAACTCGAGGGCTTCGACATCGTCGAGTTCTGTCAAGTACCCAAAATCCATGATATCAGGGTCATCGCCGTAACTGCTTGCTGTAAGTTCAATATCATCGAAGTCGATGTCCTCGAGTAGCAATTCGAGTTCGCCTGCTAGATTATTGTCGATATAGGTGTCGAGCTTCGAAGTCATGAGCTTGGACTCTGCAAGCGTTAATCCGACGCTGTTGGCCGCAGCACTAAGCGATTCAATCGCATCAAGCGTTTGACTATATCCACAGCACACAATTTTGAAATCATCGTTGTAGCGCCACACTGCCCAGCCTTCGCGGGCGAGAGTACGCTCGACCATTTCGATATATACTTCACTAAGCCAATCCGAAGGTTCTAGCATCTGAGGCAATCCGAATCTACGGCCTTCGATTCCGCTCAGAAATTCGATGAGGACATCAATCAAGTCGACCTTGGATGTTCGCAACTGCAACTCTACCCGCAGCATACCGTGGTCAATGTACTGATAGAAGTTGGCGATATCAGCTTCGACAATGTAGATGTCATCTTGAACGCAGGCATCCATCGGGGAGCCTGATTCGTATAAATGCGCTATTGGACCCAAGACAAACTCTCGGTGTTGTTCTGGTCCTCGCCCGGTTCGACAGTCACTCCCAAGAATCTTCGAAACTAGGGCCCGGTAAACGACGCGCTCTCGAATACCCAGGGTCGGAATAGGCCGTGTGCCTCGACCAGGCTTCAGAGCGTGCACCAGAGTAGTTGGCGATGTCTCAAATCCTGATGCCAGTTCACCGGAAATCCATTCCGACAACTCATCGGCCTTGCCGGTCAATGCAGCCTGCCAAGGCTCCGGAGGAACGTGATCTCGGACTCCGTTTAGTTCGAATTGGGCCGCGGCTCTGAGATCCAGTGACTCGATGATCTCTCGGTTGACTCGGCGCATCGCCCTAGCGTAGAACCTAATGGAGTCTGTTTCTCAGTTGGCGGTGCCTGCCAGGGTCTCGCACCTGCGTGGGTCGTTGTGTCTTCAAGGCCATGACGCTCAGGCAGGGCATGACGGTTTGGCTCGCCCGGGCGTCCACTAGGACTACGGGCCTTGCTGAACAACTGATCGACGGCTACGTCGTCGAGGTCAGGCCCATAGACGCAGTCGGCATCTGCAAAACCCCCATCGCCGAAGCGTCGACTTTGGGGTAGATGCGCGGCACGCGCAGCCGGGTGCAGCCCTCTGTGGCGGTGAACTGGCAATGCCTCTTGGTCGTCACGCCGACTGCCGGGGCGACGGAGCTTCACATCAATCTGCACCCGATGGCCCGAGCGCTGTTTCTCGTAGCGCTTCGGGCGCGGGATGCGGCGCTCGTAGCACTGATTCGCCTGCAACCGGCCGAGGCCCAGCCAGTGGCCGACCCTCCACACCCCAGACGAGGAGATCTCGACGTCGTGGTAGTGCTTGACGTACATCGCGATGCGCGCGGGGCCGAAGCGGTAGTCCTGGCGCAGACCCACGATCCGCTCCACCGCCTCGCCCTTGGTAGCGGTGGGGCTGTGATTGGGCCGCGAGTTGCGGTCTCACAGTCCCACAGCTCCCAGATCGTCGAACCGGTTCTTCCACTTGTAGAACACCGTCCGGCTGATCCCGTAGTAGCGGCACGTCGCCACGGAGTTCTCTGAGACCTACTCGGCGTGACGAAGCACCGCCAGGAGATGCCGAATCTTGCGCTGCTGTTCTCGATCGTCCATCAGGACTTACTCTCACGAGAAACTGAGACTGTCAACATCCTCCGTCAGTTTCAGGCCTAGGTGGCGACCGTCGACCATCCGCGACAGATTCCCAATTACATGCCGTCGTCGTCTGCGGACTCTCTAAAGGAGCTGCGTCGGCGTGCTGGAGCACTTCGCTGAGCCAAATGGCCGACACGCCGAACTAACTCATCGTGATCGACATTCAGGAAGATGCTGTTGTCTTTCAACGCCATGCCGCCTTTGCTCGCCGACGCAAGTCGCGAAACGGCCAATCGCAAATCCTTAATCTGAATACCCTTGAACTCGGGACGAGTCGCGATTGGAGTCGAGATCATCGAAATATCCCGAACCGAGTCAGACAGCACATCTGAAACACTGTCAATGGCGTCAAGGATCGCCGAGTAAAGTTCGGTTGACGCCCACCGAGGCTCACCGAGCAGGTCCTCAACGGCATCTGCTACATCAGCCGGCGCAAAACAAGAGTGCACTATGTCTAGCACTTGCCGTGCCGTCAGGTGTCGCGACTCGACACTCTCTACGACTGATGCAAACTGTTCAACTGTCCAACATGAGATCTTCAATTCTCGTGCCGATGAAGCGGAATTGCCTTCATCATCTCCCGCGTAGTCTGGCGCTACAAGTAGACAACCCGAAGCATTGGCATCCGCTACATGAACAGACAACGCTGCAAAGTCGATGTCTTTTGCAGCGGGTACGGATTCAGATGACTTGGCTTCCAGTGTTATCGTCCTTTCACCGATCGAGTAGTCGACAAAGCGCGCAAGGCCGTCAGGCTTGCCGTTTCCTCCTACATGCATGGCCACGAAGCCCAACGCGCGTGCACCCGCGACAACCGCAATCTCCAAGTCAATCCAGCTTGCTTTACTGTCTCGAACGTAGCGAGCCAACTCAACTGGCGAGAACATCTGAGCGTTGGTCAATCCGCGAAGCAGACGGTCTCTCTACTCAAGCACTTCACCGATAGTTTCAGCTTGTACGCCTGCTTCGCGAAGATATACTTCCAATAGCGCTTCTGCCGCCGCCACGTCCTGGAGTAGCCGTAGTGTTCCCGGGTCCGTGCCATAGGCGA
Source organism: Acidimicrobiia bacterium (assembly GCA_022820925.1). Taxonomy (GTDB): domain Bacteria; phylum Actinomycetota; class Acidimicrobiia; order Acidimicrobiales; family Poriferisodalaceae; genus Poriferisodalis. The sequence continues at coordinate 112,086 of JAJEEO010000007.1, read as the reverse complement.
GTGCTAACTCATGATCTTCGTTTATTGTGAATGTTGAGATCGAAGGATCAAAGCGTACTAATCTCTGTGATTTCCCAAGTCCAGACAACAAGAAGCGATACGGCCGCTTGGGCAGTTCCTCTGCGTATAGCTCCTTGACCATTGCGCTTGAGTCAGTATCTGGAGTTACATCCAAGTACATCCACGACTCATCAGGGAGAGCGCCAACGGTATCGTGTTCGTAATCAATCAACGCATCCGCAATGGGCTGCTCAACCAGTGAAGGAGCTACCCAACTTCGCTCCTCCTCGATTGCCCTCCCTGGATCTTCTCGCGCCTTCAACCAATCCTCATACCGCTGTCGCGCTTCATTGAAGATTTCTCGGAGCACAGACTGCAACTGTCGATAACCCGTGGTGTAGCCAATCGATTCTCGATTGGCCGTCAACCAGTCATCCAAGTCGTCGACATGTACGTCAGCTCTGAATCGATTAAAGGTCTGATGTGATAGTGCGTTGAGCCCGAAGCGGGCATCCTCCTCGTTGACTAGCCGCTCCCTAACTCTAACAAAAAATCCCTCACTACGAAGCAAGTCAGCGCTCTTGCCCAGCAAGCTCGTCACTGTGACAATGACTTCGCCGGAGATTCCATTGGGAAATGTGTCACTGACAAGCCTGTCGTCATCAACACTCCATTCGCTTCCAGTTTTCTCTTCGATGGCCTCGATCCGGTGTATTGGGAGATCCGAAACATTGAATTCGACGGCATATTCTCCGGCTGCCTTGGAGCTATGGACTTCGTCTCCATTGAGAAACAGCTCAAATTCGATATTGAGTGGCATAGCTGTGCTCAAGATGTGCCGCAGCCTGCCGAATTGTCGACGACCTGATTCCTTGAGGTCTTCAAGAATTACCATTGTCCATGAATCTTCGGTGCCAAGTGATCTTTGAGATAGCTGGACCGATTCAGCTGCCATTTGAAACGCATCATCTCCCCACAGGTCCACGTAGTCTTCTATTGCACGGACCTCGAGTCGAACTTCTGTAGTTGTCGCATCAGGCCTTGGTCCGAATGCATCAAAGTCAATCGTCACTCCCAGAAACGTGTCTTCGGAATGTGTTATGTATGTCACGCGGTTGGCGATTGCATAAGAAGCGAGTTTACCGATTCCAAACTTGCCAATCTGCTTACGGCTGGCATGAACAACCAAGGGCTCCGTGCGTTCCTTTCTCCTGCCAACCTTCCAGAGATCAACGATGCCCTCATAACTCATGCCGCTACCGTTATCGTATACCACACAAATCTGGCGCATAGAGTTGTCGGTCGGCACATACACGCGCGCTTGTCTCGCATCGGCGTCGTAAGCATTGACTACGAGTTCCTCTATGGCCTTGTTTGGAGATCGATACAATTGCTCCGATAACAGACGAATCAGTTCCGGCGAGAGAGTTACGGGAACAGGTTCACCATAGGTGACGCCTAGAGTGCCTAGTGATGCATACAATCTTGAGTCGTTATCGGTCATCAAGTGTCCCTTCTAGCACGATTACGTGTTCTTCGTTAATCGCTGCACCGTTACGACGCGAATACGACATGTGGTGATTCTTCACTCGATATTTCTCATGTTCAACTGCCCGATATCCGAAGCGAAGCAATTCAATAAGTAGATCCGTTGTCGGCAAAGTTTGCTCGTTCCATCGACTATTTCCAGCGACAAGCACGAATCGTCCTCGCGGTGCAAGAACCGAACTTATGGATCTAAAGCAATCTGACATTGCGACCAGATAGTGCAAGAAGGCGTCTGATCGCTTCGGCGAGCTATTGTAAATTTCCTGATACCAAGCTCGTCCAAGCGGACCAAGTTCATTTACACGCCCCAGCTCAGGAGACGATTTTCGCACCTGCGAACGGCCAATGTACTTCGGTAACTGCTGAAGGCGCTGGCCATGGTCTCTGGCGAAACCTAGCCAATAGGTCTCCAGTTGATGGCGCCTATAGTAGTCGACGGCATTGTGATAGGGCGGCGATGTGATTATGACATCAGCTGGACGTGGGCCAAAACGAGCAAGTCTACGCGCATCGGCATGAAATATTCGTGTCTTTACTTGTGGATCCGACAGGCGCCAGTATTCGCTACTGCGATCAAGTGCGCGGCCGACCGCTCGTACGAAGAGCTCATGCGGATCGATGATCCTGCCGTTGATGTCAAGTTGTTTCATATGAGCCGTGACTTCAAGGCCAGACACAGGGACTGGATCGGCGTTTGAACACTTTCGGATTATCGCAGCGAACACAAACCGAAAGAACGCCCTGTGCGTACTTGGCATTGGGGTAGCGTCAATCGCGCGGAGCATGCGTGCTAAATCAAGAATAATATAGTTACGAAACCAGTGATAGAGATTTGGTATCCTTGGCACCCATAGTGACTCCGCTCTCAGCTGTTGCTCCAAAGCTCCTTGTTCGATATCGAGCTTGGAGAGTTCTACATGCTCGATGTCGCTGCGTTTCTGTAAGACCAAGTGCTCGTACAGGCGCAGCCATGAATCGTTTAGTCTGGCTGGTTGGCGACGATGCAATTTGGTACGTGCGATGAATACAGCTAGCGGATCAACATCCGATCCGACGGAGTCGCGGCCTTCGATGGCTGCTGCAATCGGAAGCGTGCCGCTGCCACAGAACGGGTCAAAGATAAGATCCTCCGGACGCGTGTATCGATCAACCAGAGCGTGGGCAACTGGCGGATGGAACTTGGCAGGGTAACGAAATACTGAGTGCATTACGGATGGTGCACTTGTATTCGCAAAATCGAACGTATCCAATTCAACGGAATTCATGCGCTGCGTGAGTTCCTTATTCGTCTATCTTGAAGTGATCGCTGAGGAAGGTGTCGATCTCGTCAGCGGGGATGGCGCGGGTGGAGTTGTTGCGGCGTTGGTAGAGGGTGTCTGCGCCCTTCGGGCTCTTGACCCAGATGGGGCGGGAGCTGGCGGGGATGTCGATGCGGCAGATGTCGTGGTCGTCGACCTGGTCCATGCGGATAGTGAGGCGGTTGGAGCCGACGTGGCCTAGGCGGCTGTCGAACAGCGTGTCGAGCCAGTTCACGAAGCCGTCGGCGTTCGAGGGCTTGACCAGGGCGTAATCGTCGGCGAGACCGACCGGTTCGCCGTCGTCGGTCACACCGATAAGCAGTGTGCCGCCGTGGTCGTTGAGCATCCCGGCGACGGTCTTTACGATCACCTCTTCCATTGCCTTGTCCCTGCGCTGCTCCCGAACATTCCACCGGGCTGTTTGCTTGTACTCCACCTCGCGTGTCTCGCCGCCGAGCAAATCCTCGGTCGCGTGTGCCCATGTGGCGTGCGCGCCGAGCAACTGCTCCATGAGCAACGCCCGGACCTCGGGGTCAATGCCGGCCAGCTCGACCAAGTCGTTGCTGACTTCCTCAGCGGCGGTCGGCAGTGTGGCCACGGTTGTGGTCGGGCCGGCCGCGGTCTCGGGCGCGTCGTACACGCTTCGCTGATCGTTGAAGTAGCTGGCGTAGATGTGGTCGAAGACGTTGTCGACCTTGCGATCGAGCAGCTCGCCGTCATAGACCTTCGGCAATTGCTGGTCAAGGACACGGCCAATCTCGACCTTCACGGCCGAGCGGGTTTGCTGCTTCTTCTTCCAGTCGAGCACGAGCTTGTCCTCGATGCGCTCCAGCAGCAGCTTCGCGGCACCCTTGACCTTGCGAGCCTCCGACTCGGTCAACTCCGGTTCGGGCTTGGTGAGCAGGTCGAAGATCGCCAGCTCGGCCTCGCTCAGGTCCTCGCGGACAGCCCGCTGTTCCTCCTCCGAAAGCTCGTCGTTGATGGCCTTAGCCGGCGTAGGAACTCTTCGAGGTTGTGGGTGCCAGCGTTGTAGTCGTCGATCAGCTGCCGGAATCGCTCGGCGAGATCGCGGCGCATCGGGTTCTTCCGCACAGCCTCGTCGAGGCGTTGCTCGAGATCCTTCTCGATGGTTTTGGCGACCGTGCGCTTGTTGGCTGCGAACTGGAACGCGAGCTGATCGAAATCCAGCTGGCTCAAATCGATGAGCGGGTCGGCACCGCCAGCCGAGCGGATGATGTACTCCTTCGCGCCGACCGATCGGTCGAGCAAGACCGAAACGGAGTCCATCACGTCGCTGATGTCGGGCGCCTCAGACGACGACTCGATCTTCGATGCAATCGTGCGGATCACCGCCACCCGGTGCGTCACGGCCATCGCCTCGGGGTCAGGCAACAGCGACTTGAACGTCTTGCGTACCTGCCGTGCCAAGGCGAGGTATCTGCGCCGGGTCTCCTCGTCGACCAGCAGCGCCTCAACGGCGGCCTTCTGCAGCGCAATGAACTCGAAGCCCTGTGCCGATTCCAGATCGTGAAGGTCGATGTCGTTGGCGCCGCAGAATTCGACTATCTCGACGAGCGCGGCTTCGAGTCCGGCGATCAGCTCGTCCTTGGGACGGATTGCCGAGTCAACTCCCGAGCCGCCATGGTCGACTGGCCGCTCCGCCGCGTAGATCGCCAGCGCCCGCTCCAAGTTCCGGAACACGCCCACGTAGTCGACGATGAGGCCGTTGTCCTTGTCCCTGAACACCCGGTTGGCGCGGGCGATGGTCTGCATCAGCACGTGGTTGCGCATCGGCTTGTCGAGGTAGACCGTCGATGTCGAGGGCGAGTCGAAGCCGGTCAGCCACATGGCACACACGAACACCAGCCGGAACGGGTTGTCGGGATCCTTGAATTTCGAGTCGAGATCCTCGGAGACCATCCGCTTGCGGTGCTTGGCGATGTCGAGGCCGGCGTCGGCCATGTCTGCCACTTCGTTCTGCGCCTGCGACACCACCACGGCCATGTCGGTGCGGCGCATGAACTCGATGCGCGACTCCAGGTGCGGCCGTTCGAGCTCCGGCGTGCCCGCCAGTTCGGCCTCGAGCTCGGCCAGGTAGCGCGCCCACTCGGCCTCCACGCGGTCGTACATGCGCACCGCGGTGGCCTTGTCGATGGCCACGTACATGGCCTTGCCCCGGAACCCTCGGTTGACGAAGTGGCGCACCAGGTCTGCGGCCACCTCCTCCAGGCGCTGCGGTCGCGTGATCAGCTCGTACTGCCGGGAGAAGCGGCGGGCCACCGCTCCCTCCTGGGCCTCGTCGAGCTCGGCGGCTTCGAGCAGGTCTTCGAGCTCATCGTCGAAGTCGTCGTTGGTGAGCTGCAGCTCAGGGGTGCGGTTCTCGTAGTAGAGCGGAACGGTGGCACCGTCGGCGATCGAGTCCCGGAAGTTGTAGATCGACACGTAGTCGCCGAAGACGCGACGTGTTGCCTCCTGCTCGCCAGCGATGAGCGGCGTGCCGGTGAACCCGAGATAGGAGGCGTTGGGCAGGGCCAGGCGCATGTTGGCGGCCAGCGTGTCGTACTGGGTGCGGTGCGCCTCGTCGGTGATGACCACGATGTCGTCGCGCTCGGACAGCACCGGCATCGGCTGGCCCTTCTCGGGCGGTATGAACTTGTGTATCAGCGTGAACACGTAGCGGTGGTCCTGGCCCAGCAGTTCCCGCAGATGAGCCGAGTCTTCGGCATGCACCTGCTGGCCGGCGGTGATCACGCCAGAGTCGGCGAATTGCCCGTAGAGCTGCTCGTCGAGCTCTTTGCGATCGGTGACCAGCACGAACGTCCAGTTGCCGGGTTCCTTGCGGAGCACCTTCTGGGTAAACCACAGCATCGACAGCGATTTGCCCGATCCCTGCGTGTGCCAGAACACACCGAGCCGGCCTTCACGACGTTGAAGCTCCCGCAGCGCTTCGAGCGAGTTGTTCACGCCGAGGTACTGGTGGTTCTTGGCGAGCGCCTTCACCAGACCACCAGAACGCTCGGTGTAGGCGATGAAGTTCTCGACGAGGTCGAGTGTCCGGTATCGGTCGCAGGTACCCCGCAGCGCTGTTTCCAGCGACACGATGCCCTGCTCGCCTTCGGAGTCAATCCGCTTCCACTCCGCGAAATGCCCCCATGGGGCGTAGGTGGAGCCAACCCGGGTGTCGCCACCGTTCGAGAGCATGAGGAAGGCGTTGAACCAGAACAGATGAGGCACCGTGTCGCGGTAGTCGCGCAGGTTGGCCTCGTAGGCATCGTGGACGTTCTTGTGCGAGACCTTGAGTTCGATGAGCACAAGCGGGATGCCGTTGACGAACAGCACGACATCGGCACGCCGCTTGTACATGTCACCCGCGATCCAAAACTGCGATACGGCGAGCCAGTCGTTGTCATCGGTGCGATCCCACGCGACGAAGCGGACGGTGACGGTCTGCTGAGCGCCGTCGTCGTTGGCGATCTCGACCTTCGCACCGTCGCGGATCAGCTCGTAAACCTCCCGATTGGCCCGTACGCGATCCATCGCAGATCGATCTTGAACGAGCTGGTCGATCGCTTCCCCAAGGGCGCCGTCATCAAGCGCCGGATTCAGCGCACGAAGTGAATCCCGAAGTCGATGAATGAGGACGGGCTCTGATTGCGAATCCCTGCCGAGAGTGCCAGCGGGACCAAGCGCCTCGTCGAACCCCGAGACCACCTCCCAGCCGAGCTGCGTCAGCAGCTGAAGCGCCGGCTGCTCAACCAGTTCGTCTTCAGTCAGGCCCGCTGGGCTCATGCGTCCACCGCCTCCAACTCTGCGTCGAGATCCGAGATATCCAGTTCACCGGACACCAAGCGTGGCAGCAGAAGATCGCGTGACTCCCGTAAGGCTTCCGTTTGCCGGAGAAGAACGTCAGCCAAGCTGAGCATCGGTTCCACCGCCCTTGCGTAACTCGCCACCAGTTCCAACGGAGGAGCCACCACGGCCATCGCCATCACATCTGCTGGTTTCACACGTTAATGGCTCGTTGACGTGCCTCCGGCGGTTGATGCAAGCGCGCTCGTGAACCCGGTTGACGACACCAACCCGTAGATGAACGGCAAGGGCCAACGCGTCGGTTGAGCAAGTACCAGAAACTCAGTTGATGCCACAGCTCGCCGAGGCCCGTTCATCACATCAGCGCGCCAAATGCGCGGGAAGCGAGGATTCAGCTTTGAGACCAAGATCGACTTGCCCGACAGCAAGTACTTCCCACTGCGGATATCTGCACCAGAGTCGATACTCGGACGCCGATCGCCATCGAACGCAGGAATAGAATAGTGATCAAATGCTTCTTCCGCGTACTCGTAGGGTTTGATGTTCTGTCGCTGGAGTTCAACTTCATCACTGAGACATGAAATCATCCAGCCATTTGGGACGAGTCCGAGGTCGGAATCAATGAGATCAAGATCCGAGTGACCGGGAAACCGAAAATGCACGAACCACTCCTGATACAGCAGCCGTGCCATTTCCTCCAAGATCTCTATCCGTCGGCGGTTGTGTTCTATCAACGCATTGTAGAGATGCAAAATGTCTGCAGATCGCTTTTGAACTTCGATCGGCGGAAATGAGATTCGAAAACTAGAAACGTCTGATCTCGTAAGCGCTTCGCGAGTTGCGCCAGACCCAGCGATTGCAAGAAGGTTGGATTTGTACGGTCCGGCCAGTGCCATGGCAAGCCATCTTGAGTCTGTATGGTCTTGATCCACGCGAAGTAGCATTACGTGCTGGTTGACCCTACCGCCGACGACTTGCTCGGGGGCGGTGCAGCACCTTGCTACAGATGCGCCTGTAATGTTGAGCAGGACGTCCCCATCTTCAATCGTAACTCGGTCTAGTTCGGTGGCTTGATCTCCGTTAATATGGGCCAGATTTGTTTTGTCAAATCGGAAGTCATACACGTTCATCGATCGAACAAGTGGAATGCCCGATGTCGCATACGATTTCTTTCCTCCTCGCGGAGTCGCACCGCTGCCATGAAAGACAAGACGTTCTCCGAGTTCTTGCCAGGGCCATGGAAAGAGGTCAGACATTCAACACAACACGGGCCACAGCGTTGACCTTGCGCGCTAGCTCGTCAGAACGATGTGTAAGCTCACTGAATTCATCGGACAATGCCCCGAACGCGCCATTGAAGGATGCGTTATCCGTTCCCTCTTGAGATACTCCGACATATCGTCCAGCGTTGAGGCTCCACGATTGAGCCTTGATCTGATCGTTCGAAGCGGCGGCGCACAGTCCTGGTATGTCACGGTAGATGCCATCTGGAAACACGCTGCACATCAACGCTCCGTCGCGTTCGTCGGGCATACTCTCCTGTCCGCGCCAGAGTCGAACAATGCCAGCCAAGAGCTCAACTTGCTGCGGTGTCCAATCACGATGCGCCCGATCGATTTGGTCGTAGATCGCCCGGGCGTCGATGAACAGCACCTTGTCCTCGCGGTCAGTGCTTCGCTTCCCGCGGTCAAGAAACCAGAGCGTCACCGGCAGGGTCACGGTGTAGAACATGTTGGTCCCGACGGCGATGATCACGTCGACGCAGCGATCCTCGATTAGTTTGCGACGGATTTCAAGCTCGCTGCCTCGGGCGTCCGATGCAGAGTTCGCCATCACGAAGCCAGCCCGACCGGTGCCGTTGAGTGCCGAGTAGAAGGTTTGTATCCACAGATAGTTGGCGTTGTCGGCCGTGGGCAGACCGAAGGGGAACCGGTCGTCATCTTCGAGCTTGGTCTTGTCGACCTTGTCAACATTGAACGGCGGGTTGGCCATGACGAAGTCGAACTGGCCGAACGAGTCGTGCAGGTCCTCGTAATAGGTGTTGCCCTGCCGGATATCGCCGCCGAGCCCGTGGACGGCGAGGTTCATCTTGGCCAGCCGGACCGTGTCGGCGACTCGTTCCTGACCGTAGATCGAGAGCTCCCGGCTTGGGTCGTCTCTACGGCGCTCCACGAAGTGCGCCGACTGCACGAACATGCCGCCCGAGCCGCAGGCGGGGTCGTAGATCTTGCCGTGGAATGGTTCGAGGATCTCGACGATCAGGCGGACAATCGAGGTTGGCGTGAAGAACTCGCCACCGCCACGCCCCTCGGCCAGGGCGAACTTGCCCAAGAAGTACTCGTAGATCAACCCGAAGCCGTCCCCCTCGATGGCTTCGGGCAGCGTCTGCAGCAGTCGCAGCAGCTCGCCGAGGATGTCGTCGGGGATGCGGGAGTAATCCTTCGGCAGCACTCCGCGGAGGTCTCGGTTGTGCTCTTCGACCGCCTCCATCGCCTTGTTGATCGCTTTGCCGAGATCAGCGCCTTCCGGCAGATTCAGCAACCGCTCGAAGCGGGACTCCTCCGGCAGGTACAGCGCTCCGATTGCCTTGTAGTCGTCGGGGCCGATCTTCCGACGCTCGCTGCCCTCGCCCACCTGTTCGGTGGCTGCGGCGAATCGCTGATCGGCGTACCGCAGGAAGATGAGCCCCAGCACGGGCGATGCGTACTCGGACGACTTCAGCTCCGAGTTGGCCCGCAGCTGGTCGGCCGTCTCCCAGAGCTTGCTCTGCAGTTCACCAAGATCTGTCGCCACACCCATCCCTCCGACGAACCGCCACATTCTTGCCGCCACGAGCCAGTGTCGCGACGAAGTCACCGCCCAGCGTCTTCGGGTGCCCGATCTCGAACAGGGCGTCATGCAGGTGGTCACACTCGGTCACGACGAGCCGGTCACGGGAACGGCTTCGATCGGCCGATCACTTCCGCTCGACGTCGCTCGGGCAGACTTATGGTGGAGACATGCGCACCTCGAACCCACCCAATCTGCTGGAACAACTGCTGAGGCTGCTCATGGGAGCCGTTCCCGCCGGATCCGACGTGGACAAGCAGGAACTGGTCGTCGGCACCATTGAGTGTGCCAAAGGGCACGGGAAGCCTGTCGAGGTCGACGACTACAGGCTCATCGCCTGCCTCACGTGCGGTGCCGAGGTCGAGGGCGACGATGTTCGGCTGATGCTCTCGGACCTGTTCCAGCGACAGGAGCACTGGCATGAGGGGATGCATCTCGCAAGTGCCGAAGTCGTGACCGACGGGATCGGCAGGATCGAGCTACGCCCAGATTCCGGGACTCAGTGGCCATTTCACATGTCCTCGGAATGAGCACGATGCGTTCCCAACACGGCATGCATCCGTTGTCATCCTGACGTCGATTCGCTGCATCACCCGTGCTGCGGACAATCCGCGTCACCGAGGAGTAAGCGCTCGCAAGCAGCCCTTGTAGTGACATCCGGCCAATGCGTCGTCAGCAGGCCCCCGCACCGAGCGCCACCGAGGATGTGCCCGCAAGCCACTCGCATCATGAAAACGCAAGGACCCGCCGAAGCGGGCCCTGCACCCAGCCACCGAAGCAACTGGGGGAACTTGGCCACACGTTACGCCCAACCAGGCCACTGCGGCGGTCACTCTGCGTGCGGTCTACTCGTCTGGTTGGCGCGTGGGGGCGGAGGCGGCGCTTTGGCGTTCGGCCCTGGCAGGCCGCGAATGTCGCTGAATGCCGGCCTGTAGACCGGGCGTGACTGCCTGCGACGGCGGGAAGCGGCCCACGCATCACGGAACTTGGATCTGATCATCACCATCTCCTCCGTTCACCAGTGCTCATCGTTGCTCACATGCTGGCCGAGGACTTGGACAATGTCGGGAATCGCCACACCAGCGAACGATCCGGCGGTCGGCGGCGATATGGCTCCTGTCCGCACTGCATGGCGCAGCATCCGCAGGAACGATCTCGGGAACCGTCGCAACGGCTCGGTCACCAGTTCGTCAGCCTTGAGGGCGGCCGGGTGCGCGACGGCGGTCGCCGGCCGGGCCGGGTGCTCCCCCGCCAGGAGTTCGTCGTGGGCGCCTCGCGTGATTGCGTTCATCTGACGGAGCCGTTCCAGCGCCATCGACCATGACGCGCGGTAGTAGTGCTGAACCTGGGCAATATCGAGTGGGTCGTCCATTCGTCGTGGGAGACCGATGGCCTCAGCAAAGCGACGGACGCCATCGCTCGGCATGAGGAACTCGCCTGCGAATGCGTCGGCGAAGCTCTCGCGCCTGCCGCCGCCCCAGCAGAGCACTTGGTTGGTCTCGTCACTGTGGAACAAAGCATGAGCTAGCCCATGCGCGACGGCGAAGCGCCGCTCATCACGTGCCATGTCGAGATTGGTCAATATCGACAAGCCCGCAGCTGGATGCCTCAGAAACGCACCCGACGGACATGTGTGCCGATCCGGCCCAAGAGACGCGCTGTAGGCGACGACGCCCAACATCTCGCACACCGGTTCAAGGTCAGCGACCGGCGCCAGTCCAAGTCCGAGATGGGCACGTACCTCCGCTGCCTTGCGGCGGATGTCGTCGCTCTGTGAGTTCCCCTGCCGGCCCGCGAATGGGCTCTGGCGGAGGCTTCGGACGGGCTGGTCGAGAATCTGCGCCAGCTCGGCGAAGCGGTCAAGGAAGCGAACGAACTCACGGACTCCCAGCACGACATCGCCCTCGGCACCCTTCCAATGCTGGAGGAGCGTGTTGGCGAGATCATCATCCACTGGCTCCACGTAGCTGCCAGCGATGAGCGCCGCCGGCTCGACGCTGTACAGCCGGGCGAGGGCACCCAACTGCCGGTCGTTCGGTGTGCGATCGCCAGATTCCCAGTACGACACCATCACCCTGCTGACACCCAGCGCTGCGCCGACATCCTTCTGCGAGTAGCGGCCATGTGCACGAGCTCGGGCAAGCGCTTCACCGAGTTCGCTCACATCGTTCCCCGGTGAGTGATCAAGACGTGACAGTTACGCATTCCTACAAAATGTACTGAATCATGTAACAGGCGGCCCAACGGCCGTGCCGGTGAACGCACCCAGCCTTCAGGCCGCGAAATTCAGGCAACTGCCAGGCAGGCGCCCAATACAGTCGGCAGCGTGATGAGGGCAAGGGTGCGGCTTGACAACGAGACCCGGCTGCTGCTTGAGCGAATGGCGCCCGAGTTCGGCGGCCGGGCGGCCACCGCGGGCGAGGCGCTATGGCGGCTCGCAGCCGATCACGACCGCAAGCAGGCACTCAGCGACTTCCTCGAAGCGTGGGAGGCCGAAGCAGGCCCGCTCAGCCCTGACGAGGTCTCGGCGCTGGCCGAGCGCCACGGCTTGTGACTTTGGAACCCTTATCACTGGTGCGGACGACATCTCTCGCGGGGACACGTGGTCCAACAATGACAACAAAAGACAACAACTGCAACAAAAGGCAACAAGTCCAACAACAGCGCTAACGTCAACGACATAAGACCCGCCGGCGGCGGCATCTGATGCGCTCGGCCAACCCCTTCGCTCCGACGGACGGCACTCGCCGAGCCCATCCGCCAGCGAGGCGGCCGCATGTCGCCCGAGGCGATCGATCACGCCGTGGAGGCTGCTGGCGGCTACCCGTTCATGGTGCAGTTGGTCGGCTTCCACACTTGGGAAGCTGCCGCCGAGCCCGACACCGTCGTCGCCTTGAGCGATGCCGTCGAGGGCGCTCAGGTGGCTCAACAGCACATCGGCCAGTTGGTCATCGCACCGCTGTGGAGAGACCAGCCCGCCGCTGCGCGACGATTTCTTATCGCCATGTCCCACGACGACGGCGAATCGCAGCTCACCGACATTGCACGCCGCATGGACGTGACCAGCGGATACGTCAGCGTCTACCGCGCCCGCCTCATCAAGTCCGGCCTGGTGGCCGACGTCGGCAAGCGAACCGTGGCGTTCGCGCTGCCGAGCACAAGACGCTGGATCAGAGCCCTCGACGAGTTCTCCTACATCAGCGAGAACCTGCACCTCACCGAAGAGCGCAGCGTCGGCTTCACCCTGCCCCACGACTGACACTGAGCCGCCGAGCACGGTTCCACCGCAAGAGGGGTCAAGAACACGACTGCATCCGAGCGGGAGATTGCTTCTACGGTCGCGAGGATGGCTCAACCACGGACAGCACTCGGTACGCCCGACGACACCCGTCCAACCCGGCAAGGTTTGCGACAAATGTCGCATACATGCGACATTTCCACGATGGAGGAAGTTGCTTCGCGAGATCTGCGCAACCAAACGCGGGCCCTGTTGGATCGCGTGGCGGCCGGCGAGTCGATCTGCATCACCGTGCGCGGCAGGCCGGTCGCCGAGCTGCGTCCCATCGAAGAACGACCTCAGTGGATGAGCCGCGAGCGCTTCATCCGCGACGTCCTGGCACATCAAGCTGACCCCGGGCTGCTTGACGACTTGACAGATCTCAGGACCGAGACGACGGACGATCTGCCATGGCCGTGAGTCGCGGGTTGGCGGACACGTCACCTCTTGTCTCGGCGTGCTGCCCTAGGAACTCCGGGACCGGTACGCATCGCGCCGGTGAAGAACACGGACAACCTCGACCTGCCGATTCGCATCGTCGATTCGATAGATGACGCGGTACGTCCCGAGCCGGGCGCTCCAGAGTCCGTCGAATTCGTCGCGCAGAGCCGCTCCGATGCGCCGGGGGGCATCGATCAGTGATCCGGTGATCAGCTCGATGGCTGCCGATGCCACAGATTCGGGAAGCCGGTCGGAGAGATCGATGGAGGCAGGCCGCGTTACGACTAGCTCATAGAGTGCGGCGGTCATTGAGGCCGTAGCGCTCGTACGGCGTCAACACCTCGCACCACATCGCCGCTCTCCAGAGCTTGCAACCCCTCGGCGATCTCCTTCATCGCATCGGGGTCGGACAGAATTGCCAGAGTCTCTTCGAGCGACTCGAGATCTTGCGGGCTGATGAGCACCGCTGCGGGCGTGCCGTTGCGCGTGACTACGACACGCTCGTGGTGCCTGCACACACGATCGACGAAGTCGGAGAAGCCATCTCGTACCGTTCGCAGCGATTCCGTTGTCATGACCACAATTGTGCCACGTTGCGGTACCAGACTCCAACCGGACTTGTGACAGCCCCTGCCTACGTTGCGGGCCATGACACAACACGCCACACGCATCCTTCCCGACTACGACTCCGCCGAGCGGCCGGCTTGGCTGGTGCACGGCGCCCATGAGGCATGGCGCGCGGCGCTGCCGACGAACGAGTCCATCGATTGGTCCGAGTTCGTTGTACGCGCGTGCGACGAGATGGCCACTGCCGCCGATGGGCTTCCCGGCATTCCGGGGCCTAGCAGCGACCCGCCCGACGACGGGCTGCAGGTCGCCATGGCCGCGGCGCTGCTGGGCGACATCGCGACTCGGGCTGTCTCGCCGTACGACGCGAACGACATGTGCCGCCGGGCATATCCGCGCTGCTGGGACGCGACTTTGGACGGACTGGCGAGCAGCCCGCACGCCACTGCCGAGGCTGACCCTGTCCTCTATGACCACAGCGTTTCGCTGCGGTCGTTCAGCGACCCTGATGTGCGATGGCCCGCAGGCATGCACGAGGCCCTCCAGGCGGTCATGGATCTGGCGAACGAGGTGAGCGCTTCCAGCTCGCTCGGGTTGTGCCTCACCCATGTCGCTCCCGGCCCGGTGGTGTGGCCGCCGCCCGCGGCTCCGCCGGCGCTCGACCGTGAACGGTGCGACCTCGACGCCGCAGTTGCGGGAACGCTGGTCAGCCATCAGGAGCACGCTGCCATGCTCCACAGCTACCTGTCGGCGCGTGATGATCCCGACGTGCCGGATCCGTCACCGGCCGAGACCGACCAGGTGCAGGCAGCCGTGCGCGACTGGTCGGCCGAGGTGGTGCCGGCCGCCGTGCGTGTTGCTACTGCCACCTTCGCCCACGCCTACGAGTGGGCCAGCACCGACACCGAGCGCTGGGATCCATCGGTCGTCGCCTACGCCCACGCCGAGGCCTACCTGTCGATCCACCATCTGCGCCAGATCACCGACTCGTATGACCTCACCAACGGTGCCGTGTGCAGCTACTCCTGGTGGTGGTGCCAGGACCGCCGGTTCGAACTGACCAGCCTGCGCGAACTGGCGCGCACCTGGTAACGCCGGCCTGGGGCAGCGAGGCGAACAGCGCGGTCAACCGCTACGGGCCGAGCGTGGTGATGGGGGCGACAGTCACACCGTCTGACCGCTCGTAGGCATAGCCGCCGGCGGTGATCACCAAGAGCCTCGCCGGCTCACCGGTCTTGTCGAGGTCGACTTTGCCTTGCAGTCGAAGCAGCGCAGCAGCGGCTTTGTCAGGCCCATCACCGCCGCCCAGCTTGATTTCTGCGGCGATCCACCGCCCGTCGGATCGCTCGATGATGGCGTCTACCTCCAAGCCGGTGTTGTCCCGGTAGTAGAAGAGCCGGGCATCGCTCGCATCGGCGTACACGCGCAGATCCCGCATCACGAGCGCTTCGAAGAGATTCCCGAACCCTCGCGGGTCTGCCAGCAGGCGAGGTCGGCTTGACCGCAGCGCCGCCACGGCGAGCGACGGGTCGACCAGGTAACGCTTCGGCGTGCTCACCAGGTGGGCGCGGGACCGCAAGTCCACCGGCCACGGCGTCAGGTTCTCCACGATGAAGAGCCGCTCCAATGCACTGAGGTAGGCCGCGACAGTACGTGAATCGGCCGGTCGTACCTGCGCCATGTCGTCCGCCAGCACTCGAAACGAAGCGCTGGTGGCGATGTTGCGGCTCAGCGACTCCAAGAGTCTTGCTACGCCGGTCGGGTCGCGGCGGACGGCGTCGACGTGGTCGATGTCGGCGCGGCAGAGGTCATCGAGATAGTCGCGCAACGCCGGCTGGGCTTCGGTTCCGCTGAGGTGGACCAATGCGGGCCAACCGCCGCGGCAGGCCAAGTCGAAGATGTCCGGTTCGGAAGCGGGCGCTGCGACGGCCACTTCGCCGGAATCGAACAACGCACCGAGCGACACTTGTGCGGTTGATTCGCCCGACTCCGCAAGAGACATGGGACGCATGCGCACCCGTCGAACTCGACCAGCGCCCGTGTGCCGGGTGGCGCTGTCTGGCGGCACCGCTGAGCCGGTGAGAATGAACTGGCCCGGCTGTGCAAGCTCGTCAGCAGCGCGTCGGATCGGATTCCATAGGTCCGGCGCCAAGTGATATTCGTCGAGCAGCTTCGGCTTGAGCCCTTCCAGAAGCATCTGTCGAGCCATTGCGCTGGTCAGTGCGGCAGCCTCCTGAGCATCGAGCATCACCGCGCTGCGAGCCGCGTGGCCACCTGTCCAGGTCTTGCCGCAAGCCCGAGGGCCCTCGATGAGCACGGCGGGAGCTGATTGCAGTGCTCGGCGAAGCTGACTGTCGGCCACTCGTGGTCGATAGCTTGCGCGAATCGCCTTCAGCAGCGGATGGTCGACGTCCATCACCATCAGTGTAGCAATTTCAAATCGTCTGGTGTATGATTTTCAAGTCAACTGATGTTGATTTTGAAAGTCTCATCTCGCGTGCAGACAACCCGCTCTATCGGGTTGGGGACATGACTGCGGTCCAGAAGGTCAGCATGTCTTCTGCGAAGAGGGGGGCTAGTTCGGGGGTGCCGCCGATGTGGGCGCCGCGGACGCCATAGCCGGCGTTGATGGCGTAGAGGAAGCCGTCGAGATCGGTCATTGACGGGTCTGGCTCGTCGGAGGTCGGCGGGATGAAGGCTCCGTTGTCGGCGATGTAGACGGTGGGTGCTCCCGGTGTCACGGCGGCATCCGGTATGTGCTCCAGCGGCGTGGAGCGGTCGAAGCTGTGGTGGGCGTCGGGCACGATCCGCGCCGTGGCGTCGCCGCCGGCTGCCCGCATGGCCGCGATGTGGGCTTGGACCTGCATCGGCGAGCACCAGTCGTCCTGATCGCCGATGATCGCCCGAACTCGGGTGCTGCCGACCGAGGGGTCGACGAACTGGTGGCCCGACCACGGATAGGCGGCATACACGCCGGCGAGCTTGGGGGCGCCCGAGGCTGCTGCGAGGCGCACCGAGGCGGCACTCAGCACCGCCGAGCCGCCCCGGCTGTGGCCCTGCGCGCCAATCCGTGACGGGTCGATGTCGGGCCGGGCCGCCAGCACCTCGGCGGTTACAAGGACATCCCACGCACTGGCCGCGAAGGAGTACTGGACCTGGTTGGCGACGGTCGAGGTGACGCTGCGGGGGCCGAACGGGTCGAGGCCGCACGCAGCAATGCCGGCGTCGGCGATAGCCGACGCGTGCGCGAGATGGTGGGGCTGAAGCCCGAGGCTGCCCGGAACCACGATGGCCACCGGGAACGGCCCGGGCCCGTCAGGGAGGAAGAGCTTGGCCCAGATGTCCTGGCGGGGCATCGCCGCAGTGTCCGAGATGGCTTGGTGGAAATTCGTGGGGTTCGCCGACGGGATGGCGAGCGTCTCGCCCGCCAGGCCGTTGTCCAAGCAGTAGTCGTCGTCGTACACGGCATCGTCGGTGCCCGCGTCGTGGTCGCCGGCATCGTGAGTTGCCTGGGCCGGCTGATCGATTGGGCGCGTGACCTCCGCCATCCGCACAGCCTGCCGTGTCCTGACGCATCCGGCATACACGCGACATCGATCACAGCGTCGAAGGCGGCACGCTGACAGACTCCGCTCGTGTCTGAGGGTCTTGAACCGCCGCCGCGTGAGCGGTACTTGGACGAGATGGCGGCGGGACCGATGCGACGTGCAGCCGCACATCTCATCGAGATCGTGATCTGGGCGCTCATCCTGGCCTACTGGTACGTCGCCATCCCCTATGTCGTGTGGCTGGTGTTCGCCCTGACACGCGGGCAGACGCCCGGCAAGCAAGTACTGGGGCTGGTGGCGGTGAGGCCCGATGGGACGCAGTTCAGTTTGCTGCGGATGTTGATCCGCGAGGTCTTCAAAGAGATCTACTGGGTCTTCACGCTAGGTCTCGGCGTGGTCATCGACATCATGTTGCTGGTGCTCAGCGACGAACCCCGCACAGTCGCAGACCGCGTCATGGGCAGCACCATCGTCCACACCTCGGCACTGCGGTCCTAGCGCCGCCCGTCTAGCTTGCGGGCGTGTCGAACTTTGAGGTAGCGGTTGTCGGGCGAGGGCTGATCGGCAGTGCGGCCGCTCGCCATCTCGCAGAGGCCGGGCATTCGGTGGTGCTGATCGGGCCGGGTGAGCCGGAGGACTACGCCTCGTCAAACGGTCCGTTCGCGAGCCACTACGACGAGGGCCGCATCACTCGGATGATCGATCCGGATCCCGCTTGGTCACACTTGGCGATCCGCTCGATCGGCAGGTATGCCGACATCGAGGAACGCTCGGGCATCGGGTTTCATTCGGGCACCGGGCTCGTCTATTCGGGTGCGAACCCGCATGCGGATCTCGCCCATGCGGTCGAACTCGATGTCGATGCGCGCGAGGTCACCGCTGAGGAGGTCGCAGAGCGCTTCGGGATCGACATGTCGAGCGCGGACGCGATCATCCTCGAAGCCGCGCCGGCGGGTCACATCAACCCGCGGCGGATGGTCGCGGCGCAGAGCCGGCTGGCGGCCGCTGCGGGCGGGACCGTCGTCGACGCGCCCGTCTCGGCGGCCGTGCCGACGCCCGATGGCGTGCAGCTAGCCGTCGGCAACGACACGCTGCTCGCCGGGGGCGTGCTGTTGTGCACCGGCGCGTGGGCGGCGGAGTCGGTCGGGGTCGACTTGCCGCTCGAGCGCAGCCTTCGGACGATCCTGATGGCCGAGCTCGACGACGGCCCGGCGCTGCCGAGCCTCATCTCCCGGACCGACCCAGCCACCTGCGAGGAAGATCCTCGCCACGACGTCTACTGGGTACCGCCCGTCCGGTTCCCCGACGGTCGGGTCATGCTGAAGATCGGCGGCTACGACCCCGCCGCCACCATGGCCGACGATGTGCCCACAGTGGTCGACTGGTTCCGCAGCGGCGGAAGCGTGGCCGAAGCGGACGACCTCGAGGCCAGGCTGCGCGAGTTCCTCCCCGACCGCACGATCCGGTCGCGCGACTTCAAGCCCTGCGTGGTCACGAACACGCCGCACGATCTGCCGTGGATCGACTGGGTGGACGATCGAGTCGCCGTCGCGGTGGGCGGCTGCGGTTCCGCCGCCAAGTCGGCCGATGAGATCGGTCGGCTCGCTGGCACGCTGTTCACCGACGAAGGCTGGGCAGACCCCGTGCTCAAGCTCGAATCGTTCCGGCCGTCAAACGGCGCGTGAACCGGACATCGCGAAGCGACTGCCGCAATCAGGACGCTGCGAACCGGATGTCCTGGCCCGAGCGTGACCTTGCGGCTCAAGCGTGCGGTTCCAACAGCTCCAACCGGTTGCCGAAGGGATCATCTACATAGACGCGGTCGTAGCCCTCAAGCGGTTCATCGTCCCGAACGGCGACACCAGCGGCTCGCAGCCTCTCGACTAACGCTGCGAGTCCTTCGACCCGCAGCGCTGGGTGGGCCTTGCGAGCGGGATGAAACGGATCCTCGACGCCCAGGTGGACTTTGACTGCGCCTTCGCCGCGATCACTCTCAAACCAGCAGCCGCCGCGTCGTTCAAGGTGCGGTGGCTTGGGCAGCCGCGGCAGGCCGAGCAATCCCTCGTAGAACGCCTGCGCGTCGGCCTCGCCACCGGGCGGCATGGCCAGCTGCACGTGATCGATACCGGCAATCCTCATGACACTGGTCCGGCACAGACTCTGACTCCGCTTGCCCAACCGTCACGAACGCAGCGCGACGCCGGGGATGTGCCAGCAGCGGCGTGCCGATGAGCCATGCTGCAAGCCTGCCAACTGTGGCAACGATTCGGCACAGCACCGACAGCGGCCGAACCAGCGGCCATGGGTGCGGGGAACCGGCAATGTACGGAGCGGCAGGGACGTCGAGGGAGGGGTGGTTGTGAGCAGTGTGGTGGTGACAGGGGCGAGCTCGGGGATCGGCGAAGCGATCGCTCGGCGGTTCGTGGCTGACGGCTGGGACGTGCTGACCGGCAGCCGGCGGCAGCCCGGGCTCGCAGGCGCCGAGTGGCTGCAGACCGATGTGGCCGATCCGGCGCAGGCCGATGCGCTGGTGGCTGCCGCCGTGGAGCTGTTCGGGCGGCTGGACGTAGTGGTCAACAACGCCGGCGTGCAGGTGGAGAAGACCGTCACCGACACCACAGATGAGGACTTCGACCGGGTCATGGACGTCAACGTGCGGGGCGTGTTCAACATCTGCCGTGCGGCCGTGCGTCAGATGTCGAGCCAGCACGACGGCCAGCGAGCCGAGCAGCCCGACAGCCAGCGAGCCGGCCGGCACGACGGCGGCGTCATCATCAACATCGCGTCGATCGCGGCAACCCACGCCGACACCGGCATGGCCGTCTACAACGCGTCCAAAGGTGCCGTCGAGGCGCTCACCCGAGCCATCGCCATCGATCACGGCCATCAGGGCATTCGCTGCGTCGCGGTCAGCCCCGGCTGGATCGCCACCGCGCTTGCAGATGCCGTGTTCGACCTTGACGCGGACCCCGCCGCAGCCCGGCAAGCGGCTATCGAGCGCCATCCCGTCGGCCGCCTCGGCACCCCCGATGACGTCGCCGAAGTGGTCGCCTGGCTGGCGGTCCCGGCGGCCAGCTTCGTCTCAGGCAGCGTGTTTACTGTGGACGGTGGCCTCACAGCACAGAGCCCCATTGGCGGCTGAAGCGATGGCAAATGCCACGCTGGGCGCGACAGGCGGCAAGGCCCATCTAGGCGTGCCGGGATTCTCGCGGACATGACGGCGAGCACCGAGGCGGCAACCGCCCGCCAGCCGTGCCCGGTTGCGGCCGTCGAAGCCCTCATCGTGTCGGTGCCTGCTGTCGGCAACGCCTTCGCCGAGGGCTCCGAGGAGACGCTGCTCGTCAAGGTGACCGACGAGGACGGGCGGGTCGGCATCGGCGAGTCGGTGTGCACGCCCGCCGTCGTCAAGGCGATGATCGACCAGCGCACAATTCACTTCTGGAGCCAGGGCATCACCGACGTGGTGGTGGGCGCCGACCCGATCGAGGCCGCAGCGCTGTACGACCGGGCGTATCACGGCAGCTTCTACCACGGCCGCCGCGGCACCTACATCCAGGCGTATTCGGCCGTGGACATCGCGCTGTACGACCTCGCCGGGCGCCAGCTCGGCTTGCCCGTGTACAAGCTGCTCGGCGGCGCCCGCAGCGAGCGCATCCGGCCCTATGCGACCTGCTACCCCGGCGACATCTACGACGGCCCGATGTCGGCGGTGCTCGACGAGGTCACCCGCCAGGCCGCCATCGCCGCCGACCAGGGCCTCACCGCGGTCAAGGTGCCGGTGCTGTTCGGCGGCGAGGTGTCCGACCAAGCCGTCGTGGAGTTTGTCGGCAGCTGCCGGGAAGCGCTCGGCGACGAGCTCGCCATGGCGCTCGACTTCGGCTACCGCTGGTGGGACTGGCACGACGCCGCCTGGACGCTGCGACGCATCGAGGACTTCGATGTGGCCTTCGCCGAAGCCCCGCTTCGCCACGACGACCTGGCCGGCCATGCCCGCCTCGCAGCCGTATCGCCCATCCGGGTGGGCGGTGCCGAGTTCGCAGCGGGGCGCTGGGAAGTGCGGGAATGGCTGGCCACCGGCGGGGTGTCGCTGGTGCAGCCCGGCGTCAGCCGCGCCGGAGGGTTCACCGAGCTGATGCGCATCGCCGAGCTGTGCGAGCTGCACGGCGCGCAGCTCGTCCCCCACAGCTTCGCCACGGGCATCACCGACGTCGCCAACTTCCACCTGCAGGCGGCAGCGCTGACGATCCCGATGGTGGAGTTCCGCTCGTCGCGGCTCGGCCCGTCCCGCCTGCGCACCGAGCTGGTGCACCCGCCCGAGCCCGAGATCGTCGACGGCTACGCAGCACTGCCGGCAGGTGCCGGCCTCGGCGTGGAACTCAACGACGACCTGGTCGCAGCGCACACCCTCGATGCTGCAACCGGCAGGGGCGACTGAGCGGTGAACCGACCGTCGGCGAGCGAGTCGGCGCCAAGGCCGCCCGCGGCACCGGTCGAAGAGAGCGAACACGGGGCCGTAGGCGGCATCACCACCTACAACCCGCATCTCGGCAACCGACTCGGCATCGCCGACGCACCCGCCGTGACCGGCGCGACGATCGACGGGCGCCAAGTGCATGTCACCTTCGTCGACGGCCGCCAGCGCGCCTACTCGGCGCAGTGGCTGCGGCATTGCTGCTGGTGCGCCGAGTGCGGCAACCCCGCCGACGGCATCCGCTTCACGACCGTGGCGAGCATCCTGCCCGACATCGCACCGGTGAACGCCGGGATCTGCAACGGCGACTTGGCGCTGACATGGCCCGACGGCCACCGTTCCGCCTACGGCGGCGACTGGCTCGCAGCAAATGCCTACGACGACGAGGCTCGCCGGCGCAGGGCCGCGTGGCAGCCCGCCACCTGGCGGGCCGAACTCGCCGACGACTTCCCCACCGTGGACTGGACCGATTCCAGCGACGGCGGCGACGGCCAACTGCACGCCTACCGGCTCTTGGCTGTCTACGGCATCGTGCGCATCGACAACCTCGGCACCGACCCCGCCTGCACCGAGCAGCTCGCCAACCTCGTCGGCCCCATCCACGAGACGACCGTCTATGGCCGCATCTACGACGTGCGCGCCGAGCCCGTCGCCAAGCTGGGCGCCAAGACCGGCATGGCCCAGGCGCCCCACATCGACGACGCCTTCTACTACTCGCCGCCCGGCATCGACATCTTCCACTGCCTGGTCAACACCGACGTCGGCGGCATGAGCACATATGTAGACGGCTTCGCCATCGCCGAATCGCTGCGCACCGACGAGCCCGACGCATTCGAGGCCCTCACCACGCTGCCCGTCACACATGTGCGGCGTCACCCTGGCGAGATCAACCTGCGCAGCCGTAGCCCGGTCATCCGGCTCGACGAGTTCGGTCGCCCCAGCGGCATCCGCTACTTCGACCGGGCGCTCGGCCCGCTCGACGTGTCGCCAAGCGATGTCGACCGCCTCTATGACGCCATCCGGGCCTTCAGCGACCGCATGCTGAGCCCCGAATTCACGGCAACCATCCGGGTCGAACCCGGCCAGGGTGTGCTCATCGACAATCACCGGGTCATGCACGGCCGCACCGAGTTCGACCCCGCATCGGGCCGTCACATCCGGCTCTGCCACGTGCCCCGCGACGAGTTCCACGGCCGGCTGCGCGAGCTCAGCCTGCGGCTCGACCCGTGGTCCCACGACCAGTACCTGCCGCAGGGCTCATGAACAACCAGCGATATACGAGAGGAGCCGCCACATGATCAGCGCCGACCTCAGTGGCAAGCGCAGCATCGTCAGCGGCGGGGCCAGCGGCATCGGCCTCGGCGTCACCCGCACGTTCGCCGCAAACGGCTCCACCGTGGCCGTCGCCGACCTGCCCGGCGAGCGGCTCACCGGCACCGTGCAAGCACTGCGGGAAGACGGCCTTGACGTGTTCGAAGCACCGTGCGACCTGCGCGACAACGACTCGGTGGTGGCCATGGTCGAAGCTGCCGCCGACCGGATGGGCGGCATCGACTACCTGCTGAACATCGCCGGGCATCCCGTCACCCTGCAGACCATCCCGGCCGACGATCTCGAATCGCAGACCGAGGAACTGTGGGCCGAAGCGCTGTCGATCAACCTGCTGTCGGCCTTCCGCACTGCCAAAGCCGCTGCGCCGTACCTGACGGCAGCACGCGGGGCCATCGTGAACACCGCATCCATGTCGGGCTGGCGGGGCGGTGGCTCCAGCTCGCCCTACAGCGTCGCCAAGGGCGGCCTCATCACGCTCACCAAGGAGCTGGCACGCGGCCTCGCACCCGAGGTGCGGGTGAACGCCATCTCCCCCAGCTACGTGCACCCCGATTCCACCAACTTCCCGATCCGCTGGGCGACGGTCTTCGAAGACTCCGAATCGCTGCCGCTCGGCCGCCCCGGCACCGCCGCCGAGTACGCCGACGCGTGCCTGTTTCTGTGCGCCGGCGCCAGCTACATCACGGGCCAGACGATCCACGTCGACGGCGGCTGGAGCGCCTGAATGCCGGCCCGCTGCCGCACGTCACCGCCCGCAGCCCGACGGAGCACCGGCACAACACCGGCAGCAAGGACGCACATCCGATGAACACGCCCATCAAGCCGGCCAAGTGGTCTGACCCTGCGAAGAAGCTGTTCCCGCACCAGGTCGGCTTCACGGCACCGCCGATGGATTTCGACGCGGCACCCACCGACTTCCTGCGCATGTGCCCGCCGACGGTCGGCGTGCACGGCCGCCTGCTGCACGCCCCCGGCTACGCGCACCGGCTCAGCGACCGGGCCGGACTGTTTCACTTGCTCGAAGAGACCGTGCACTGCCTGTCGGGCAGCGGTGCCGACGTGGTCGGGCAGGTCGGCACCAACTGGGTGCATGCCGCCGGCACCGACTGCGCCGACATCCGCCGCTTCACCGCCGAGATCTCCGAGAAGTACGAGACGCCGTTCCACATGGCCGGCCTGACGCTGGTGGAGGCCTGCGAGGCCCACGGCTACGAGCGGATCGCGCTCAATGCCGTGTACTTCTGGCCCGACTGGCGCGACGGCGTAGTGCGATTCCTGCGCAGTGCCGGCATCGACGTCGTGTGGGCGGGGAACTTCGTCGACCAGGGCTGGTACGACACCCAGGACGAGGTCAACGACTGCACCTGGATCTTCCCCGGCGACCTGGCGCTGAGATCCTGCGAGCACGCCCTGGGCAAGGCGCCCGACGTGGACGCGGTGCTGGTGAACGGCATGTCCAACTACCGGGGCGCCGACGGGCTGCCACGCCGACTCGTGAGCCTGGCCGCCGACATCGAAGCTCAGCTCGGCGTGCCGATCGTCTCCTCAGACATCAGCCTGCACTGGCGGATTTTCCGCACGCTCGGCGTCGAGCCGCTCGGCCCGCAGGGCTCGCTGCTGGCCTCGCTGCAACGCGATCCCGAATCGAGCTCAGCAGCGGACTCGTGACATCGGCGCTGCGGAACCCGAACGACCGCTGGTGGGTGTGGTGCGCAGCCATCGCTTGCGCGTTCGTCGCCGGTGCATGCGGCTACTACGACGACACCTCCGAGGTGGTCACCCCTGCTCCGCCGGGCGCCGACGCATCTGTACGCGGCACCATCACGTACCGGGAGCGCATCGCGCTCAGCCCCGACGCGGTCGTGACCGTGCAGCTGCGCGACACGTCCCTCGCCGATGCAGCCTCGGTGCTCATCGCGGAGCAGACCATCAGCAATCCCGGTCAGGTGCCGATCGACTTCGAGCTGCGCTACGTCAGCGACGAGATCGACGACCGCAACGTCTACTCAGTCTCGGCGGTGATCACCGAGGGCGACGGTCGGATGGCCTTCACGAACGACACCGCCTTCGACGTGATCACCCGGGGCAACCCACGCCGAGTCGACATGACGCTCGTGATGGTGGAGCCGCCGCCCGAGTTGGCGCCCGCAGGCTGGAGCCGTACCGATCCCGACCGGGTCGAGACGCCTGTCCACGCCACCGACGTGCGCATGATCTGGGAGGGCGCGACCGGCACCAAGAGCAGCGGCTACCTACGAGTCTTGTTCGTGACCTCCAGCGAGGACGGCTGTTACCGCATCGGCAGGGAGGAAGCCGTGCGCAGCGGCGGCCGCTTCGAGGTCACCGTGACGGCCTGGGTGCCCGCGCCGGTGCCGTGGGCGCAGGACTGCTCGGAGCGAGATCTGGAACTCGACGCCATTGTCCACCTCGGCGACGGGTTCATCTCGGGCGAGACCTTCGAGGTTGTCCTGAACGGCGAGCGCGCCTACAGCTTCACTGCGCCGTAGGGGGCGCGACGGCGCGCAACGCGGCCGAGCCGGCTGTGCAGCAGCAGCCCGTTCATCGGTCGCTGGACGAATCGACGTGCCCGTGGCGCAGCGGCTCAGCCGCCGACGGCGACTGCGGGCTGCTGGTGGTGCGGGCGGCGCATCGAGCGGCGCACGCCGGTGTAGGTGAGGAACGTGGCCAGGATCAACGCCACGCCGAACAGCGCATTCGCGTAGTTCACACCGCTGTACTGGAAAACCGAATACAGCGCCCCCGAACTCAGACCAGCCACCGCCCCCGAAGCGAGCATCGCGAAGTCGCCGACACCCTGAACCGAGACTCGCTGGTGGATCGGATACAGAGCCACCATCAAGTTCGACGCCGCAACCACCCCGAAGCACCAGCCCAGGCCCACCAGGAAATTCCCCATGAACACGCCCAGCGCCCCGGCTGGCGGCGTGATCGCAGCCCAGTAGGCACCCCAGGTGCACAGGCCGCCGGCAATGAACAGCATCGGGTAGCTGCCGATCCTGTCGGTGAGACGACCCACCACGGGCGAGAACAAGTACATGCCCAGGATGTGAAACGCCATCATGTAGCCGATGACGTTCTGAGACTGGCCGCCTGCATCCATGTGCAACGGCGTCAGCGCCATGACACCCACCATGGTCACCTGGCTGACGATCATCGCCAGCACTGCCAGCCGAGCCTCGGGCCGCTGCCAGATCAGCGAGATCGCCTCGCGTGTCGAAGGGGCGGGCAGCGAGGGCTCTTTGGCGGCAGCGCCGTCGCCGGCCTCAGACAGCTCGCTGGCGACGTGCATCGGATCGGGCCGCAGGAAGACTTCGATGATCGCAGCTGCGATCAGGAACATGATGCCGGCGAACACATAGGAGCCGGTCTTGTCGGGAAGCCCGAACGCGACGCCGACCTCGCTGGCAAAGCCAGACACCGCAGAGCCCGCAGTCGAACCGAACGTCGTCGCCCACACGATCATGCTGATGGTGCTGGCGCGGCGCTGCTCGGTGGACAAGTCCGAAGCGGCATACCGGGTCGCGAGGTTGGCCGCATTGCCGGCCCCCGCACCGAACACCCCCAGGCACAGCAGCGGGTAATTCAGCAGGATTGCGCCCAGCACTGCCGACAGCGCTCCGGCGGCGCCGACCAGGTAGCCGAAGCGCAGACCCGAGCGGCGCCCGTAGCGATTCATCAGTCGCGACATCGGCACCGCAACCGACGCCGAGCCGATCGACAGGCAGCTTGCAGCGATGGTGCCGAGCGTGGCGCTGCCGGTGATGTCCTTCGCCAGCAGCGCGCTCACGATGTAGGTGGCGACCAGGCCGAAGCCGCCGGCGGCCTGGCTCGCGATGAGAACGACGACCGTGCGGCGCTGGATGCGCTCTTGATCTGAGCGCGAGTACATCGAGGCGCGCCGCACTGCGAAGACAGTGCCGTTGAGGGCAGCTTCGTCCCGCATCGCAACAGCTTGGCGCACTCGGCTGCCGCATGCAGGACTGCGCGGAGTGCTGGGCCCAGCGGCCGTGGCGGGCTGGCGGGGCTGGCGGGGCTGGCGGGGCCACCGTCGCCCACCACGGGTGTTGCGTACAGTCCCGCAGATGCACGTCGGCATCACACCCATCAACTCGGCCGCCTACCTCGACCCCACCTACCTGCGGTCGTTCGCCCAGCAGCTCGAGGAGCTCGGCTACGAATCGGTGTGGACGTTCGAGCACGTGATCGTGCCGCACGACTACGAGAGCCGGTACCCGTACAACCCCAGCGGCAAGCTGTCGATCCCGTCAGACCAGGGCTTCACCGACCCCTTCATCGCCCTGACCTTCGTTGCCGGGGCAACGCAGCACCTGCGGCTCGGCACCGGCGTCAACATCGTCACCCAGGCCAACGCCCTGTACTTCGCCAAGCAGGCGTCATCGCTGGATCACCTGTCGGGCGGCCGGCTGGAGCTGGGCATCGGCGTGGGCTGGCTGGAAGAGGAATTCGACGCGCTCGGGGTGCGGTTCGACCGTCGGGGCGCCCGGGCCGACGAGTACATCGACGCCATGACCGCCGCGTGGACCGGCGAGGACGTGGATTTCCGGGGCGAGTTCCTGGACTGGACGGGGTTCTCGATGCTGCCGACACCGGCCCAGCGGCCCCGCATGCCGCTGCTCATCGGCGGCACGACGCCGCCGGCCATCCGCCGCCTGGTGGCCCGGGGCGACGGCTGGTACGTGATCCACAAGGATCTCGACGACTTCAAGCGCCTGATCGGCGAGATGCACGCCGAGTGCGACCGGCAGGGGCGTGACCCGGCCGACCTGGCGCTGACCGCATACTGGAATTACCACCGCGAGGGACTCGAAGGGCTCGAGATCTACCGCGAACATGGCGTGCAGCGTTTGCTGGTCAACACCGCGGCGCTGCGCATGGGCCGCCCCGAGGATGCGGTCGTGCAGTTCGCCGACGAAGCGTTGCCAGCCTGCCGGGAGGGATAGCGGCGCGCCGCTGGTCGACGCTCGCGCAGCGGCACTTGGCCGCTCTGGCTCACTCGCCGATGGAGATGCTGATGCTGCCCGACGGGTGCAGCGAGCAGTAGGCGCTGATGGCAGCCACCTCGTTGAATGAGTGCTCGGATTGTTCGCCGGGCCCGATCTCGAACGGGCCGATGGTGTGCGCCGTCGAGTCACGGTTCACGATGATCAGCGTGTCGCGCAGCGTGAAGTCCAGCTCGTCGGGAATGACCTCCACGTCTTGCCCGGCTGCGATCGCGGCGGCCGTCCCCGGCGGGATGTCGATGGTGTAGGTGTCGCCGGGGGGCTGGTCGACGAAGCGCGCCACCACCACGGGGATCGCCGCGATCAGCAGCCCGCCGATCAGGTACAGCAGCAGGGTGCGCTGGTTCGGCCAGCCCCGGTCACGCCGTTGCAGCGGGCGCACAGCTGGCGTCCCGATCTGCTCATCGTTGTCGCCTGAATTGGCGCTCGGGATCGCGGAGGCGTCTCGCTCGCCATCCGCCCCTTTCGGCGACGAGGCGCTGCGCCGCTCGATCACGCGTCCATCCTCTCAGGCGCGTCGTGCCGAGCCGTCCCGCTCAGTCGTCGGACCAGGTGCGGGCGTCGGGATCGTCGCGGTCGAAGTAGCTGCGTACGGCGGTGCGGGAGCTCTCGCTCTTGCCCATGTAGCCGACGGCCACGTGGTCGAGGTGGTTGATGGCCCGTCCCAGCGGCATTGCCTGCGCGTTGATCGACGCCTTCGACGACGTCACCGGCACTGGCGGCTGGTTCACGACGGCCGCGGCCAGTCGCTCGGCCGCGGACACCAGTTCGTCGTCGCTCGACACCGTCTCGGTGAAGAAGCCCCACCCGTCGAGCTCTTCCATCCCGTAGGTGCGCCCGAGGATCAGCATCTCTTTGGCCCGGTGCGGCCCCACCAGATTCACCAGCGCAGGCACCGAGTGCCATGTCAGGTTGAAGCCGATGCTGACCTCGTTGAGCGTCAGGCTCATCGACGGGCTGCCGATGCGGAAGTCGCAGGCTGCCGGCAGCACCCCTCCCCCGCCGATCATGTAACCGTGGCACAGGCAGATCGTGATCGCGTTGAGGTGCATCAGCGTGTCGTACATGCGGGCGCCCGCCTTGGAGCCCAGCATGGCGTCGAGGCTGGTGCCCCGTCCCTGCTTCAGATCTGCCCCTGAGGACAGGCTGCGCCCCTCGCCGCGCACGATCACCACCCGCACGCTCGGGTCGGCGTCCAGCGCCAGGCATGCAGCGTGAACGTCGGCGATCAGCTGGGAGTTGACGGCGTTGTGAACCTCGGGCCGGTTCAGCACCAAGTGGCGCACCGGCCCATCGCCGTCCACCCGCACGGTCTCCAAGACGATCTGCGAATCTGCCGACATTGCCGCTCCCCGATCGGACTGCTGTCTACGCGGCAGTCTGACACGCGCCGGTCACACGACGTTCGGGCGCACCGCGGCCCAGAACAACCCCCGTCAGCCGGCTCCCATTCCCGCGCCCATCATTGCGCCGAAATCGCCAATGATCTCGCTTGCGGGTGGTGCCTCGATGATGATGTCGGCACCGTAGTCGTAGTAATCGATGACGTTCGTGATGTCGAACAGGCTGGCGAAGGCATCTGCGAAGTCGTCCGATTCGGTCCCGTCTGCATCGCCCCGGAGTTCTTCCATGGCGGCGCCCAAGTCGAGGCTCAGGCGCCTGATGAGGACGTCGCCGTCGATCCAGGTGTCAAAGACGAACTCGTCGGGGCCGAAGTCGTCGCCGAAGGGAAGCAGGCCCCCAGCGCCTTCGCCGCCTCCGAGCGTGGCCACGGTTTGCGCCACCAGTGCCGCCGCATCGACGGTGAACCGAACGTGGGTGACAGCCAGCCCGTCGAGGTCGTCCTGACCGACGATCTCGGCGCCGGTCACGTGCTCGATCATGAAGGTGCTGTCGTTGGGAAGCTGGCACACGCCACCCGTCGGCGCCCCGCCGGGCATGGGCGAGGGGCACACGATTCCCACTCGGGCGGCCGTCTCTAGGTCGAGCGTGAACCACCCTTCGGGCATCGCGTCGCCGACGAGTCCTTGCATGCCCTCGGGGACCACGAACTGCACGTACTGATCGCCGTCGACGAATCGGATCTCGATTCCCGGACCCTCCCCGTCGGGTCCGGTCATCTCCGCAAAGTGCATCGTGATCGAGCGGTTCTGGTTGCCGTCTGTTGCGAACTGCACGGCTACGCTCGCCATCTCGGCCATGCTGAGGCGCATCTCGCCGCGCACCGACGGCACGGCGCTGTTCTCGATTGCGGCGATCAGCAAGCCCATCGCATCGGTCGGCAGCTCGCTGGCGGCCGCGGTCGTTGCCGGCGGGGCCGTTGTTGTGGGAGCGGCTGCGGTAGTTGTCGGCGCAGATGTCGCCTGCGTAGCGGCATCTCCCCCATCTCCGTCATCAGTGCCACAGCATGCAGCAGCAAACAGCGCCAGGGCCGCGACAGCCATCGCGAGCCTCGCCTTGCGAGCCTTCACGTTCATCATCTCCTCGCCGGAGCGGTGGCGCCATCTGCCGGGCACCGCGGATACGAACCGGCCTGCAGCCAGTATCTCAGTAGGTCATGTCCGCAGACGGTCACCTATTTCGGCCCGAGCGGGCGCCGACAGCTATGCCGCGGTGATCGGATCGACGCTCGGATCGCCGAACAGACCCAGGATTCCCAGCTGCTCGAACCAGTCGCCCACCTCGCCGACGATTTCATCAGGCGGGGGCGCCTCAATGATGATGTCGGCACCAAAATCGTAGAAGTCCATCACAACGATCGCTGTCGGCACCTCACCGATCTCTTCCCCCAACGCCTCGACGTTCAGCGTGAGGTCCATGGTCATGCGATGCATTCGGAGGTCATCGTCAATCCAGAGCTCGACCGGCAGCGCGCTGGGCATCATGGCGACGATCAGATCCATGATTCCGACATCAGGGCTGTCATCCAGAACCGATTCCATGAGCGATTTGAAATCGAGCGCCGATACGACTCTGTGTGTCTCGACACCGCGCACGGTTTCGAGCCCGGCGACGGTCGCTTCCAGCACGAAGTCCGTCATGTCAGAGAGGTCGTTCGGCGGCGCGCACTCTTCGGTGCCGAGTCCCGAACCCGGTACCGGAGGCCCGCAACTGAAGCCGAACAACTCCATGGTCTCGCGACCCATCGTCATCCAGCCGTCGGGAATCTCGATGCCTGACTCGCCGAGCAGCTCCTCGGGAATGCTGAACCGGATGTAGCCCACGCCGTCAACCACGAGGACCTCAGAGGAACTCAGCAAATCTGGGTCTTCCGGTACCAACTGCTGGAACTGCGTGATGCGCGTGTTGCCGAGTTCGTCGATCTCCATCTCCATCGTGGGACCGTCCACGTCATCAATGCGTGTGGTGGCGCTGCCACGGCTCGATTCGCCGACTTGGGCGTTCATGGCCGCGATCACGAGTTCCCGGGCGCTGAGCTCTGATGGATCGGGTCGGTCGACGCCGGCCAGACCGTCGGCCTGGTTGCCGGCGATCACTTCTTGATCGGGCGAGCCCCCGCACGCGCTGGTGGCGAGCACTGCTGCGACGATGACGGCCGCCAGCAGTTTCGGAGTTGATCGTCGCCACTTGCGTCGCAAGCTCATCGAGCTCCCTTGCACTGCGCTGTCATGTATATGCGCCCCATAGTGCCAGATTGCGTGGGGTTTTCTGCTGAGAGCGGGCCGGGGCCGCGGCCCATGCCGAGGCAGGTGCGTTCGAAGACTGTCGGTCGCCTTCAGCGTGCTAGTCGGCGGTGCCTCGTTCGACGATCCACTCGGTGGGCTGCCCGGTGATCTCGGCAATGAGCTCAAAGTCGGCGTCGTAGTGCAGTACGACAAGGCCTCGACTCTCGGCGACGGCAGCGACGAGAGCGTCGACCAGCGAGACCGCCCGGTGAAGCCCCCGGTGCACGAGGCGCTGCTGGATGTCCAGCGCACGCCCGAAGTCGCTCTCGGTGGTCGGCGCTCGCTCGAAGGCATCGAGTCGGGTCGCCGCTGCGTCGTAGTCGGCGGCGGTGCGGGCACTCAAGCCCAGTTCGTAGATGACCGGGGCGCACAGTGCGATCTGGCCCGCCGCAATGCGGGCGGCGGCTGACGCGACGACGTGGGGGCGGTCGAATCGAGCGAGCGCGCTCGTGTCGGCGAGATGCGTGGCGCGCGCCACTAGCTGTCTGCGCCCCAGGCCGAGTCTGCAGCTGCGAAGTCGAAGCGCTCAGGGTCCGACAGCAACCCGACGAGTTCCAGGCGGCGCCGAGCGTTGACAATCTCGTGCAGCGAGGCGTCGATCGTGTCGCGCAGGGAGGATGTGCCGAGAATCTCCGCGGCCTCTGCCACGATGTCTCGATCGATTTCGACAGATGTCTTTGTCACACAGTCAAGATATCAACCGGATTGCCGACGGGAGTACCGGCAACGCCGTGGCGAGCAGAAGCCCGCCGCTTCGCAGCGTCGCGTTTGGGCTACAGCGGGTGGGGACCGGGGTCCATGCCGAGGCGGGTGCGGCCGTAGGCCTCGCCGACCGTGTCGAGATCGGCGACCTGGTGCTGGGAGGCCATCGTCACGTCCCGGAAGGTCTGCTGCAGGCGGCTGCCGTCGAAGACTGCCCGCCCGCCTGCCGCCGTGGTGACCCGGTCGAGCGCCCGGCGGCACAGCTCGATGGCGTAGCTGCCCTGATACTTGGCGTGGGCTCGCAGCGCCTTGGAGTCGTCGCCTTCGGCGGCCCGGCGCAAGAGGCCGATCGTGTCGTCGATGAGCATCTCGGCAGCCCGCACCTCGGTGTTGGCCTCGGCCAGGCGCATGTGCAGCCCCGGCCGGCGCGACTTGGACGTGCCCATGTAGCGGTCCTCTTGCACACCGAAACGGGCGGCGGCATCGTCGAGCCCGGCCCGTGCGAGCCCGAGGGCGGTGGCCGCGACATGCACTGACAGCCCGGGCAGGACCGGCGTGTGGTACAGCGAGGTGCGGTGGCGGGCAGACCAGGGCGAGCGGGCGCCGAGCAGCTCGCCCGAGTCGAGCATGCGGTGGGTGGGCACGAAGGCCTGCTCGGCGGTGACATCGCACGAGCCCGTGCCGCGCAGTCCGATCGCGTACCAGTTGTCGTCGACGGTGATGTCGGAACGCGGCATCACCACGTGGATCAGGCGGGGTCGCTCCCCCGGCTCGAGCACCTGGGAGCCCAGCAGGAACCAGTCGCCCCAGACCGCGCCGCTCGTGAACGGCCAGCGCCCGTCGACGAGCCATCCGCCGTCGCACTCGGTGGCCGAGCCGACCGGGGCCAGCGAGCCCGGCACGATCGCGCCGAGGTCGGCCCCGTACACCTCGTCCTGGAGGTCTTCGCTCATCGAGCCGAGCATCCAGCTGTGGCCCACGAGCACCATCAGCACCCAGGCCGCAGCGCCGTCGTACAGGGCGGCCTCGCGCACGTTGGCGACCATGTCGGCGAGGGTCAACTCGTCGCCCCCGACTCGCTCGGGCACCAGCAGCCGCAGCGCTCCCGAGTCACGCAGTGCCGAGATCGACTGCTCGGAGAGGTGGCGGTGCTCTTCGTTCCAGGCGGAGTGCTCAGAGAGCACCGCACCGGTGCGACCGTCGATCCGCAGCTCCCGACCCGAACCGTCCGAAGCGGCAGCGCTTTGTGCCTCGTCGACCGTCATTTCACTATTCCTAACGCACTGCGGCGTCTGTTGCATTCCGCAGCAGCTTCTCGAATGAGCTGCCATCTCGCGCCCGACCCCTCCGCACGACCCGTCGTTGCGTTCGGGCACTTCGTTGCGACGGGCGGGGTGCGGGTCCGCACGGCTGTGCCTGCGCGGTCGCGCTACTTCACGACGCCCGAGGCACGCAGCTCGGCGATGGCGTCGGGTGACCTGCCGAGCTCGCTCAGAATCTGGTCGGTGTCGGTGCCGCGCTCGACGGCGTGGCGCAGCTCGGGCATGCCGCCGGCGAACAGCGCGGCGGGGCGGTGCTGGCGGATCGGGCCGACGATGGGGTGGTCGACTTCCCGCACCACGCCGGAATGGCGCACCTGCGGGTCGGCGGCGATCTCGTCGGGACGCAGCGCCGGCGCCACCGGCACGTCGGCTGCGATGAGCCGCTCGACCACGTCGTCGCGGGCCACATCGGCCACCACTTCGCCGAGCGTGTCGATCATGTCGCCGAAGTGCGCTGCTCGTGGCCCGGCTTCGGCGAAGCGAGGGTCGGTGAGCAGGTCGGGACGGTCGAACGCATCGGCCACGCCCTTCCAGTGAG
Organism: Acidimicrobiia bacterium; assembly: GCA_022820925.1. Lineage (GTDB taxonomy): Bacteria > Actinomycetota > Acidimicrobiia > Acidimicrobiales > Poriferisodalaceae > Poriferisodalis. The sequence continues at coordinate 77,675 of JAJEEO010000007.1, read as the reverse complement.
CATCGGTGAGCGGCATGACCGCCACGTAGCCGTCGCGGCAGCCCAGCAGCCGGTAGTCGGCGAGCAGGTTGGGGCGATGGTCGGCGTCGTCGGCCAGCACGGTGTGGTCCATCATCGCGTCGGGCCACATGAAGCTGACCGCCGAATCGAGCAGCGACAGCTCGACGTGCTCGCCCCGGCCGGTGCGCTCACGGGCGAACAGCGCCGCGCACACGGCCTGGGTCCACGTCAGCGACGTGACCTTGTCGGGGATGAAGCTCTTCACGAACTGCGGCTCGCCATCGCCGCCCTGCACCGCGGCGATGCCCGACCAGCCCTGTATGACGGCGTCGTAGGCAGGGCGCTTCGAGTACGGCCCGTCACGGCCGAAACCGCTGATCGACACGTAGATGACGTTGGGGTTGCGCTCGCGAACGTCGGCCTCGCCGATGCCGAGCCGCTCGGCCACGCCGGGCCGGTACGCCTGCACGAACACGTCGGCGGTGGCGAGCAGGTCGGCCATGAGCTCGCGCCCCTGGGGCGAGGCGATGTCCATGGCGAGCGAGCGCTTGCCAGCGTTGATGTTGGCGAACCAGCCCGACATGCCGCCCCGGCTCGACCCGAACATGCGCAGCGGGTCGCCGACCACTAGGTCTTCCACCTTGATGACCTCGGCACCCTGCGACGCCAGCAGGTGCGAGCCGCCGGGCGCGGCGATGAACGTGGCGATCTCCACGACACGGATGCCCGCCAGCGGCCCAGGTCCCGCAGTGCTCATCGCGGAACGCCCGGCTGGCGGCAGCGTCGTGCGCAGATGTCGCAGGCCGCACCTGTCTGGCCGGGCATCGGGTCAGTGTTGCACAGGGCTGCCCCGACGCTCCGAGGCCAGCGTGCACGCAGTGCGGCACGGATTCGGGCCGGCTGGGCCGGGGTGCGCTCGAGCGGGCGGTCGTACGATCGGCGGCATGGACGAGGACGCCGACGGACCAGCGGTGAGCTGGATTCAGCTGGTCGGTGCACTCGTGGTCTTGGGTGCCGTCGTCCTGCTTGCTTCGAGATGGCTGTTTGACAGCGGGGACGACGACGGTGCCGAGATCAACAACGTCGACGCGCCTGCACAGGCCGCGACTGCTCCAGCTTCTGCCACCACCTCCACGGCGACGCCGGCCCCCATGACGAGCTCGGATGCGGCCCCCGCCGACGGCGAGGCCCCGAGCGGTGAGCTGACCGGCACCACCGCGCCCCCTCCGACGACCGCTGGCCCGCCTGCGGACGCATCGGGCGGCGGGACCAGCACAGCCAGCACGGCCGATGACTCCGGCGCGGCAGACCAGTCAGCCGGCGGCACGGCGACCGAAGCCGTCGAGTGGTTCGAGTGGGTCTCGACAAGCGGCCTGCACACCTGCGCTGTCCGCGGCGACTACTCGCTCACCTGCTGGGGCCGCAACACTCATGGCCAAGCCGAACCGCCCGTCGGCGAGTTCGTGGACATCTCAGTCGGCGGCAATCACTCGTGCGCTGTCCGCTACGACTTCGCTCTCGTCTGCTGGGGCCGCAACATAGACCGCGAATCCGAGCCGCCGTCCGGCGACTTCACGAGGGTGTCCGCCGGCGATGGCTTCACGTGCGGTAAGCGGATCGACGGCACGTTGCGATGCTGGGGCAGCAACCGGTTCGGGCAGGCCGAGCCGCCGGCGGGCGAGTTCACCGACGTGTCAGCCGGCTCCTATCACGCGTGCGGTGTGCGCTCGGACGACACGCTCGCGTGCTGGGGCCTGAACGACTCGGGACGGGCTGAACCGCCTGCAGGCAGGTTCTTGGACGTCTCTGCAGGCAACGTCCATAGCTGCGGGGTGCGCAGCGACGGCAACCTGATCTGCTGGGGCTACAACGGTCCGGGCCGCACCGATGCGCCCAGCGGCAGCTTCTCCTCAGTATCGGCAGGAGCGCTGACATCGTGTGCGCTGCGGGTCACCGGTGGTGTCGCCTGCTGGGGATCGGACCAGGCTGGCGAGAATTACCCTCCGGCGGGGTCGTTCAGGTCGGTATCAGCAGGCAACTTGCAGACCTGCGGCGTCACGATCGAGGACGTGCTCACCTGCTGGGGCCACGACCTCGGCAAGGTGATCGACGCGCCCGACGGCACCTTCGACCGAATCTCTGCAGGCAGCGGTCACTCGTGCGGAATCCGCTCGGGCGCACAAGTCGAATGCTGGGGCGCGGACCTGTGGGGTCGCGCGTCGCCGGCGCCAGGCCTCTACTGGGATGTGTCGGCCGGTGCCCTGTATTCGTGCGGGGCGCGCACCGACGGCGCCCTCAGGTGCTGGGGCTACAGCAACTACGGCGCCAGCAGGCCTCCGTCGGGCACCTTCGACCGGGTGACCGCCGGTCAGGAACACGCCTGCGGGCTGCTCTCGGATGAGACCGTGACCTGCTGGGGCGACGATCGGTACGGCCAGCTCGATTCGCCATCGGGCACGTTCGTGGAGGTGTCCGCAGGGGGTCATTTCTCATGCGCTTCGGGGCATGACAGGACAGTCCGGTGCTGGGGCGACGACGGCTTCGGCCAGAACCGGGTGCCGGACAAGGAGTTCCTCGGAGTGGCAGCGGGCTGGGCCACCGCCTGCGCCATCGGGCTCGACGGCGAGCTGACGTGCTGGGGCCTCAACGACACGGGCCAGGCAGAGCCACCCGCTGGCGCGTTCCTGGATGTGTCGCTGAGCCAGGACTACGGCTGCGGCGTGCGGGTCAACGGTTCGGTGCAGTGCTGGGGCGATGTGACCGAGGCCGATATGAAGGTGCCTGAGGGTCCGTTCGCGTCGGTCTCGGTCGGCTGGGAGCATGCATGCGCTCTGCGGCGCGACGACACGGCGGCGTGCTGGCTGACCCGGGCCGTGCCGACGCCGCCAGAAGTGCACCGGGACTGAGCGTCGGCGGCGGCGGTGGGCCAAGCTGACGGGATGGACATCCTGGTCATCGGGGGGACGGGGCCGACCGGGCCCCACATTGTGAACGGCCTCGTCGACCGCGGTCACACCGTGACGATCCTGCACACGGGCCGCCACGAGGTCGACACGATCCCCGATCATCTCGAGCACATCCACACCGATCCCTTCGATGAGGATGCGTTCCGATCGTCGATCGAGGGCCGCAACTTCGATGTGGTCTTTGCGATGTACGGCCGGCTGCGGTCGATCGTCAAGGTGCTCGTCGGACGCACGCCACGTCTCATCTCTATCGGCGGTGTGCCGGTGTACAGCGGGTACGCCGAACCTGCCGTCGAGTTCCCCGAAGGGATGGCCGTCCCGACAGGTGAGGATGCTCTGCTGGTCGGCGATGAGCGCTCTGGGCCCAAGCCGCTCAAGATGGCCGAGTCCGAGGAGCTGACGTTCTCGCTGCACCCAGATGCGACGCACTTCCGCTACCCGTACATCTACGGCCCCAACCAGGTGCTGCCGCGGGAGTGGACGCTGGTCAAGCGTGCGCTCGACGGCCGGCGCCGGATCATCGTGCCCGACGGCGGGTTGACGGTCGCCACGTCGGCGTTCGTCGAGAACGCCACCTCAGCGGTGCTGCTGGCGGTGGATCACATCGATGCGTCGGCGGGTGAGGTCTACAACGTGGGCGACGATCGGCAGTTCACCTATGCGCAGATCGCGCAGATCATCGGCGACGAGCTCGGCAATCCCTTCGAGCTCGTCTCGGTGCCTGGCGAGCTGGCCGCGACGGGCGGGCCGTTCCTGCTCAACCACTCGTCGGCGCACTCGATCCTGAGCACCGAGAAGATCCGCCAGCAGCTCGGCTATCGGGACAGGGTGGACCCCGAGGATGGTTTGCGGCGGACCGTGCGATGGCAGGCGGAGAACCTGCCCGACGACGCCGGCGCGGCGACGCGGCTGCAGGATCCCTTCGACTACGCCGCCGAGGACGCGCTGATCGCGGCGACGGAGCGCTACGCGGAAGCAGTCGGGCGCATCGAGTGGGAGCACATGCCGGGTTGGACGTTCGGCTACTACGGACCCCGCGAGAACCCCGGCGGCCGCCGCGGCAGCTTCCGTGCGTGACTGCGTTGCTTCGGACGGCGCGCTGATGATTGGGGTCGCTCATGCGCAGTACGGGCGGGCCGGGTTGCTGGGCGCGAGACTGCCCGGAGCCTGTCGCAGAGGGTGACGGGCGAGGATGGCGAGTTGAGGTGGCGTGACGGCGACGATTGCTGATCTGGCGGCGGGCTACCGGGATGGGTCCCGTTCGCCGGTGGAGTCCACCGAGGAATGCCTGACGGCGGTTGCGTCGCTGGACGGGCGGGTGGGGGCCTGGCAGGCGGTGTATGCCGACGAGGCTCGGGCGGCGGCTCAGGCTGCCGAGGTGGCGGCGGCGTCGGCGCGCGACTCGGGCGCGTCGCTGGGGCCGTTCTTCGGCGTGCCGTTCGCGCTGAAGGACATCGTGGATGTCGAAGGCCGGGTGACGACGGCGGGATCGGCAGAGTGGGCTGAGCGGGTGTCGCCGGCGACGGGCACAGTTGCGCAGCGGCTGCTGGACGCGGGCGGGATCCTGCTGGGCAAGACCAAGACCGTCGAGTTCGCCATGGGCGGTTGGGGCACCAATCAGCACATGGGCACGCCGTGGAACCCGTGGGACCCTGACGTGCTGCGAACGCCGGGCGGATCGTCGTCTGGGTCGGGTGCGGCGGTGGCGGCGGGCATGGCGCCGTGCGCGGTGGGGACCGACACGGGCGGGTCGGTGCGGCTGCCTGCAGCGCTGTGCGGGATCGTCGGGCTGAAGACCACCGAGGGCTTGCTGCCGATCGACGGCATCGTTCCCCTGTCGCACACGCTGGACACGCCGGGGCCGCTGGCCCGAACGGTGCTGGACGCGGCGCTCATGTTCGACGCCATGCTGGGAACGCCGCCGGCCGAGGTTGAGCGGGACTGGCTGGCCGGTGGCGGTCGCTACGGGGCGATTCATGTGGCGATCGAGGGCGGCTTGGGCGGTCGGCGCATCGGCTGTTTGAGCGATGCCGAGCGAGTGGGAGTGGATACCGCGCAGCTCGCCGCTTACGACGCTGCTCTGGGGGTGCTGGCCGAGCTGGGCGCCGAGGTGGTGCCCTTCGACCCGCCGACGTCCTTCGAGGAGATGAAGAACACTCGCTTCGTGATCGTGACGGCCGAGTCGTACCACTACTACGGCGAGATGATGGAGAATCCGGCCTCAAAGGTGGACGAGCGGGTGCGGGCCCGAGTGCTGCCGGGCGCCGGGATCTCGGCCAGCGAGTACATCGCAGCGATGGTGCAGCGGCGCATCGACCTTGCCGAGTTTGCCGAGGCGTTCGAAGGCCTCGACGCGATGGTGACGCCCACCACGCCGATGCTGCCGCTGCCGGTGGATGAGGCCGACGAGACGAATACCCCGGCGCTGTTCACCCGGGCCGGCAATTTCCTGGCGCTGTGCTCGACGACCGTGCCGACGGGAGTGTCGCCGGCGGGAGCGGGCGGTGGCTTGCCGACGTCGATCCAGTTCATGTGCCGGGGCGGCGACGAGACCCTGTCGCTGTCACTGGCAGCGGCGTACGAGGCAGCTCGCGGCCCGATGCCCACCCCACCCCTGTGGGCCGGCGGCTGAACGGCAGCGTGCGGTGAGCGGCCCGCGCGGCCCGCGTCAGAAGAACGGCGACGAGATCAGGAGCATTCGCCCATGAAGGTCACTTGGATGCGCACCGGCGCAGACGGCCAGACCATGTTCGAGGATCTAGAGATCGCCACGACTCGAGGTGAGCGCGGCGACGAGACACCGCTGTTGCGGGTCGATGGCGTCTTCTTCCGCACGGGCCAGCCGGCACTCGACATGGATTTCCACAACGCTCCGCGCCGGCAGCTGGTCATCCCCCTCGGCGGCGAGCTCGAAGTCGAGGCCGGCGATGGGACGCTGCGTCACATCGGCACCGGCGATGCCCTGCTTGCCGACGACTTGGACGGCCAAGGCCACAAGTCGCGGTTCATTCCCGACGGCGCCACGGTGGTGTTCGCCGTGCTGGGTGACGACGTCGATCCTGCTGCTTGGCGCGCCTGACGAGGGCCGTGCTCAGGCAGACTCAGCCGGAGACAACCCGAACAACTGAGGGGCACGGCGATGGGCAAGGCAACGGTGATCGGCAGCTTCGACTGCCAGGACGGCAAGGCCGACGAGATGGAGGCCGTGCTGGCTTCGATGGTCGAGGCCGCCCGCGACGAGCCGGGCGTTGAGATCTACTCGTACCACCGGGGCGAGGGCAACACGTTCTGGTTCTTCGCGTTGATGAGCGATGCGGAGTCGATGCAGCACCACGGCCAGACGCCGGCGATGCAGGCAGCGATGGCGGCGTTCGGGCCGCTGATGGGGTCACCCCCGCAGATGCAGATGACGACGCCGGTCGCGGCCATCGGACTCGATCTGTAGCGCGATGCGGCGGGCACGATGATCGACAAGCGGGTCGCGAGCGCAGCGGAGGCCGTTGCGGAGATCGCCGATGGCGAGACAGTGATGATCGGCGGCTTCGGTGAGGCCGGCAGCCCGATCGAGCTCGTCCACGCCCTGATTGACCAAGGCGCCTCGGGCCTGACGGTCATCTCCAACAACGCCGGCAACGGGCAGGTCGGGCTGGCGGCGCTCATCCGCTGCGGCCAAGTGGCCAAGATCGTCGGCTCGTACCCGCGCAGCTCGAACTCGACTGTGTTTGCCGACGTCTACCGGGCTGGGCGCATCGAGCTCGAGCTGGTTCCCCAGGGCACGCTCGCCGAGCGCATCCGGGCCGGCGGGGCGGGCATTCCGGCCTTCTTCACGCCGACGGGTGCCGCGACCGAATTGGCCGACGGCAAGGAGCAGCGGTTCTTCGACGGCGTGCCCCACGTGCTCGAGCACGCGTTGAGGGCCGACTGGGCGCTGATCAAGGCTGCCGCTGCCGACAGGCACGGGAACCTGCTGTTCAACAAGACGGCCCGCAACTTCGGGCCGATCATGGCCATGGCCGCACGGACGACGGTGGTGCAGGCTGCGTCGGTGGGCGCGCCGGGTTCGCTGGATCCCGAGACGGTTGCCACGCCGGGAATCTTCGTCAACCGTGTCGTGCAGATCGCCGATCCTGCACAAGAATTCGACCTGGTCGCCCAGGGAGCGCACTATCCATGAGCACGCCGCCGCCGGGCCTGACGCGGGACCAGATTGCTGAGCGAGCCGCGCAGGACATCGCGGACGGGTCCTATGTGAACCTCGGCATCGGCATGCCCGAGCTGATCGCGCAGTACGTGCCCGAGGGGCGCGAGATCGTGCTGCATACCGAGAACGGCCTGCTGGGGATGGGACCGGCGCCGGCGCCTGATGCCGTGGATCCCGAGCTCATCAATGCCGGCAAGAAGCCGGTCACGGCCAACCCCGGCGCCTCCTACTTCCATCACGCCGACAGCTTCGCCATGGTCCGGGGCGGGCACTTGGACCTGTGCGTCCTGGGCGCCATGGAGGTGGCCTCCAACGGCGATCTCGCCAACTGGTCGACTGGTCAGTCCGATGCCATCCCCGCCGTCGGCGGCGCGATGGATCTGGTATCGGGTGTGCGGGTCGTGCGGGTCATGACCACGCATTGCACTCGTGACGGCACGCCCAAGCTGGTCGAGAAATGCTCGTACCCGTTGACTGGCGCGGGGGTGGTCAGTCGCGTCTATACCGATCTCGCTGTGGTCGACGTAACGCCGCAGGGCTTTGCGGTGATGGAGATAGCGCCCGGTTGGTCGTTCGACGAGGTCGCAGCGCGCACCGACGCGCCGCTTCGGGACGCACGCCCCGGGGTCGTCGCCTAGCACTCGGTCGCCGCGCCGAGGGCCACGGGCGGGCTGTCAGCGGCAGACCGCGAGCGTCCGGGTGACGAGGTCGTCGAGGTTGAGCTCGCCGACTCCGGCCAGCGTGACCTGCACGCGGCCGTTCCAGGCGTCGGGCCAGTGCGCGGGGATCGGGCGGCCGGTCAGGCCCCACAGGGCCCCGACGGTGGCGCCGTTGCAGTCCGTGTCACACCCCGCTGCGACTGTGTCGCCTATGGCGATCGAGAAGTCCTGATCGCCGGAAAGGAGGCCCCATGTGACCAATGCCAGGTTGTTCACCGTGTGCACCGGCGACATGCCGTCGTAGGTTTCGTGGATCGCCGCCGGGCCGTCGCCTGAGGTGGCGCAGCGGATGCCGAGCGCCATGGCGTCGACGCACGCCGAGTCGGCTGGCAGCAGCTCCATGGCAGTTTCGATCGCAGTCAGCAAGGACGGGCTCGACGGGATGGCTGCGCCGATCGCAGCGACGGCTTGGGCGCCGTACACGCCCTCGCCGCGGTGGGACAGCCGAGCGTCGCGGGCGGCGAGTTCGGCTGCGAGGGCGGGATCGCCGGGCACCACCCAGCCGTACATGTCGGCCCGTATCTGTGCCCCGATCCAGTCGTTGAACTCGTTGTCGCTGCACTCTTCGAGGTCGAATCCGGCGGGCTGGCCGAATGCGAACGGGGTCGAGGCCTTGGCCATCAGCACGGCGTAGGCAGCGCGTTCGGCGGTGAAAGTCAGGCCTCCGGGCAGCAGGCGGAACCATGCCCGGGCCACGTCCTCGGTGGTGAAGTCGGTGCCGTGCTCCTCGATCAGCATCAGTGACAGCACCGTGTAGTTGATGTCGTCGTCGGGCACGGCCGCAACGAGACGGTCCTTGCAGGCGTCGGCATTTCGTTCGACGGCAGACGGGGCGCCCGGCAGCAGCGGCACGTAATCGCGCAGCGGCAGTGCGCCGGCCTGGGCGAGATAGTCGTCGAGTGCTGCTGGACCTTGACGCATCGAGAGCAGCTCGACGGGCTTGCCGAGCATGCAGCCGCTGATGCGGCCGATCCAAGCATTGCGAATCCGCTGTTCGAGGTTCGGACTGCTCACCAGGTGGCCTCCCGCCGTCGGCAGCATGGGCACTGTCCCATTGCGCCTGACTACCACTCCCGTTGGACCGCTGCTCCCGGGGGCTGCGGCTCGTGCCGATCGTGCCCGTGCCGCGGGGGGCGCGGTCACCCAGACCGGAGCCAGCCGTAAGGTGATCTGGGTGCGGATGCGACTGATTGCGTCGCTGGTGCTGTTCGGCTCGGTGGCAGCGGCGTGCGGCGCCTCGACGGACGCCACAGACCCCGTGACCGATGGGGCTGGCGGACAAGACATAGCAGACGCGCACACGGTGACGGCCCCTTCCGGTACGACCGCCCCCGAGCCGACAGTCCCCGCTGCCGGCGGAGCAGACGGGCCTACGGCGACGACTCCTAGCACCAGCGCTGCGGCCGCGGAATCGACCGTCACCACGGTCGTCGAGCTGGTCACCGATCGATTGCCGGTTGACGCTGATGCTCCGACGGCCGAGTGGGTGGCGGGAGTCAACGCAGCCGGTTGGGATTTCCATCGGCACATCGACGGCAACGTCGTGTCGAGCCCGATGAGCATCGGTGTCGCCTTCAGCTTGAGCCGGGCGGGTGCGTCGGCCGAAAGCGCTGCAGCGCTCGACGCAATCTTCGGGTTCCCCGAACGGGGCAGCCACAGTGCCGCCAACGCCGTCAGTCACGCGGTCGTGGAAGCCACTCGGGGCCCCAACATTGTGGAGGTGGCGAACGAGCTGTTCCCCGACGATGGCTTCGCATTGCGAACGGAATTCCGCAACGTTGCCACCGCCCACTACGGAGCAGCGATCGAACCGATCGACACCGCCGACGGCAGCACTGCGGCCGGCGTCATCAATGGCTGGGCGTCGGAGCGCACGCGTGGTCTCATCCCTGCCATCGTCAGCCCCGGCACCGTCCAAGACCAGCAGCTCGTCCTTGTGAACACCGTGTACCTCAAGGCCGACTGGTCGGAGCCGTTCCTCGCCGAGATGACCGAGAACGGCGAGTTCGTGACCGAGAGCGGCCGTTCCGTGATGACGCCGTTCATGCGCGACAAGGCACCGCACGAGCGACGCTTTGTCCTGCTGGACGGCGCAGTTGCCGTCGAACTGCCCTATCTCGAGGGCGATCTGGCCATGTGGCTCATCCTTCCCGATCGTCACGATGGACTCGAAGCCACCGAAGCATCGCTCGACGCCACATTCCTGGCCGGGCTGTCGCAGATGGCTCGGACGGGACGCGTCGACGTGACGATGCCGAAGTGGGAACAGACGCTGCCACCCGCCGATCTCTTCGCATGGCTGTGTCCGCAGGGATTCTGTGCGGGGGCGGGGTTCGACGGCATCGCCCCGGGCATTTTCCTTTCTGCCGCCGTGCACAGCGCCAAGGTGATCGTCGACGAGAAGGGCACCGAAGCAGCGGCAGCCACGTCACTGCTGTTCCCGACCTCGGTACCGCCGCCGCCAGATCTCACCGTCGTTGCCGATCGGCCCTTCTTGTGGGCGATCGTTCACCGCGACACCCAGGCCGTCCTCTTCGTCGGGCGCCTCGTCAATCCGGCCGCGTGAAGCTGGTTGCCTGGGGAATCTGACTGAGCGCAGTCGCCGTCCGGCCGTATGGTGGACGGCGTGCTCGCGGTGCTGATTCTTCTGCTCGTGTCAGTGCCGCTGGTGGAGCTCTATGTGATCGTGCAAGTGGCCGGCGGGCTGGGTGTCGGTCAGACGATCCTGCTGCTGCTGGCCGTCTCGGTCGTGGGCGCCTGGATGGTGCGCCGCTCAGGCCTCGGCGTGCTGAACCAGATCCGCACGCGCCTCGAACGGGGAGAGCTGCCCGGCAACGAGCTGGTCGACGGGGTGCTGATCCTGGTTGCGGGCGCGCTCATGCTGACGCCGGGCTTTCTGACCGACGCGGTCGGCTTGGTATTGCTCTTCCCGCCGACCCGTATAGCCGTACGCTCGGTATTGGTGCGCCGCTATTCCAAACGCATCACGGCCGCCGGATGGACTGGCGGGCCGGGCGCACCTGGTGGGCATCGACGATCGGGGCCCACCCTTGACGCCGACAGCTACTCGACTGAAACGGACGACTGACACGCATGACCGATCCAACTGAATTCCCCGGCCCCCCGGACGGCGGTCGTCCGCCCGGCGAGGGGCTCATCGCGATGCGAGATCGGCTCCCGCTGGGCATCGCACTGCTGGCGCTGGTCGTGGCGGTGGTCGCGCTGGTGCTTGCCGTCGACGATGGCGATGGCGGCGATGCCCAGACAGCCGAGACCGCGGCCGTGGCCGCGACGACAGCGGCGCCGGCACCGACGACGCCGACGGTGCGCACCACCACCACCCTGGGCACGGTTCAGACGCTGCCGCCCACACCCACAACGTCGGCTGCACAGCAGATCGTCACGGCGACGACGACCGTCGAGGGCGACATGACCACCGATGAGCCCGGTCCGCTGGTGCTGTCAGTGGTCGGCATCGGCCATGACAGCAACCTGAACCTGCGCAACGCTCCGGAGGGCCAGGTGATCGGCCGGCTGGATTCGCAGGCGACCGGCCTGGTGCCCACCGGCACGACACGCTCGCAGTCGGGCACCGTCTGGCTTGAGGTTCAGGCGGACGAGACTGTCGGCTGGGTGAGCAGCGAGTATGTGGCGCCGCTGGGAACGACGTTCGACATCACGCCGCAAGTCGTTGCGATCTTGGGCGATTCGCCGAGTGCTGAGACGCTGACGGCGCTCGGTCAGCTCGTGGCCAACGCGCTGGCCCCCGAGGAGCCCGAGCCACGGGTCAGGATCTCGGGAGCGCCGGTGGCGGGTGTGGTCTCGGGGATCACGATGGACGTGGTCGGAACGCCCGATGACTCATTGCGAGGTCTGCGGCTGCGCGTGTTCGCCCAAGCGAGCGAAGGCGGTGACGGCTACACGCTGCGCAACGTCGAGGGCACGCTGATGTGCTACATCGAGCGCGGCGTGAGCGCCGAGGGATTCTGCAACTGAGTTCCGCTCCGGAGCGCTGCTGCTCGGGGGTCCGGGTCATTCGGGCTGATCGGGCAATCATCGTTCGGATCGCGCGGGTCAAGCGGGCAGACCGATGAATTCGTGGATCCGCGTCGGCCTGCCCGGCTGGGCCGGAGTTGTCGCCATCGGCGCGGTTGCGGCGGTGCTCGGCGCGACCGTCTATCCCGACATCGACCATCCGCTGGTCGGGACCCCCTACGGCGTGGCGCTGGGTGCGTGCGCTGCGTTGGCAGCGTTGTGCTGGATGGCGTCGATCGTGACACGGGACGCCTCGTGGGTGGACCGGCTGTGGTCGATCGTGCCGGCGCTGTACTGCGCGATCGTGCTCGCCGACGTGGGATTCGGCTCGGCCCGGGTCGCCGTGATGACGGCGCTGGCGTGCGCGTGGGGAGCACGGCTCACCTTCAACCTGATCCGTAGGGGCGGGTGGCGACCAGACAGCGAGGACTACCGCTGGAGCTACCTCCGAGAGGAGTTCAGCCAGCGGAGAATCTTCGGCCGGCCGCTCGGCGAGGTGGGCTTCCAAGCATTCAACGCACTCTTCGTGTCGTACGGCCAGATGGCACTCGTGTGGTGGTTCACGTCGCCCGTCCACCAGGCGTGGCTGCACGCCGATGTGCCGTTTGGCTGGCTGGACTATGTCGCGACCGGCGCGTTCGTGGCGCTGCTGGGGATCGAGATCGTCGCGGACCAGCAGATGTGGCGCTTCCAACAAGACAAGCAGCGCAGGATCGCGGCGGGCGAGCCGGTAGCGAAGCCGTTCCTGGACACGGCGCTGTTTCGCTGGTGCCGCCACCCCAACTGCACCGCCGAGCAAGGCATGTGGCTGGTGTTCTACCTGTTCGCGGTGTCGGCGTCGGGAGACCTGTGGCACTGGACCGCAGGGGGCTGCCTGGTGCTGTTGCTGCTGTTTGCCGTCTCGACGCGGCTGACTGAGCGCATCTCGGTGTCGAGGTACCCCGACTACCGGCAGTACCAGGACGCGGTGCCGATGTTCGTCCCGAACCCGCTCAGCCCTCGTCGCCGCCGGTCACGGGCGGCGTATCTGTAGCTCACGGGTCGGGCATCTCGGCGGTGCCGTAGCCCCCGTCCACCACGCCCTCGGTGAAGAATGCCTCCCACCACAGGCCGTTGGGGTCAGTGACCCACGACTTGTGCTGCAGCTGATAGCCGCACACCAGATCGTCCTGATCGGCGCGAGGCAGTTCGGCAGCGTCGATGTGGTTGCGCATCGCCGCCAGCTCTTCGGGTGACTCCACCTGGATGCCGTAGTGGGCCGTGCCGGGCGGCCCGTCGCCGTGGACGTCGAGCGAGAAGTTGACCCGGGGGTCGTCCAGCATCCACTTGGCGTAGTCGGGGCGCCGCAGCGTGGGCTCGCAGCCGAACAGCCGGCTGTAGAACTCGATCGACTCGTCGAGGTCGTCCACCTGCAGTCCGATGTGCATGCGCCGCATAGCCCGAACGTTACGGCACCCCGTCGTTCGAACGACAGGACAGTGCCGGACACGTCCCTGGCCTGCGGTGTGCCGGCTGTCTTGCGGCGATGTGACGGCGTGCCGAGATTGGCCCGAGCAAGCGTTTCGTGCGGCAGACTCATCGCCATGCCCATTGCACCCGTCAACAGATTCGAGTCTGAGCAGTTGGGCTCGAATGAGATCGGCCCGACCGAGATCGAGCTGTACTACGAGACCCACGGCGACCCAGCCGATCCCGCGCTGCTGCTGGTGAACGGGTACTCGTCTCAGATCCTCGGCTGGCGGGCGGGCTTCCGGGAGCAGCTCGCGGAACGGGGTCGGTTCGTCATCAGCTTCGACAACCGCGACGTCGGCCTGTCGACGCACCTGGACGGGGTCGAAGTGGACGCGGCGGCAGTAACCAAAGCCGCCCTGGCGGGCGAGCCGGTGCCGCCGGTGCCTTACACGCTGTCGGACTTCGGCGACGACGGCATGGGGCTGCTCGACCATCTCGGAGTCGGGGCCGCACACATCGCCGGGGTGTCGATGGGCGGGATGATCGTGCAGCAGATGGCGATCGATCATCCCGGCCGGGTGCTGTCGATGACCTCGATCATGTCGACCACCGGCGAGCGCGGGTACTTCGAAGCCGCGCCCGAGGCGCTCGAAGCGCTGACCGCTCCGCCGCCGGTCGACCGGGACGAGTTCATCGCCAGCGGCGTGGCGTCATCGAAGATCTGGTCGAGCCGACGTCACTACGACCCCGATGCGATGGCCGGGTTCCTGGCTGCGGCGTTCGACCGCATGTTCTATCCCGAGGGACTCCCCCGCCAGATGGCCGCCGTTCGAGGCTCGGCGCCCCGGGCCGAGGCGCTCGGCCGCTTGGGTGTGCCGACGCTGGTGATTCACGGGCGCGACGACACGCTCATTCTGCCCAACGGCGGCGAGCGCACTGCTGAACTGGTGCCCGGCGCCCATCTGCTGCTGCTCGGCGACATGGGTCACGACCTGCCCGAGCCGCTGTGGCCGATCCTGTTCGATGCGATCATCAGCCACACTGCCCACGCGGAGACGTCATGAAGCTCCTGGCCTTTGCTGCCTCCAACAGCAGCCAGTCGATCAACCGGCAGCTTGTCGACTACGCCCTTGGATTGCTGCAGGGCGGCGAGATCGACGGCGTGGACCCCGATGCGCTCGAGGTCAGCACGCTCGACCTGAACGACTTCGAGATGCCGATCTACAGCATCGATCGGCAGGAGGCCGATGGCATCCCGCAGGCAGCGCACGACTTCTACAGCACGCTCGGGGCGGCGGATGCGCTGCTGATTTCATTCGCAGAGCACAACGGCTCGTACACGGTCGCTTTCAAGAACGTCTTCGACTGGGCGTCACGGATCGACATGCGGGTGTATCACGACAAGCCGATCGTGATGCTGTCGACGTCGCCTGGCGGTGGCGGGGGCGGGTTCGTGCTGCGGACAGCCGGTCACCTGGCCGGGTATTTCGGCAACGAGGTGCTGGCCAGCCTGGCCATCCCACGATTCGGCGAGAACTTTGACACCGAGGCAGGCGCCGTGTCTGACGCCGAGCTCGACGCCGAGCTGCGAGAGGCCTTGGCCACGCTGTCCACGGTCTCGCAGAGCTAGGCCTCGGAGGTCACTGCCTTGACCCCCGCTGCCGACGCTGGTGCGCCCGACACGACAGTGCTCATCGCGGGTGCGGGACCGGCTGGGCTGTCGATGGCGATCCTGCTGGCTCGCTTCGGGCTCGAGACCGTCGTCGTGGAACGTCGCGGTGGTGTGAACCCACATCCCCGAGCCCGGTCGGTCAACGTGCGGACTGCGGAGCTGATGCGGCCGTGGGGTGTGCTGGACGAGATCGAAGCCGCGAGCCTGCCGCTGCCGTGGACGGAGCAGTTCGTGTACTGCGAGACGCTGGCCGGCGCCGAGATCGGCCGTGTGACGACTGGGGTGCAGCCGGTTGTGGACGGCGTGGAGCTGTCGCCGGCGCCGTGGATGCTGACCTCGCAGGACCGCATCGAGGAGATACTGCTGCGCCGCTTGGGAGACATGCCGCGCGTGCAGATCCGCTGGAACACCGAGCTGGTCGAGGTGGCCCAAGACCGTGAGCGGGTCACAGCCGAGGTGCGCGGCCCATCGGGCACCCGGCATCTGGCGGCGCGTTGGCTGGTAGGCGCCGACGGAGCCGGATCGAAGGTGCGGCGCAGTCTCGACATCGAGATGGACGGCATCGCCAGCTTCGGCACGATGATCAACTGCCAGTTCTACGCCGACCTGGGGCCCTGGACCGATCATCGGCCCGCCGCCCTGTACTGGACGACGAGCCCGGCGCGCAACGTCTTCCAGAAGATCGACACCGACGACCGGTGGCTGTGCCAGCTCAACTACGACCCGTCGATTCACCGGCCGGAAGACTTCAGCACCGAGGTAGCGGCTGAGTGGATCCGGCGTTCGATCGGTCCAGACTTGCCCGCGGACTTCGACCTGCGAGTCACCGATGTGATCCCATGGGTCATGTCCTCGACGGTGGCTGAGCGATTCCGGGACGGGCGGGTGTTCCTGATCGGCGATGCGGCACATCAGCTGCCGCCGACGGGCGGCTTCGGCATGAACACGGCGGTCCAGGACGCGCACAACCTGGCATGGAAGTTCGCTGCGGTGGCAAGTGGCCATGCCAGCGAGGAGCTGCTGGACACCTACGGGGCCGAGCGGGCGCCGATCGCGCAGTACAACGCTGACCGCTCCCGCGACAATTCACGCAGCGTTGGGCGGATCCGGCGGCTGATCGAGTCGGGCACGGCGACCGTCGAGCAGAAGCGAGAGGCCATCAGGGCTTCGGCGCGGTACGGCAACTGGCTCGGCATGGACCTCGGATTGCACTACGAGCAGGGATGCCTGATTCCCGACGGCAGCGACCCCCCGCAGGTGGACGACCCTGTGTCGGACTACGCGCCGACCGCCCGCCCGGGGCATCGGGCGCCCCATGTGCCGATC
This sequence comes from Acidimicrobiia bacterium, assembly GCA_022820925.1. Taxonomy (GTDB): domain Bacteria; phylum Actinomycetota; class Acidimicrobiia; order Acidimicrobiales; family Poriferisodalaceae; genus Poriferisodalis. The sequence continues at coordinate 61,304 of JAJEEO010000007.1, read as the reverse complement.
CGATTCGACGGTGCGACCTCAACCCTGGACTTGTACGACACGCAGTTCGTGCTGCTGTGCGGCGCTGAGGCCGGAGGCGCAGCCGATGACGCCCCCGCCGCGCATCCGATGCTGCGAGTGCTCCGGCTCGGGGCTGATCTTGCGGATCCCGCGGGCCATATCGCCGAAGCTCACGGCATCAGCGCGCACGGCGCGGTGCTCGTGCGGCCCGACGGCCACGTCGCCTGGCGCGACCCGGGTTCTGACGGGGTGTCGAGCGTGGCAAACGCGTTGGCTGCGCTCGATGCACTGCTGATGGGATAGCTGGCTCAGCTCACCAGCGGCCGCTGGCCTCCAGGACCCAACCGATGATCGCGGCGAGGGTGATCACGAACAGAACGACCGTGATCAGGCTTGACCGCCGCTTGTACATCGGCGGCCGTCCGCCGAAGCTGGCGACGGGGCGCGCTGAGCCAGGATCGCCATGCAGCTCGATCTGGTGTCCCTTGGAGATCTCAGTTGCGAGAAACTTGTCGGTGGCGGTAGTCCCCGAACCGCGGCGAGACACGTGCATGGCTTCGCGGGCCATTCCTGTGTGGCTCTGCGGCACTCGCGGCCCCCGGAGTGGCATGCGAACGAGCAGGTAGAAGAAGTTGGCGAAGCTGACGAGGGCGTCGCGAATGGCTCGCCAGATGCTCTTCATGCGGCGTGCCCTCTCGGCAAGTACCCGATCCTGGACGACCGGGAGGAAGTCCTCGCTTCGATGCTACGGCGCTCGCCCGCAGCACCGTCCGTTGGTGAGCCCCAATACTCTCGTGGGCGGTGTCCTGCTCGCTGCAGACCCCCGGGAGGTCGCCAGATGTTCCGTATGAAGTCGCTCGATCACATCGTGCTGAGAGTCACCGACGTCGAACGCAGCATGGCGTTCTATACGACGGTGCTCGGCTGCAGCGTTGAGCACATCAATGACGAGATTGGCCTGTACCAGCTGCGGTCCGGCGACTTCATCATCGACCTCGTCGACGTGGCAGGCGTGCTCGGGCGAGCGGGCGGCCCGCCTCCGGGCCCGACAGCGCACAACGTGGATCACTTCTGTGTGCGGATCGAGCCGTTCGACGAAGACGATTTGCGCCGGTATCTCGCCGGCCACGGTGTCGAGCCCGGCCGCCTGTTCAACAACTGGGGTGCCGACGGGCGCGGGCCGTCGCTGTATGTGAAGGACCCTGATGGCAACACCGTCGAACTCAAGGGCCCCCCGACTCATCCCTACGACCCGGCTGTCGGCTACATCACAGCCCCGTAGCTACCGCTGCGCAGCGGCTTCGACGCGACCCCGAGCCGTCAACCCGCGTCGGACCACAGCGTGGCTTCGTAGCCCGCTTCCAGGTCTTGATCGATGGCGCTTGGCTCGGCCTGCAGCTCGTGCTGGGAGGCGAGGATCTCCCCCGCCGTGGGCACTTCGTTATCTGGCCACGTCGACGTGTCCCAGAGGTTGGCGCGTATCAGCGCTTTCCCGCAGTGAAGAAAGCACTCGTCGACATCGACGACCACGGCCGTCTTGGGCACCCGTTCCCCAACCGCTGTCGCCGCACAGACGTCGGGATCGGTTGTGAGCGATGCGGTGCCGTTCACCCGCACGGTGTGATCGCTCCCGGGCACGAAGAAGATCAGCCCGACCTGGGGGTTGTCCAGGAAGTTGGTGTACGAGTCGAGGCGGTTGTTGCCGGCGAGGTCGCCGAAGGCCAAGCGTGTGCCGTCATCGAGCACCCGGGCGAATCCCGGAGGCCCGCCACGAGGCGACGCATCGGTCCCGCCGGGACCATGGGTCGCCAGCACGCACAGCGGCGACATCACCAGGAATCGAGCCGACTCAGCATCGATCGCCGGCACGTTCTTGTTGGCCACCAGCTTGGACGGCTGCCGGTAGATCTCCCGCAGTGCCGTGGTGTCGCTGACCTGTCCGTTCATCGCCCGTCCCTTCGCCGGTCGCAGTCTTGCCGTTACGCGGCCACCTTGGAGGCCTTCGATCCGCTGTGCGGCTGACCCGTCACACACCTCGCAAGCGACACTTCGAACAGGCTGCCGCCGTCTGACGGGCCGCAGCAGCGCCCGAGAGCTGCGCATGTTCGGCAGGTGACCGGGCAGGCGTTCCGCAGCTCAGCAATTCTGCCGGACGTGGTCTCCCGTTGGGGTGCGGGGCTTGCGGGGCGGGGCTGGTGTGACCGTCCAGCCCTCGCCGGGCGGTGCCGGCGCCGTCGGCGGGTGCAGCACCAGGTTGTACTCGTGCAGGCGCTGGTGGTGGCTGTGGCACAGCAGCGCCAGATTCACCAGGCTGGTGGGGCCGTCGTCGAGCCAGTGCTGGATGTGGTGGCCGTCGCAGTGGATCGGCGCCCGGTCGCAGCCGGGCCACACGCAGCCTTGGTCGCGGGCGATCAGCGCCCGACGGATAGCCGGGGGGATGGTGCGCTTGGCGCGGCCCACGTCGAGCACTTCGCCCGCACCGCCCATCACCACCGGTATCACTTGGGTGTCGCAGGCGATCCGGCGCAGGTCGGCCGCGCCGAGCACCGTGCCGGTCTCTGTAGTTGCCGCAGCACCCGGCACTGCCAGTAGATCATTCGCTGATCTCGACCCAGCGCACGTGCACCCGGCATCAGTTCCGCTGTCCGGAGAACCACCGCGCAGATTGTCCAGCGTGGTGAGCACGATCATCTGCGTCGGACTCGGCACTACCCAGCCGTCGTCACCAAAGCCCCCGTCAGCGGCGGTCTCGGCGTCGGGGGCTGCGGGTGCCGCTTCGGCCCCGCCACCCGCCGACGCGGCATCTCGAGCCGCGGAGTCCGCTCTCTGCGCGCCGGCGGCGGTGAGCAGCCACACGAGCGCATCGGCGGCGCGCTGGGGGACGCTGCGCCGCTTGGAGTCGGGCAGGTCCTTGTCGCTGCGCCAGTTCCGCTCGATCGCGGCCACCAACAGGCGGTTGACGGCGTCGCCGGTCAGCGCATCGAGCTTCGCACGCAAGTGCCACATGCCGTCGTGCGAGTCGACCCACATCGATGCCGACCTTGCGGCACGTTGGCGAGCCCGCCGCTGCGCGTCGCTCTCGCGCCGCCACGCCGCCTCGGCAGCACGCACGGTCTGCCGGGTCTGGTCAGCTGTCTGGTTCTCAGCCTGCTTACACAGCTCGCGCCGCACGTCGTCGGGCACTTCCGCTGCGGCCACCATCGCGGCTTGATCGGAGTTGATGTCACCGCGCCCCAGCGCTTCCGCAACCGGCGGCTGGGCGTTCACAGCCTGAGCCTCGCGTTCGATCCGACGCGCCAGCGCACCGCTGACCGCGGTGGCATTCACCAGCGTTTCTGCCCCCGATGCCTCCCCGCGGCGCGCATGCAGCCGACGCCGTACCGCTTCGGCAGCCAGCGCGCTGCGCGACCCCTCCAGCACGTTGATGGCGCGCTGCACCGCCTGCGCGCACCACACCAAATCCTCATCGCCCACAGACCGAACCGCCGCCGCATCCACCAACGGATCCCCACCAACCAGCGGCCCCACCGCGGCATCGACCGCGCACCGAACTACAGCACCACCGCCGCCATCCATATCACCGCCACCGTCGCCACCGTCGCTACCGTCACCACCGCACCGCAGCGCCAAACGCGCACGCATCTCCGCCAGGCAGGCCTTCCCCGCAGGGCGACCGCCCATGCCGTGCGGGGCACCAACCGGCCGATGTGGTGCAACCGAGGTCATGGCCGCCACCGTAAGAACGGGGTGTGACAGACACCTGCAGCCAGTCGACGTCGACAGCTGAGTGGCCGGATTCGTGCGGCGGGGGTGATTACCGCCACCGCGGACGCTGAGCATGACCCACGGCGGCGACGGGCGGGACTGTGCCGGGCGGCAGCTGATCGGCTTCTGACGGCGGAGATCATGACGGTCAACGTAAACAGGGGGTGTTACAAGTGTTCGTTGCACCAGCCGCGGCGGCGACGCAAAGGCAACGATTGGCGAGATCACCGCAGAGCGCTCATGCACTGCCAGCCGATGGCCGAAGGGCAGCACGGCTCAAAATCGGGCAGCCCTGACGCCGCCGTCGCCCTACCGTTCCCTCATGGCCGGAGCAACTGACAACAACCGCGAGCGACGCGCCGAGGCTCGCCGCCCGACCGCCGACGACCAGTTCCCAGAACGCCTCGCTGCCTCCATGCAGCGCCACCGCCGCATCCTCGATCGCCTCGCCGGCGAGGCCGAGTGACCCGCCTGCCATGACCGCCCGCTGCGTCGTGCTGCCCAAAGGCATCAACGTGGGCGGGCACAATCGGGTCCCCATGGCCGAGCTGCGCCCCAAGCTGGCCGAGGCTGGCTACACCGACCCCGTCACGATCCTCCAGAGCGGCAACATCATCGTCACCGCCGATCAGCCCGACGATGCCCCGGGCCCCACCTCAGTAGCCGCGGCCGTGGCCGCATCTGTCCAGCAGTTGCTGGCCGACGAATTCGACGTCCACGTGCCCTGCGTGGCCCGCACCGCCGCCGAGATCGAGGCCATCCTCGAGCGCAATCCTCTCCGCCACCTCGCCGATGACGGGTCGCGCTACCTCGTCAACTTCCTGTCGGACGAACCGAGCCCCGTGGCCGTGCGTGAGCTCACCGAGGCCGACCACACCCCCGAAGTCCTCCACGTCGAAGGCTCGGAAGCATACGTTTGGGCGCCCGACGGCATCAAGGCGCTCCGCCTGACGTACGCACATCTCGAGCGCCACTTCGGCGTGACCGCCACGGCCCGCAACTGGAACACGCTCGAACGCATCGCAGCCAAGCTCTAGCCCGCCAGCTCGACCTGGCTCGGCCCGTCCGATGCTGCCGAGGCGCGTCACCGGCCACGGCGCCGGGTTCAGCCTCGCAGCACTGTGCAGCAGCCCCGCCCCGCAACGTTGCCAGACCGCCTCGGGCGGCCAGAATGTCGGCCGTGACGCTGCTGGAGGTCGAATCGCTGACCAAGCGATACGGCTCGATCACCGCCGTCGACGATCTGTCGTTCTCTGTGGCCCCCGGCGAAACGCTCGGGCTGATGGGCCCCAACGGCGCCGGCAAGACGACCACGATGGGCTGTATCGTCGGCCTGCTGGAACCCGACGGCGGCCACATCGCCGTCGACGGGTTGGCACCGAAGTCCAAAACGGTAAGCGCCATGGTCGGCTACGCGGCCCAGCGCACAGCGCTGTACCTGTCGCTGCGCGTGTCAGAGAACTTGGCCTACTTCGGCGGCCTGTACGGGCTGCGGGGCCGGCCGCTCGCGGAGGCGGTGGCGAAGATCGTCGATCTGTTCGACCTCGACTCGCTGACCGGCCGCCGGGTGAACGACCTCAGCGTGGGGCAGGCGAAGCTGGTGCACCTGGCATCAGCCGTAATCCATGAGCCCACGCTGCTGCTGGTCGACGAGCCGACGGCAGGCCTCGACGTGTCGGCGCGGCGCCGGGTGATCGACGGCATCCGCCGGCTCGCGGCCGGCGGCACCGCGGTCATCTTCAGCACCCACTACCTCGAGGAAGCCGACGAGGCGTGCGACTCGCTGGTGATCATCGACCACGGCCGGCGGGTCGCGTCCGGTCCGCTCGACGACCTGCTCGCTGCCGACCCCGACCCGGCGACGATCATCCGGCTCGGCAACGGCGACACGCTGTCATTCGACGACCGTGACCTCATGGCGGCGATCAACTCCGTCGATAAAGACCAGATCGCCGAAGTGGTGGTGGAGCGGCCGTCGGTCCGAAGGCTGTACGAGCGGGTCATCGACAGCAGCGCAAACGGCGCCAGCGCGGGCAAAGGCAGCGCCAGCACGGGCAGCGCCGGCACGGGCAACGCCAGCACCGATACGGGCGACGGAAGCAGCAGCGCCGATGGCTAGCACCCTCCTCGTCGCCCGCAACGAGCTGCGCCTGCTGCAGCGCGACCCCTTCCCGTTGTTCGTGCTGATCGGCATGCCGGGCGTGCTGCTGTTCTTCGTGACCGACGCGCTCATCGGCGGACCGGCCCACTCGGTGCCCGCCCTGGCTTCGCTGTTCGCCCTCATGGGAACCGGTTCGATGGGGTTCTCGTTCTTCCGAGAGCACGGCTGGGGCACCTGGGACCGGCTGCGCGTCGCCCCGGTGCGCACGATCGAGATCGTCGCCGGCAAGGCCATCCCGATGCTGGCCGTGACCGCCGCTCAGCAGCTCATCATGGTGGCCATCGGCATCGCCGTGTTCAGCCTCGATGTGCCCGGCGGTGCGGCCCAGCTCATCATCACGGCGCTGGTCTGCGCGGCAATGTACGTCGCCCTGGCGATCGCATTGACATCGCTGTGCCGGACCATGTCTCAGCTCAACGCCGCATCGATGCTCGGCACCATGGCGATCGCAGGCGCCGGCGGGGCCATCGCCAAGATCGCAGCGCTGCCGGGCTGGGTGCAGGCCATCGCCCCGGCCAGCCCCGTGTACTGGGTGATCGACGCCTACCGCAGCGTGCTCAACGGCGAGCAAGGCTTCGGCCGCGCCATCGCCATGCTGTTCGGGTTCGCAGCGCTGTTCACCGCCATCACCCTGTGGCAGTTCCGAGCCCACAAACCGAAAGAGGGCCTCGCCGGGTGACCGATTCCGCCTCAGCCGCCTCAGCAGCCTCAGCGGCGCAGTGAGCTGGACAGGCCGAGCGCCAGTCGGAGACCGTCGTCGATGCGTTCCATCGTGGCCGGGCCGGCGGCGCCGACCGCTTCGGACAGTTCCGCCTTGTCGATAGTGACCACTTGGGACACGTTGGCCACCGAGTCGTGGGGCAGGCCCGCTTCGGCGGCGGGCAGGCTCACGTTGCCGGGCGCGTCGAGCAGCTGCAGATTGCTTGTCACCACTACCCCGACAACCGTCGCTATGCGGCTGCGGTTGAAGCTGTCATCGGAGACCACCACCAGCGGGTGCCGATAGCCCGGTTCCGAACCGGCCGGCTCGCCGAAGTCCACCCAGCAGACATCGCCCCGCTGAATCACCGGCGGCCTGACAGCGCCCGAGCCTGCGCCTCACGAAGGCCGGCCCCGAGATCGGAGCGCTCGGCCTCGTACACGGCATTGAGCTTGGCCGTGACCTCCTGCCGCTCCGCCTCGGCCAGCAGACGCCGCAGCGCCTCCGCATACAGGCTTGAGCGCGAGCAGCGCTCACGCGCCGCCAATTCCTCCCCTGCCCGAAACACATCGTCCGGAATCGAAACGGCGATCTTCATGCCCGTAGTATAACCAAGTCATACCACCGCTCATCTCGCCGGGCGACGGCAGCTGTCGACGGGTCGAAGCGGATAGGCGCAGCAGACGCGCTGGAGCCGTTCAGTCCTGACCGAGGTTGATCGGCACTAGGGGCCGGCTGACGACGGTCGCGTGGAAGCTGTCGGTGCCATCGGCGATCCAGACGGCCGGACGAATGGCGTCCTCGACCGGACGGCCCAGTCGTTCCTCGGCGACGGAGAGCGCTGCGTACAGCCGGTCGCGATCAGGCGCGCCGAGCACGAGGACGTCGATATCGGCGACAGGACGTTTCGCTCCCTCCCCCGACCAGCGAGCTGCCCACGAGCCAAAGATGTACGCGGCCTCAATGCCGTCGATGTCCTCAAGAACCTCAGCGAGCACTTGCGGCGGGCCGAACGCCTTGACCAGCACGTCGGCGAGCCCCCGGTAGTAGGGACTGTCGGTGTCGGCTCGCACCAGCCGGACATTGCCGATCCTGCGACTCGTGACGATGCCGGCGGCTTCGGCTCGCTCGATCTCACGGTGCACGGAGCTGATCGGAACACCCGCCATGGCTGCGATGTCCGTGACGCTGGCTTCGAGCTCGGGATCGCCGAGCAGCAGAGCAAGAATCTCGCCCTGCTGACGCGACCGCAGCAACGGCAGCAGTTTCGGCGCTTCCGTTTTTCCCATATCCAGAGAAGCTTATTCCATTTAAAGGAAATACTGCGACGTGACGATTGGTCTCATCGATCCGCAGCTCGCGCTACTCCCTGTGCCGTGGGGACGTCGACGATTCGTATCGACGCAACTCCGAGAGCGCCCGCCGCTTGGCTTCGTCGATTCGGCGGGCTCGTTCGGGATCGCGTCGGGCCTCGTCTCGCAATTCGCTGAACTTCCTGGTGCTCGGCATCAGCAGAACTCTCCTGTTCGCTGCGCTCGCTCAACCCAGCCCGGGCCCGCTTCAGCCACGACCTGACGACGTTCGCGGCCTAAACGCTAAACAGCCCCGACCGAAGTCGGGGCCGTCGGACCGGGGTTACGCGCCCCGGTGGGGTGCGCTCATCGTACCGGAGGCATCGGTGGCTGAAGCCATGGAAAACCGGGCGACTCAGGCGACCTGGACGGCATCGTAGAGCCGGCTCGGCAGTTCCGCCGGAAACGACAGCACGAGGTGCCGATTGAGCCCGGACGCAACGCGAGCAAGGGTGTCGATCCGGTTACGTGCTCCCCCGCCTTCCTCAAGGCGTGAGATCACCGATTGGGTCGTACCCATGCGCTCTGCCAGCTCGCGCTGGCTCAGTCCCGCCTGAACGCGCAGATCATGGATGAGCTGACCCAACGCAAGATCCTGCTCGACGACAGCACGCGTCGACGTGGAAGGCCCGCCTCGGCCGGCCTTGACATCTTCCCAGCGGGATCGATTAGCCACTGCTCGACTCCATCACGATTGGCAGTACAGCGCATCATCGCACTATTGCGATAATGCCACCAAAGCAATTTTGGCGATTCAAGAGCCCAAGCCGCCACGCTCAGAGCAGGTGCGCGTGATCGTGTACGCGTTGGCAGCATTGCGCGAACGCTGACGTGAGCGCACTCGGCCACACAAGCCGTTCGAGCACATCTTCGTAAGCTCGCTCGATGTCCGGCTGATCCTCCCGCCAGGCTGGGCTGGCAGAGAACCCAGCCGGTGGCCGGTCGATGCTGGGAAGGCCCGCAGCCATCGAGTGCCGTGCAACTTCACGAGCAAGCACATCGGTCTCGTGCTGTTCGAGGCTGCTCATGACGGCCGGGCTCCGCAGCAGCGCATCAACGTCGTAGTAATGGCGCGCAGTCTGGCGGCGCCGTTCGGAGTCCCCGACGGTCGCCGCGTGGTGCAGGATCATCATCTTCTCGACGAGCGTGCGAACAGGATCCAACACGAGCAATGAAATCGGCTCGACCTCTTCGAAGTCAGAGGCGAGGCCGGCTCGCTGGGAATACTCGGCGATGAGAGATTGAATCGGTCGCCGATCGCACGGCAGGGCACCGCCGCGAGTTCCGAGTTCGAGCAAGACTCCGCTGGTCACGCCCTCGCTCGGCGCTGCCGTCGGATAGTGCAGCCTCACCGAACGCTTGACACCTGCTGTGGCCGTTGCGACGCGAGACCTCCGCGACACCCCGCAGCGTCTCGGTCACCCAGTAATCCTTCTCGACATGTGACGCAGGGATCCTCGACACATCTGACACCGCGCTCGCGTACGCCGCTAGTTCGTCCAGGTCGTCGCGCAGTCGGAAGCTCACAAGCCGAGCCGACGTTCGATGGCCTGCCAGCGTGTGCGGGCTGCCACGTGATGCTCGTCGTCGATCTGCTCGCAGATCGCACGCGGCCGGACGGCTTCGGACTCAACCAGGCCTACGACAGCAGCCTCGACATCGTCCCAGCTGACCTCGACGTATCGAGTGCCGTCGCGCATCAGCTCGATCACGGCGACTTCAAGCGGCTCCAGCTCCCGGAACCGACGCTCGACAGACCTCGCCGCAAACACCACTCCTCGGGGAGGCCGATGAGCACGGCCGGCGACCGCCACCGCCTCCACAGAGGGAACCTGCGTCGTCAAGCCCAGTGCTGTTGCAGCCGAGAAGCCAGCTGGGCCGGCCCCGGCGCCCGCTACTGCCATCCCGACCGCGAGTGGCGCCGGAGGCACCATCCCAGCCCGTGTCTGGGGCCCCTTCCAGTACAGGCCCTTGTGGGCGCGCATCAGCTCATTCCGGCCTGCCAGCCGCGCCAGCTCGCAATCGACTGCGTGACCTGGTGTCGGCAGGTCGCTTCGCGACAGAAACGACCGCACCGGCAGGCGCTCGACATGCTCACGGACCGTCTTAGCAACGCTTATGAGAAGAAATCGTATCGATAAATTCTCAAATTTGCGAAGCGAATTAATTGGCGCCGAATCGGATCTTCGTTCCGCCCTGAAGCATCGCCGTCGCCCTAGCTCGCCACGCTCAGCGGCAGTTGGTCCCACAGCTTGCCCTCGAGTTCGCGGCCGCCGGCCTTGGGCGTGCGGCCTCCCCACTGCTTGAAGAAGAACGCCACGCCGGCCGAGATGCAGGCGTCGCGCAGCTCGGTGACCCAGTCCAGCTCCATGGGCCGGGCGCCGGCACCGGACTCGCCGCCGGCGATCACCCAGTCGATGCCCGCAAGATCGAGCTCGCCGAGCGGGCCGAGCAGCGGCTCGGCGCTGACGAACCTCACCGCTGCGGGAACCTGGCGCAGGTGGTCGATGCGGAACCCGTACCGGCGAGTCTCGACGCTCACGCCCATCCACAGGTTCGGCGGCCAGTCGAGCTCAGGTGCGATCCGGCTCAGCCGCTGCGCTCGCTTGGTGAGCACCTGGTAGGTGTGCTGGGGCGTCTCGCGGATCACCTCGAAGACCTGCGCGATGAACCCCGGCGGCACATCGTCGTGAAAGAGATCGCTCATCGAGTCCACGAACACGAGGCGGGGTGCGCTCCAGCGTCGAGGCACATCGAGCGACGACCGATGCAAGGTGAGCCCAAAGCCCGGCCCGCTCGTCGACGGGTCGCCGTCGTTCTGGTACTTCGGCGACCCCATCGCCTTGAGCCGCTTGGCCAGCGTCTGCGCATAGCAGCGGTCGCAGCCCGGCGACACCCGATCGCAGCCCGTGGTCGGGTTCCACGTCGCCTCGGTCCACTCGATCCCCGACCTGTCAGCCACGCCCCAACCGTAGGGAGGGGCTGTGACATCACGAATAGCGTGAATGACAGCAGTCAAGCGCCCAAGGTTTCAAGATCTTTGATCCGAGAGCGCAACATGTCGAGCGGCTCGAGCTTGGTCTTGCGGTTTCCCAAGTCTTTGCGAATGGCGAGCATCGTATCGCCAACCGTATTCAAGCCTGCAACTAGCTCCTTCGGATCATACGGGGCGTTGTCGTCTCGCTGATAGAAGTAGGTGTACATCTTGTTGATAGCTGTGATCGCCCGATCTGAGCCAATCAGGTTGACTTGAAACATCGCGTTTCGGAATGCGTCGCTCGTCATCGTCTCCATGATTTGAGCTGCCTGATCATCAGTGGGGTTCCCAAAGATGTCGGCTATCGGCTGCAGAATGAGCAAGTACAGCTTGGCCCGTTCGGAGTGCAGCCGCTCTGCTTCACGTCGGTTCTGCTCGATACGGGACTGTGCCCACCATGCAACCACACCGCCGCCAAGCGGTCCTAACACGCTCAAAAGAGCAATTAGCATCAGCTTCCTCCCGAGTAACGAGACCCGCACCGTAGCCGCACTCATCGCAACTACGTGCGCATTTGCACGCGCGCTAGTGTGACTGACGGAGCGACCGCACGTAATGGTCGATTCGGTCCCCTCCCGGTGTTGATGCGGGAGGGGATCGCCGGTTCTGGGCGCCGGCGGTCCCACCATCGCGAGCGACATAAACGCTACTCCCCATCAGCCAACAACAGGGAACCACAAATGGCGGAGCAACTGACGCTGTTCGACTCCGAGACAGTCATCGAATGTGCCCCGACTGCCGAACCGCTGCCCAACGCGGGTGTTGCGCTCATGGCATTGGCAATGGTCGCCAACGTCTTCGCGGGATCTCGGCGTTGAGTTCGGCAAGCGCCACGCGCGTCGGTTCCTCGTCGGGATGAGAGAGACGACGACTTCCGCCACCGACGAATCCGGTCGGCCTGATCTTGGATAGATGCGCGAGCTGGCCCCTGTGCTGGGAAAGAAGACTGTGGAACTCGGCGACCACGGCGCTCGCCTTCTCGAAGTTCGCTATCGCCACAGCATCTCGGTCATATCGCGAGCCAAGGATGGAGTTCGAACATACCGCCCTGCTAGGGCAGGCGCACCACCGGCCGATGTTCGCGCCCCGAAGCTCAGGCTGCCGCGTATGGCTGGCTGCGACAAGCAGAGCATGGAACTAGATCTACCCCAAGCCGGTTCCGCGGAAGTTACATGTGCTTCTAAGCGAGGTTCAGTTGGCGACCGCTGTCCATCTTCGATGCGATCTCGTCTTCAGACTCGGAGCCTGCTCAACCTTGACGATGTGACTTTCGTGGAACTGTACGTCGACGTATTGGGCCCGCTCGAACTTGAGGACCTCAAGCATCAGTGGAACGCCCGCACCTACATGTTGCAGCTCGCCAACAGCGCGAGTGGCCAAACATGCAATTGAGCGCGTACAGTTCACCGGCCGTGGCACGGTAGCACAACCGGAGCTTGATCGTTTCCGACTCGAGCGAATCGGCAGAGCACTCAATTTTCGTGACTCGCGCGGAGCACGATGATCTCAGGCGCGAACGCAATCATGTTCACGCCGTCCACAGCCTAAGCGAGGGTCCATATCCGATCGGGGGGTGTCCGACGGCCCCTATCCCCGTTTACCGTTCTGTTCGACTTCTCAGGCCAACGATGCCAAGTGCAAGAAATACAACGCCAAGAACCCTACCCGCGACCAAGATCAAGGTGCCAGCTGCTTGAAAGCCGATGTTTGGGAAATCGAACAAACTGACGGAATTCTTGAGAGCAAACGCCAGTGAATCTACAAGTGATGAAATTCTCTCCGGCTGACCATCGCTGGAGCTGTTGTTGGGGTCCATGAGTGCATTGTCGAAAGCCAGAAGCGCTACTGCCACGGCCACAACACTGACTGAATAGGCCATAAACGATCGCCATGCGCGGACACCATAGCCTGCAAACCATTTGTATAAGCTCAACAGCCACCACCTGAGCGAAATCAAGCGTTTGATCCCACGTCGACCTGATGATGACGATCTGCCAAAGGGTCCGGTATAGGATCGGCGCGCCTCCATTTCTCCGTAAAAGAAATCCGCTGCTGCGGGTCCGGCACGGGATGCTTCGAGGCTGGCGCGCAGCTGTCTGTATAGCACTTCTAGTTGCCGAGGCTCCACGCCCAAGAACTCCATGGCGACCTGGTCATAGATGACCGTGCGGCCCCATCGATCTATCGGCCAACGCGGATCGCCCTGAAAGCGCAACTGTTCCAGACCGGTGGTGAAGCGAAACGATGATTCCAACACTTGACAGCTCGAAGAAAACGTAACGCTATTCAACAACGTTGAGCGAACTATTGAAACAGCGCCAGCATCTAACTCGGCTACATCCGTTGGAACCTTAGCATCTACGACTAGCGTCTCGCGCGCGTCTATTGAATCAAGTTCAACTGGCAGCACACCTACAACTAACCGACTCGGTCCCGACCATTCGCATGACTCAACGCGGATGATATCGCCAGAGAACACACCTGATAGGTCAACTAGAGACGCAAACGTAGAGCGTGCGAAAGCAATCCGCTCGGCATAAACCTCATCCCCCATGTACAACCGATCGCCAAAGTCGACGTATTCGAACTCGAGAGTAGCCAGGAACTCAGAATTCGAAACTAAGAACGGTCCCTGAAAGGACACCGATGCCATCACCACTGCCTCGGCGAACAAACAATTTGATATCCAAACTGGGCCTTCTACCACAGTTTCGCTAAAGAAGGTTTCCCCCTTGAAGTTTACACCATCTAGAAAAACGCCTTCGGCGAACCGGGCTTCCGAGAAATCGGCGCTGCTCTGAATGCTCAACTGATCAAGATTACACAACTGCTCAAACGTCATTCCGCTGTAGTCGACGCGCTCAAAGCTAGTATTCACGAATCGCGCAACATCATGGAAATGTGCGTCCCGAAACATAGCCGTTTCATGAACCACAGAGTCCGAGAAGCTGACTGGCCCAAGGAATGCTGCAGCCGAAAAGAACATGCCAGCTTCCGCGTTCACGGACGTAAAGTGTGTTATGCGTTCGAACTCACAATTCGAGAAGTCGATTTCGTATTCGAAATAGACCGCGTGGAAATCGGCAAGCCCTCGAAATTGTGCATTAACAAAGCTGGAAACAGACAGAAACCGCGTGAACTCGAAGGTGACATAGGCGTTGAATCTTGCAGCGGCGAAGGATGCACCACCGAGAAAGAGTGAATCTCTGAAGTCTGCGATAGCTCGGAATTCGCATTCCTCGAATGAGACGTCGGTGTGAAATACACACTTGGAGAAGCTGACGTGATGTTCGAAGACCGTATCCCGGAAGTCGGCCGACATAACCGACGATGTAAAGTCGAGCTCAATCAGTCGACCTGGTTCGCCTTTTCGGCCCAATGCGCCTACAGCGACCAGATCGGCGACCAGGTCGGCGTCGACTTCGGAGTAATTAAGATGCAACACGCTCGAACCGGCTGCGATCGCGCGTTGTAACGCGTCCTGTCTGTCGACACTATGAATTAGGCACCGTTGAGTACCGGCAACGACAGGTGCGCCACATTGTCTATTTGGATTGCTGGCTAATGTCACTTGACACATACGATCGGCTGTCACTTAGACGCGGTAATGCTTGGAAGTAGGGCGTTGAGATACGCTTAGATAGCGCCGCGCAATTCAGCGTCAATCACGGCCAATTCCTTATAAACGGATCCCCATAGGGCTGGAGACCGGCCGGAGGCATGGAGATCCCTGCCTGTGGAATCCCAATGCTCGTAGAAGGCCCGAAGCAGTTGCCCTCCAGCGGCCTCCCAGAGTTCCATGGCCTCGCCGAAACCATTACGCCATCGGACCGGCCTATATTCACCGATAGGAGCAGGTGTTTGATCTTCGATGAGGAGTAGCCGAAAACTGGCCAGTATCGGAAAGACGGCCGGACGTCGGAGACGCTTAGAGGAACGCAGGTCTGGCAGGAACGGGAACTCGAAGGGGGACCGTCCCTGCTTTGCAGACTCGACCATCTCCAGGCGCCCGTACTTGCCCCCGCTCCCGGAAACCCCGCCAGCCTGCTGCCAGCGGTTCTCGGAGTCGTAGGCGATCCAGTCATGCAGCTTCAGAAGGTCCCGAATGACCGGCGAGAGTCGGCGGTAGCGATCTGGGTCACTCTGGAAGCGGTCCAGCATCGACTTCTTCCGCCGATAGGCGTCTACCGGGTGGCTGCTGCGATCCGGGTAGCTTGCGATGTCGAAGCATGAAATCGCTGCGATGACATCGACAACGTCGACATCGCCGTCTTCACCTTCGTGCCACGCCACTCGGCTCGCCCAGTCGTCTGCAGCGAGCGCGTCCTTCAGAAACTGGAACTCATCATTCAAGTCGAGGAGTGACTTGGCTTGCACCTGCATGCTCGTGTTTCGACCGCCCGCGATGTCGGTCACGAGGCTCTCGGTGTCGAGGCCTGTCACGATCTCCAGCTTGATGAACTCATCGCCCGGAATCGCTCCTGCCTTGCGCGCTTCCCTGACGATCTCGTACGAGTGCCCGCCGTCGACGATGCCGTACACGCCATCGTCGGCAAAGTGCAGCTCAAAGAGGTCGAGTCCGTCCGCGCTCGTTTCGCGGTTCTTGACCACGGCTGACGCGACGAGCGTCAGCCCGCGGTGCTTCAGATGAAAGCTGCCGGGAATGCTGTCGTCTTCCTGACGCAACGAGCGCGACACCGCCCGGTACACCGGCCGATTGACGTTGGGTTCCCTCGGGTTCGCATCGAGCGGCAAGCCATCTGGCAGCTCACTCGCCGGAACCAACATGTAGTGGGTCTCAGCCCCTGGGAAATTGGGGTCTTGCATTCGCCGCGACCACTTTGCGGCGATCTGGACAACGCGACTAGTCATCGCATCTTCTCCTAACTCGAGTGCCCGACACCTCGGACCTCGGTTGTCGTACCTGCTCCCGGCGTCCGCCAAGGCAGTAGGCCCAACCTACCAACCCCATCCGACCGCCACCCCAGCCCCGGGCACGATGACCGCAGGCCAAGCCCCTTGCACATCAGCCGGGCCGGCATCGCCGCGCTGCATCAGGTCAAGTGCGAGTTCGCCACGCTGACGGATGCGGCATACGGCATCTCGTCGTGTTCGTCGGTACGTTTCCCTCGTTCAACGCATGGGGGGCACCAATGACTGAGACCGTTCCCGACGATGCGCCGCCGGCCGTGATGTTCCGGCTCAGCTACCGGACGCAGGACCACTACCGCAGTGGGCATCGACCCGGCGACAGCCCTGAGCAGGTCGTCGAATCAATGCGCGGCTGGTGGGAAATCGACCCACGCGACCTTGACAGCCTCTGCATCAAGCATGCCGTTGCGTTCCACGCCGGGGTCATACTGGCGGTCGTACGTATCGGCGAATGGAAGTGGCTCAGCACCGAGTTCGACGAGCATCACACGTTGCCAGTCGACGAGCTGGGACGGCCGAGGAACGAGTTCAACTGGGCCAACCCTCCGGACGGCGCCCGCTGGGCCTTCGACGTCGCCGAGGACCAGATGGGCAACATCGCGCACGAGAAGTGGATTGGCGATGGCGGCAAGCTGGTACCCGCGAGGCTGCGAGACACCATCAAGTCGTACTGGCCGGACTCGCCCGACGACAGCGCCCGCGACCTGCTCGGCAAAGCGCTTGAACTGCTCGGCGGTTCGCTCTGCATTCTCAATGAGCCCAGGTTCCGGGGACACTGGGGCGAGGACTGGCACGAAAGTCTGCGCCGGCACCACGGGATCTTCAGGAATCACCGGCATAAGGCTTCTCGGCAGGACCCGGCGCTTCAGATGAGAATTCTCCAAGAGGAGCCCGCCGCCGCGATGGCGCTGCTCGGCCCTGCTGCCGACGGGCAACTCCAAGATCTGGTTGCTGCCCGCAACCAGTGGGCCCACTTTGGAGACATCAGCGGGACCCAAGCCCGGGATTACGTCAAAGCGATGATCGATCTCATCGGAGACGGCCGCATCAACACCGAGACCGAAGGACTCGTCGTTGACCACGGTCGAATCGACAACAATTTCGCGCGGCTGGAGAACATCCAACGCGCCCTGGCACTGCAGATCAGCGGGCACTGAGCAAGTGCCGCCTCGATCGCTAGTTCTTGGTTCCAAAGGGTTTGGTGGCCATAGTCGGTGAATGAGCGGGCGGGTCAACTGTGGCGGCGAGTCTGGTGGTGCCAGATGATTGCGGTGAGGGCGAGGACTCGTGCGGCGATGCCGGTGCGGCTGATCCCGCAGTAGCGGCACGTCGCCGCGACGTTCCCTAAGACCTCCTCGGCGTGCCGAAGCACCGCCCGGCGATGCCGGAACTTGCGTTCCTGCGCTCGATCGTCCATCAGGACTTCCTCTCTCGAGAAACCCTGACTGTCAACAACCTCCGTCAGTTTCAGATCTAGGACCCGCGCGAATCGGGCGAAACCTGCGGAGCGCAGCGACTTCAACTCGGGCGATGTGGCCGACGCTGTCACGGTTATCGGCGTCGCGAGACCATGCCAGTCACCGAGGTTGGTCA
The DNA here is from genome assembly GCA_022820925.1 of Acidimicrobiia bacterium. GTDB lineage: Bacteria > Actinomycetota > Acidimicrobiia > Acidimicrobiales > Poriferisodalaceae > Poriferisodalis. Next base: position 43,764 of record JAJEEO010000007.1, on the reverse strand, counting down.
GCTAAAGCGGTCGGCTTCCCGCGCAGCTTGCTTGGCTGCGCCGGTGGCGTTGATGCGCCACTGAAGCATCTTGCGACTGACGCCTAGGCGCTCCATTGCAGACTCTCGCGAGAACTTGCCGCGGGCGACAGCGAGGGCCATCGGGCGAGTCACCAGCAGCTCGCCCGTCAGCCAGTCCGCTTCTTCTTCGTGATCGGCATTCCAATCGCGACAGCCGGTGGCGCTGTCAAGCGCAGGTGCCGGAGCGTGCAGGAGGAGGCCATGAGCGAGCTCATGGGTCACGTTGCTGTTCTGGCGAGCAGGTGAATGCGTGTCGTTGTGGACCACGATGCGACGAACCCCCTCGAAGACCGTCACCGCTGAGAGAGTGCCGGGTTCAACCGCCAAGAAATACTGCGCCCCGCTGCAGGTGGCCGTGAGATCGCTCAGCGGTATCACCGGCACCGCCAGGTGGCGCGCCAATGCAAAGGGGTCCATGCGGTCAAACCGGCTCAGGCCAAGCTCGCCTCTGACTTCCTCGGCGAGATCTGACGCCTCAGACTTGAAGCCCCTTCGCAGCGCCATGCTTCAGTCGTCCGTTCTCAGTCGTTCGTAGGTGGCCTTGATCAGTTCGTTGAGCGCGGTGGCGGCCTCAGGCGTGAGGTTCTTGTCTGCGCGCAGGTGCGTAGCGATCAGGGCCAAGGGCTCGGTGTCGGGACGGTCGTCGACGGACCGGACGTAGTCATCGGCCCGAAGCCCGGACCACGCGGCGAGCGCGGCGAGGCCATCGACATCAGGACGGCGCCCTTGCGCCATCCGCGTCAGGGTGGACGCGCTCACGCCGGATGCAGCGGCCACCTCCTTCCAGGTCATCTTCTGCGCCTGCCTCGCCGCGTCGAGGGCCTCATAGAAGCCCTCGCCGTCGAACCAGCCGCTCTTGTCGTCCATGGTCCGTCCCCTTAGTTGCTAAATAGCAATCGCACCGCTATTATGCAATTGCTCGACTGCAATTCAGCATCGATATCGCAACCTGCCCAAGGAGAGTAGACGATGAGTCAATCGCACGAAGGCCAGCAGCTCGACGGCGGCGGCAAGCCGCGACCCGTCACGGTGGAGGTCAACAACAAACCCGTCAAGGTCGACGGGCCGACTGCGACCGGCCTGCAGATCAAACAGGCCGCGATCGATCAAGGTGCGTCGATCAAGCTCGACTTCCATCTGTCGGTCATCGGCGAGGACGGCAAGGAGGTGCGGGTCAAAGACGACGAGTCCGTGACATTGCGCCCTGACCTGAAGTTCTTCGCTGTCGCCGGCGACGACAACTCCTAGAAGCCGGCTGATGAAGCCCAAGGTCCAGGAGGCTGTCGCCGAACTGCGTGCGACGTTTCCCGAGGCCACCGTCGTCGACGAGGACGACGGCAGCGGCGGCGCATTCGTCACCGTGGACTCGATTGATCCTGGCCCTGCGTATACCCAAGACGAGACGTGGCTGAAGTTCCAGATCGGTCACAACTACCCGGACGCCGACGTGTATCCGCTGTTTGTGAAGGCCGATCTCATCAGAGCCGACGGCGGCGGACACGGCGAGGGCTTCGCGGCGACGACGTTCCGGGAGGATCCGGCACTCCAACTCTCACGGCGCAGCAATCACCGAACGGCAGAGTTTGACACGGCCGCACGAAAGGTCCTCAAGGTCATCGCATGGCTACACACGCAATGAGCAGTACTGCCCGCTTGCGCTTGCCTGCTGCGCTGATGGACGAACTCCGTGCGCATCTCTTCCGTGCCGATGCAGATGAGCACGGCGCGGTCATTGGCGCATCAGCGTTCGAGGTCGGAGGCGAACTGCGGCTGCTCGGGCGCCGGTTGTTCCTGGCGCAGGACGGGACCGACTATGTGCCTGGTGAACGCGGGTACCGAATGCTCACCCCAGAGTTCGTCCTGCGCTGCGTGCGGATCTGCGCCGAAGAAGGTCTCGCCTACCTCGCCGTCCACAACCACCCCGGTACTGACCGCGTTGCGTTCTCGAGCGATGACATGGCCTCGCACCGCCGTGGGTACCCGGCGCTCCTTGACATTCTCGACGGACCACCCGCCGGAGCCCTGGTATTCGCCGGCAGCGCGGTAGCCGGCGACATCTGGCTCTCCGATGAATGCCAGATCGAACTCGACCATGCGGTGGTCACCAGCCGCACCCCGCAGGTGCTGTACCCGGCACCTCACCGCCACGCATCGGCGGACGCCCGCTACGACCGCCAAGTGCGCCTCTTCGGCGATCGCGGACAGGAGGTCCTCGCCAGCCAGAAGGTCGGCATCGTCGGTGCTGGCGGCGTCGGATCGCTCATCAACGAATACCTGGCCCGTCTCGGGGTCGGCCATCTCGTAGTCATCGATGACGATCGCATCGAGGAGTCGAACTCGTCGCGACTCGTCGGCGCCCGAACCACCGACTGGCAACCTCGATGGCTCCCCGCCCAGTTCGCACGCCGCCTCGGCTGGAAGCCGACGCTCAAAGTGCGCATCGCTGAGCGAGTCGCCCGAGAGGCCCGGCCCGGAATCCGGTTCGACGCAATTGACGCTGATGTCGATGACCCCGTGGCCGCCGAGTGCCTCACGGACTGCGACGCGATCTTCCTCGCCGCTGACACGATGCGCGCACGCCATGTCGTCAACTCCATCTGCCACCGCTACCTGATTCCCGTGTGGCAGGCAGGCACCAAGGTCGAATCCGATGGCTCCACGGGCACGGTGCTTGACGTGTTCTCCGTAGTCCGCCACCTCGTTCCCGGACAGTCATGTCTGTGGTGCAACGATCTCATCGACCACAGCCGACTCGCTGAGGAAAACGCTACGCCCGAGCAACGAGCAGCACAGACCTACATCGAGGAAGTCGCCGCCCCGAGCGTCATCACGCTGAACGCCGTCGCCGCAGCACACGCAGTGAACGATTACCTGCTCACCACTGTGGGGCTTACTGAACATGACGCGCAAGCGGAATGGATCAGGCACCACCCGCTCGACGGGTACTTCGCTCGCCAGAAGACCGATACCGACCTTGGCTGCCGCCAGTGCGCCGAATACCTGGCCGCCGGCCCGCTCGAACCGCTGCCCACCCGAGAACCGGTCAGCCGATGACTACCGACCTGCACCCGTTCCCGTTTGACGGTGGCGGACCCGCCCATCGTCGCCGGTGGCCAAATCCCGCGGCGATGATCGCTGCCGCGCTCTGCGCCGCATCGTGCGCCTACGCAGCAATCTTGACCGCGACGGATGGATGGCTGGCGACCACGAAGGCCTGGCTCGCATGGCCCACTTACACCCTGGTCAACTTCGTCGCCATGCTGGCAGTGCTCGCATCAGCGTGGCTTTCGGGCCGCGAACTGAGATGGCGGAGCGGAGACTGGACCGCATTGAACGCCGCTGTGCTCGTCGTGTCAGCTGCGCTCTGCCTCGCATTTATCGTGAGCTTGCTGGTTGCCGCCGTTGTTGCCTTCCTGAGCGCTTCTGACGACGAATCCGACAATCGCATCCGACTTCGCAGCGGGTCACGACAGCGGCGCCGGTCAAAGCGAAGCCGAAGTCGCAGACGATCGTCGCACCGAAACCGCCGACGGCGCTACCGGTGAGTCCTCAATCACCGAGCGTGCACGGAACCGGCTGATGTCGGACTAGCCGCAATCGGAGGGCATTCAGGCACGAGTCGCTTCATGTCGGCGGGCATCGAGCCGAGCGAGCGCCGCAAGCTGAACTTCATTGAGTTCAGCATCGACCGTGTCGAGGTTGCGGGGTCCGCTGTTGGTACTGGTGACGAGCATTCCGACTACGTCGTTGAGTTTCTGCTCCATCCAGTACAGCCGCGAACAGACACCGCAGTAGTCGTACTGGTGACCGTGGTGATCGATGCCGGCCACGTTGACGCATCCACGGGTCTTGCAGATCATCGGCGCTGAGTTGGACATCGTCATCTCCTTCGCCCTGCCGATTGTGTGCATAGAGAGAGCCGCTGGACGCGGATACCAACGAGACCCAGTAGTACCCGCACACTTTTCGCAGGCACCGACGACGACAGGCAAACACTGCAACCCGTACGCGCCGGCTGACCTTGGCCCTGGGGACGAGGGTCTGCAGCGGTACGGACGAACGGATGAGTCCCATCGCGGAGTCACTGCGGGCGAGCACGACTGCCCCGAAGCTGAGGCCTCACTCTCGGCTTGCTTGGGTGTCAACCGTGCGCGAGGTGGTGCCTCATTGCTCGGCGAACCCCGGCACGTCGCTGCGGATCGGCGAGTTGCTCCTGCGGCGAGGTGCCGGATTCATCCGGGGATCGGACCCATTCGTGGAACGCCGCTGTCGATGCATCTCGCACGGCTCCGCCCTGGATCGCCCGGGTCACCCACTCTTCTTCCAGCTCGGCTTCCTCGAAGACTGACGCGGTGGCTTCGGCGAGCCGATGAGTAGGCACGAGAAATCGCGTGAGGTACCAGATGAAGCGCTGCTGCAGCAGGTGGATGCCGTAGGGCGACAGACAGGCGATGCGCTTCTCGGGCAACAACGACGCCGATGCCACAAGGCCCATCTGCTCAAAACGGGCCGCGTAGTGGCCGCCGTCGAGCTCGGGCAGCGGCATCACCTTGAAGTGCCCGTCTTGCCATTTCCTCGGCGGGATCTGCTGGCTGGCGGCGACACGCGCAACATGCAGCCTCGGAATCAGTTGGACACCGTCCGCTCGCATCGAGCAGGGGTGGGTCAGCACAATGCCGAGGCCCTCGGATTCGGGCGGCAGCCCGGGAATGGCGATCCCGGCAAACACGTCACCGGTCATGAATGGGCGTGCATGCTCCACTTCCGCTGGCGAGGACGCGATGTACAGGTCCGACGGTGAGCCAGGGGCTTCGAGCGCTTCAGCTGACAAGCGAGGCGGCCTAGCTGTCGGGACTGGTGAGTCGCAAGGCCGGCAGACCGTCTGGAGCGGTGAACACCTCCACATCGGAGCGATACCGGGCGCGCCAGTCGGGTTCGAACTCGTCCAGGACCCGCTCGGGGTCGCCGGATTGCTCGTGCGCCAATGCGAGAACGAGATCGAACCGCTCAGACGCCATCAAGTCGAGTCCGTTGAGCGGCGCATCGGGATGGAGCGGCGTTTCGAGCCATCCGGCGACATCGGCGATGTGGTAGCGCTGTGCCGCTATCTCGCAGAGTGCGACGACCCGGGCGACGCGCTGCCGGTTGTCACCGGTGGCTGACTCGCCTTGCCGCCACTTGCGCACCGCAGGAACCGACACTCCGGCGAGCTTGGCGATGTCCCTCCATGAGAACCCGAGCGTGCTCAGCTGTTCGAGCAGCGTCGGCAGTTGTTCCCGGGCGTGACGCACGGTCAGCGAGCGCAGTTCTTCATCGAGGCTGTCCGAATGCAGTTGCCCGATGGACTCGTGAAGGTCTCGAGAGTCGTGGACTAACAGCTCGCTGCGGTTGCGCAAGAAGCCGACGTCGTCCACGAAGTCCTGAATCGTTCTGGTCCGATCCAGGCGGGGCGGCGTGTGGCCGACTGACGCCCCGGTGGGCACATCATCAATGCGGTGGGCGGTGCTCATGTCAGGTCCCCTGTGTGCTGATCGAACACTTCTGTGCGTAGTTTGTCGGTGACGGCGATCTTGAAGAAGTCGCTCGCCGCTTGATGCACCCGATCGCAGCGTTCGAGGATGCCAGCCGCCGCGAACTCGGGTATCTCGTCGTCGTCGCTCCAGAACGCGTCGGAGTCGAGCAGGAAATACGGCCCAGCGGGCGCCACCGACTTGCGGCGGGTCGACCCCTGCGGGTCCACGGCGTAGCCGTCTTGCGGTCCGTAGCGCACGTTCAGCGCGTACGAAGCGTCTGTCTGGTACTGGATGAGGCCCTGCCATGTCGTCGGGTTCATCCCGTCTGGCCTCAAGTCCTCGGCGGCCGCTGCTAGTAGGTGCGGGTTGATGTAGCCATCCCAGCCGTCGGGCCCCCCGCCTGTGCCCGGCACCCGAATCTCGTCGATGTACCGCAGGCCGATCCGCTGTACGCCGTCAGGCGCGCAGATGCGCTCCAATGCCTCGATGGCCTGCTTCGCCAGCGGCCGAAAGTGCTCAACCCACCCCCCGTAGACGGTGGTCTCCAAGACCAGTGCATCGCGCCTCACGACCAATGCGGTCGCCTGGTCACGGGCACAGAACCTGGGCGACGAGCGCTGCTCCACCTGCGGCGGCATTGCCACATCGATGGGCATACCGATCTGGTGCTCAACCTGCGGCGCCATGACCGGCAAGCTTTCGCGCACGGCCTCCTTCATCGCCGACACGGCAGCATCGGTGAGACCCCCCGCAATTTCGGGGTACCGAATCTCCAGCACGGTCAGGACGAGCGGCGGGTTCCGGAACGGCGGCGTGCTACCGGCGCGACGGTCTGCGATAACCAAAAGTGTAACCAAGTGTGTTACGCATCCGCGCCGCCCGCATGGACGAGGTGGGCTGACCCGTCCACGCCCGGGACAAGTCACATCGACCCGAATCAGGCACTCCTGTCACTACCCCGTCGAATCGGCACACCGTCCTCACTGCTGGTGTGCCAAGTGCAGGATGCGGCATGAGATTATGGCGATCAGAACCACCCGGGTAAGCAGGTAGGTCAGTCCCTCAGATCGTGTATTCCTTCCACGGGACGGCCTCCAGCGGGACGTTCGCCATGAAGTTCACGATGTCGCGCCGCCCGTAGTACTCCGGCACACCTTGATGGTCCTGAGCCATCAGCACCGTTGGTATGCCGCCAAACAGCCTCGACGCTTGTGCTTGGACTGAATCGCGCTCTGCCGCGTTGTTCAAGACATGTCGTTTCACGACCAAAATGCCGAACGTGACGCCCTGCTCCTTGATGACAGCGCCCTCGAATCGCATCCTGCCTCCCAGCGTCCAGACCGGCACCGACCACGCCATGTCCTAACACAACGGACAATGAGCTCCATCGCCAATTAATTTGAGTCATCGGCGCTCGACGTCGAACTCCAGGACCGGTTGACTGTGGCAGCCGCCGTAGCGGGTGGGGAGAGGTCGATTCGCAGGCGAGCAGCGAGCTCGAGCAGTTGTTCGTCGGATCGGCCGGCGCCGAGGAACTCGACCAGCTCTTCTTGGCGAGGTTGGCCGAATGCGAGGCGGTACGCCGCAAGGGCTTTGCGCAGCTGCGAGACGGCTGCTGCGTCTCGGCTGAACGGCAGCACAGGCACGTGGCGCTGGATCTTCGCCGGGCCGTCGTTGAAGACCCAGTAAGGCACGATCGCCCCGTCGGCGCCCGAGCTCTGATCCACCGCAGCGTCGAAGAGTTCGTCCCACAGGTCGCTGTTGGGCACCGCACCATTCGTGAGCAGACCCGGCCCGAGGGTCGCGGCGAGGTTTCGGCGCACGGCGTGACCCTTGTACCTATGCACGCGCCCCTCGCGCTGCTCCAGGTCGACTGGGTTGGTCGGCAGGTTCCAGTGGACGACTGCGTGGCACCACAGATGGAAATCGAGGCCCTCTTGGCCGACCGACGTGGACGTGAGCACGAAGGGCCAGAACGGGGAATTGAACGCCCTCGAAACGGCCTCGATGCGAGCTTCTCCACCTTCATCGAGTGTCTGGTTGCCGAAGGCGACAGCGAATCTCGTTCGCAGGCGGTGTTCGTCCAAGACGAACTCTTGGCCGTTTGACGCTCGGCGGGGAATGTCGACGCGGAACAGCGAGGTCCGTAGGTCGAGCGCCTCTTCGACCTTGTAGCCGATGTCGTCGGCTGCTGCCGTGCGCTGATCATCATCGCCAAGGCTCAGGTGGCCGAGCCAATCGCGCAGCACGTGGCAGTGCTCATCGAGCACTGCTTGGAGATTGCCGTCAATCGAATGCCGCACGACATCGCGCCAGTACCGCTCGACACCGGCCTCACCATCGGCATCTCCGGACCGCCCGCCGACAATGACGCCGGTGATCTCGGGTGCGTTGAAGAAACGTCGGAACGCTTCGGCAATCCATGCAGCGTTCGACACCGTCGACTCGTGGGACATCGGGAGGCCGACGGTCGAGCCGACTGCTCGCAATGCACACTGCGCTGGCCCGCCGACCGCTAGCTCAGCGAGCACCTCCGCGAGATCATCGGGTGGACGGCCGAGAGCGGAACGTCCGTAGCGGACCATCTCCCGTGCCTCGTCGAGATGCGCCGTGAAGACCCGGCCCGGCTCTTCGCCCTCCCAATGCTGGGCTCCGTTGGACGCCAACAGCAGGTTCGTCGCCGACGGGTGCCGCTCGCTGTCGAGGAACAACGGCGCAGCCCAGTACCAGCGCCGATCGACGACGCCGTCTGTGGGCGCGGATCGAACTAGTGGCGCGACGGCATCTGTGACCCGTGCCTCCACCTCGGCAAGCAACTCCGAGACGTGGCGGCGACCATTCGTCGCCAATCGCTTGGGGTCACCCAACTCCGCCAAGCTCGGACTGGGCCACACGAGCAAGAACGCAGTCATCGTCGCGGCCCGTCGGGCGCCCCGTGCCTCCCCTACTCGGGCCATGCGTGCTGCTCGTTCGCTGGTGCGGTAATCGAGACGCGAGCCTCCTCGACGGTGGTACTCGGCGGTGTAGTTGTGGTCGCGGCCAGCGAATGCGTGCCGCTCGGCTTCCAGGCTGACGAGCGACGAGACGACCTTCGGCACCACCGCCCAGCCCGAGAAGATCAGCCGCTTCGTGAAGCCGTCCGCCTCGGGCGACTCGTACACGGAATCGGTGTCGTAGTAGCGCAGGGACGGCGGCACCCACAGCATCTCGAACGCTCGGTGCCGCTCAAGGTCTTCGAGCAGCCAGCGAAGCCGGCCGTTCTGGGGATCGATGCGCCTATACGCCTCGACGTCCTCCCAGCTCAACAAGCCGGGGCCAGGGTCGAGCCGGTCCTCGTCGGCGAGTCGGCCGTCGGCTGCGGCTTGCCGGACGGCTTCTTTCAGCTTGTACTGCTCCATGAAGTTGACGAGATACGGGCCCGACTTCCAGTACTCGGTGGGCTCGTGATGCTCGACCGTCTCCGCAAGATTGCCGATGCGCAGATACGCACGCAGGTCGTCGGGCGCCACCGTTACCTGAGCCTCGTGCTCGGCGAGCATCCCGTCGCGGCTCGGTGTGGCTGCGAGCCGTTCCGTCCGCGACATCACCTTGCGGAGGTCTGAGCTGATGTCGGTGCAGATCGCCTCGGCGCTCGGGAGCGATTCCGCCGATGTGAGTGCAGACCGAAGGCCGGCGAAGCGTTGCCTCAGCCGGTCGACTCGTTCCTCGCTTTGGATCAGGAACCGGCACGTGTCGAGAAAGTCTGCGTAGTGGTCGCTGTCGATCTCGTCGGCCGTCGTGTACATGCGATACGGGGTGGCCGACAGCAGCAGCGTCCGTGTGAGGCGACCGGTGACGCTGTCCTTGTAGTCGAACAACCGGTGCGCCAGTTCGGCGGCGAAGTTGTCGGGATCGGGTCGCAGCAGGTCCTTGAACCGCTGGAACTCGTCCAGCACTACGAGGTCGGGCTCAAGCGCTGCGATGCCGACGATCGCCAAGATGCGGCGAACCTCGCCGATCAGCACCCTGCGGTCGTCCCACAGCTCGTCGGGGAATGTCCGCTTCCACTTCAACCCGTCGACCAGCCGGTCGAAGAGAGTGCGCAGCGCCGGCTTGCCGTGGCGACGACGTGACTTGTCGACCTCTGCAAGCTCGGCGGCGAAGGCCTCGAGCGAACCAGTGATCTTCGGCCGGTACCAACGCTCCCACGAGCGCAGCCGCCCATCGGGGTCTCCGGCTGTGATGCCCTCCCAGAAGATCCTTCGAGCCGGCGCGGTCATGACCTCGGCTCCCCAGTGCTCCCGCAGAAATGTGTACGCCAAGCAGCGTTCTCTGAACTGGCCGGTGCTGCGACCGAATTTCAGTGACGTGCCGGGCGTTATCGCTATGAGGTTGATGCCTGGTTGCCTGCTGTTGCCCTCGTTCAGGGCAGTGAGCGGGAGCATGGCGAGCCGGCCGACGTCTTCGAGCGGCTCGATGCCCTTGGGGACGAGCTTGCGCAGGTTCTGGCGGGCGATGGCCGCGTTCGAGCAGACGTAGACGATGTCGTGGCGTGTGTCGCCGATGCTGCCGAGATGCTCGATGACCTGTGCGATCACGCCCTTGGCGATGTGGGTCTTGCCCAGACCGACTTCGTCGGCAACCAGGAACCGGTAGGCCGGATCGTGCTTGTCGAACATCCGCTGGAAGGTCCAACGAGCGGTCCGCTGCTGGAAGTCCTTCAAGTCGCCGAGGACTGCTTCGACATCGACGTGATTGCCGGTCATCGGACTGCTGCTCCTTCGGCGGCTCCAGCGATCGCTGCATCGAAGATCGCATTCCAGAGTTCGGCAAAGCCCGGCGGCAACGCATCGTCGGCCGCGAGGTCTGACACGAGGGGGTGGAGGCTTGCCAGCTTCGCCGGGTCTCGGCGCATGGTTCGCAGCAGCTTCTCCAGCACTGGGAGGCTGACCAGGCCTTGCCCGTCACCCGCAGCGTCGGCGCTGGCTCGCGCGACGGCGTCCAGCAGTTCCATGTGACCCGAGTCCTCATCGAGCAGCGCCAGCAGGTACCGCAAGAAACGCTCGGCGTTCCCGACCAGCGTGCGCAGCAGGAACCGGTCACGGTGCTCTGGAACGCCGGTCAGCGTTACGGGAACTACGAACTCGGTCTTGACGCCGTCAATGTGAGTGAGCTCGAAGGCCAGAAAGCCGCTGAGCACTTCAAGGCTGGTCTCGAATCGCTCCTCGAAAGCGCTGCCGCCAGCAACCGACCGCCGATTCCCTGGAGAGGCGAGCGGCCAACAGTGGACGGTCACCTCATCAAGAGTCGGCAGCGATTGCTCTGACCGGTAAGTGACGGCCCATTCGTCGCCGCTCGGCTCGACGATTCCCTCTAGCGGCAGCCGTGCGATGGCGAGGCGCGCCGCGTCGAGTGCCGATGTGTCAGGCTGCGCGATCGGCGGGTCGGGTGGTTGATACGAAATGAACCAATTCCGCAGCCCGGGCTCGTCGTCGTTGCCGTCGCACAGCCGGTCGATGCCGAGCGCTGCTGTCGAACCGGTCAACTCGACGAGGATCTCCACGCTCCTGTGGAATGCCGACCAGGTCGCATTGGCAGAGCCGACAAACAGACGCGCCCGGCCCTCGTGCTCGAAAGCAAAGACCTTGGCGTGCAAGCCGACTAGCGGTCGGCCTGGATCGTGGGGCGACAACTCATCCTCCGCGGCGTCGAAATCGACCGCGCTGCCGTCGTCAAACGCGTACGTGGTGCCGACATCGGCGAGGGCGCCTTTCTGCAGCGAATCGAGCGATTCCTCTCTGGCGACCAACTCGTCGATCGAGTGCGGGTGCACTGACTCGAAGAACCCGTCGCTCACAAACGGCGAGATGACCAGCGAGCGTTCAGCATCGTGCGGCAAGGGTGAGCCCATCGGCGACAAACCCGGTCGGCCGAGGCCCAGCACATGCACTCGCAGGTTGTCCACGCCATCGGGCAACGCGAATGTTGCTGTCCGCAGCGCTGCTGCGAGCGAGTCGACGCGCTGCCGGTGTACCTCGCCGACGGGACCGACAGCGGCGTCGATCAGGCCTTCGAATAGCTCCCCGACCGGTTCAAGCCGTACGCCGCTCGTACCCGGATGCTCGTCGAGTCGAAGCACGGTGTCCCAACTGGTGTCGAACGTGAGGTTCCTGCTGGCGACGAGCACCCGCAGGCGCTGTTGTTGGCTCTGGCCGTCCAGCGGTGCTTCACGCGACTCGTAGCGCAGCACCCACACCTTGGGATGCACGATGCCGCCGAGCGGCCCATGCACCGGAATGACCGCACCTTCGAGGAATGCGAATACCCGTCGAGAAGGAGGCAGGGCGATGTGGCCGACCTGGCTGAACACGGTGATCTTGTCGGCGTGGGAGCGCAGGGCGTGCAGCAGTTCGATGGGCTCGAGCTGGTCGCTACCGGCGACGGTGCCATCGGGACCGGTGAGCGCGAACGCCGCCGGTGCGGCCAGCAGCGCTCGGAGATCGAGCGTGAAGGTGACGGCCATTGCCGACTCAATGCGGAAGCCCGCCGGCGGACGCATTGCGTCGATAAGCGTCAGGCGGTTGGTGGGCTGCAGCATCAGCTGCCTGCCCGCTTGCCGTCGGTTATGTCGGCCAGGAATGACTTCGTGATGCCCCAGCGGTAGTCGAACTGGCCGCCGACGCCAAGGCCGTTCCAGTTCTCTAGCGCGGACCGGTGTGCCAGTCGCGCCCGCTTCGATTTCAAGCGAAGCTCGCGCTTACCGATGAGTTTGTGAACCTCCGGGTTTTCGGCGAATCCCTCGGGATCGTCCGCCGCCCGGGTGACGATGGCGTTCACGAATTCTTGGGCGCTGTAGCTGATGTGATGTTCGGCCAACAGCGCCCAGAATCTCGGCAGGTCTGCTGCCCAAGCGCGGACGTCGTCGAGGCGCTTGCCGATCCGCTCTGACCACGCTTCCAGGTGGCCGAGTTCGCGATCTTCAAGCTCACCGGTCTCCCAGCCGAACTTTTCTCGGGCACGGCGCGCCAGGAGCATGTTGTAGACGTGCTGCGGCCCGGCGGTCAGCTCGGAGAAGTTCTGGGCGTGGCCGAGGGTTTCGACAAGCTGGGCCGGCATGCCGTGCGTGTCCAAATCCCAGGGATAATCGACAGGGGCTGCTACCTGCGGTGTCGCGCACAGAACGGCCAGCAGCGTGCCTTCGTGGTGCCGCCGGATGTAGTCCACCAGCACCTGCGCCTCCTCCTGGGTGAGGTCGAACGTGATCTCTGCTTCCAAGAAGTCATCCGGAGGCTCTGGCAACGACCTCCACATCGAAACGTTTCGCGTCATCGCGTTGCCGTCGTCGTCTCGCTCGGGCCGTGTCCTCCCGAGCGCCGCTACACGCTGGCCGTACTCAAAGATGCTGAGATCGAGCTGACGCAGGCCCCAGGTCCAGAGGCCTCCCCAGTAGGCATCACTCGGCATGCGTTTGAGGTTCCGGCCGGCGGCGTAGCCAATGACGCCTTGGTTGTGCCCGAGATGACGGAGGCAGTCGATCAGCCGTGCCTCGTCGTCGCGCAGCCTGCGCGAGAAGTCCGCTGGAGGCACGCGCTCCGCTTCGAGCCTGGCGCAAATCCAAGGGACGAAAAGGAAGTAGCGGAGCCTGGTCTGAATGGTCGAGGTTCCGGGATTGAGTATCCCCGAGAACGCATCCCGCACGGTGCCCAAACCCAGCACATCAAGCGTTCCCGGCTCCTCAAGCGCCCGCAGCAGCTCACCGACCCGCTCGCTCGCCGCACGGTCAAGATCCAGCCACCCCAACGAGGACGCAGGCGCATACGCGGTAGTCGTCTCCAATGCCGACCTCCCGCGGTCACATCACAAACCAACTGGCCGCCACGAATTCTGCCCCAACACGACTAGTCCTGGCTCGGAGCCGCGCCCCGACGCCCTCGGTCGGCTACGACCAGTCTTGACCGAGGTCGATATCCAGTGAGATGAGCTCGATCGCCCCGTCGGCCGCCAGCTGACCGACGACCGTGAACGCACGAACGAGAACTCCGGTCGAGATCAACATCCGGTAGTCATCTCGGCCGGGGATCAACGCTGGCAGATCATCGAAGCCCACGGCGAACTTCTCGACGATTTCGAGGAGCTCAAAGGTCTGAAAATCGCTCGTCGACGGTTCGCCGTTCGGACCACGATCACTGGGGAGCTGGCGATCGAGATCCTGGAAGAACTCGACGGCCGCTCGAACCTCGCGGCGTCCGGCGGTCACCCTCGCTGCGGTTGTGACTCAGCGATTCTCTGCTGTACCCGTGCCCGTGCTTGCTCGACAAGATGTGAGGGCGCCGCGTCGAGGTCCGTGACGATGCTTGCTTCGAACAGTTCGTGGCGCTCGGCCGGGCTGAGCTTCTCGAGTTCCGCTGCTGTCACGATGTCGTCGGACACATGCCGATCATAGGTTCAGCTTGGTCGGATGGAGCGGCTGAATTTCATTCTCACGCACCGCTGGCAACGCACGCTGCGGAGTTGGGAACTACACCACCCAAGAAATCCGGCCTGAGCCGATTGACCTAGAAATGATCGCCGCTGTCTTGACCTGACCCGGCCGACGACGTTGGGCGTGGATTCCGCCCGCTCAGATATCGGCGCAAGAAATAACCCCGCCAGGCCCGGCGAGGCCGGGACGGCGGGGAGGAAAAGGCGCACCGTACAGGTCATCGGTACAGAGCACACCACGCTTCGCCGCAGAATCGTCTCGGCGACTCCCGGGTTGTGCCGGGCAGCCGGACGTGGCAGACTTTGCCCAATCTTCCCCGCCGTCCACCACCGCCCAGCGGAGGTGCACTGGCGGGGCTTTGCGTTGTCATGGCCGGCTTGTTGGCCGCCTCGGTCCAGCGGAGACGCTGCAGACAGGGTCGTGACGCGTGACCCGGCAGAGTGCGGCCCGCGGGGATCGCCACGCCGAAACGAGAGCAGGACGCACCCTGGCATGTCGGCGGCTGCATCCAGGCATCGGGGTGAGGGCCTATTGCCAGAGGTAGCCGCATTTGGTTTGGGATGACGGTGGGTGGCTGTGGCCAGTAACGGTGCCGTCGGCGCGGCGGGTATGGGTGTGCTTGGGGTGGCCGGCGTGCCAGTGGGTGCATGACGCGGTGCTGCCTGGCTCGGCGCTGTTCGGGTCGTTGGTGGCGGGGTCTTCGCTCTCGGACTCGGTGCCGGCATCAGACTGGGCCCGCGATGCTGACGGGGAATCGACCGGTGCGGCGCCGGTCGGCGGTGTGCCGGCCAGGCCGTCTGAAGGGCCAGCGGCGGCGGGGTCGCCCGCGAAGTCGGCGCCGGTGCAGCCGTCGATCAGCGTCTCGATTGCAGCTTGCTCACGGCGGTCCACGCTGAGCTCCCAGCGCGTCTTGACTGCGACCCAGTCGGCGGCGTAGCGGCATCGGTACTGCGTTCTGGGCGGCAGCCAGTCGGCGGGATCACCCGCACCCTTGCTGCGGTTGGTGCTCGCAGTCACGGCGATCAGCGAGCGGGAGTCGTCGAGGTCGTTGCCGAAGCGCCGCCACGTTGCCGCCGTCCACGCAAAGCCGCCCGATTCCCACGCCTCGGCCAGCGGCACCAGATGGTCGATGTCGAGCTTCGACGCGTCCGCAACCACCACGTTGTCGTACGCCGAATGCCACGACCCGTCCGCCAAGCGCTCAGCGGCGAGCACCCGTTCCCTCGTGGACATCCCGCCGCTGTACAGCCACCCGCCGAACACGGCGTCACGGTCGTAGCCCGATCGGTGCTCAGCTTCCACCCGCAGCCGCTCGAACAGTCCGATCACGCTGCGGCGGCGTTCGAGGTCTGCTGCCTCGGTCTCGGGATCACGAATCGACGCCTCAGGAAAGGTGACCGGCGGCAGCACCTGACTTCCGGCTGCCGAACGGTCCGAGTCGGCGGTCGGCTCGCTCTCCGCCCCGGCGGTTGGAGCGACCTCCGAGGTGCTCGAAACCGGCAATGGGGACGAATCGCTGGCATTCGCTGCGGCACTCGGTTCCGATGAAACGGTGGCGTCTGGACTAGACGCCTGCTCTGCACCGGCCGC
This sequence comes from Acidimicrobiia bacterium, assembly GCA_022820925.1. Lineage (GTDB taxonomy): Bacteria > Actinomycetota > Acidimicrobiia > Acidimicrobiales > Poriferisodalaceae > Poriferisodalis. Next base: position 28,140 of record JAJEEO010000007.1, on the reverse strand, counting down.
ATCGCCGGAGTCGGGCGTCGAGGCTGCAGCCGGCGCCAGTGCCGAAGAGGGTGTCGGGTGTGCGTCGTCGGCTATCGACGAGGTCTCGCTCCCAAGCCCGCACGCCGCCGCCCATATGACGCACACGCACACGACCAGCAGCGCCTTGTGCCGAGCGCCGCGCACGTCACGCAGACGCCAGCGTCGGCGCCCACCAGTCGTCACGAAGCCGCCGAACGAACCCGAACTAGTCGTTGCGACTGAACAACTGCGGCTCTCCAACAAACTCCTCACAGCCGTTCGATTCCAGCCAGTCGGCTGCGTCCAGCAGGATGTGCAGTTCCTCGTCGTTGATGTGTCGCACGTCTCGGTGAACATGGTGGCGCGCAAGGCGTCTCACAGCCTCGTGCAGGCGAAGCCCCTGATAGCTGCGCTCGTTTGCCATGCGGGAGAGTTTCGCGCGCCACCAGCAACGGCCAGCGGAACCCTGCTGCCGCTGGAGAGGTGAGTTCCCGCGTCGGAGATCAAGATTGACCCACGGCCCATTCACATCCGCACCGGTGTGAAACTCTGGCTCATGGCGCGTATCGAGATGATCCCCGCCGACTCCTGGGACGGCGAGCTCGGCGAGCTGCACCCCCGGGTCGTGGACCCCACCCACCGCCGGGTCGACAACATCCTGGCCGTCCACTCGCTCAACCCCCGCTCCATGGCCGCACACCAAGGCCTCTACGAATCGGCCATGGCCGGCACCGCCACGCTGCGCAAGGTCGAACGCGAGCTCATCGCCCTGGTCGTCAGCCTCACCAACCACTGCCACTACTGAGTGGTCCACCACCGGCGCGGTCTGCGCCGCCTCATCGCCGACGACGAACTCCTCGCAGCCGTCGAGCACGACTGGACCACCGCCCCGCTGTCACCCAAGCGCACCGCCATGCTGGCCTACGCCGTCAAGCTCACCGCCGCACCGGGCGACATGGACGACGCCGACGTCGACGCCCTGCGCCACGCCGGCTTCTCTGACCGCGACATCCTCGACATCACCGAAGTGGTCGGCTACTACGCCTACGCCAACCGCATCGCCGACGGCCTCGGCATCAAAACCGAGGACTGGATCCCCGACTAAGCGGCCTAGCGATCTTCGTCGCAGTCGTCTCGATGTCCAGAGATGATGCGCTATTTGTATTCTTCTGAATGTTGCTATACTATATATACATATCAACAGTTAAACAGTCTGAATACTTATAAATATCTGGATCAATGGCAGGTCACAACGATGCGAGACAAACGAGCCCAATCACGGCGCCGGCTCGACCAACGCTTCGGTCGGCACGGCGACCTCGCTGATCTTGCCCCCCCTCCCCAAGGCTGGATCCGCACGCTGCGTGACTCACTGGGGATGACCAGCGGAGACTTGGCCCGCCGCATGGGCGTTCACCCGTCGCGCATCCCCGCCATCGAACGAGGCGAGCGAGAACGCACGCTCAAGCTCGACACCCTCACCAGGGTCGCCGATGCCATGCAATGCGACCTCGTCTATGCACTCGTGCCCCGCACAAGCCTCGACGGAATGGTCGAGATTCAAGCTCGGCTCAGCGCCATCAGGCACTTGAGGAACGTCATGGCCCACTCACGGCTCGAGGACCAAGAAGTCACCCCCGACGACCTCGAAGCGCAGATCGCGGACCTCGCCGCTGAATTCCAACAGCGGCGTGACCTCTGGCGCACTGAGCCAGACCACCTGCGATGAGCAACCTCGCCGCCCCGCTCGGCGACGGGCACACGCTGGTGCCTGACGACGAGCGAGCGGACTTGCTCCAGCCGGACATAGCGACACTGCGAGAGCTCTTCGAGGCCGAGCAACGCAACATCGCCAATGCCCTGCTGCGTCCGAAGCCACGACTGCCGATTCTCCTAGACGACACGTACCTGCGTCATCTCCACAAGGCGATGTTCGGCGACGTCTGGGCCTGGGCTGGTCACTACCGACAACAGGAGACCAACATCGGCATTGAACCGATCTACATCTCCGTTCACGTCAGGGACGCGGTGAACGATGCCGCCACCTGGGTTGAGCACGAGACGTATGAACCGGACGAGATCGCCGTCCGGTTCCACCATCGCCTCGTTGCCATCCACCCATTTGTCAACGGCAATGGCAGGCACAGCCGCATCAGCGCCGATCTGCTCATCGAGAACCTCGGCTGCAGGAGGTTCAGCTGGGGCAGCAACCTGGAGGATTCCACCGAACAGCTGCGTCAGCGGTACCTCGCGGCGTTACGTTCCGCCGACGCCGGCGAGATCGACGACCTCGTCGAATTCGCCCGCAGTTAAGGCTTCGCGCGCAGTGAGTACACCGTGAAGTCGTCCACGGCGACGAGTTGACGTTTCGGGTTACCGGCGGACGACGGCTGGCGGAGTAGCGCATCTCATCCGTCTTGACCGTGACCGGAGGCGGTTCCTAACGTTCGTCGCGTCAGCGCCGATGCTCGGTGCTGAGCACACACAGGGGGAATCTGACATGGCCGACATGAAGCTGGCGCTGTACTTGCCGAACTTCCGTGACCACGTGACCGTCCAGGAACTCGAGGACCTCACCGACCTCGCCGAGGAACTCGACTTCGACTCGATCTGGACGCTCGACCGCATCGTCGTGCCGGAGTCATCCGATCGCGGGGAGCTCCAATACCCGTTCGGGATGATGGAGCAGTTCCCCACGCAGCTCCCCGTCTCGGCCCGCGGTCAGTGGTTCCAGGGCTGGCCGCTCATCCCCTGGCTCGCAGCGAAGACCTCGAAGTGCCGCATCGGCATGAGCATCACCGACACGCCATACCGCTCGCCCGGCGTGTTCGCCGCCGAGATCGCCACGGTGGATCACCTGTCGGGCGGGCGTGTAAACGTGGGCGTCGGCTCGGGCTGGATGCCCGAGGAGTTCGCAGCCGCAAGCGCATCGCACCTGTTCCCGAAACGGCACAAGCACGTGCGCGAGACCATCGAGATCTGCCTGGGCATCTGGACGAACGAGCTGTTCGAGTACCACGGCGAATTCGCCGACTTCGGCCCCAGCGGCTTCGGCCACAAGCCGCTGCAGGATCCGCATCCGCCGATCTTCATGAGCGGCCTGCGCAACCCCGCCATCTCAGCGAAGCGAGTGGCCCAGTACAACCTCGCCGGCTGGATCGGCATCCAGGACACGCCCGAGGAACTGACTCAGTGGCTCACCGCATTCAGCGAGGAGCTCGACAAGCTCGGCGGGTCGCACAGCGTGGACGACATGGAGATCTCCAGCATGTGCTGGTTCGTGATCACCGACGAGCCCACCGATCAGGCCCGCAACGGCAAGCTCACGAACCTGCTGGCGGGCACCGCCGAGCAGATCACGCAGAACCTCATCGAGCTGAAGACCGCCGGCATGACCATGCCGCTCATCTGGCCGCCGTTCGCCGATGTGCCGGTCTCGAAGACGCTGGACGATCTCCGCCAGCTCAACGACGAGATCCTGCCCCAGGTCAACGCCGCCTAGCGGCCGCCCCGCCTGGGTCACCTACGACTTCGTCAACCCGGCGAATGACGAACTGGAGCGCAAGCATGATCTCAGGTTCGTGTCTCTGCGGCGCCGTGCGATTCCAGATCGACGGCCAGTACAGCCCCATCGGCCAGTGCCATTGCTACAAGTGCCGCAAAGTGACGGGAGCAGCTGCAGAAGCTGCGCTGTTCACCGCTGCGACGAACCTGACGTGGATCGAGGGCCAGGACCAGATCGTCAAGTACGTCATGCCCGACGGCCACTGGAAGTCGGACTTCTGCGGAACGTGCGGCAGCCCGATGCCGCATCTCAGCGCAGACGGAGAGCTCTACTGGGTTCCGGCCGGATTGCTCGACGACGATCCCGAGGTCGAAGTGACCGTGCACATATATGTCGATGGCAAAGCAAGCTGGGAGACCATCGGCGGCGATGCCCCGCAATTCCCAGGTGATCTGCCAGCGACACAACGCCAGGCGATATTGACGCAACTGAAACAGATTGCCCAATAGCTGCACCACGGCATAGTCGCGGCGCGGCAGGACACCGCTTCGAGCCGTTCAGAAGGCTGCGATTGCGCTTCCGGTCGGTGCGGGCGAGCTTCGGCTGCGCCACCGTGGACTGAGTTTGGTTATCACGCAGATCGTCGGCGTGTGGTGACGGGTGAGCGGAGCCTCATAGTGTGAGTCGCACTATGCGGGTCATGGTTCTGATCAAGGCGAGTGCCGACAGCGAAGCCGGTGTGATGCCCGACACGGAGCTGCTCGAGGCCATGGGCAGCTTCAACGAAGAGCTCGTCGATGCCGGCGTGATGGTGACCGGCGAGGGCCTGTTCCCCTCCGCCAGCGGCAAGCGCATCGTTTTCGAGGGCGACGCTCGCACCGTGATCGACGGGCCGTTCGGCCACACCAGCGAACTCGTCGCGGGCTTCTGGATCTGGGAAGTGGTCGACATGGACGAAGCCATCGCCTGGCTGCAGCGGTGCCCCAACCCGACAGGCGCCACCGGCATCGTCGAGCTGCGCCCCATCTACGAGATCGAGGACTTCGGCGACGCCATGACCGACGAGCTCGCCGAGCAGGAAACCCGCCTGCGAGACCGGCTGTCCGACAGCTAGCCGCCCCGGAGCGCTGCCCGCTACGGCTGTCTCCAGCAGCAACGACACCAACATTTCGGTCACCCGCGTCGGACGTGACTCGCGCACCAGGGTGCCGTGGGCTCCTCAGGCGTCAGCGGTGAAGGAGCTCGTAGGCGTGGTGGCGGTAGTGCAGGAAGTTGCTGCTTTCCTTGGTGTCGAGCTGATTTCGGGGGCGAGGCAGGTCGACCTCGATCGTCTCGAGCACCGTGCTGGGCTGCGCCGACAGCGCGATCACCTTGTCGGCCAAGTAGACGCTCTCGTCAATGTCGTGGGTCACCAGCACAATCGTGATCCCCGTCTCAGCGTGAATCTCCAACACCAAATCTTCGAGGTCAGACCTCGTCTGCGCATCCACCGACGCAAACGGCTCGTCCATCAGCAGGATCCGGGGCTGGACGGCCAGCGCCCTCGCCAGCGCCACCCGCTGCTGCATGCCGCCCGACAGCTCCCACGGATACTTACGGTCGTGCGCGCTTAGCCCGACATCGGCGAGAGCGTCGGTGGCTCGCTGCGCCCGTTCGGCCTTGGCCAGGTGCCTGAGCGGGTACTCCACATTCGGTCGCACTCGCAGCCACGGGAAGAGCGAGCGGCTGTAGTCCTGGAACACCATGGCGAGGTCGGCCGGCACTCCCTCGATCGGGTGCCCGTCGAGGCTCACCATGCCGTTCGAAGGCCGCATGAGCCCGGCCATGATCCGCATGAGTGTGCTCTTGCCGCAGCCCGAAGGTCCCACGATGCACACCACCTCGCCCCGGTCGACCTCGAAGCTCACCTCGCCGATGGCATGGAATTGCTCGACGGTGCCCTGACCATAGACATGGCCGACCGAGTCGACGCTGAGAGCGGTGGAGTTCACAGGTTCGAGACCTCTGACGCTTTGCGATGCCAACCCAGGATGCGCGCCTCCGCCCAGAACATCAAGCCGTTGAGCAGCAGGCCGATCGCCGACAGCAGGATCATGGTGGCCCAAAGATCAGGGAAGTTGAAGAAGCTGAGGTCTTCCTTGAGCCGGAATCCGAGTCCGTTGGTTGCCCCGGCGAACTCCGAGATGATCATCATGATCAGTGCGAACCCCAGGCTGATGCGCATCCCGCTGATGATTTTGGGAGACGCCGACGGCAGGTAGAGGCCGGTGAGCTGGCGCCGGAACGGAATCTTGAACACTGCGGCCACCTGCATTCGCTGCTCGTCCACTGAGGCCACGCCGTCGATCGTGTTGAGCAGGATCGGCCAGACCACCGCGAACGCGATCAGGTAGATCTTCGGCCCGTCGCCGAGGCCGAACACGACAATCCAGATGCCCAGCAGTGCCGGCGGTGGGATGGCCCGCACGAAGTTGATGATCCAGTCCGTGTACTGCCGCGCAGCCCGGCTCAGCCCCAGTGCTGTCCCGACGCCGATGCCGACGGCTGCGGCCATGGCGTAGCCACGCAGCATCCGCCACATGCTCGGCACGAGGTCTTCGTAGAAGCCGGCGCCGAGGAACAGGTCTGACGGGCTCGACGAGAGATACGGGGGCTCGGCGATCCCCCCGTTGCCGCTCCACAGGTGCGGGAACACTTTCGAAGGCGGCGGGAAGAAGTACGACTCCGACCAGACTGTCAGCAGCTGCCACCCGATCACCACCACGGTGAGGGACCCGAGCGCGGTCACCGCACGCCAAAGCCGGCCGGACATGCTCACGCGCCGAGACCCTGACGCCAGGCGAACAGGCGGTTGTCGATGGTGTTGAGGCCAAAATTGAGCAGCAGCGACAGCAGTCCGGCGACGAACGTCGCCCCGTAGATCGTCGCCAAGTCCACACCGCCGCTGCCGGCATCAGCCAGAAAACCGCCGATCCCGGTCCCGTCGGGAATCAGGATCTCCACCGCGATCTCCACGATGATGGCGATCGACGCGGAGATCCTGACGCCGGTGAAGATGAACGGCGAGGCCGACAGCAGGCTCACCCGTCGGATCAGACCGAACTTGGTCTCGCTGAAGCTCCGCGCCGTCTGGATGGCAATCGGGTCGACCGCGTCGAAACCGCTGCGCGTGTTGAACAGGATCGGCCAGGTGCAGGCGATCGCCACCGTGAGGGATCTGCTCATGAGCCCCCGCTGGAACACGGCGATCAGCAGCGGCGCATACGCCACGCCCGGCAAAGGCCTCACCACCTCGATGACCGGCAGCAGCAGCCTGCGGAACAAAGCCGACGTGCTGAGCAGCACGCCGAGCGTCACCCCGGCCACGATGGCCGCACCCAGGCCGACCGCGGCACCCTTCACCGTCACCCAGACCTGAGCGAGGAACGACGCACTCGTGATCAGCTCGAACATCCCCGCGGCGATCTCCGTCGGCGGGGGGATCGAGCCGACGTCCACGATGCCCGTCGAGACGGCCATCTCGGCCAGCGCCAGGAAGATCAGGAAACCCGCGGCGCCTCGAACGATCGACGCGCTCGGGCCTGAGCCGTGATTCAAGATGTCGACCCGCCCGGGTGCCCGGTCGTTCTGGCCCTAGCCCTCGGGATAGGCCACGAACGGCGTCACATCGAACGTCTCTGGGATGAGCCCGACCTCGGCGGTGAGATCCACCGACGGCTGGATGTTGACGACCTCGGTGGTCGTCCGGTACTCGGTGAGCGCGATCACTGACGCCAACTCGGGAGTGAGCGCCGTGTAGGTCGGGAGGTACGACCGAAACGCCTCGTCGTCGGCGCGGATCAGGTGGACGACCTCCGCCCACGCAGCGCGTGTCCTGCGGATGGCTTCCTCATTGGCGTCAGCCCACGGCTTCATGGCCACCAGTCCCCCGCTGGTGCCCTCGGCTACCCGGCCTCCGTAGAGGTTGTCGGCGATCGACTTGAGGCCCTGAGCCCGACCGATGGTGGTGAACGGCTCGAGCGCGAGCATGGCGTCGATCGACCCGGAGGCGACCGCCGCGATGAGCTCTGTGATGGGAACGGGCACGATGTCGATCCCCGCCGCGTCGATTCCGGCGTCCTGGAGCGCAGTTCGCAACGCAGCATCCATGACCGACCCGAGTGCCGGCACGCCGATCGTCCTGCCGGTCAGGTCGGCGAGCGTCTCCATGTCGGAGTCGCCGAGCACCATCACCGCTCCCTGCGCGGGTGCGAGCAGGGCGCCGTCGACGGCGACGACGAACGGGCCGCCGTTGAGCCAGATGCCCGCCAGCGGATGCCAGGCGGAGATGCCCATCTCTGCCTCGCCGGCCGCCACGAGCTGCGCGGCGGCTGGGCCCGACGCTGCCACTTCGGTGGCTACCTCCAGCCCGTGCTTGGCATAGAAGCCGCAGTTCTGGGCGTAGACGATCGGCGCCACATCCACGATCGGCACGATCACGATGCGCAGCGCAATCGGATCAGCGGCGACCTCGGTTGCCCTGCCGAGCGGGCACTCGGCGTCGGCCGTCATCTCGGGTTCGGCGGGCTCCTCGGCGGCCGCCGTGGTTGCCGGTGCTGCGGATTCGTCCGCGGCGGCGGTGGTTGCCGGCGCTTCGGCCTCGGTGGGCGCCGGCGCTTCTGCCGCAGTTGTTGCCGGTGCGGCAGGCTCCACGGTCGGTTCGACACCGGCATCGGCGGAGTCGTCGCTGTCACTGCACGCTGCAGCGACCAGTGCGAGAACTGCGATGAGCGCTGCGAGCAGGCGCAGCTTCGATTGCCTTCGAATCTTCATTTCGGATCCCCCAAGAACGGCGATGCAGGCGGCGCAGACACACCGGTCGCTGGTGACGCCGGCGCACGGCGCTTAGCCAGATGGTAAGATAGTTCGTGATCATCGACCGTGCAAGCGGCCAGCCCGCCACGTGAGCTTCCCGACGCTCACCGCCGGCATCGTCGGAAGATGTCGCTGGTACCGTCCCGAAAGTGCCTGAGCAGAGGCCGCGTCGCGACGGGAGCAGGTCCCGCCTGCTGACTTCGACGCTGTCGGAGGTGGCCAAAGTCGGCCCGGCGGCCGTCTCGGGGCGCGCCGTCGCTCGCGCGGCACATGTTCACCACGCGCAGGTCCAGCAGATGTTCGGCACGGTCGAGGAGCTGGTGCGGGCATCGGTGACCGCGGGCCGAGACGAGTTCATGCAATCGGCATTCCCGCCAGCGCCGGCGCTTCCCGACCCCCTCGTCGTGGCGGACTTCCCGATCTTCTGGCGGGCCATCACGCAGCTGCTGCTCGACCCCGGGCCGATCGACATGCAGGCGCTAGCCACAGGGGGGCCGATCTCGGTGCTGGCTGACCGGATCGTGCAGCTCCGGCCAGCGATGGATCGTGAAGTCCATGTGGGCGTTGCCACTGCCTGGTTTGCCGCTCCCCTCGGCGCGCTCATCTTCCGCGAACCCCTCCAGCGCGGCCTGCGGATCAGGTCCCGGTCGTGGCCGCAATGCTGGAAACGGCTCGGCCGGCGCCTACGTGACCTCCCCGCCCTGGAGTCGCCTGCGGTCGCGGCGCCTCATGACGGAGCTGCCAGCGAACCGCACCCGACGGTCGCGCCGTTGCAGCCGGCAAGCAAGGAGAAGCTGGTGGTCGCCGCTGTCGATCTGCTGGGGACACGGCTCGAGGAGGCCGTCACCGGCCGGGAACTCGCCGACCACGCAGGCGTCAACTACGGGCTGGTCAGCCACTACTTCAAGTCGAAGTCCAAGGTGTTCGACGAGGCCCTGTCGCGGCTGCACTCCGCATTTCTCGACGATGTGCTCAACAGCGGCGACCCCGACAGCGACGGTGCAGTCTTCGACGCCGAACTCGGCTTGCTCGTCGTGCTTCGCCGCCATCGGACGTTCTTGCGCGCCTGGGCAAGCCGGCTGCTGACCGGAAAGGACGTCCCGGATTTCCCGCTGATGGGCATGGAACGATTGGCAGAGGGGACGCTCGCCGAGCGAGACATCCCCGCAGACGGCACTGGCCCAGGGCGCCTCGAGACGCAGAGCGACTGCATGGCCGCCGTCGCCCTCTTGCTCGGCTGGACGCTGCTCCGACCGCTGCCGACGGCATCTGCGGAGATCGCCAACCTGCCGCTCGACGCCCAGCTGCACCGGATCTACAACTGGTTCCTGCGTCCCGCCGAGTCGCTCACCGCCTCGACACAGCGGCCGGCTCACCCGGCATGAGCGCTGCGCTCGGGCATCGCAGTGGCCGGCCGGGGTTGACAGAATCTTACCGTTTGGATAAAACTCCCCGGCATGGAATTCGGCCTGCTCACCCTCGGAGATCACCGAACCGATCCGGCCACGGGTGAGCGGACGTCGCAGGCGCAACGCCACCAGGAGATCCTCGACTACATCGAGTCGGCCGAGCCAGCGGGGTTCGATGCCATTCTGGTCGGCGAGCATCACTTCAGCGATTTCATCGTCTCGGTCCCGCAGGTCTTCCTCGCCTGGCTGGCAGCGCGCACGTCAAGAATCCGCCTGGGGACTGGCGTCACGCTGCTGCCCCACCACGACGCGGTTCGCCTCGCCGAAGACTTCGCCACCCTCGACGTCGTATCGGGCGGCCGCGCCGAGCTGTCCGTGGGCCGGGGCGTCGAACGAGCGGTGTACGGGCAGTTCGACCAGGACGCCGACAAGGCTCTCGAGATGCAGCAGGAGGGCTTGGAGCTGCTGGTGAAGCTGTGGACCGAGCGGAGCGTCACCTGGGAAGGCCGGTTTCGGCCGCCGCTGGACAGTGTCACGCTGGAGCCGCGGACGGTGCAACAGCCCCACGTGCCGATCTCGATCGCCGTGTCGAGCCCTGAGTCGGCAGCCCACGCTGCCGCCATGGGACACGGCGCAACGATCTCGTTGCTGTATTTCCCCCGCGAGGTCTTGCCGAGGGTGCTCGAGGGCTATCACAAGGCATGGCAAGAGGCCGGCCACGCCCACGATCCGCAGGTCACGGTGCACGCACACACTCACGTCGCTCCTACCAGCCAAGAAGCCCGCGATCACCTGGGGATCTACCAATTCCCATTCCAGCGATGGGTGTTCTCCAAGCGGAGCGGCGACCACCCCGACGACGTGCAGCTCCCCCCGCACATCACCGACCTCGCCAATCCCGAGGGCGCCATCGTGAACGGCAGCCCCGAAGAGGTGCTCGACCGTGTCGGCCGCATCATCGACTGTGGCGACTTCGACCGGTTCACCTACCAGGGCGACTACGGCGGCCAGCCTTGGCCGCTGGTGAAACGCTCACTGGACCTGTTCTCCACCGAAGTGATGCCCGCAATCGCGGCGCCATGACGACGCCCCTCTACGACACGCCGCTGCCGATCCGAGCGGAGATCGGGGAGGCCCAAGCGGCCGCCGTCCGCCACTGGTCAGCCCCGGGCACTTGGTGGACTGCTGCCGAGCGCGTGGCCATCGTCGAAGAGGTGAGGCGCGCCCGCGGAGCCGACGAACTCCCGCCGTGGACCGCACCATCAAGCGTGCCGGGCCTCGTCGGTGACCACCATCCGCTGCCCGCCTTCGCGGTCGACGTCATCTGGAGAGTGACCAACCACGTCACGACCCTCACCCGCGAGTGGTATGGGGCACTGGTGCCTGCGGCGCTCTCCGCCGGGCACTATGTCGAGCTGCTCAGCCTCGTGGCGCAGGTGAACATGGTCGACCGCTTCGCTGACGGGCTGGGACTGGGACGGATCGAGGTCGGTCCGGCCGCACCGGGGGAGCCGACCCGGACAACCCCCGACGGCGCTGCGGTGACGACCCATTGGGTGCCCACGGCGCCCGATGCCGCTGCGGGATGGCGGCCCGCTGAGCAAGCCGGGAATACGGGCCTCGAACCGCAGCCCGAGGTTCCCAACGTGCTCAAGGCGCTCAGTCTCGTGCCGCCCGAGCGGAACATCCAGATGGCGCTCATCGGGTCGCACTACGTGCCAGGCGGCGCGCTGAGCGACGACATCGGCAATGACGTCTGGTCGCTGCAGCGCACCCAGATGGAGTTGATCGGTGCCATCACCTCCGCAGGCAACGAGTGCTTCTACTGAGCGACCAGCCACGCAGTCCTGCTCGGTCTGAGCGGGAACGCCACAGGATGCGAGATCTCGCTGGACGTGCTGAAGGGCGCCGGCAACGGCGACGGCGGTGTCGAGCACGGCGAGCTGCTGGTGCGTCTCTGCGAGGCGATGGTCGGCAGAGACCAGCAAGTGCTGGCCGAGGTGCGAGATGAGGTGCGCTCGGCGATGGGCGCCGAAGTCTTGGTGGACGCGGTCGGCGTGAGCGCCCTGTTCCATCTGATGAACCGCGTGACCAACGGCACGGGAACACCGCTCGACCCGATGCTGGCCCAACTGGGTCCGCCGATCGCGGCCCAGTTCGGCGCCGACAGCTACCGCAGCAGCCGCGACACGTCAGTTGAGCGAGCCGAAGCGCCCGGCGAGCACCGCCTTGGCTGACCGGGCCTGCGATCTGAAGGGGAATCCCCGGTGACCTCATCCCTGCACACGGCTGAGTCGGCCAACTATCGAGACCTCATGACCCGCTTCCGATGGGCGTTCGCCAGCGCCGACCCCGAGTTGCTCGGCGCTGTGCTGGGCGAGGGGTTCGAGTGGCACATCCACACGTTCGACCCCGACGACCCGGCGCCGACCGGCCGAGTCGTGCGCGGCGTGGACGAGATGGTCTGCGAGCTCGAGTGGCGCAAGCAGAACTGGGCCAATGTGCGGTTCGAGGGCCTCAACGAGTACTTCGCGCCGAAGTTCATCACCCAGTCATTCACCATCTCGGGCTTCGATCGGGGGTCGCGCTTTCACGCCGCCGCCGTCGACCTCTACACCCTCGACGGCAGCGACTTGATCGTGAAGAAGGACACGTACTGGAAGCAACCGGCACCGGTCGCGAAGGGCGCAGCGCAATGACCAATGTCAAGAAGTTCTATATCGGCGGCAGCTGGGTCACGCCATCCTCCGGCGCAATCCTCGACGTGATCAACCCGGCGACGGAAGCTGCCGTGTCTGCCGTCGCGCTGGGCACGGAGGCCGATGTCGACAAGGCGGTGACTGCGGCTCGCGCCGCGTTCGCATCGTTCTCGCAGACACCGGTCGACGAGCGTGTCGACCTGCTGCGGGCGATCGCGGCCGGCATCCGCCGGCGCGAGAGCGAGCTCGCCGACGCCATCGTTGCCGAGATGGGGTCGCCCCGCGGGCTGGCCCTTGCGCTGCAAGCACCGGCGGGTCGCTTCCATTTCGCGACCGCGGCGAAGTTCCTTGCCTCCTATCCCTTCACCGAGGCGCTCGACACGAGCTTGGTGGTATCTGAACCCATCGGCGTCGTCGCCATGATCACGCCGTGGAACTGGCCGATCAACCAAGCCGCTTGCAAGATCGCGCCTGCGCTCGCCGTCGGCTGCGCCATGGTGCTCAAACCGTCGGAGATCGCCCCGCTCAGCGCGGTGGTGCTGACAGAGATCATTCACGACGCGGGCGTGCCGCCGGGGGTCTTCAACCTCGTGCAGGGTGATGGCGCAACTGTGGGGACCGCGTTGTCGGTGCACCCCGACGTGGACATGGTGACCTTCACCGGATCCACTCGTGCCGGGATCGAGGTGGCGAAGAACGCCGCGCCGACGGTGAAGCGCGTCACCCAGGAACTCGGCGGCAAGTCGGCCAACATCATCCTCGACGACGCCAACTTCGCGCACGTGATCAATCGGGATGCATTCGACATGTGCCTCAACACCGGTCAGTCATGCAACGCGGGCACGCGGATGCTGGTGCCTGCAGCACGCATGGCCGAGGCGAGCACTATCGCTGCTAGCGCCGTGGAGTCGATCTCAGTGGGCGATCCGGCCGATGTCGGCACCACCGTGGGACCGGTGGTCTCCCAGCAGCAGTGGGACCGCGTCCAAGAGCTCATCCAGTCGGGCATCGACGAGGGCGCAACGCTGGTGACCGGCGGAGTCGGGCGACCCGACGGGCTCGGTCGCGGCTACTTCGTGAAGCCCACCGTCTTCGCCGATGTCACCAACGACATGCGTATTGCCCGGGAAGAGATCTTCGGGCCTGTACTCGTGATCATCGGCTACGAGGATGACGACGATGCCGTTCGCATCGCCAATGACTCGCCCTACGGGCTGTCGGGCTACATCTCAGGCAGTCACGATCGTGCGCTCGCGCTGGCCAAGCGAATCCGCACCGGGGAGATCCACCTGAACGGCGCCGGCCCCGACTTCGATGCCCCGTTCGGGGGATACAAGCAGTCGGGCAATGGCCGGGAGTGGGGCGCGCACGGTTTCGCCGAGTTCCTTGAGACGAAGTCGATCCTCGGAGCGTTCAACTGATTCGACCGCAGCGAACGACTCACGGCATCGCCGATGGGCACGCAATTGGCTGCTGAAATGGCGTAGGCAGAGAGGGGCTGGGCGTGCGCGTTCGCAAGGTGATCATGATGTTGATGGCGGGGCTTGTTGCCTTGTCGGGGCTTGCCGCCTGCAGCAGCGACGATGGCGACGAGATCGCAGGTGTCGGCCAGCGGGCAACAGCGACCATGGCGGGGCCCGACGGAACGCCGATGGGCACCGTCACCCTGGAGCAGGGGCCGAACGGCGTGCTGGTCTCGGCCGACATCAGCGGGCTGACGCCGGGCGGCCACGGCTTCCACATCCACACTGTCGGCACCTGCACACCCGACTTCAGCGCAGCGGGCGGCCACTATGCGCCCGGCGAGCACGGCCACGGCTTCATGGACCCCGACGGGCTGCACGCCGGCGATCTGCCGAACATCTTCGCAGCCAGTGACGGCACCGCCCGGGCCGACTACTTCACCGCCCTCGTCACCCTGGCCGACGACGCCGACACGACCGTGTTCGACTCAGACGGCTCGGCGATCATCATCCACGCCAAGCCCGACACCTACGCATCCGAAGCCGGCGCCGGCGACCGCGCCGCCTGCGGCGTCATCGAGCGCAGCTGACCCTCCGGGCGCCAGCCCGAAACCCTTCATCGGCCGACGCGCGCCACTCATCAGTCATCGCTGCCGGCCCTGCCGAGCCGGTCCTTCACGGCCCCGAATGCGGGGCGGTTACGGTGCAGGCGCGCAGACTGCCAGGGGGGACGCATGCAGACCGAACGACGTGAATTGGATACCGGTGACGGACAGCTCGGGCTGTATGTCGCTCGGCCGGATGGCGATGGCCCGTTCCCGCTGGTGATGTTCTTCCATCACGGGCCGGGGTTCGACGACGGGTCGCGTGAGGCGGCCGACGCCATCGCCGACGAGGGCTACTGCGTTGCCGTGCCCGATCGGTACTGGCGCAACGGCCCGTGGCTGACGTTCGACGTCGCCGCGCTGTTCGCCGAAGGCCCCGACTCGCCGGCGATGCAGGAATTCCTGGGCCTGCTGCTGGGCACGACCGACGACATGGTCAGCGCGGACATCGCAACGGTGCTCGCCTCGCTGGAGGCCGACGCATCGGTCGACACGGCCAACGTCGGATGCATCGGCTACTGCATCGGGGCGCGCACTGTGGTGAGAGCACTCGCCGGGCAGCCCGACACCTTCGTCGCAGGCGTGGGGCTGCACCCCTCCTTCTGCGTGACGCCCGAGCCGAACTCGCCGCACCTGACGGTGCCCACGATCTCCGGCCGGCTGCACATGGCCCAAGGCACGGCCGATCAGCTCGCATCGCTCGAGCAGAACCAGCCCCTGCTCGATGCCGTCGCCGAACTCGGCGACCGGGGCAGCGTCGATGTCATCGACGGCGCCGACCACGGGTTCGCCGTGCCCGGCGGGCCCGCCTATCACCCCGAAGGCGCCGCCCGCTCGTACGCCATGGCGCACACCATCTTCGCCGAGCATCTCGGCAGCGACGCCTGACGCCGAACGCTCGCCGACCGGGCCGTCCGCCGCTCATCGCCCGCAGCATCAGCCGACGAGCGGGCTGCGCAGGGCGACGCAGGCGCCCGCACACGCATACGCCTTGCGTCGCGAATTCCGGCGTGACCTGTGTACGTTTGGCGTGCGGCCGTGCAGGGGAGACACATGCCAGAGAGCAGCGATCCCCAAAGTCTGTACGGTCCGAGTGCGACGACACGCCGGCTGCTCGACGCCGCAGCGGCGGAATTCCTCGAGCGCGGCTATGACGGGTCGGTCATCAGCAACATCGCACGCCGCGCGGGTCTGTCGACCGGAGCGATCTTCTCGAGATGGCCCACCAAGGATGACATCATGGTCGCCGCCGTCGATCACATCCTCGACAAGATCGGGACGCGCCAGCGGCTGGCGGACTTGGGCATCTCCGTCGATGCGCCGCCAGTGGAGATTCTGGTGACCTGGGGCACCGACTTGCTGACCGCCGACTTCGCCCAGAGTGCCTTCAAGCACCTGTTCGGCAGCGCGCATGCGTATCCGAGCATCCAGCAGCGCCTGCAGGAGTTCCTCGAGAAGCAGGCCGACCAGCTCGGTGCCCTAGTCGACCAAGGCAAGGAAGAGGGTCTGTGCGACCCAGAACTGAGCACCACCGCGTTGGCGCTGATGATTCAAGCCATCGGGGTGGGCACCGATCTGCTGATCTCCGCCGGACGATCAGACCGCCTGATTCCCTCCCAGCAGGATTGGGCGGACGTCGTCGTGAGGATGATCGCCGCCGCCGCCACCGACAACGACGGCGCCGCCGACAAGGAAGACTCCAACGCCGGCAACAGCGACGCCTGACCGACCTCGGCGAGGCGACCGGCACCGCGGTTCGCGGCCCTAGTTGATGCCGAGCTGCGACTTGCGCTCGCGGGCGTAGCTGGTGATGAGCTGATCCGCGGTGAGCCCGATGACTGCCACGTTGAAGCCGGCGACCAGGCCTTCGCCGACGAGGGCTTGCTCGGTGCGGGCAAGCAGGATCTCGTCGCCCAGACCGTCGATACCGCCGATGAAGGCGGAGATGATCACCAGCAGCAGGCCGAACAGGAGCACCTGGTTCATGCCCAGCATGATCTCGGGAAACGCCATGGGGAACTTCACCTTGCGCAGGAGCTGCCAGCGGGTACAGCCCGACATCTCGGCAGCTTCGATCATGTCGGGCGGCACGCTGCGCAGGCCGAGCATGGTGTAGCGGACCGCGGGAACGGTCGCGTAGATGACGATGGCCGACAGCGCCGCGACCGGGCCGACCCGGAACAGCATGACCACCGGGATCAGGTAGATGAACGACGGCAGCACCTGGAACGTGTCGAGCACGACCTGGACCGCGGCATACCGCCGAGCCGACGTCGAGGCGAACACGCCGATCGGCACGCCGATGGCCACGCTCACGATCAAGGCCGCCACGACCAGGTAGAGCGTCTCCATCGACTCGATCCAGAAGCCGGAGAACGCGAGATACGCCACGAACAACGACACGATCGCGGCGAGCTTCCATCCGCCGAAACGCCAGCCGACGGCCGCGACCAGCGCCAGCAGCCCGATCCATGGCAGCGATCCGAAGCCGTCACGCATCGGGAAGAGGATCTCGAGGATCATGAAGTCGCGGAAGTGCCCGAGCGGTCCCTTCAGATTGAGCTGCACCCAGTCGACCAGCCATTCCCACACCGGGGCCGTGCTGACCGTCCAGTTCTTCGGCAGCAGCTGAGCGTGATCAGTGACCCGGGCCAGGGCCGTCCCGACGACGGCGACCGCCGCACCCGCAACCCAGAACGGGTGGCGCGCCAGCCACGATGTCGACGCCTCGACGTGTTCCGGGCGCCGGCTTCCCAACGCCTGGCTGAGCCTGTCGAGCATGATCGCCATCAGCACGATGGCCACGCCGTACTCGAGGGCTTTGCCGATGCGCAGGCTCTGCAGAAAGTTCAGCAGCGGCAGGCCCAGGCCGCGTGTGCCCACGAACGAGGCCAGCACCGTCATGCCGAAGCACTGCATCAACACCTGGTTCACGCCGACCAACAGCTGGGGGCGGGCGGCGGGCATCTCGACTTTCCACAGCATCTGCCACCGTGTGCAGCCCGAGGTGAGGCCGGCTTCGAGCACTTCGGTGGGCACCGTCTGCAGGCCCAGCAGCGTGAGCCGGGCCATCGGGGGAACGGCAAACAGGATCGTCGCGATGGCGCCGGCCTCGTCGCCGATCCCGATGAACACCGAGATCGGCAGCAGGTAGGAGAAGTGCGGCATCGACTGCATCACGTTGAGGACGGGCACCAGCAGTCCCTCGAACCACTTCGCCTTCGCTGCCGCCAAACCGGCAGCCCAGCCGAAGAACGCCGCGAGCGGGGCGACCACCACGACGATCGACAGCGTGATCATCGAGTCGTCCCAGATGTCGAAGAACACCAGGTAGAGCGAGCAGCCGCCGGCGAGGGTCGCCAGCCGCCAGCCGCCCAGCGCGGCGCCCGCCACGGCGAACAAGCCGACGAGCACCACCCAGGGAACCGCGCCCAGGCCGAAGGGGCCCTCTCCCGCGATCAGGAGCTGCTCGCTGAGGTCGAGGGGGTACTCCAGCCAGCCCGAGACGGCGCGGGTGACGTCCTTGACGTTGAAGAGCCCGGCGAGCTGCTCGTTCTTGAGGTACAGCAGCGCCTCGTTCGCCCAGTCGGGCAGGAACCTGAACTCGCCCAGCTTGGACAGGAAGTCGGGAAACAGGCCCGGCGCAGCCTGGTGAAACACCTGGATGGCGACATACGGCGACACCAGCAGCAGCGCCATTCGCCAGCCCCGCAGGCGGCGGATGTGTTCGGTGACGCTCCGTGGCGCAGCGGAGCCTGCTGCGGGCTCGGTCGCGGCCGCCATCAGACTGCGTCGCCGACCTCGGACGCGTCGGTGCTCCAGATGGCGTCGATCACGTCATCTCGGCTCAGGCTGCCCACCGTCGTGCCGTCGGCGTCGACGACCCGGAGTTTCTCCGGCGCGCTCAGCACGCTCGCTGCGATGTCGCGCAGGATCGCATCAGCCGGCACCGTCGCCGCGTCGGGCGCAGCTTCAGCAGGCCCGCCCATCACGCTGCGGGCGGTGAGGATGCGGTCTCGTTGGACGTCGCGGGCGAAGGCACGCACGTAGTCGGTGGCCGGCTGGGTCACCAAGTCCTCGGCGCGGCCGAGCTGAACGATCTGGCCTTCATAGAGAATGGCGATGCGATCAGCGAGACGGATTGCCTCGCTGAAGTCGTGGGTGATGAAGACGATGGTCTTGTGGAGCACCGCCTGCAGGCGCAGGAACTCGTCCTGCATCTCGCGCCGGATGAGCGGGTCGAGCGCGGAGAACGGCTCGTCGAGGAACCACACGTCGGGCTCCACGGCGAGCGACCGGCCGATGCCGACCCGCTGCTGCTGGCCGCCCGAGAGCTCACGCGGGTAGTAGCCGCCGCGGCCTTCGAGGCCCACGAGCGCGAGGATCTCCTCCCCTCGGGCCCGCCGGGTTGCGCTGTCCACGCCCTGCACCTCGAGGGGAAAGGTGATGTTCTCGGCCACCGTGCGATGGGGAAACAGGGCGAAGTGCTGGAACACCATGCCCATCCGATGGCGGCGCAGGTCGATCAGCTCGCGGTGCGAGGCCGCGAGCAGGTCGATGCCGGCGAAGTGAATGGACCCGGCGGTCGGCTCGATCAGGCGTGACAGGCAGCGCACCAGCGTCGACTTGCCCGAGCCGCTGAGGCCCATCAGCACCAGGATTTCCCCGGGCATCACCTCGAGACTGGCGTCCACGACTGCGGGGATGTAGCCCGCCTCCTTGACCGCCTCGATCGCCGGCGTCCCGTCGTGCCGCTCGAGGAATCTCTCCGGATCGGGGCCGTACAGCTTCCACACGCCGCGGCACGAGATCACCGCATCACTGCTCACTGCCGCACCTTCCGCGTCGGGGGGCATGGGCCGGCCGACGGGGAAGAGCGACGCTCACGGATTGCACGGATCCGAGAACGCGGTGCCCTTCCCCGCCGGCTGCCTCACGGGAGGGAGGTTCGATCTATTCGAGACTGCCTTCAGCCGTCGATCCAGCTCCGCCAGAGGTCTTCGTTCTCTGCCAGCCATTCCTGCGCAGCTTCCGACGCTTCTTTGCCGTCGACATCCACCGCGGCGGCCATCGCGGCCAGCATCGGGTTGGTGAAGTCCATGCGCTGCACGATGGCTGCTGCTGTCGGCCACTTCTCGGGGAAGTGGATGCCGACGCCGGTCTTGAGGTACCCGTCTGCGGGGTTGCCGCAGTCGTGGGTCAGCTCGGCGTTGATGCCCCACTCGGGATCGGTGCGGCAAGCATCCTCGAACGTCGGGAACTCGATGAACTTGCCCTCATAGACCGCCTCCACGAAGTTCGGCGTCCAGTTGAACAGCACGATCGGGGTGTTGTCCGCGGATGCAGCGTCGAGCTCTGCCCACAGCGTTGCCGCGGAGCCGGCGTTGATGACCTCGAAGTTCATGCCGAGGCCCTCGACACGCTCCTCGTCGCCCTTGAGCCAGTCCACGGGACCGCCCAGGAAGCGTCCCTTGTCGCCGGTCTCGGCCGTCGCGAACAGGTGAGCGCAGTCGTTCAGGGCTTGCCAGTCGGGCAGCCCGGGACACACATCCTCGACGTAGATCGGGTACCACCATTCCTCACGCGTCACCGCGTTGTGGGTGGCCCAGTCGAGCACGCATCCGGCATCGACCTGCTCCTGGAATGCGACGCCGAAGGCGCCCTCCCAGACTTCGTGCACGAGCTCGATGTCGCCGTCGCACATCGACTGGTACACGACTTGGCTGTCGGAAGGCACGTACTCCACGCTGAAGCCGGCCTCCTCCAAGATGCCGCCGACGACCTCGGCGCCGACGAGTTGGCTGGACCAGTTGTGCAGCGGGATGCGGATCGGATCTGACGAGTCGCCCATCTCCTCCGCTTCAGGCTCAGGCGCTTCGGTTGCCGAAGGCGCTTCCGCGGCGGCAGGCGCCTCGGTGGCGGGAGCCGCGTCCTCATCGTCATCGCTCGCACACGCTGACGCCACGAGGGCGAGAGCGACGAGCGGCAATATCAACTTCCGGAGTACAGACATCAATTCCTCCAATGGTGAGTACTTCCCCCAAGCCAGCGAGACTCTGACGGCCGCTGCGCCATCTTCGGCCCTCTGTGGAAACCGACGATCTCTGTCTCCCCTCACAGCAATGTCCGTCGAAGTCTCCGGCCAGGACTTTCCTGAAAGTAGCACAATATGGAACCAGACTAAAACGCCAAATCACGCCACAAGCCTCATTATCAGAGCCAAATGTCACAGGCATTCGGCAGATTGAAGCCGATATGCGGCAGGGACAATTGTTTGTGACTGGATCGTGATTGTATTGCCAAACTATGTGACCAAAACGTGACTTTCTTATGCTCAACTCGGCAACGAATCTGCAGGCTTCTTTGCGAAAAACCCTGCATATAAGGGATGTCAGCCGGGTCGACGGCCGTGGTCAGCGCCGCAGTGCTTGCCGACATCGTGCGTGTGCGACATGCGCCAGCGAGCACTGGTCTCACACTCGGCGTGGCAGATTCGAGCAGAATTTGTGAGAGAAATGCGTACCATTGTGCTCATAGTGTGAACACCGATGAGCATCTATCTGTGAGAAGCTTGTAGCTACAACTACAGAGGTCACTATGGGACCGACGCTGCCTCAGGAGTGCAACATTGACCGGCAATGACGCAGCGCCATCTGGCGAGTGTGCGTCCCGCAGCCGCATGTCGCGCTTGAGCACAGCGATCCTGCGCATCAATCAGAGCCTCGACGTCGCCACGGTGCTCAAGGATGCGGAGGCCAGCGCCCGCGAGCTGACCGGCGCTCGCCTCAGTGTCATGACGACGGTCGATGCGCAGGGAGCGGTCCAGGACCTGGTCACGGGAGGTTTCTCGGCCAAGCGGCGCCGGCAGCTGCTGGAATGGCCGGACGGCCCGCGGTTCTTCGACCACGTGCGGCGCGTCTCCGCACCGCTGCGGATTGCGGACCTGCCCGAGTACATCCGATCGCTCGGCTTGTCCCCGATTCCTGGCGGTTCCACCACCCTGCAGGGCACGCCGATGCTGTACCAGGGCGAGTACCCCGCCTTCTTCTTTCTGGGCGACAAGCAGGACGGACGGGAATTCACCAGCGATGACGAGGAGATACTCGTGCTCTTCGCGTCCCAGGCGGCGACCGCGATCGCGAACGCGCGAACGCACACCGCTGTCGAGCGAGCCCGCGCGGACCTCGAAGCACTGGAACGGCAGCGGGCGGAGTTCCTCGAGATGGTGAGCCATGAGCTGCGCGCACCGCTGACGTCGATCAAGGGCTCCGCATCGACTGCGCTCGGCGCGGCACCGGCGCCGCCTCAAGCCGAACTGCTCCAGTTCTTCCGCATCATCGACGGGCAGGCCGACCACATGCGCAGCCTCATCACCAACCTGCTGGACGCAGGGAGCATCGATGCGGGCACGCTCACCGTCGCTCCCCAGCCCTCAAGCGTGGTCGAGTTGGTCGATGCGGCTCGTAACAATTTCCTGAGCGGGGGCGGACCCAACCCCGTCATCATCGATCTCCCGCCGACGCTGCCGCGAGCCTTGGCCGACCCCGAGCGCACCACGCAGGTGCTGAACAACCTGCTGGCGAACTCCGCCCGGCACAGTTCGGCGTCTTCCCCGATCGGGATCGAAGCGGTCCACGAGAACGGCTTCATCGCGATCTCGGTTTCGGACAAGGGCGAGGGAATCGCGCCAGAGCGGCTGTCGCACCTGTTCGAGCGACGCTCCCGCCTTGCGGAGGGCACCGGATTGGGCCTCGCCATTTGCAAGGGTCTGGTGGAAGCCCACGGTGGCCGGATCGAAGCCCACAGCGACGGAGCGGGTCATGGCGCGCGCTTCACGTTCACGATTCCGGCCGTCTCCAGCGAATCAGTCCCCGTGGCCGCCAAGCCACGCACGACCGAAGCCCTGGAGGCGGAGACATCGATCCTGATCATCGATGATGACCCGCACGCCCTGCACATAATGCGAGATGCTCTGTCGGCGGGCGGCTACGCACCGCGGACTGCGGGGGACCCGCACCAGCTCGCCCAGCTCGTCCGGGCCCACAGGCCCGACCTTGTTCTGCTCGACCTCATGCTCCCCGACGCTGACGGCATCGAGCTCATGAACAACACCCCCGAGCTCGCTGACGTGCCGGTCATCTTCGTCTCCGGTTACGGCAGGGACGAGACGATCGCACGGGCACTCCACAGCGGAGCGGCCGACTACATCGTCAAGCCGTTCTCGGCCATCGAGCTCGTCGCGCGGGTCCAAGCCGCGCTGCGCGGGCGCTCGGGGCCCCAGACCTACCGGCGAGGCGACCTCAGCGTCGACTTCGCACGGCGCCACGTGAGCTTGGCCAGCCGGGCGGTCACCCTCACCGCCACCGAGTTCGATGTGCTGCGCGTGCTTTCAGCCAACGCTGGAGGGGTGGTGACCACCGAAGTCCTCCTGCAGAAGGTCTGGGGCCTCTCGGATTCGCGCCACTCCGACCGCATACGGGCAGCCGTGCGGAAGCTGCGGGCGAAGCTCGGCGACAACGCCGCAGAGCCGGTGTACATCTTCACCGAGCACGGGATCGGCTACCGCTTGGCTGCTCCCAGCGACTGCTAGGCCGGTGACAACCGATCCGGCTCTCGGACGGCCCACCGCGCCGGCGGCCAGTCCGGGCCGCTGCGGCAACTACCAGCGAGCGGCTCGGGCTCGGCGGCGCTTGTACAGGCGGTAGCGCACGGCGAGCGCGAGCACGATCGCGAACAGGGCAATCCCGATCACCTGGGGCAGGAACCCGCCGCCGGCTGTTGCCGACTCGGCGTGGAGCACCTTGGGGATGCCCTCGAATTCGGCCAAGTCGATGACCCAGACATGGGTCGATCCGTCGGTGGTGTCGGCGTTGCTCTCGACCAGCGTGCCGGGCAGCGTCAGCGACAGCGTGAACGTCGGATGCAGCTCCCCGACCGCTTCGAACAGCGGTCCGCCGGCAGCCAGGTACTCATCGACGAATCGAGTCTCGAAGTCGAAGCTCCACCCGCCGCCGGTGATGCGCCGGATCTCCGGACCCTGATTCAGCGCGAGCGACGACAGGACATCCTCGGACTCGTCCGCAGACCACGTGATGCTCGCGGCGTAGCTGCACACGCCGTCGCTGTGAAGGGCCTCGACACGCGTTGTGACAGCGGCGACGTGCGGTCGCACCGGACCGGCGCCGTCGAACCGCCTGAGAAACCGCTCGCACGCCGCATGCGGCGTCACGTCGCCGCCGCCGTCGCCTTCGGCCTCGAACGGCACGGCGGCATCGTCGAAGGTGTAGCGCCACTCGAACGAGCCCGAGCCGTCCTCTCCTATCTCGACATCCCACGCGGCCTCGACGCATCCGGCGGCCAGCACCGCCGCCAGCACCAGCCCGCACGCCACCGCAAACCTGCGGACGGGCACGGGATCAGGTGTATTCGCCGTACTTGTCCAGGAAGCGGATCGGGCGCTTGAGCGCATCCTTGCGGAACGGATCGCCCAGCTCCATCGTGCACATGGCTTCGATCACCGTGGTGCGGCCGCCGTTCATCTGGGCGTCGATGGCCCGCTCCAGCGCCGGGCCGACGTCTTCGAGCTGGTTGACGCGCACGCCCTCGGCGCCCATGGCCTGGGCCACCTCCGACCAGTTCTCGCCGCCGTCCAGCTCGCCGGCCACGAACCGGCGACCGTAGAAGTCGACCTGGTTCTTCTTCTCCGCGCCCCATTGGCGGTTGTGGAACACCACCGCGGTCACCGGGATGTTGTGGCGCACTGCCGTCATGATCTCCACCATGCTCATGGCCCACGCCCCGTCGCCCGCGTACGCCACCGCCGGCCGATCCGGGGCCGCCTTCTTGGCCCCGATCATCGTGGGCAGCGCATAACCGCAGTTGCCCCAGCTCATCGGGGCAAGGAACGATCGTGGCTCTTCGAAGCGCAGGTAGCTGTTGGCCACTGAGTTGATGTTGCCGATGTCGGTCGACACCATCACCCGCTCGGGCATGGCGTTCTCGAGCTCGCGCAGCACCTGGCGCGGATGCATCCAGTTG
This sequence comes from Acidimicrobiia bacterium, assembly GCA_022820925.1. Taxonomy (GTDB): domain Bacteria; phylum Actinomycetota; class Acidimicrobiia; order Acidimicrobiales; family Poriferisodalaceae; genus Poriferisodalis. The sequence goes on along the minus strand of JAJEEO010000007.1, from coordinate 3,567 downwards.
TAGCTCTCCTCCGCCGCCTGCTTGATCATGTCGACGCTGAAGTCGTCGGTTTCGTGAATCCAGTCGTCCAGCTCTGCTTCCCAGTCGGCCTTGTCGGCTGCGATCTCCGCGGCCCGCTGCGCACGGGTGGCATCGCACACCAGCTCGCGGCCAGCCAATCGCTGGGTGAGCGCCACGGCCGCCGCCCCCGCATCACCGCAGATACCCACGTCGATGCGCTTGACCAAGCCGAGCATTGTGGCGTCGGCATCCACCTGGATGATCTTGGCGTCATCGGGCCAGTACTCCAGCCCGTGCTGGGGCAGCGTGCCGAACGGCCCGAGCCGGGTGCCCAGCGCCAGCACCACGTCGGCCCGTGAGATCAGCCGCATCGCCGCCTTCGATCCCTGGTACCCCAGCGGCCCGCACCACTGCGGGTGCGACGCCGGGAACGAGTCGTTGTGCAGGTAGCTGTTGACCACCGGGCAGCCCAGCCGCTCAGCCAGCGCAATCGCCTCGGCCATGGCGTCGCCCATCACCACGCCGCCGCCGGAGATCATCACCGGGAATTCGGCACCGGCCAGCAGCTCGGCGGCCTCATTCAAGGTGCGCTCGCCGCCGGGGCCCCGATCGACAATCTGCGGCTGGGGAATCTCCACGTCGATGTCGCCGTAGAAGCGATCCCTCGGAATGTTGAGCTGCGTCGGCCCCATCTCCGACAGCGCCCGGTCGAAGCACCGGCCGGTCAGCTCGGCCATGCGGTGCTCGTTGTTGACGTGACCCTGGTACTTGGTGAACTCCTCGAACATCGGGAGCTGGTTGGCCTCCTGGAAGCCGCCCAGGCCGATGCCCATCGTGCCGGTCTCGGGTGTGATGACGACCACCGGGCTGTGCGCCCAGAACGCAGCGGCGACCGCAGTCACGCAGTTGGAGATGCCCGGCCCGTTCTGGCCGATCACCACGCCGTGGCGGCCGCTGACGCGGCTGAAGCCGTCGGCCATGTGGGCGGCGCCCTGCTCGTGCACCACCGGCACCAGCTCGATGCCGGCCGGCTCGAAGATGTCCATGGCGTCCATGAACGCGCTGCCCATGATGCCGAAGATGGTGTCGACCCCGTGGGCCGCCATCGTCTCGACGAACGCTTCGCTGGGGGTCATGCGGGTCATGTCTTCACCCTTCGTTGAACGAAATCCCGACTGATCGACGCCCACCCCGCCGCCGTGTTAGAGCTTATAACCGATAGCGGAAGGCGTCGAACAGAAGTCGCACGCAGGTCGGCACAGCGAGTGGACAGCTGAATTATCCCCCGCCCTTCGAGGCACCCGCAGGGGTGCGCGAGAGCCGGTGGATGCCTGCGCACAGCAGCTGGACCAGGTGCTCGAAGGTGTCCTCGGGGTCGTGCGGCAGGGGGTGGCCGTCGCCCGACTCAAGGTGGCTGAATCCGTGGAATGCGCTGCGCATCGTGCGGGCTGCGTGCACCCGGTCTTCGGGGCTGAGGTCGTAGCCCCGCAGGGTCTGCCCGAGCACGGCGAGCACCCGCTCCACCGCGGCCTCCAGCTCGGCATCGCCGGCGCACGGGTAGCGGTCGGTGGCGGCGTAGATGCCGGGATGGTCTCGCACCATGGCCCGCCAGGCGTGGCCCACCGCGGCGACCGAGTCGTCGCCCGACAGGCCGACCGCGGCGTCGGTCAGCCGCTGGGCGAGGATCTCGCGGCCCTGCAGGCTGAGGCTGCGCAGCAGATCGTCGTACCCGTCGATGTGGCGATAGAGGGCCGGCTGGCGCACGCCCAGCTCGGCGGCGACCCGTGTCAGGGTCATCTTGTCGAGCCCCTCGGCATCGGCGATCTCTGCGGCGGCCGCGACCACCTTGCCGCGGTCCAGCGGCCGGCGGGCTGTGGAGCGGTCCCCATTGCGTCCGGCCATGTCGCCCCGCTTCCTGTCGCTGTGCCGCTGCCGAGGCCGATTGCACGGCGCTCTCACGCGGAAGTTAGCAGCTATATCTAAACCGTTAGAGGAGCCGGACGCTACGGGCGGTCCTGCGCGGCCTGGCAGGCTGCGATCAACGCAACCGACACGATGTCGTCCGCATCGCAGCCGCGCGACAGATCGTGCATCACCCGCGCCGTCCCCTGCAGCAGCGGTCCGTACGCCCGGGCGCCGGCCAGCCGCTCGGTGATCTTGTAGGCGATGTTGCCGGCATCGAGGTCGGGGAAGATGAACACATTGGCCCGGCCCGCGACATTCGAGTCGGGGGCCTTGGCCGCGGCCACCCCCCGATCCCAGGCGGCGTCGAACTGCAGCTCGCCGTCGATGGCCAGCGAGCCCATCCGCTCGCGCACCAGCCGCGTGGCAGCGCGCACCCGACCCACCCCCGCACCTTCGGCGCTGCCCTTGGTGGAGTACGACAGCATCGCCACCCGCGGCGTCTCGGCGGTGAGCTGGGTGTGGGTGGCCGCCGTGGCCATGGCAATCGAGGCGAGCTGCTCGGCGTCGGGCTCGGGGATCACGCCGCAGTCGCCGTAGGTGATCGGGGTGCCGTCGGCCAGCACCATCAAGAAGCAGGAGCTGATGGTGCTGATGCCCGGCGCCGGGCCGATGCAGAACAGCGCCGCCCGCACCACGTCGGCAGACGCACGGCTGGCACCGCCGACGCAGGCATCGGCCTCGCCGGCCGCCACCATGAGCGCCGCCACGTGGAGCGGGTCGTCGAGATCGATGCGCTCGCGAAACGGCGATGCCTCAGCCCGGGCCCGCACTGCCGGCGAGCACGCACTCGCAGCGTCGTCGAGCAGCACCGGGTCGGCCAATTCCTCGGCAGCCAAGCGGGCGGCGGCGGCCCGGGCACGCTCGTCGGCCCCGTCGGCGAGCACCACTCGCATCTGCGCCGCTCGTGCCTGGCGTCGCCACGACTCGGCGACAGGTTCCCGGCCAGCGACCGGCTCGGGGGTTGTCAACCCTTGCCCCGCCAGGGGATCAGCCGCTTCTCGGCCATGCGCATGGCCACGTCCATGGTCACCCCGAGGATGCTGATGAGGATGACCGCCGAGAGCATGAGATCGAGCAGGAAGAACTGCCGGGCCTTGAAGATGGTGAAGCCGAGCCCCGAACTGGCGCCGAGCAGCTCGGCAGCCACGAGCGTGCCCCAGCACACCCCGATGGCCACCCGCAGCCCGGTGAAGATCTCGGGCAGCGCGTTGGGCAGGATCACGTGCCGCAGCACCTGGGCCTTGGACGCGCCCAGCGAATATGCGGCGTGCACCTTGGTGGTGTTGACGGCGAGCACGCCGGATCTGGCTGCAATCACCATGATCCAGATCGCAGCGAACAGCAGCAGGTTGACCTTGCCCTCCTCGCCGATGCCGAACCACACGATGAACAGGGGGATGAGCGCCAGCGGGGGGATGGGCCGCAGCAGCTCCACGACAGGGTCGAAGACACCGCGCCAGCGGTTCGACAGACCCATGGCCAAACCGATCGGCACGCCGAGGACCACCCCCCAGAACAGCCCCTTGGCCAGGCGGCTGAAGCTGTCCCAGACGTGCTCCCACAGCGTGACGTCGCTGTAGCCGTTGCGACCGAAGTCCCAGC
>JAJEEO010000014.1 GCA_022820925.1 Acidimicrobiia bacterium | reverse complement strand
CGACCTCCGCGCCGCCATCGCTCGAATCGCCTGCACCTGCACCGCCGCCTGCACCCGCGGCCCCGGCGCCCGCACCGCCGTCTCCGCCGCCGCCCACGCCGTCGCCCACATCGGCCACGCCCGCTGCGCCGGCCGAACCGGCACCCGCAGCGGCACCCGACGAGGTGCCGACCGTCACGCCGGACGCGCCGACCCCCGCGGATGCGACGTCCGGACCTGCACGTCGGACCGCCATGACGGCCGATGACCTGCAGCGCACGTGGGAGGTGCAGGTGGTCGGGAAGCTGCGTCCGGTCGCCGCAGGACTGTTCCGCGAAGTGACCGTTGTCGCTCACGACCGCAACGTCGTGAGCGTGCGGCTCAGCGAAGGCGTGCCGATCGAGCAGGCCCGCCGGCGGCAGAACGAGGTGGAGGCGATTCTGTCGGACCTGCTCGACCAGACGATTCGGCTCGAAGTGGTCCCGCCCGCCGCCCAGGGCAGCGCCGAGTCTCCGTCGACCACCGGGGCGCCGGACACGAAGGCACCGCCGACCCCCGCACCGGTGCCCGCCGACGCCTACGCGACCGATCGGAGCATCGCCTCGGCAGCATCCCCAGCCTCCGGCAGCCCTGCTGCCGAGCCCGGCGCTGGCAGCCCCGTCTCGGACGCGCCCGCGGCCCCACCAGCATCGGGGGCCGCCTCGCAGGAGGCCAAGGTGCAACGGATCCTCGATCGGTTCCCGGGCTCGAAGGTGGTCCGCGACGACGAGGCCACCACCTGACAGCCTTGATCCACCACCGGCGGCGGGGACTGACGTGTACGACGATGCGGTCGACGACCTGATCGACGAGCTCAGCCGCCTGCCCGGCATCGGCCCCAAGGGCGCGCAGCGCATCACGTTCTGGCTCCTCAAGCGGCCTGCGGCCGATGCACGCCGCCTGGCAGAGACGATCACGGCGGCGGCTGAGCGTGTCGGGTTCTGCACGCAGTGCTGGAACCTCAGCGAATCCGACCCGTGCGCCTACTGCGCTGACGAGACCCGGCGCAACGGCCTGGTCTGCGTGGTGGAAGAGCCCCGTGACGTGGTCGCCATGGAGAAGGCCGGTTTCCGCGGTCGCTACCACGTGCTCGGCGGAGCGCTCAACCCGCTCGAAGGCGTGGGCCCCGAGCAGCTGCGCATCCGCGAGCTGCTCGCACGGCTCGATGACGAGCAGGTCACCGAGCTGATCGTGTGCACCAACCCCAACATCGAGGGCGACACGACGGCGATGTACCTCGCCCGCCAGCTCGAACCGCTCGGCGTCAAGGTGAGCCGGCTCGCCAGCGGGCTGCCGGTCGGCGGCGATCTCGAATACGCCGACGAGCTGACGCTCGAACGCGCCCTGAACAACCGCCGCGCCCTCACGCCCTGATCCGGGCGAAATCCGCTGGACCCGGCCTCGCCGGCTGCGTACGGTCCCGGCGGCACGTTCCCTGCGGCCTGCACTCGTGAGGAGTGCCATGGCTGCCCTCGAACCCGACAATCAAACATCACGCGAATTGCCGGTCGCGGTGTTCCGGCCGTCCCCCGACGAGCGCGTGCTCGTCACCGGGACATGTCACGCACGGGCACTGTGCCTGAGCGCCTGCGCTCCCCCGCACGGCGTCGCGGCGGTGTTTGTCGACCCGTGCGGCGCGCTGCTGGGGATCGCCACCGCGCCCGCCGCGGTGGCGGGAGCCATGCTCGCCGACCCGGCCCCCTTCGCCCGGTTGACCGAGCTGCTCGGCGCGAGCCGCGTCTACCTCGAAGCCCCCGCCGCCGATGCGGCCGCGGTCCGCGATGCGATCGAAACGGTGCTGCAGCCCATGAGCGTCAAGACCGACGTCCTGCCTCGAGCCGCGCCGAAGCGCCGCAGCTTCGGCTGCTGGCCGGGCAGCTACGCGGCGCGCAGGATGACGGCGTCGCCTTGGCCGCCGCCCCCGCAGAGCGCTGCGGCGCCGAGACCGCCGCCGCGGCGGCGCAGCTCGCGGGCGAGGGTGAGTGCCAGCCGGGCACCGGACATGCCGATGGGATGGCCGAGCGCTACCGCACCGCCGTTGGGGTTGACGATCTCGGGCGAGACGCCCAGGTCCTCGGTTGAGGCCACCGCAACTGCGGCGAACGCCTCGTTGATCTCGAACAGCGACAGGTCGGACACGTCGAGATCGGTGCGCTGCAGTGCACGGCGGATCGCATTGGCGGGCTGGCGCAGCAGGCAGGTGTCGGGCCCCGCCACCATGCCGTAGGAGACGACTTCGGCCAGCGGCTCGATGCCTCGCCCCGCGGCCGCCTCGGGCGACATGACCACCAGCGCGCAGCCGCCGTCGGAGATCTGCGATGCGTTGCCCGCCGTCACCGCGCCGTCGGCGGCGAACGCCGGGCGCAGCCCCGACAGGCTGTCCGCCGTCGTCCCGGGCCGGATGCCCTCGTCGTCGAGCACCGTCAGCGGGTCGCCGCGGCGCACCGGGATGCTGACCGCCACGATCTCGTCGTCGAAACGGCCTTCCTTCTGCGCTGCGGCAGCCCGTTCGTGCGACTGGGCGGAGTACTCGTCCATCGCGCTGCGTGCGATCCCTGCACTCGCCGCGTCCCGCTCGGTGCCGTCGCCCATGTGCCCGTCGTCGAAGGCGCACCACAGGCCGTCGTGGATCATCGCGTCGAGCACCGTGCCCGAGCCCATGCGCATGCCGTTGCGCCCGTCGGGCAGCAGGTACGGCGCGTTGGTCATCGACTCCATGCCGCCCGCCACGACCACCTCGGCGTCACCGGCGGAGATCATCTGGTCGGCCATGTACAGGGCGTTCAGGCCCGACAGGCACACCTTGTTGATGGTGATGGCCGGAACTTCCATCGAGATGCCGGCACGGGTCGCGGCCTGGCGGGCCGTGATCTGCCCCTGGCCCGCCTGCAGCACCTGTCCCATCACGACGTAGTCGACGTCGTCGGCCCCCACGCCGGAACGCGCCAGGGCAGCCTCGATGGCGACGCCGCCGAGCTGTGCCCCGGTCATCGAGGCCAAGCCGCCGTTGAACTTGCCGATCGGCGTCCGTGCGCCGCCGACGATCACCGAACCAGCCATCGCTACCCCCTCAACGGTGCCGGTGTGCCCAGCCTCCGGCACTGGACCGCGGCTGGGTGGACAGCGAGTGTACGAAACGGTCTGCACGGCTGCCGAGACTGGGCTCGATGGGGCCAGATCGTCACAGGATTGTGGCATTCGCGGTCCTGCCGCGCCGTTAGCGTTCGGCCCCGTGAAGCAGTTCGCTGATGCCATCGCCGCCGGCGCGTCCGGTCCCGAACTCGAGGCCATGCCGATCCCGGAGAGCTTCAGGGCGGCATACGTAGTCCGCGACGAGCAGACGATGTTCGAAGGCCGTGCCTCGGCCGACAAGGATCCCCGCGAGGCCACCCACATCGGCGAGGTCGCCACGCCCGAGCTCGCGCCCGACGAGGTGTACCTGGCGGTGATGGCCAGCGCCATCAACTTCAACACCGTGTGGACCTCGATCTTCGAGCCCCTGCCGACGTTCGGCTTCCTGGACCGGCTGGGCCGGGAGAGCGCTTGGGGTGCCCGCCACGCGCTCGACTACCACGTGCTCGGCTCGGACGCCTCAGGCGTCGTGCTCCAGTGCGGCTCGGCGGTGCGCAATTGGCGCCCGGGCGACAGGGTGGTCGTTCACTGCAACTACGTCGACGATCAGGATCCCGCCGCCCACGAGGACTCGATGAAGGCCTCCAACCAGCGGATCTGGGGCTTCGAGAGCAACTTCGGCGGTCTGGCGGACCTCACCATCGTCAAGGCCAACCAGCTCATGCCCAAGCCGGCGCATCTGTCCTGGGAGGAAGCGGCTGTCAATGCGCTGTGCGCTGCGACCTCGTACCGGATGCTGGTCGGCGACAACGCCGCGCGCATGAAGCAGGGCGACTCGGTGCTTGTCTGGGGTGCCACCGGAGGGCTGGGCGGCTACGCGTGCCAGCTCGTGCTCAACGGCGGCGGTACTCCCGTTGGAATCGTCAGCTCGCCCGACAAGGCAGAGCTGCTCGGTCAGCTCGGCGTCGAGCATGTCATCGATCGGAGTGCCGAGGGCTATCGCTTCTGGAGCGACGATCACACCCAGGACGAAGGCGAATGGCGGCGCTTCGGCAAGAAAGTGCGCAGCCTCATCGGCGACGATCCCGACATCGTGTTCGAGCACCCGGGCCGCTCCACCATGGGAGCGTCGGTGTTCGCCGCGAAGCGAGGCGGCACCGTCGTGACGTGTGCCGCCACCAGCGGGTACATGATCGAGTACGACAACCGGCATCTGTGGATGAAGCTGAAGCGGATCGTGTCGAGCCACTTCGCCAACTACGCCGAGGCGTGGGCGATGAACCGGCTCATCGATCAGGGGCGCATCCAGCCGATCCTGTCGAAGACCTTCACGCTCGACGAAACGGGTCTGGCCGCCTGGCAGGTCCACCACAACCTGCACGAGGGCAAGCTCGGCGTGCTGTGCCTGGCCGCCGAACCTGGTCTGGGCATCACCGATCCCCACAAGCGCGAGCGGATCGGCGAGGACCGCATCACGCAGTTCGCCCGCCATGCAGCCTCGCTGGAAGCCGCCGCCGCTGCCGGCTAGCGACACAGTTGGCTGCCGTTGAACCGATTGACGCTCATCACGACCACAGACCAACAGAAAGACAGGTCAGCCCGATGATCTTGACCGAGATCGACCACGTGGCCATCGCCGTGAACGACCTCGACGCTGCAGTCGCCTACTACGCCGAAGCGTTCGGCGCGGAAGTGGCCCACCGGGAGGTCGTCGACTCTGACGGCGTCGAGGAGGCGCTGATCAAGGTGGCCGACAGCTACATCCAGCTCACCGCCGCGACGAGGCCCGATTCGCCCATCGCCAAATTCCTCGAGCGCCGGGGCGAGGGCCTGCACCACGTCGGCTACCGCGTGGATGACTGCGCCGCAGCGCTCCAGACAATGATCGACGCCGGTGCGGTGCCGATCGACACGGCGCCCCGACCTGGCTCGCGCGGCACCACGGTCGCGTTTGTGCACCCGAAGGGCAATCTCGGCACGCTGGTCGAACTCGTCGAGGAATGAGTGCGCGTAGGCTCCCCTGCAAACCGGCGGGGCCGCAGAGGTCCGGCCACGTCACGGGTGTGAACGGGAGGGCCTCCATGACGAGACTGACAAAGCGGCTGGCACTGGTGCTCGCCATCGTTGCGCTGCTGGCTGCAGCCTGCACGGGCAGCGACGACAGCGATGCATTCAAGATCGGCTTGGTCACCGATACCGGCAAAGTCGACGACAAGAGCTTCAACCAGTCGGCGTGGGAGGGCGCGCAGGAGGCCGCCGCCGCGCTGGGAGCCGAGGCCGATTACATCGAGACCGAAGAGGCCAAGGACTACGAGAACAACATCAACCTGTTCGTCGAAGACGGTGTGAACGTCATCATCACCGTCGGCTTCGGCCTCGGCGACGCCACCATCGCCGCGGCGAAGGAGAACCCGGACATCTTCTTCATCGGCGTCGACCAGTTCCAGGCCGAGGCGCTTCCCAATCTGGCGGGGCTGATATTCCCCGAGGACCAGTCGGGCTTCCTGGCCGGCGCGCTCGCGGGCATGCTCACCGAGACCAACATCGTGGGCGCCGTGCTCGGCACCGATCTGGTACCGCCCGTGGTGGCATTCAAGGAAGGCTGGGAGCACGGGGCCCGCTACACCAACTCGGCGGTGGAGACGATCTCCACGTACCACCCCGGCGGTCTGGACGTAGCGTTCGGCGATCCCGACTGGGGTGCTGCCACCGCACGGCAGGCGCTCGACCAGGGTGCCGACATCATCTTCGGCGCCGGCGGTGCCACCGGCAACGGGGCGCTCATCGAGATTGCCTCGCAGGACGGCGCCTACTGCGTCGGCGTCGACACCGACCAATGGAACACGGTGCCCGAGGCGCAGCCGTGCCTGGTGACGAGCGCCATGAAGCTCATCACCCCGGGAGTGGCTGACCTGGTTGCTCAAGCCGAAAGCGGCGAGTTTGCCGGGGGCAACTACCTCGGCGAGGTCGGTCTGGCACCATTCCACGACTTCGACAGCATCGTCACCGACGACATGCGGGCGACGCTTGACGACGTCCTGGCCGGCCTCGAGGCCGGTGAGATCGACACCGGGTGGCCGCCGGGCTGATCCAGCGAGGCATGAGCTGAGCTGGTCGCTGCGGGCCGCGGGAATCTCACCTCACCGTGAGCGTTCCCGCTGGTCCGCAGGCGCCCGCTGAGACAGATGCGGCAGGCAGAGCGGGCTCGACCGATGACAGCCGCCGCACCCTGACGCGAACGGTGCTGCGCGCCGCGGCGGTGCCGTTGGCATCCGTAGCGCTGGGGCTCGTGCTGGGCGCAGTGCTCATCGCCGTGCAGGGCCACTCGGTGCTCAGTGCCTACAGCGCGCTGGTGCTCGGCGGGGCGGGCGATGCCGACGCGCTGCTGCGCACCTTGCAGAAGGCGACGCCGCTCGTCTTCGGCGGCCTGGCCGTTGCCTTCGCCTTCAAGGCGGGCCTGTTCAACATCGGCGGGCAGGGCCAGCTGCTGGTCGGCGCAGCGTTCGCCGCGGGTGTCGGCTTCGGGCTTGAGGGTGTGCCCTTGGTGGTGCATCTCCCGCTGGCGCTGCTGGTCGGTGCTGCCGCGGGTGCGGTATGGGGCGCCATCGCAGGCGTGCTGAAAGCCACGTCGGGTGCTCACGAGGTGATCGTCACGATCATGCTCAACTTCGTGGCCGGCAACCTCACCGACTGGCTGGCCGCCAACCCCTGGCAGGATCGATCGGGCTCCAACATCATCGCCCGCACGCCGCTGGTGGAGCCGTCGGCGGAGATTCCCACGTGGGGATGGCTGCCGGCAGGCTTCGTGCTGGCCGTGCTCGCCGCGGTCGCCTGCTGGTTCGTCCTGGAACGCACCACCTACGGCTTCGAGGTGCGCAGCGTGGGTGCCAACCGCCATGCGGCCCACTATGCGGGCATCTCGGTGGGCTGGATCATGGCCTCGACCATGGCGGTGGCGGGGCTGCTGGCCGGCCTCGGCGGCGCGATCGAGTCGCTCGGCGTCGACGGTCGCTTCGAGGCCGGGGTGAACGTGGGCCTCGGCTTCGAGGGCATCACGATTGCGCTGCTGGCCCGCACCAACCCCATCGCGGTCATTCCCGCCGGTCTGCTGGTGGGGCTGATGGAAGCGGGCGCCGCCAAGATGCAGTTCGAGTCGGGAGTGGCGCCCGAGATCATCGACGTGATCCAGGCGCTGATCCTGCTGTTCGTGGCAGCGCCGTTGATCGTGCGCTGGCTGCTGCGGCTGCGAGACACTGACGACCGTCGCCTGACGCTCGGCGCGGGGTGGGGCCGATGACCGCCCGCGCCGGCCCGGATCTGGCGGCGGCGTCGGGAAATGCTGGCATGCGTGGCTGGTCGCCGCAGCGCGTCTGGTCGGTGGCAGGGGCCGTGGTGCTAGTGGCGCTGGTGTGGGGCTTCTACGCCTGGGACGGGGCGCAGACCACCGCCGTGCTCGGGGGCACGGTGCGCGCCGCCACCCTGCTGGTGCTGGGCGCCATGTGCGGGATGATCGGCGAGCGTTCGGGCATCGTGAACATCGGCATCGAAGGACAGTTCCTGATGTCGGCGTTCACGGCATTCACCGTCGCGTCGATGTCGGGCTCGCTGTTCCTCGGTGTGGTCGCGGGCGTCAGCACCGGTCTCGCGATGGGCTGGATGCTCGCCGCGATGTCGGTCGGGCTGCGAACAGATCAGATCATCGCCGGCACGGTCCTGAACATCGCGGCGCTGGGCCTGACGTCGTTCTTCTACGACCGGGGGCGTTCGCTGGGCCAGCCCAAGTATCAGTCGATCGAGCTCGGGCCGCTCGCCGATCTGCCCGTTGTGGGCACGGCGCTGTTCAACCGCCCACCGCTGACGTACCTGGCGCTCGTGCTGGTCGTAGTGCTCCATGTACTGCTGCTGCGCTCGGTGTGGGGGATGCGAACGACGGCAATCGGCGAACACCCTGGTGCAGCGGCCACCGTGGGCATCGATGTGATCCGGCTGCGCTACTGGAACGTGACGCTGGCGGGCGGCTTGGCCGGCCTTGGCGGCGCGTACCTGGCGCTGGAGTCGGTGGGCACCTTCACCCGGGCGATGTCGGGCGGGCGGGGCTTCCTGGCTCTGGCCGTGATGATCTTCGGTCGCCGCACGCCGCTGGGCGCCTACGCGGCGGCGCTGTTCTTCGGTTTCACGACGGCACTGCAAGGCCAGTTCCAGCTCAACGACACATTCGACATCCCGGCGCAGTTCGTGGGGATGCTGCCGTTCGTGGTCACGATCATCGTGGTGGCCGCTGCGGGTCTGTTCGGCCGCATGCGCGACCCGGCTGCGCTGGGTCAGCCGTACGAGGTTCGATGATGGTTGCGGCGGCCGAGACTGTTGCTGCCCAGGCCGAGCCCGAGGTGCTGCTGGCCGGCCACGGCATCACCAAGCGCTTCGGCCCGGTCGTGGCCAACGACGACGTCTCAGTCGAGCTGCGGCCCGGGCGCATCCTGGCGCTGCTGGGCGAGAACGGTGCGGGCAAGAGCACTCTCGTCAATGTCCTGTTCGGCTTGCACCGCCCCGACGCGGGCCAGGTCGTGATCGCCGACGAGCACGTCGAGCTGTCGAGCCCGCACGACGCCATCGCGCGCGGCGTCGGCATGGTGCACCAGCACTTCCAGCTCGTGCCGCCGATGAGTGTTGTGCGCAACATCGTGCTCGGGGCCGAGCCGCGCAAGCTCGGCATGATCGACGTGGCCCAGGCGCGCCGCCGGGTGATGGACCTGGCTGACCGTTTCGGGCTCCACGTCGACCCTGACGCGGCGGTGGAGGACCTGCCGGTCGGGGCACAGCAGCGAGTGGAGATCCTCAAGGCGCTGTACCGCGACGCACGGGTGCTGATCGCGGACGAGCCCACCGCGGTGCTCACCCCGCAGGAGACAGATCATCTGCTTGACGTGCTGCGTGGCTTGACCGACCAGGGCGTCGGCATCGTGTTCATCACCCACAAGCTGCGCGAGGTCATGGCCGCAGCCGACGACATCGTCGTGCTGCGCGAGGGCCGGGTGGTGGGCACCACCACACCAGCGCAGACCAGCGAGGCAGCCTTGGCTGAGCTGATGGTCGGCCGCGCGGTGGATCTGCACGGCGACCGGTTCGAGTCGGGTGCCACCGGCGTCGGATCGGCGGTCTCCACGGCGGCTGCCTACAGCGATGAAAAACCAGCTGCCGAGGCTGGCGAGCTGCCGGTGGTGCTCGACATAGCCGGCCTCTGCGCCGATGACGACCGCGGTCAGCGAGCTGTCGACGAGCTGTCGCTCGCAGTGCGGGCGGGCGAGATCGTCGGTGTCGCCGGCGTGGAGGGCAACGGCCAGCGGGAGCTGGTGGAAGCCATCACGGGTCTGCGCCACGCAACAGCCGGCACCGTGTCGATCAGCGACCGGGATGCCTCGGGTGCCCGACCTCGCCAGGTCACGGTGATCGGCGTGGGGCACATTCCCGAGGACCGGGCCAAGCACGGCCTCATCGGCTCCTACTCGGTAGCCGACAACTCGGTTCTGAACCGCTACTTCAAGCGACCCTTCGCGGCGGGCGGCATGCTGCGACGCGACCGCATCGACTCCCACGCCCGCGATGTCGTGGCCACCTTCGACGTGCGGACGCCCGACGTGGAGTCCCCGGCCGACAGCCTGTCGGGCGGCAACAAGCAGAAGCTCATCGTGGGCCGCGAGTTCTCCGACGAGATCGATTTGCTCATCGCGGCACAGCCCACCCGCGGCATCGACATCGGCGCCATCGAGTTCATCTGGCGCCGCATCCGCGAGCGTCGCGACGAGGGCACGGCGGTGCTGCTGGTGTCGGCCGAGCTCGACGAGGTGCTGGCCCTCAGCGACCGGGTTGCCGTCATGTACGAGGGCCGCATCGTGGCAACAGTCGATCCCCGCACCGCCACCCGCGAGGAGATCGGCCTGCTCATGGCCGGCGCGGCCCCCGCTGAAGTCGGGAGCTAGACGGCCGGTCGCCGACTGCGGCGACGAGATGACCCGGTCGCCGACTGCGGCGACTAGACGACGCGATCGCTGCCGCCGTCTTGGGGGATCTGGGCCCCGGTGGTGTGCGCGAACGCGGGGCCGCACATCTCGGCAATCAGCGCGCCGACATCAGCAGAGGCGAGTTCGCGGCCGAGCAGATTGCGCCGCCGGTACTGCTCGGCGGTGAGCCCGTAGCTGGCTGCACGCTCGGCGATGAGCTCGTCCGACCACAGTCCCGTGTCGAACACGCCGTCGGGATGCACCACGTTGACAGTGATGTTGTCGGGCGCCCACTCGAGTGCCGCCACCCGGGCCAGTTGGGTAACAGCCGCCTTCGACGCCGAGTAAGCAGCAGCGCTCTTGCCTGGTGCGGGCACGTTCTTGGAGCCCACGATGACAACCCGTCCCCCCGCCGGCGAGTGCCGCAGCACCCGGTGAGCCGCGGCCAGGGTGTTTGCGGTCCCGCTGACGTTGATGTCGAACGTCTGCTGCCACGCCGTGCCGAGGTCGGCGTCATCAGCGAGCCCTTCCAGTGGCGCTGATGGACCGAAGATGCCGGCCGCCGCCACCACGATGTCGATGCCCCCGAAGCGCTCGACCGCGCCGGCAACCGCTTCGGCCACGGCGTCGGCATCGGTGACATCTACTTCGATGCCGAGCCACACCGAACCGTGCAGTGATGCCGGCCGGTCGCTGTCGCCGCCATCGTCTCGCGTGATACCGGCGTCGATATCGATGCCGACCACTGCCGCCCCGGCTGAGGCCAGCGCCGCGGCTGCGGCCTGTCCGATACCTGAGGCAGCACCCGTCACCAGTGCCACCTGGCCGGCCAAACCAGCCGGCGCGCCAGCGCGGGCCAGCTTCGCCTGCTCCAGCTCCCAGTACTCCACGTCGAACAAGTCGGCCTCGCTGAGTGCGACGTAGCCCCCGAGGGCCTCCGCGGCATTGATCACGTCGATGGTGTGCAAGTAGATGTCCGCGGCGATGTCGCAGTCGACTGCGCGTCGTCCCGCGGTCCGCAGCCCGAGTTCGGGGTCGAGCACCACACGCGGTGCCGGGTCCAGCATCGTGAGCTGGCCGCCCTTGGCGTGACGCGCGCAATTTCGCTCGAAGTATGTGCGGTACCCCTCGATGAAGCCGGCGACATCGCGGCCCACCATCGGGAACTGCTTGGTGCGGATGATGTGATCGGGCGTCGCCGGTCCGCGCTGAGTCACCGAAGCCAGGTCATCACGGCCGCAGAACGCCTCAGCCTGCTCGTCGTGCACCGCTCGCAGCAACATCGGCGTGCCGGCCGCGGCCGAGATCGCTGCACGCAGCTCCGCCACTGTCTCGATCCCGTCAGGGCCCGAACGACGCTTGCTGCGGCCCTCGGCCGCACTCGCATCGGTCTCGCCGAACGATGTCACCCCTGCTTCTGCGAGGCACTGCTCGGCCTCGCTGATCCGATCGATCATCGAGTCGTACGCCTGACGCGTGGTCTCGCCGAAGGTGAAGATGCCGTGGTTCAGCAGGACCATCGCTTCGGTGCCGTCGTGGGCCTGCGCCTGCCATTCGTCCGCGCAGCGGCGGGCCAGGTCGAAACCGGGCATCACGTAGGGCACCACGACGGCGCGGTCGCCCCACAGCCGGCGCACCCGCGCGTCGCCGTCGGCCGTGTTGGTGAGCGCCAGCACGGCATCGGCGTGGCTGTGCAGCACCGCCCGGTGGGGCAGCAGCGCATGCAGGATCGCCTCCACCGACGGGTTCGGAGCACTGGCGTCGAGCAGGTGGATCCGCAGCTGGTTCACCATCTCGGTGTCGCTCAGCTCCGCCAGCTCTGCCAGACGCCGGACGGGTTCGAGGCGCAGCGGCGCGAAGCCGGGCGGTTCGATGGTGGCGAGATCCCAGCCGCTGCCCTTCACCCACAGCGTCGGGACCGGCTCGCCCCAGGCGTCGGTGCTGTGGCCCTTGATGGACGTGTTGCCGCCGCCGTGCAGCACCAACGCTGGATCGGCCCCCACCAGGCGGGATCCGTAGGTGATCTCGCCGAGATCGCCCAACTCGCCCCAGCGAGCCGCCTCGTCGGCATCCCAGCGATTCAGCACCGGCCCGCCCCCGATCCGGCTGGTTCAGCCCCAGCCAGCGCCTGGGCAATGGACCGGTCGTACGGCGGTCGCAGCACGCCGGCGTCGGTGATGATGGCCGTGATGAAACGCGCCGGCGTCACGTCGAACGCGGGGTTGACGGCGACGGCGTCCGCAGGGGTCAGGCGGGTCCCTCCGGCGTGGTGCACCTCGTCGGGATTTCGCTGCTCGATGGCAATGCACTCACCCGATGGAAGCGCTGCGTCGATCGTGCTGGTCGGGGCGGCGATGTAGAACCCGATGCCCGCGTCGGCGGCAGCGAGCGCATGTGCCAGCGTGCCCACCTTGTTGGCAGTGTCGCCATTCGCAGCGATGCGGTCTGCGCCCACGATTACGGCGTCCACCTCGCCGCCTGCGATCAGCGACGCCATCGCGGCATCGGCCACCACCGACACCTCGATGCCGGCGTCGGCCAGCTCCCAGGCGGTGAGCCGAGCGCCTTGCAGCAGCGGGCGCGTCTCGGCTGCCAGCACACGCACAGGCTCGCCCGCAGCGGCCTTGGCGTACACGACGCCCAGTGCAGTGCCCGTGCCCACCGTGGCCAGCCGTCCTGCATTGCAGTGTGTCGCGATGACCGTGGCGTCGGCGAGCAGCTCGCGGCCGAGCCGACCAATCTCGGCGCACGCCCGAGCATCTTCCGCGCCGATGGCCAACGCCTCGTCCAGCAGCCGCTGCCGCAGCTCGGCCAGCCCGCCGGCACTGGCGCTGTCGCCGTCGGCGCTGCCTCGGCCGCCGTCGCTGGCGTTGGTGCTCGCGCTGATGAACTCTGGGACGGCGAACGCAGCGTCGATCGTGCGATCCACCGCCCATCGCAGGTTCACCGCTGTCGGCCGGGCATCGCCGATCTCGTGCCGCAACCGCTCCAGCACCTCGCGTGCCGCATCCAGCGAGCCGGGTTGCGCCTCGTCGAGGCCGACGACCAGCGCAAGCGCTCCGAAGGCGCCGAGTGCGGGTGCCCCCCGGATCGCAAGCCGCTCGATGGCGTCCACGGCGCTGGCCACGTCACGCACATCGAGCAGCACCAACTCGGCGGGCAGCCGCGTCTGGTCGATGATCTCGATGCTGTCACCCGTCCAGCGCAGCGTGGGCGTGAGTGCTGCCGTGTCCATGCAGCCGACAGTCTCGCGCCCAGGTGCGACAACTCCGCCAACGCCGCATCGATTTCGAGCGAACGATGCCGGCAGTTGCCAGCGGGCGCCCTCGTAGCGCCACGCCAGCCAAGTGCAAATGACGGCGGGCGCGAGCGACCGCGTCGGTAGTGTCCGCGCCGTGCGACGACTGGTGGCGCTGGCGATCGGCGGCGGTGATCGCTTCGTAGCCGAACTCCAGCGCGCGTGGGACGGCGGCGATGCCGTCCTGCCCGTCGATCAGCGGCTCCCGGCCCAAGCGCAGGAGTCTCTCGTCGAACGCATGGGTGCCAGCGTCGTCGTCGACGCCACCGGCCGCCACCGCCGCCGCGGCGGCTGGGACGTCGAGACCGGCGACGCACTCGTCATGGCAACCAGCGGCAGCACCGGCGATCCGAAAGGCGCGGTGCTCACCCACGCAGCCATCGAGGCCAACGCGATGGCAACCAGCTCCGCGCTCGCTGTCGACCCCAGCTCCGACCGCTGGCTGGCATGCCTCCCCCTCGCACACGTCGGCGGCCTCGCAGTAGTAGTCCGCGCGCTGCGCACCGACACACCCCTCGAGGTCCACGACGGCTTCGAGGCCGCCGCAGTCGAAGCAGCAGCCCGCGAGGGCGCAACCCTCACCTCGCTGGTACCCACCGCGCTCGCGCGAATAGACGCAGCAGCCTTCCGGGCAATCCTGCTCGGCGGCTCCGCCATGCCACCCGAACGGCCGCCCAACACCGTCGCCACCTACGGCATGACCGAAACCTTCAGCGGCGTGATCTACGAAGGCTGGCCGCTTGAGGGCGTCGAGCTGCGCATCGCCGACGGCGAAGTACAGCTCCGCTGCCCCATGCTCCTGCGCTGCTACCGCGACAACAGCGACCCCCGCACAACCGACGGCTGGTTCCCCACAGGAGACGCCGGCGCCCTCTCAGACGAAGGTCAGCTCTCAGTCTTCGGAAGAGTCGACGACATGATCACCACCGGCGCCGAAAAAGTCTGGCCAGCAGCCGTCGAGCGAATCCTCGCCGACCTGCAAGACATCGCAGAAGTAGCAGTAATAGGCCGCCCCGACCCCGATTGGGGCCAAGCAGTAACAGCCGTAGTAGTCCCCACCAATCCCGCCGAGCCTCCCAATCTCGAAGCCCTACGCGGCGCAGTCAAGGAATACCTCCCCGCCTACTGCGCCCCCCGAGCCATAGAGCTCGTCAGCGAGCTGCCCCAAACCCCCCTAGGCAAGACCCAACGCTGGAAGGTCTGAAAGCTCTGAAAGCTAAGAGACCGGACCAGCGAGGGCAGCGCGTGGGCGGGGGTCTCCGCGCGCAGTTTTGCGACGCCAAAGCCCACCCACCGTGCAGCAATGGCGTCGCAACTGTTTGAAGCACGGAGGCCCCCGCCCATGCGCTGCCCGGTCGCGACCCCGCAGCTCACCAACTGTGCACTAACGGTGCCCGCCGATGCGCTGCCCGGTCGCAAAAGAGCTCAATCAGAAACAGAAGAAGCCTCAGTAGGCACCGGCAAGTACCCGCCTGCAGGCGTCACATCCTCCGGCAAGGGCTCAGCAAACAGCGTCGCAGTGCCGATCCCATGCACCCCATGCGGATCCACCGCAACCGCAGTCTCGCGAGCGATCCGCAAACCCGCAGGCCCGCAGATGAACGACGACACCACCGAGCGGACACCACGCATGGCCGCCCGACGAGCCAGGTCGTACACCGCGTGCGGACCACCCAGCACCGCCGGCTTGAGCACCGCAACCTCGATGGCACCGACCGCGATCAACCGGTCGAGCGCATCGGCGTCGCGCAGGTGCTCATCCGCTGCGACGGGCAGCCCGACCGTCCGGCTGATCTGTGCCCAGTCAGCGGCCTGAGGCGTGGGCTCCTCGATGAATTCGATGTCGAGGTGGCCGACTGGGCGCAGCACCTTCACTGCGGTCGCACGATCCCAGCCGCCGTTGGCATCAAGCCGCAGCGCCACTCCGGCAGGCAGGGAGCGGCGCACGTGCGCGATCCGCACCGACTGATCGGCAACGGACCCGGTTGCGGTGCCGTTGCCGCCACGGCCTGCGTCATCGGGCGCCGCAACCTTGAGCTTGACCGCCAGGTGTCCCGCCGCTGCGGCGTGTGCCGCGCGCTGGGCCGCAGCCTCGGGATCCAGATCGGACACCAACGCGTGGGCGGCGATGCGCCGCTGCGTCGGCGGGGTCTCGGCCAGCAGCGTGGACAGCGTGACGCCCTCGATCTCGGCATCGAGCTGCGTGAGCGCAGATTCGACCGCGGCAGCGGCACACGGTTCGCGGGGCGGCTCGCCTTCTGGATGCTCGGCCCAGCGCTCCAGCGCTGCCAGTGCTTCGTCATAGGTCTCGACGCCGAAGCCCGGCAGCGGTGCTGCCTCGCCGGTGCCGACACAGGCGTTGTCGCCGGCGCGCACTTCGATGCCCCGCCGCACAGTGATCGAGCCGTGCGCGGTCAGCAGCGGCCGTGCCAGCGGCAGCTCGAACTCCTGCAGCGTCACCTGCACGGGGTGAACGCTATTGGTTCGATGGGGCGGCCTGATCGGTCGTACTCTCGTCGCTCAGGCGACGCGGGAGGCATGTTCGGCATGAGCGAGGATGCAGCAATCCCTTGGGCCGAACTGCGCGCTCGGGCGCACGAGGCATCCCGCACGGCCCATGCGCCGTACTCGAACTTTCACGTCGGCGCGGCGGGCCTCGTCGACGACGGCCGGATCGTCACCGGCTGCAACGTCGAGAATGCGTCCTACGGGCTCACGCTGTGCGCCGAGTGCGGCATGGTCAGCGACCTGCATCGAACCGGGGGAGGCCGTCTCGTCGCGGTGACCGTCACCGATGCGGACGGCGAGTTGCTTGCGCCGTGCGGCCGGTGCCGGCAGTTGCTGCTCGAAGCGGGCGGCCCCGGGTGCGCGGTGAACGAGCACACCACGGTTGCCGAGCTGCTGCCCGACGCATTCGAATTTCCGCTGCCGGAGGACTGACAGGTCTCAGTGCGCCGCCAGGTGTTCGCGGATGGTGCGCACGCAGTCGCCGGGGGCTTCGAGATGCGCGGCGTGGCCCGCGCCGGCCAGAACGGCCAGCTTGCTGGCGGGCAGCAGGCCGTTCATCTCCTGACCGATCGCGGCGAACTTGGCGTCCAGCTCCCCGCACACGATCAACGTGGGCACGTCGAGGTCGGTCAGACGATCCCACAGCGGCACCATCGAGCCCGTCCCGCCGGCACGCAGCGAGTTCGCCAGCCCGATGGGATCGGAGCGCAGACGCTGATCGACCGACGCCTGCCACGCCTCGGCGCTGAGCTTCGCCCGCAGCGAATCCCACATCGGCTGCGCGAGCCACTCGTCGACAAAGCGTGCCAGACCATGCTCGTCGATCCGGTCGGCAAGCGCTTCATCGGTTCGGCGACGCTGTGCCCGCTCCGAGGCATCCGCGATCCCAGCGGTCGCGCTGATGAGCGTCAGCGACCTGCAGATCTCCGGATGCGCAGCGGCCAGCGCTAGGGCCACCCGGCCGCCCATGGAGTAGCCGATGACGTGGCAGGGCCCGCCGGGCACGCTGGCCGCGAGCCGAGCGACCGCGTCCGCCATGGCCTCGACGCTGTAGGGCGCGAGATCGTCAGGGGAGGGGCTGCGGCCGTGGCCGACGAGGTCCACGGAGATGCGTTGCCAGCCGTCCAGCCGGTCCGCCAGCGGTGCCATTGCTTCTGCGCTGCCGGTGAACCCGTGGATGACGATCACCGGATCGCCGCTGCCCGTCGTGGCAGCCGCGAGTTGCACGCTGTGGTGTTCGCTCATGGCAGCACGCGTTGCGCCGCAGCGCCGCCGGCGAACCCGCAGGGTGCACCGGGCCGGCGCCGTCGCGGGTCCGGCGTCACGGTGATCTGGTCTCGCTGGCGCCAACCGCCACCTCGGAGGCGGCCGCGATGCGCCGGTGCTGGTCCCGGTTCGCGTCGGCGTCGATGTCGACGGTGATGACGCGCACGCCCCGGCGCGGCCCGGAAGCGGCCAGCAGCGCATGCAGCTCGTCGCACGAACCGATGTGATGGTGCTCGAAGCCCATGGCTGCTGCCAGCCCGCTCGCGAGCTGCGAGCTGCTGCGCTCGGGAGGCGTCGTCAGCAGGCGTTCGAAGGCCTCGGGGTCGACGACGCCGTACGCCGGCAGGAACGAGAAGATGGTGCCGCCGCCGTTGTCGACGACCACCACGGTGAGGTCCAGATCGCCTGACCCGCCAGGTTCGGCTGGCACCGTGTCGAACGCTCCCACGAGCCCGCCGAGATCGTGGCGGAACGCCAGATCGCCTACCAGCACAGTCGTGGGGGTTCCCGACGCTGCCATGCCGGTCGCGGCGGAGATCACGCCGTCGATGCCGCTCGCACCTCGATTGGCATGCACTGCCAGCGGCTCGGCCCGAGCACGCAAGTACGCATCGACGTCGCGCACCGGCATCGAGTTCGACACATACAGCGCGTGACCCGCCGGAAGGCTGTGTCCGAGCTGGCGAGCCACTCCGGCTTCCAGCAGCGGCTCGGCGTCGAGCACATGGTCGATCGCCGCGGCGGCACGTGCATCAGCGTCGGCCCACCGCTGCGCCCACCCGGATTCCGGGGACAACAGCGTGCGGGCTGCTGCGGCCACGGCGTCCGGCCCGATCGTCAAATGCAACGAGACGCTGAAGCTCGCATCTGTCCAGGTGCTCGCCGGATCGACGAATGCGAACGCCGGGCGATGCCGCTCGATCCACAGCCTCAGCGGCTTGGACGTGGGCGCCCCGCCGATGCGCAGCACCGCGTCCGGCGGTTCGGCGTCTGCCCATGCCGTGCGCAGCAGCAGGTCGTGATGATCGGTCACGACGACATCTGGCATCGTCCGCCGCAGCTGCGAGCACGGCTCCGCCAGCAGCGGCCATCCAGCGGCCCGGCAGAATGCCGCCACAGCGTCGGCCCACCGATCGCCGTCCCACATGGGTCCGGCCACCACGACTCCCCGCTCGTGCGCCGTCGCCCATTCGCTCAGCACGGCAGCGGCTCCAGCGGCTCCCGGAACGGCACGTTGAGATGGACGGGACCGGGATCGGCGCCCGTCGCCTGCTCCGCTGCTCGCGCCGCGGCAGCACCGAACCACCGTGCCGCCTCGTCGGGCGGCAATTCCGACGCCACGGGGGTTTCGCAGAACCAGCGCACATGGCTGCCGTACAGCCGGTGCTGGTCGATCGTCTGCCCCGCTCCCCAGCCCCGCAGCTCCGACGGCCGATCGGCAGTCAGCACTACCAGCGGCACGCTCGAATAATGCGCCTCGACCACCGCTGGCAGGTAGTTGGCCGCCGCAGTGCCCGACGTGCACACCAGCAGCACCGGCCGCTGCGAGCCCTTGGCCAGCCCGAGCGCGAAGTATCCGGCGGACCGCTCGTCGATGCGAACCCACGTGCGCAGCCCGGCCGTGGCATCGACGGTGAGCGCCAGCGGCATCGACCGCGAGCCCGGCGACACGACCGCGTCGGTGACGCCAGCAGCCACGAGCCCCTCGCACATCGAGCGGCACGCCGCATAGGCAGCATCGTCGGCGGAGATCTGCATGGTGCCGCTCAGTCGTCCTCGAGTGCGTACAGGAGCGCTTCGAGCTTGATGTTGGTCTCGGCCAGCTCGGCTTCGGGATCTGCGCCCTCCACGATGCCGCCGCCGGCGAACAGCCGGGTCTCCGACGGACCGGTCAGCGCGCAGCGCAGCGCGACGCGGAACTCGCCGCGCCCGTCCAGCGTCGTCCAGCCGACCGGCGCGGCGTACCAGCCGCGATCGAAGCCCTCGTGTTCGGAGATCCAGTCGCGGGCGACTCGCCGCGGGAGACCCGCGACCGCCGCCGTGGGGTGCAGTGCACTCGCGAGCTGCAGCACCGTCGTGCCCGCGGGGACTCGCCCGCTGATTGGCGTGTGCAGATGCATGATGCGCCGCAGTTCCATGACGCCGGTCGGCGAAGGGGCATCGAGTGCCGCGCCGCACGCGCGCAGCGTGTCGCGCACATCGGTGACCACGATCGCGTGCTCGGTCAGCTCCTTGGGATCGCGCTGCAGTTCGGCTGCGAGATCGGCGTCCCGCGCTGGATCCCCGACACGGGGCCCCGAGCCGGCCAGCGCGTCGGTCTGCAGCCGCAGACCGTCGAAGTGCACCAGTTGTTCGGGCGTGGCGCCGAAAAACGTCTGCGAGCCGCGCGCGAACGCGAACGTGACGCATGACGGGTAGCGCGCCCGCAGTCGGTTGAGCACCGCGATGGGCTCGAGCGCTGACGCGATGTGCAGCTCCCGCGCCGTCACGACCTTGTCCAGCCCGCCTTCGGCGATCCTGCCGAGAGCTCGCTTCACCAGCCCGGTGTAGCTGGCGTCTGCTCGGTAGCTCCCACCAAGCATTGCCAGAGCCGCGGCGT
This sequence comes from Acidimicrobiia bacterium, assembly GCA_022820925.1. Taxonomy (GTDB): domain Bacteria; phylum Actinomycetota; class Acidimicrobiia; order Acidimicrobiales; family Poriferisodalaceae; genus Poriferisodalis. The sequence continues at coordinate 276,356 of JAJEEO010000014.1, read as the reverse complement.
TCAGATCGCTCGCGGGACCCTCCGCCAGTTCGGGATCCGCCAGGGTGCCCGCAGCGATGCTGGCGAGATCGTCGCTTGCACTGCCTCGCACAGTCATGTCGTCCCGGACGCAGTCCGCGTCCGGTGCGCCGGCTGCAGCAGCCAGGCCGCAGACCCCGCTGCCGTCAGCGACGCCGCAAGTGGCACATGCCCCTCCGGCCACCGATCGTGACGCGGCCATGACCGGCCAGACGGGGGCACCGGGCGCCGAGGTCAGCCACGACTGGCCGCCCCGACGCACGACGAGCACTTCGGGCACAGTCAGGCAGCCGGTGCCGAATGCCTCCCACATCGAGCCTGCCGCGGGCGCCTCGGGACGGAACGAGAAGCCGCCCACGGCCATCGGCCCGATCGGGTGTCCGCTGTCGCCGGTCATGGTGACGTCCAGCAGGCTCAACGCCTCGGCGGCGGAAGCGAAGCGGTCGGCGCCGGCCTCGGCACCTGCCTCGAACGCACTGCCGAGAGCACAGAACTCCAGGTCGCCGTCGGGGCAGGCCCAGTACACCCGCTGGTGCGCGTCGGAGGCCGCGAAAACGGCCAGCGGATCCAGCCCGCCGGACAGCTCCCGGCATTCGAGGGTCAGGGCGGTCCGGGTGCGCAACCCCGGTGAGGAGCGGCGGTCCGAACCCCCGGCGGCCGTGGCCTTCGGCGCAGCTTTCGCCGTCGCATCGGTTCGGGCCGGCCGATCGTCGATGTCGTCGGCCAGGATGCGCTCGGTGGCGTGCTCGACGAGCGATTCGCGGAAGTGCTGTGCCACCAGATCGGTGACCAGCGGGATCAGGCGGGCGGCCAGGTCGGCGCGCTGTGCCGTCGGCACGTCAGCGAAGCGGTCAGCGAACAGCCCGACCGCGTCCGCAGCGACAGCTTCCATGTTCGATGCGTGCCGCAGCGCGAGGCCGATGAGATCGTCGAGCGGCATCTCGGCGGCCAGCAGTTCCGTGGCAGCGCGCAGCATCCTCAGCGCTCCGGTGCTGTAGTGCGTGTCGGCTCTCACACCTTCGCCCACGCCCTCGCTCGTCGCCGCCTCGTCGGCGTCGCCGTCGGCCTCGGACCCATCGCCGGAATCGCCCGCAGGCGCGCGCAGCGGTCGCACCAGGCCGGTGTCGGTCGCCAGCCGTACCAGCTCGGCGTCGAGCCCGGACTGATCCACCAGCTCGTCGAAGGTCAGTGTGTCGTCGCGGCGTGCACCCAGCGCAACCAGCATCGGATCGTCGTCGCCGTCGGTGAGCTGGCGGATCTGTGCCAGCGAGAAACCTGCGTCCGACAGCCGCCGGATCTCGCCGAGCCGCCGGTCGTGGCGCTCGTCGTACAGCGCAACCCGGCCTTGGCGTGCAGGCGGGTGCAGCAGGCCGATCTTCTGGTAGTAGCGCACGGTGTCGACGCTCACCGAGTGCGCCGATGCCAGCTCGAAGACTCGCACCGGCACAGCGTACGTCCATCATGGGAGCAGTTACTCCTAGAGCATTCGCTCCCATCATGAGGAGCAGCCAACTCCCGTGCCGGGAGCAGGTGGCTAGGGTGACTCGATGGCGGAGCGGGAGCGCCTGAGTGCCGACGACTGGGTAACGGCAGCTCTGGAAGTGCTCGTCAACGACGGAATCGGCGCCGTGAAGGTCCTGCCGCTTGCCCGCAAGCTCGGCGTCACCAGGGGCAGCTTCTACTGGCACTTCGAGAACCACGAAGCACTGCTCAACCGCTTGCTGGAGGTCTGGGAGGAAACCAACTCCGGCACGATCATCGCGGCCGCGACGCTGCCCGGCAGCATCGTCGAGCGCTATGTCGCGTTGATGCGGTGCTGGCTGTCGATGGAGCGATTCGACCCGCATCTCGAAGTGGCAGTGCGCCATTGGGGGAGGCGTCACCCCGAGCTGTGGGAGCGCCTGCGGGCGGCCGACGAGCGGCGGGTCGAGGCGTTCGTGGCGATGCTCACTCCCGAGGTTCCCGACCCCACGATGGCCCTGCACCGCGCGCGCACCATGTACTACCTGCAGATGGGCTGGTACGAGCTCGAGGTGGATCTGCCGATGGAGGCCCGGATCGAATCCTGCACGTACTACTTCGAGATCTACGTGGGTCGTCCGCCGACTGATGACGAGCGAGCGGCCATCCTCGCCGGGTTGCGCATCTGACATTCAGTTCTTGCGTAACTGGCATTCTGTTCATGTTGACGTGATCCATACAGGTCCGTACGGTGCGAGCGGTGAACCCAATCGTGACTGGCACGGTTCGACAGCGACGTAGCGACGATGGCTCGCCGCGGTCGTAGGCGCCACGCCGCGACCACCGCTGCAGCGGTGCCTCAACCGCAGGCACGCAACACGTTCACTCCGCTCGAGCTCATCAGCGCCGACGAGGTTGAGCGCATCCACGAGGCGTCCCTGCGGGTGCTCTCAGAGACCGGCATGAACTTCCTGCTGCCCGAAGCGGTGCAGATTCTGTGCGCGGCCGGTGCGAGTTCCGACGACGGCGTGCGGGTGCGCTTTCCTCCCGAGATGGTCACCGAACAGGTCGCGCTCGCACCGTCGCAGTTCACCCTGCATGCGCGCGACCCGGCCAACAGCGTCAACTTCGGCAATGACTGGGTGGTGTTCGGCATGGTCGGCAGCCCGCCGAACGTGTCCGATCTCGATCGTGGCCGGGTCACGGGCAACTACGTGGACTACTGCAACATGCTGCGCCTGCAGCAGTCGCTCGACGCCGCGGACGCCTGCACCGGCCACTCGGTCGAGCCGATCGACCTCGAGGTGCGCACCCGTCACCTCGACGCGGTGTCGGCGATGTACACCCTGTCGACCAAGCCCGGGTTCTGCTACTCGCTGGGACGCGCACGTGTCAGCGACGCCATCGAGATCGCACGCATCGCCCGCGGCATCGACCATGAGACATTGCTGCGCGAGCCGTCCATCCACACCGTGGTGAATGCGAATTCGCCGCTCGTGTACGACAAGCCGATGCTGGAAGGCGCCATCGAGCTCGCCCGCCACGGCCAGCCGGTGGTGTTCACGCCGTTCACGCTGGCGGGGGCGATGGCGCCGGTCACGATCGCCGGCGCGCTCACCCTGCAGAACGCCGAGGCGCTCGCGGGCATCACGCTGTCGCAGCTCGTGAACCCGGGCGTGCCGGTCGTCTACGGCAGCTTCACCTCCAACGTCGACATGCGCTCGGGTGCGCCGGCGTTCGGCACGCCCGAGTATGCGAAGGCCACCATCATCAGCGGCCAGCTGGCGCGCCGTTATGGCTTGCCGCTGCGGGCCTCGAACGCGAATGCCTCCAACGCCCCCGACGTCCAGTCCGCCTACGAGTCGCAGATGTCGCTGTGGGCATGCATTGTCGGCGGCATCAACTACGTGCTGCACGGGCTGGGCTGGATCGAGGGCGGGCTGTGCGCCTCGTACGAGAAGGTGATCATCGATGCCGAGATGATCCAGATGATCCGGGCGATGCTGCAGCCCACTCAGATCGACGATGCCTCCCTGGCGGTCGATGCCATCGCCGAGGTGGGCCCGGCGAACCACTTCTTCGGTGCGGCCCACACGCTCGAGCGCTACAACACGGCCTTCTACGAGCCGATGCTGTCGGACTGGCGCAATTTCGAGACGTGGTACGAGGACGGCGCGCTCGACGCCACCCAGCGGGCGAACCGCATCTGGAAGCAGCTGCTGGCCGACTACGAAGAGCCGCCGATGGACGACGCCATCCGCGCCGAGCTCACTGATTTTGTCGAGCGCCGCCGCGCAGAAGGCGGCGTCGAGCCCCTCTAGATGGCGCCCGGGCAGGTGCACCTTCTCGTCGCACCGCCATCACTTCCCGCTCTTGTTCGCTGCGCTCACGGGCCGCTCGGGCCACGGCTTCGCCTACCGGCTCAGCCTCTCAGTTGATCTGCTTCTCCATGCCTTCCCAGTAGGGGGCACGCAGCTTGAACTTCTGCAGCTTGCCGGTGGCGGTGCGGGCCAGCTCCTCGCGGAACTCGACGCTGGTGGGGCACTTGAAGTGCGCCATCCGGTCCCGGCAGAAGTCGATGAGATCACGATCGGTCACCGCATCGGCTGCGGCGTCGACGACCACGAGGGCCTTGATCGTCTCACCCCACTTCTCGTCGGGCACGCCGATCACCGCCACTTCGGTCACCGCGGGATGGCTGAACAGCACGTCCTCCACCTCGATGGACGACACGTTCTCGCCTCCGGAGATGATCACGTCCTTCTTGCGGTCCGAGATGGTCACGTGGTGCTCGTCGTCCATGGTGCCGCCGTCGCCGGTGTGGAACCAGCCGTCCACGATGGCCTCTGCAGTCGCCTCGGGCTGCTCCCAGTAGCCCTCGAGCACCACGTTCGCCCGGGCCAGGATCTCGCCCTGGTTGTCCACGTCGATCTTCACGCCGATGGCCGGAGCTCCGGCCCGGCTCAGCTTGCGGGCCTTGTGGTCGGGCTCGAATTCGTCCCATTCGGGCCGGCAGCGGTTCATGGTGAGCAGCGGCGCCGTCTCGGTGAGGCCGTAGATCTGGATGAACTCCCAGCCCAGCTCGGTCTCCATCCGGGCGATGGTGCGCGTGGGCGGCGGCGCGCCCGCCACCACCATCCGCACCTGCCCGCTGCCGGGAATGGGGCCGTCCCACTCGGCCGCTGCATCCAGCACCGCGGCCACCACGGCAGGCGCGCCGCACATCAGCGTCACGCCGTGGTCTTCGATGCGCTTCAGGATCTCGGGGCCGCGCACCTCGCGCTGCACCACGTGCTTGCCGCCCATGCCGGTCACGGCATAGGGCATGCCCCAGCCGTTGCAGTGGAACATCGGCAGCGTGTGCAGGTACACGTCACGGTCGCTGACGCCGGAGTGCCAGCCGAAGGTGGTGGCGTTCACCCACAGCGCCCGGTGGGTCTGCTGCACGCCCTTGGGGCGGGCGGTGGTGCCCGAGGTGTAGTTGATGGTGGCGGTGACGTCCTCGTCGGGCGTCCACGGGGCAGGCTCCGCGCCCGGCGCATACATCTGGTCGTCGGCGTCGGTGCCCATCACCACGAAGTGCTCGACGTCGATGTCCTTGCAGGTGTCCTCCATGGAGGGGTCCACCAGCAGCATCGTGGCGCCGCAGTGATCGATGATGTAGCTGATCTCGTCGTGGCTGAGCCGGAAGTTGATAGGCACGAAGATGCGGCCGTAGCCCGACACGCCGTAGAACGACGTCATCAGCCGGCCGGCGTTCTGCGACACCATCGCCACCCGCTCGCCGTGGGTGATGCCGAGCTGATCCAGCTTGGCTGCCTGGGCCCGCACGAGGTCGCCGAACTGGGCGTAAGTGATCTCCCCGAGCCCGCCGCCGGGCGCCTCGGGTTCGTCGGCCAGCGCCACCCGGTCCGGGTACACGTTCTCGGCCCGGTACAGGAAGTCGGAAACAGTGAACGGAACCTTCATGTCGTCCCCTCAGGGTCATGGGTTGTCGTATGCGGCGGTCGCCGTGGTGTGCGGTGCCCCGCCGGAGGCGTCTCCCGGCGGATCGGCCGCGCCAACTCTAGAGCGGGCTGTGGCGGCAGTGCCCCGAGAGGCTGAGCGCCCTCCTAGGGTCGAGGTCATGGAGGGAACAGCGGGAGCGCCGCCCGCCGGCGGTCAGGTCGATGTCCACCTGATCGACGGCACCTACGAGCTGTTCCGCCACTTCTTTGCGGTGCCCAGCCGCAAGGCGCCCGACGGCAGCGAAGTCGGGGCGTTGCGCGGCGTGCTCGGCAACATCGTGATGCTGCTCGAGGGGGGCGCGACCCACGTTGCCGTGGCCACCGACCACGTCGTGGAGTCGTTCCGCAATGATCTGTGGCCCGGATACAAGGACGGCTCGGGGATCGACCCTGACCTGCTGTCGCAGTTCCATCCCACCGAGGATGCCCTGAGGTCGCTGGGCGTGGCCGTGTGGCCGATGATCGAGTTCGAAGCCGATGACGCCATGGCAGCGGGCGCGGCGATGGCTGCTGACGACGATCGTGTCCGGCAGGTGCTGATCTGCACTCCCGACAAGGATCTGGGCCAGTGCGTCGGCGGCAATGTCGTCCAGTGGGACCGCCGGGCCGACGAGATCATCGACGTGGCCGGCGTGGAGGCGAAGTTCGGCGTCAGCCCCGAGTCCATACCCGACTACCTGGGCTTGGTGGGAGACAGCGCCGACGGCTTTCCGGGCCTGAAGGGCTGGGGCGCCAAGTCGACGTCGGTCATGCTGTCGCACTACGGCCATATCGAGAACATCCCGGATTCGCACGACGACTGGGCGCCGAAGGTCCGGGGCGCGGCCGGCCTTGCTGCAACGCTCGCTGCCGAGCGAGATCAAGCGTTGTTGTTCCGCCGCATTGCCACCGTGCGCACCGATGCGCCGGTGTCAGACAGCGTCGACGAGCTGGCCTGGCGCGGCCCGCTCAGCGGCTTCGAAGATCTCTGTGATCAGATCGGTGCCGGCCCGCTGTTCGAGCGAGTCATGAACCTGGCCGCGTACCGCGCCGACTCCTAGGTGCCGCAAGCCTCGGACGTGAATGACGCTGTAACTCAGGCGGGCTGGTTCAGCTCGATCATGTTGCCGGCCGGATCGAAGAAGAACGTCTGGCGGGCCGTGGTGCCCGGAAGGGCCACCGGATCCTTGACCTTCACGCCGGCGTCGCGCAGCTCAGCCACACTGGCATCGATGTCGTCGACCTTGAAGGCCCAGTGCTGGCCCTTGGGCGGCACCCAGTCGGGCACTTCGATGAGGTGCACCTCGCCGCCGCCAGGCGTCTGCAGCCAGCGGCCGTTGAACCCGAAATCGGGCCGGTCGAGCTGCTTCATGCCCAGGACGTCGGTGTAGAACGGCGCCGCAGCATCCACATCGGCGCAGTTGATCGATACGTGATGCACAGGCCCCAGTTCCATGGGTGCAGCCTAGAGGCTGAGCCGAAGGCGAAGCCGTGGCCCGAGCGGCCCGTGAGCGCAGCGAACAAGAGCGGGTGAAATGGGCTGGTAGGGACCGCCTGAGCTAGGGGACGGCCTGCTCTCGTAGGCTCTGCTGGATGTCTGAGCCGACCATGGACGAACGCTTGGAAGAGCTGGCCCGCCGCCGGGACGAGGCGCTGAACGCCGGTCCGGAGCGGGCCGTCCAGCGGCAGCACGACAAGGGCAAGATGCTCGCCCGAGAGCGCATCGAGTACCTCTTCGATGACGGCACCTTCCACGAGCTCGACATGCTGGCCCGCCACCGGGCGCACGACGTCGGCCTCGACGAGCGCCCCTACACCGACGGCATCATCACCGGCTGGGGCAACATCGACGGCCGCAAGGTGTTCGTGGCCAGCCAGGACTTCACCGTGTTCGGCGGCGCTCTGGGCGAGGTGTTCGCCGAGAAGACCCACAAGGTCATGGACCTCGCCGAGTCGGTCGGCGCGCCGATCATCGGCCTGAACGACGGCGCCGGCGCCCGCATCCAGGAGGGCGTGGTCTCGCTGGCGGGCTACGGCGGCATCTTCCGCCGCAACGTGCTGGCGTCGGGCGTCATACCGCAGATCAGCGTGATCATGGGGCCGTGCGCCGGCGGCGCCGTCTACTCGCCCGCCATGACCGACTTCATCTTCATGGTGCGCGACTCCAGCCACATGTTCATCACCGGCCCCGACGTGGTGAAGACCGTCACCGGCGAGGACGTCACGCTCGAAGAGCTCGGCGGCGCCGGTTCGCACAGCACCAAGTCGGGCGTGGCCACGTTCGTGGCTGCCGACGAGAAGGCCGTGCTCGACGACGTGCGCTACCTGCTGTCGTTCCTGCCGTCGAACAACCTCGACGCACCGCCGGTCGTCGAAGCCGCCGACGAGCCCGACCGCTGGTGCCCGACGCTGCGCGACCTCATGCCGCAGAGCCCGAACGTGCCCTACGACATGAAGCAGGTGATCGGCGAGGTCGTCGACGACGGCGAGTTCTTCGAGTACCACGCCGCCTGGGCCGGCTCGATCGTGTGCGGCTTCGCCCGGCTCAACGGCCGCTCGGTGGGCGTCGTGGGCAACCAGCCGATGGTGATGGCCGGCGTGCTCGACATCGAGTCGTCAGAGAAGGCGGCCCGGTTCGTGCGCTTCTGCGACGCCTTCAACATCCCGCTGCTGACCTTCGTGGACGTCCCGGGCTTCCTGCCCGGCGTCGACCAGGAGCACGGCGGCATCATCCGCCACGGCGCCAAGCTGCTGTACGCCTACTGCGAGGCGACCGTGCCCCGGGTGCAGGTCATCACCCGCAAGGCCTACGGCGGCGCCTACGTCGTGATGGATTCCAAGTCGGTCGGCTGCGACGTCAGCTTTGCGTGGCCCACGGCCGAGCTGGCGGTGATGGGCCCGCAGGGAGCGGTGGAGATCCTGAACCGGCGCGAGCTGCAGCAGGCCGCCGACCCCGAGGCTCGCAAGGCTGCGCTGGTCGACGAGTACAGCCGCAAGTACGCCAACCCCTACATCGCGGCCGAGCGGGGCATCGTCGACGCGGTCATCGACCCCGCAGAGACCCGCCAGAAGGTCATCGCCGCCTTCGAGCTGATCGGTGCCAAGCGCGAGGAGTTGCCGCGCCGCAAGCACGGCAACGTGCCCCTCTAGCGGGGGAGCGCCCGGTGACTGCACCTGTGATCGACGCTTCGCACGTGGCCATCGCTCCCGCGGCGACCGCGGAGGAGGCCGCCGCGATCGTCACGGCGCTCGAGCTGCTGTGGCCCCGTCCCGCCCCGGCCGACCCGCACGTGGTGCCGTCCAGCAGATGGCGCTTCAGCGGCCGCCCCTGGCAAGCCCCCACGTCCTGGCCGGCCGTCCGCTACCGCTAGCCGTGCCAGCAGGCCCGAACCACGCTGCGGCCATGCCGCTCGACAGCCTGCGTGTCGTGGACCTGTCGTCGGTGTTCGCTGGGCCGCACTGCGCCCGCTACCTGGCCGACTTCGGCGCCGACGTCATCAAGGTGGAGCGCCCCGGCGGCGACACCGTCCGCAACATGGGATGGCGCGACGCACAGGGCGAGACGCTGTGGTGGCGGCTGGTCAACCGCAACAAGCGCTGTGTCACGCTCGATCTCAAGGCCGCCGACGACCTCGCGCTGCTGCGCCGGCTGCTGGCCGTCGCCGACGTGCTGGTGGAGAACTTCCGGCCCGGCAAGCTCGAAGCGCTCGGGCTGGTGCCCGGCGAACTGATCGCAGCCAACCCCAAGCTGGTCGTCGTGCGGCTGACCGGCTTCGGCCAGGACGGCCCGTATCGCGACCGGCCCGGCTTCGCCACGCTCGCCGAGGCGATGAGCGGTTTCGCCTCGATGAACGGCGAGGCCGACGGTGCGCCGCTGCTGCCGCCGGTGGCGCTCACCGACGAGATCGCCGGCCTGGCCGGGGCGTTCGCGGCATTGGTGGCTCTGCGCAGCGGCGTCGGCCAGGTGGTCGACGTCAACCTGCTCGAGTCCATGTCCCAGGCCATGGGTCCGCTGATGACCGCCTGGCACACCGAGGGCTACCTGCAGCCCCGCCTCGGATCGGGCATCCCCTACAGCGTGCCGCGCGGCACCTACCAGGCGTCCGACGGCGGATGGCTGGCCGTGAGCAGTTCCACCGACTCGGTGGCGGCACGCGTCATGGAGATGATCGGCGTCGGCGACGACGAGCGTTTCACCACCTTCGAGGGCCGCATGGCCCACCGCGCCGAGCTGGACGAGGCAATGGCCCAGTGGGTGTCCCAGCGCACGCTCGCCGAGGCAGTCGAGGCATTCGACAACGCCCAGGCCGCCGCAGCACCGGTCCTCGACATGAGCCAGCTCGCCGACGACCCCCACGCCAAGTCCCGCGAGGTGTTCGTGGAAGTCGACGGGCTCATGCAGCAGAACGTGATCGCCCGCCTGAGCGCCACACCCGGCCACGTTCGCTGGACTGGCCGCAAAGAAGGCGCCGACAACCACTCCCTAGCCGACATCCCCGACGACGCCGATCCTTGGCCCGCTCCCTAACTGCCTGCGGGCGGGATCGGCGCCACGCCCTTCAGCTTCAGCAGCACCCAACGCCCGGCCTTCATCAGCGGGTACGTGAAGCGCGAGATCAGCGGCGAGCTGAACGCCAGCCGGTTGAACTTGCTGAACGCGCCGCGGTCCGCCGCCAGCAGCGCCAGTACGTGCAGCGCTTCATGACCGACGTAGTGCCGGTCGCCGATCTTCACCACCATCCCGTCGTTCAGGTCGTGCGGCAGCCGCCGGACCTCCTCGACGATCGGCCCTCCCTGGCGCGCATCGACCAGCACGAACTCGCCCACTGACTGCTGCAGCCGCAGGTACTGGGCGTAGTTGTTGCACATCGGGCACTCGCCGTCGTACACGAGCCAGACCCGATCCGTCTGCTGCGGCCGTTGCGACCGCTGCCGCCGCTGCATGAGACGGAACGGTATGCCCACGATGGGCAGCGAACGCACGGTGCCCGACACCGAGAACCGGTCAGGTGCAAGCGGCGACAGCAGCAGGAACAGGCCGAGCATCACGATGTTGAGCGAGAACGAGATGTTCATCAGCCAGTCGCTCGTGATGTGGAACAGCATCAGCACCGCGCCGAACAGCCGGTGCAGGTGGGGCCGGAACACCACCAGCAGCGCGAACACCTCGATGTAGAGCGTCAGCCACCACATCGACTGTGCCAGCCAGTTGTGCTGTGCCACGAACGGCAACAGGACCGGGATGTTGTCTGCTTCGAGCAGCGCCCGGTCCAGCAGGATCCTCGACATCGCGTCGGTCGAGAACACCTCGAGGCGGCTGTGCCACAGCTTCCAGAAGCCCGACAGCGTGTACGACAGCAGGATCAGGCCCTGCGCGAACCACAGGACCGTGAGGCACGACAGCACGTTCTTGCGGGCCATGCGGCTGCCCTCGTCGCGACCTGGCAGGAACAACAACGCAAAGCCGACGAACAGCATCACGTGCGAGCCGTGATTGATGGAGCCGTAGGAATTGGCGAGCGACACGTGCAGCAGCAGGTAGCCGAAGCTGCCCAGCCGCCACAGCAGGGTTCTCGGGAAGCTCGCTGCGGCGATGGCAAAGAGCAGCCCGATCACGGTGATGACTCGGTCGTGTTCGAACCACCCCCCTCCGGTCAGCCACTGCACGGCGTCGATCGGCCACAGCGGCGCGGTGGGCGGTCGCCCCATGTAGGCCCGGGCGAACTGCAGCCCCGAAGTGCCGATGTTGAAGGCGAGGAACAAGTAGGAGAAGCGGCTGAGCATGACCACATCGGCGGCCGCCCGGCTCAACTCAGCCGGCGAGCGGTGCTCGACCTCGCCGGCCTGCAGAACAGACCTGCGCATCCAGCGCATCGACCTTCTCACGAGCACGGCGCTTACCCCGCGTCCGCCGGCGGCCCGATGCGACCGGTCTGGGTGTTCCACCGGCCGATGACGTCGACGGGTCGGTAGAAGTCGGTCCTGAGCGCGGTTCCGTCGGCGAGATCGTCGACCCCGTCCCGCACATCACGCAGGTCGACTACGGCTTCGATGATGCTGAAGTCGATGCTGCGGTCGCCGAGCGCAGCCAGCACGATCGGCACCAGCACGTCGCGCACTGTCTCGTCGCAGGGGTCGCCCCGGCGGCACGCCCAGGCCGTGGTGCTCAGCACCTTCCAGTCCCGGATGTCCGTGCTCGGGATCAGGTAGACGTCGCCGTCGACCGGTTCGCCGTCGATCGCATCAATGGCCAGGCCGAACTCGGTCGTCTCCCAGTCGGGGACGTGCGCGAAGAGCTTCCACTTGAAGAAAGGGAACACCTCGGTGTGGTCGTCCTCGAGCACCCCGTTGAGCGGGATCATGACGATGTAGAGGACGAAGAACGCCGGAATCAGCAGCTTGGCAAGCCGGAATCAGTTCTTCAGCAATGAACTCGCACCCCTGAACCCCGCAACCCGACGACCCAGCGGCCCAGCAACCCGGTCAGCCAGGGCCAGAGCGTGACTGCTCGGCCAGGCCGGCGATGTCGGCCATGATCGCGGCCAGTTCGAAGTCCTTCGGGGTGTAGACCGCGGCCACACCCGCGTCGCGCAACGCCTGGTGGTCGGCGGGCGGGATGATGCCGCCGACGACCACCGGGGCGCTCACACCTTCAGCGTCGAGGCACGCCAGCACCTCGGGCACCAGCTCCAGGTGCGACCCCGACAGGATCGACAGGCCCACCACGTCCACGTCCTCGTCGCGTGCCGTCGCGGCGATGTGGCTCGGGGTGAGTCGGATGCCCTCGTACACCACTTCCATGCCGGCGTCGCGAGCCGCGACGGCCACTTGCTCGGCGCCATTGGAATGGCCGTCGAGGCCCGGCTTGGCGACGAGCACCCTGGGGGGCCCGCCCTCCATCGCCGCGCACCGCTGGGCCACAGTCGCCAGCGCCGTTCCTCTCGCCGCCCGGCCGCCGGTCGCACCGCGCCGTGCCTCCCGCTCGTGTTCGCTCTGCTCACGGGCCGCTCGGGCCACGGCTGCGCCTGCCCGCGCAGCCTCCAGGCCGGTCGGTGCACGGAACTCGCCGAACACCTCGCGCAGCGCTTGGGCCCACTCGCCGGTCGTCACCCCGGCATGGGCGGCCTCGATGCTCGGCCCCATGATGTTCACATCGCCCGATGCGGCCACCCGCAGGTCGTCGAGGGCTGCGACGACCCGGTTCGAGTCGCGTGCGCCCCGCCAGCGTTCGAGATCGGCAACCAGCTCGGCTTCTACCTCGGGATCGACCCGCAGGATCGACTCGTCGCCCTCCAGCGGCGACGGCGCCGTCTCGGTGAACTCGTTCACCCCCACCACGGTCAGCTCGCTGGCCTCGATCTGGCGCACCCGCTCGGTGTGGCTCGCCACCAGTCGCCGCTTCAGCTCGGTGATCGCGGCAAACGCGCCGCCCATGGCCAGCACGTCGTCCAGCTCAGCCTGCGCTGCTTCCACCAGCTCGGCAGTGCGTCCCTCGACCACCACCGAGCCGTCGAAGATGTCGCCGTACTCCAGCAGGTCGGTCTCGTGCGCCAGCACCTGCTGGATGCGCAGCGACCACTGCTGGTCCCACGGCCGCGGCAGTCCCAGCGCCTCGTTCCAGGCGGGCAGCTGCAGCGAGCGGGTACGCGCCCGCTGCGACAGCGTCACGCCCAGGGCTTCGAGCGTGATCCGCGCCACGTTGTTCTCGGGCTGCGCCTCGGTGAGCCCGAGCGAGTTCACCTGCACGCCGTAGCGGAACCGCCGCAGCTTCGGGTCGGCCACGCCGTAGCGCTCGGCACAGATCTGGTCCCACATCTGGGTGAAGGCCCGCACCTTGCAGACCTCTTCGATGAAGCGGATGCCCCCGTTCACGAAGAACGAGATGCTGCCCACCGTGGCGTCGAAGCGCTCAGGTGGCACCTTGCCGCTGTCGCGCACCGCGTCCAGCACGTCGATCGCGGTGGCCAGCGCGTAGGCGATCTCCTGGGTGGGCGTGGCGCCGGCTTCCTGCAGGTGGTAGCTGCACACGTTGATCGGGTTCCACTGCGGCACATGGGCCGAGCAGTAGGCCACTACGTCGACAGTGAGCCGGCGGCTGGCCTCGGGCGGGAAGATGAACGTGCCCCGGCTCAGGTACTCCTTCACGATGTCGTTCTGGGTGGTGCCCCGCAGCGCCTCGGCCGCCACCCCGGCCTTCTGCGCGTTGGCGATGTACAGGCTCAGCAGCCAGGGCGCCGTGGCGTTGATGGTCATGGAGGTGTTCATGGCATCGGGCGGGATGCCGTCCATGAGCTGGGCCATGTGACCCAGGTGCACCACCGGCACGCCGACCTTGCCGACTTCGCCGCGTGCCATCGCATGACCGGGGTCGTAGCCGGTCTGTGTCGGCAGGTCGAAGGCCACCGACAGCCCGGTCTGGCCCTTGGCCAGCATCGACCGGTACAGCTCGTTGGACGCCTGGGCGGTGGAGTGCCCCGAGTATGTGCGCATCAGCCATGGCCGCGTGCGCCGTGGCGCATCAGAACCAGTCATGGCCGCGTGCGCCGTGGCGCATCAGTGGATGTCATGGGCGTCAGCCCTCGAGCATGCGGAAGACCATCGGGCGCAGCCAGATTTCGGGCAGCGGCCGCGTGATGGCCTCGGCCAGCAGTTCCAGGTATGCCGCCCGCTCGACCTCCACGGCACCCAGCCCGGCCAGGTGCGGGGTCGTCCACTGCACGTCCAGCAGCGCTCCGCCGGTCACTTTGAGCGCATCGACGAGGGCGACCAGCGCCACCTTGGAGGCGTCGCTCTCGGTGTGGAACATCGATTCGCCGGCGAAGAAGGCGCCGACCGCCACGCCGTACAGACCGCCGACGAGTTCGTCGTCGAGCCAGGCTTCCACGCTGTGTGCCCATCCCATCTCGTGCAGGGACAGGTAGGCGTTGTGCATGTCGTCGCTGATCCAGCCGTGGGGCCGGGCGGGATCTGCGCACGACTCCAGCACCTGCTCGAATGAGGTGTTGATGCGGATGTCGAAACGCCGGCACGCCCGCCGCAGCGACCGGCTGACTCGGAGGTAGCTGAGCGGCAGGATGCCGCGCGGGTCTGGCGACCACCAGCCGATGCCGTCGCCCAGCGGCATCGGGAACAGCCCCGTCCGGTAGGCGCCGAGCAGCGTGCCGGGCTCGAGATCGGCGCCTGCTCCGACCAGTCCGTTCTCGTCCGCCGTCGAAGCCGGCGGGAACGACCATCCCGACGCCGGCGGCTCCGTCGGGCCGTCTTCTGACTGGCGCTGCATCGGCGCGAGCCTACGCCTGTTGCAGGCGGACCGTCGGATGGGCCACAGGGCGCAGCTCAGCCGCGCGCATCGCCGTATGCGGTGACCTGCTCCAGTGAGGCTTCGGTGACCGTCACGCTCTGCACCACGACGTCTTGGACCGGCACGTCGCCCGCCCCGGTCTCGACGCCTTCGATCTCCATGACGACGTCCATGCCCTCGACGACATGGCCCAGCGGCGAGTACAGCGGCGGCAAGCCGGCACCGTCGGGACCGGTGATCACGAAGAACTGCGAGCCGTTGGTTGCGGGGTTCCCCCGGTTGGCCATGGCGACTGAGCCGACCCGGTACCACTCTTCGGGCGGGAAGGCGCCGGTGAACTGGTAGCCGGGGCCGCCCCTGCCGAAGTCGATCTGCACATCGCCGCCCTGGATCACGAAGTCGGAGATGATCCGGTGGAAGAGCGTGCCGTCGAAGGCCCCCCAGCGGGCCAGCACCACGAAGTTGTTGACGCTGTCGAGGTCGAGCGTGGGGTCGAGAACCATCGTGAATGAGCCCATGTTCGTGTCGAACACGGCCGCGTACATCGTCTCGGCATCGATGCAGATCGGGGGCGGCTCGTCGAATTGGCTGCGCGGACCGTCGCTGCCGTCAGCGGCGGGACAGGCGGTCGGATCGGGCGCAGCGGTGTCGACGGGACCGTCGTCGGCCTCGGCCTCTGGTTCGGCCTCGGCGTCGGTGGCGGGAGGCGCCTCGTCGCTCGGCTCGTCGGTCTCGAATGCGGTGACCGGCGGCGCCTCGGTGGCCACGGGGGCGTCGTCGCTGCTGTCGTCGTCACCGCCGCTGAACGTGCTCCACAGCCACAGCGCAATCAGCACCGCGGCCACGACGAGCACCACCCGGAACACCTTGCGCCCGGTGGTGGAGCGCTTCTTGGCGCGTTCGGCCTCGGCCATCGCCCGCATCCGGTTCTCGCGCTGGCGCTGTCTCTTCTCGCTGCCCATGAGCGGCGCTCTCCGTCTCGCTGACCGAACCGGTCCCGAACCTTGCCGGCGGTCACACTACCGAGGCCCAACCCCCGGCCCGGTTGGGTGCACCGACGGCGCGCATCGGCCGACCGCGTCGTCATGGCCGGAAAATCCCGGACGAGGCGCCGGGACACGCCGGTACCATCGCCCGACGTGCCCCTGGTCGTGCAGAAGTTCGGCGGAACGTCGGTCGCCAGTGCCGCGCGCATGCGCGAGGTCGCCGATCACGTCAAGCACTGCCGCAGCCGCGGCGACGAGATCGTCCTCGTCGTCAGCGCCATGGGCTCGGAGACCGACGAGCTCATCGGGCTCGCGGATCAGATCACCGACGAGCCGTCGGGCCGCGAGATGGACATGCTCATCACCGCCGGCGAGCGCAAGGCGATCGCATTGATGTGCATGGCCCTGCACGATGTCGGCGTCGCGGCGGACTCGTTCACCGGCAGCCAGGCAGGTTTCCTGACCGACACCAACCACCGCAACGCCAAGATCCTCTCGGTCACCCCCAAGCGTGTGATCGAGTCGCTCGAGGCCGGTCGTGTCGCCGTGGTCGCCGGTGCGCAGGGTGTGTCCACTGACAACGACGTGACCTTCTTGGGCCGTGGAGGTTCGGATACGACCGCGGTGGCGCTCGCGCACGGCCTCGGCGCCGACGCCTGCGAGCTCTACACCGATGTGTCCGGCGTTTTCACGACTGATCCCCGGGTGTGCACCCGTGCCCGCAAGCTGGCGCGCATCGGCTTTGACGAGTTGCTCGAGATGACCGCGATGGGCTGCCCCAAGCCGGCTGCCCGCTCGGTCGAGGTTGCCCGCACGTACGGCGTTCCCCTGCACGTGCGCTCGGCATTCACGTGGGAACCAGGAACGTGGGTCGTCGACCCGGAGTCAGGCATGGATGCGAGAGAGATGGAGCAGCCGATCGTGACCGGCATCGTGCCGGACGCGTCTCAGGCCAAGGTGACGCTGGTGGGCGTGCGGGACGAGCCGGGCATCGCCGCCAAGGTTTTCCGCACCCTGGCGGACGCTGCGGTGGTCGTCGACATGATCGTGCAGAACGTGGGCGACCACGACCGCACCGACATCTCGTTCACCGTGCCCGCCGAGAGCGCGGACGAGGTGCGGGCCATCTGCGAGGGGATGGTGAACACCGTGGGCTTCTCGTCGGCCAACACCGACGTCGACATCGCGAGGGTGTCGCTGGTCGGCGCCGGCATGGCGAGCCATCCCGGTGTGGCCGCCACCATGTTCGAGACGCTGGCCTCCCAGGACATCAACATCGAGATGATCTCCACCTCGCCGATCCGCATCTCCTGCGTAGTAGCCGAAGCCGACGTAGACCGAGCCACCGTCGCCCTGCACACAGCCTTCGGCCTCGACTAACCCCACACCGCGGAGCCTGTTGCCCGCAAGTTCGAGGGGTGCGTGTGGGGGGCCGTGCCCGCGCGCAGTTATGAAGCGCCCCCGACCACACCCAGCGAGACCACGAGGCGCTTCATCTGTTTGAAGCACGGGTGCGGCCCCCCACATGCACCCCGGGTCCGGCGCACAAGAAAACCACAGAAGCCCGCAAAGGGCCGCTAGATAGCCTCAACCCCATGCGAGTAGGAATCGTAGGAGCCACCGGCCAAGTAGGCGGCGTGATGCGCGCCATTTTGGCCGAGCGGGCATTCCCCATCGATGAGCTGAGGCTCTTTGCGTCAGCCCGCTCAGCCGGCCGCAAGATCGACTGGAACGGATCCGATGTCACCGTTGAGGATGCTGCCGAAGCCGACTTCGCCGGTCTCGACATCGCCCTCTTCTCCGCAGGCAAGACCACCTCGCGAGCCATCTCCGAGCGTGTCGCCTCGCAAGGCCCGACGGTCATCGACAACTCGTCGGCCTGGCGCATGGACCCCGATGTTCCGCTGGTGGTGCCCGAGGTGAACGCCAAGGAGGTGTTCAACGCGCCGAAGGGGATCATCGCCAATCCCAACTGCACGACGATGGCGGCGATGCCGGTGCTGGCGCCGCTGCACGCCGAAGCCGGCTTGATCTCGATGGTGGCGGCCACCTACCAGGCGGTGTCCGGCGCTGGCCTGGCTGGCGTCGACGAGCTGGACCAGGCGCTGTCGGCAACGAGGGAGGGTGCCGCTGCGCTCACCTACGACGGCGAAGCTGTCAGCCATCCCGAGCCCGACAAGTTCCCCGGTCCGATCGCCCACAACGTGCTGGCCCAGGCGGGCGGCTTCGTCGACGATGGCACCGGCGAGACCGACGAGGAGCAGAAGCTTCGCTTCGAGAGCCGCAAGATTCTCGGCATTCCTGGCCTGGAAGTCTCGGGCACCTGCGTTCGCGTGCCGGTGTTCACTGGCCACTCGCTGGCGCTGAACCTGCGCTTCGAGCGGCCGATCTCGCCCGAGCGGGCCACCGAGCTGCTGGCGGAAGCGCCAGGCGTCGAGCTGGCCGATGTGCCGACGCCGCTTGAGGCGGCTGGCCGCGACCCGTCCTATGTGGGTCGCATCCGCCGCGACCCCACGGTCCCCCACGGCCTGGCGCTGTTCGTAGTCGGCGACAACCTCCGCAAGGGAGCAGCGCTCAACGCGGTGCAAATCGCCGAGGTTCTCTCGGCGATCTGAGACACAGTGCCGAGGTTCTCTCAGCCGGCTAGCTGCGGCGCACCACCACTTCGGCGCCCGGCACTTCGGGTTCGCCGTCGACGATCTCGGCCGGGAAGCCCGGTGCTGTGATCGTCCGGCCGGTGGCGTCCTCGAGGCGCCGGATGATGTTCGGCGACCATTCCCGCTCGCCGTAGCGAGCGGCGCCGTCGGCGAAGACGTCCACCAGCACGGGCGACAGCTCGAGCGGGATGCTGTGCTCCGCGGCGATGTCCGCGAACAGGCCGATGTCCTTGCAGACGAGGTCCATGGTGAAGTTGATGTCGCGTGAGCCGTTCAGGATGACTTGGCTCTCGGTCTCGTGGACGAACGAGTTGCCCGAGCTGATGCGGATGGCTTCGTATGCGGTGGCCAGGTCCATGCCGGCGGCGTCGGAGGTGACCAGCGCCTCGCACAGCGAGACGAGGTTGGCGGTCGCCAGGTAGTTGGTCACGACTTTGAGGATCGACGCGGAGCCCAGCGGGCCGGTGTGCAGGATCCGCCGTCCCATCGTGGTGAGCAGCGGCAGCATGGCGTCGAAGGTCGAGCGGTCGCCTCCGGCGAAGATCGCGATGTTGCCCGTGGCGGCCCGGTGGCACCCGCCCGATACCGGGCAGTCGATGGCGGTCCCGCCGGCCGCCTCCACCTGGCCGCCGAGCCGGCGCACCTCGTGATGATCGGTGGTGCTCATCTCTGCCCAGATCTTCGGTGTTGACGCCGTACTCGCGGCAATCCCGGCCAGCACGCCGTCGTCAGCCTCGAGCACAGCCGCAGAAGCAGCAGGGGAGGGCAGGCACGTGATCACCACATCACATCGCTCGGCCAGCTCCGCGCCCGATCCCGCCGTCGAAGCACCAGCATCCAGAAACGGCGTCATCGCAGCCGGCGCCAGATCTCGCACCACAAGCTCGACCCCGTTGCGCAACAAAGACCCCGCCAGCTTGCCGCCCACATTGCCAAGCCCAACAAACCCCACCCGCGGAGAGTCCGCCATCAAGCCAGAATCCGCCACAGCCGACACCCCCCGAAATCGAAAGCGCAGGCAGAGCCTGCGCTTTCTCTTGTTGCGAGCGAGGGGCGAAGCCCTTCGAGCTCGCACTGGACGTCGGGCAGGCGGGATTTGAACCCACGACCTCTTCGTCCCGAACGAAGCGCGCTACCAACCTGCGCCACTGCCCGTTTGCGATCGGGTGGCTGATCGCTCCGGCTGAAGCTACCGGTCCCGTACCTCGCTGCGCTACCGCAATTCGGCGCCGCAGGCCGATGGATGCCGCTGGGTCAGGTGGTAGCTGCGGTGTCGCTTTGCAGCAGCTCGTGTGCGGTGCGGCGCAACAGCAACGGGTTCAGCGGCTTGACCAGCCAGGCATCGGCCTCTGAGCGCCGAGCCAGGAATTCGTCGGCTTCCCGGTCGACCAGCATGAGCACGGGCACCCGCGGCAGCCGGCCCATGCCGGATTCCAGCCGCAGATCCAAGCAGGTGGCCATGCCGCCCATGTTGCCGATCTGGAAGTCCAGGATCACCAGGTCCGGCGTGCTGGACTGCACCGCCGGGCGGACGTCGTGTCCGGAGCGAACGACCCGGAACGTGACATCGTCGCTGACGAGTGCAGCGGCCACCTCCTCGACCACCCAGTCGGCGTCTGTGGCCAGCAACACCTCGGTCACGGGCCGCAGGGTAATGGCGCGAGCCAGCCCATCTGCCACTCCGCATCGTGCCGGCAATCGCATCCGGCTGGTACCGCACCGCTCAGGGACGCTCCTAGAGTTCGGGCGGATTGCCTGCAAGGGAGGTTGGGTGCACGTACGACGGACTCGCCGACGGCTGCTTGCGCGCCTCGTAGCAGGAGCGCTGCTGCTCGTCGCCGTGGGCGGGCTCAGTGCAGGGCCCGCTTCGGCGCATGAGGACCCCGAGACACCGCATGTGATCCCCGACGATCCCACCTCGCCGCACGTGACGGGGGAGGTGCGCCCGCGCCTCATCGTGGT
Source organism: Acidimicrobiia bacterium (assembly GCA_022820925.1). Classification (GTDB taxonomy): domain Bacteria; phylum Actinomycetota; class Acidimicrobiia; order Acidimicrobiales; family Poriferisodalaceae; genus Poriferisodalis. The sequence goes on along the minus strand of JAJEEO010000014.1, from coordinate 255,985 downwards.
GGTGGAGGTCAACGGGCTCATCGATCCGATCATGTCGTCGTACATCCGGCGGCAGATCACCATCGCCGAGGGTCGGCACGCCATAGGCGTAGTGCTGCACATGGACAGCGCGGGCACCACGCTCGACGACGAAGCGCTCGTGAACCTGCTCGACAACGTGCGGCTCGCGCACGTGCCGGTGGGGGTCTGGGTCGGCCCGAGCGGTGCGCAGGCGCTCGGCGGCGCCGCCCATCTCGTCACCACGGCCGACTTCGCAGCGATTGCGCCGGGCGGCCGCATCGGCGACTTCACCGCGGTGCAGGGTCTCGTCCATGCTCACGGTTCCCAGTTCGCATCGGAGCAAGTGCATCGTCACGACGACGACGGCCTGCACTCGGGTCCGAGCGTCCGCTACTTCAGCCCGGATGTCGCGACGGGCGCGGGCTTGACGCACAGCACCGCGCCCACGATCGGCGAGTTCATCTTCGCGCTGGCCGACGCGGGTCACCTCCCGCCGATCACGCAGGAGGTCACCGGCGACGACGGTGTGGTGCGGCGCGCTCCGGCCCCCGACGTCGTCGTGTCGTTTGTGAGCCTGCCGCTCATCGACGGCCTGTTCCACACGGCGGCAAGCCCGGCGATCACCTACCTGCTGGTGCTCGCAGCGCTGTCGCTGCTGCTGCTGGACTTCTACACGGGGGGCATCGGCGTTGCGGCGGCGGTCGGGGCCGTCTGCGGGCTCCTGGCGGCCTTCGGCCTCGGGACGCTCGACATCCGCCCGTGGGCACTGGTGCTGGTCATCGTGGCGTTCGTGGCGTTCGCCATCGACATCCAGGCGGGGGTGCCACGTTTCTGGACCGGGGTCGGCGGCGTTCTGCTGCTGGTCGGCTCGCTGGGGCTGTTCGGCCAGCACTCGATGAGCTGGATCCCGCTGCTCGTCGGACTTGTCGGGGTGGGCGTGTTCGTGCTGTCGGCCATGCCGGCGCTGGTGCGTACCCGCTACGGCACCGCCACCGTCGGGCGGGAGTGGATGATCGGCGCTGACGGCACGGCGGTGACCGACATCGATCCCGATGGCACGGTCGAGGTGCACGGCGCCCGGTGGCGGGCCCGAGTCAACCGGCTGACCCCGCTGGAGGCCGGGGAACCGCTGCGTGTCAGCGGGCTGAGCGGCGTCGTGCTCGAGGTGGAGCCGCTCGAAGGAGCCGCAGTGGACTACCGGCAACTGCGCAAAAAACGGGGTGATTCGACGGTTTCCGAAACCGAATGAGGTTTCGTTTAACTCTTGTCAAGCGCTTTTCTGTCCTCTAGTGTCCCCCCCGACAAGGGGGACATATGAGCGCTTTGCTGGTCGATGAGTGGCAGGACAAGGCAGCTTGTCGAGGACCTCAGGCGGCGGTTTTCTTCCCGCCGCCCCGCACCGAGCGGCGCGATGAGAAGGCTGAGCGCGAGGCTCGGGCCAAGTCCATCTGCAGCCAATGCTCGGTGATCGCCGATTGTCTGGAGCATGCACTGGACGTCGGTGAGGCCCACGGCATCTGGGGCGGGCGCAACGAGATCGAGCGCCGCAACATGCTGCTCCTGCGCACCGACGGCAACTAGCAACACCCCGCGTCCCGAACGGCGCGGCGCACCGCCCAGGTCACGGCCGCACGCGGCGCTCTCCCGCTCAACAATCGTTTATTCGGATGCCTGGGTCATTCGCGGTCCGGCGATGCGCAGGTCCTCCCGCCGGCGCGTCACTCCCGTCCGGTCCAGGTAGCCCACCAGCGGCAGCGCGTACTTGCGGGTCGTGCCGAGCGCTTCGCGGATCTCTGCCACGGTGACGCCGTCGGGCTGGCCGGCCAGCAGTGCCGCAATCTGCTCCGCCGCCCCCTCGATCGCCGCAGCGGCAAACCAGATGCCGTCTGTGTGAATCAGGTCGCCGCGGCGGGCCAGCGCCAGCAGCTCCTGCTGGGTGACACCGCTCGGCTCAGGCGGCGAGAACGGGGTCGCTGCGAGTGCCGCGATGACGGGATGGTCGGCCAGGACATCGGCAGCATCGGCCTGCCGGGCACGCCCGGCATCGACCACGATCCCGTCCAGCGTCTCGATAGCCAGTCGCTGGCGTTCGTCCAGCCCGGCCGTGTCCAGCCCCAGCGGTCCGGCGCCGGCGACCTGTTCTCGCAGGTCGTCGACCAGCGCGTCCATGAATTCGGGCGGTGCGACCCAGTCGCCCAGGACGGGCTCGAAGTGCTGGCCGGTGAGGCGCTCGAGCTGCGTCGCCTTCACCCAGCCGCGCTCGGCCAGCAGGCGCTCGGGACGGGCGTCGGGCTTGGCAACCGCGGCCCGCAGCTGGGGGTCGGGGTCCAGCACGGTGCCGCCGCCTACCGTCTGGCCGCGGCCGAAGTCCCGGAGCACGAAGCGGTCTCCCATCACGAGCGGCAGCGCCACCGGCAGGTGCAGCCGGGCGTAGCCGGTCTGGCCGGGGGCGATGCGCTCGGGCCCGAGCACGCGCAGCCGGACGGGCCACTCGCCCGATCCGAGGTACAGGGCGTAGGCGCCCCGCCGGGTGACGTCGCTGCCGAGGCTGTCCAGCACCGTCAGCTCCACGTCCACGCCGCGGGTGTGATGCCACTGGTCGGATCGCACCAGGGCGATGCCGCGCCCCAGGTCGTCGGCGTCGACACCGGTGAGGTTGAGCGCCACACGGTGTCCCGGACCGATGCGCTCGACGCCCGTGCCCTGGGTCTGGATCGCCCGCACCCGTGCCGCCCGGCCGCCCGGCGCGGTGCGCAGCTCGTCGCCGGCCGAGATGCTGCCGCCCGCGAGCGTGCCGGTCACGATCCGTCCCGCTCCGGTCGCGGCGAATGACCGGTCGATCCACAAGCGCGGCCGGTCGCGGTCGGCTGCGGTGGGCGTGGCGGCGCACAGGTCGTCGAGCGCGCCGCGCAGCTCGTCCAGGCCGGTGCCGTCGATGGCATCGGTGGCCACCACCGGCGCATGCTCGAGGAACGTGCCCTCGACGTGGTCGGCGATGTCGAGACGGGCCAGCTCGGCGAGCTCGTCGTCGACGAGGCCGATCTGGCTCAGCACCACGACGCCGTGGGAGATGCCGAGCAGCTCCAGGATCGCCAGGTGCTCGGCCGATTGCGGCTTCCAGCCTTCGGGTGCCGCCACCACGAACAGCGAGGCATCCACCGCCCCCACGCCGGCCAGCATGTTCTTGACGAATCGGATGTGCCCGGGCACGTCCACGAAGCTGACCTGCCGCCCCGACGGCAGCGTGCAGAACGCGAATCCCAGGTCGATGGTGAGCCCGCGCTCCTTCTCCTCGGCCAGCCGGTCTGGATCGGTGCCGGTGAGGGCGCGTACCAGCGTCGACTTGCCGTGGTCCACGTGCCCCGCTGTGCCGACGATATGCACGCTGCCAGCTTGCCCCGCCCGCACGACGAGCGTGCGCGGACCGACGCCTGCTCGTCGCGCCGCCATTACTCCCCGCTCTTGTTCGCTGCGCTCACGGGCCGCTCGGGCCACGGCTTCGCCATCCGTCTCAGCCTCTGGGTATCGAACCGCCCGACTGTCACCTCGGCAGCAAAATCGACTTGTGTATCCTGCCGGTGCGGCCGTAAGGTCGCTGGTGGAGCTAGACGGAATCGAACCGTCCGAGGCCAGGTTTCAGGTCGGCTCGCCGCACCAGCGGTAGCCCCACGAGAGCCGCACTCTTCGGAGTGCGGCTCTCGTCATGCTGGCACGCAGAACGTCCGTAACATTCATGAATTTCTGATCTGACGCTGGCACGCGTCGATGCAGCCTGAGGGTCAGAAGCCGTCGGGCTCTACTGCTGGCCGAGCGCGTGGCGGACGGCAGCCGCCACGACGGTGTCGTCGGCGGGATCGACCGTGCGCAGGTCGAGCACGGTGGTCTGCTCATTGACACGAGCAATCACCGGCGGGTCGAACGCTCGCAAAGCAGCCGCGTAGTCACCGTCGAGTTCGATGCCGGCCGACGGGATCTCCTGGCCGGGCAGCGACCCGGCGCCGGCCAGCGCCGTCGTTTGGGACGGCCGGCCCACGCCGAGCGCCTCGGCGCGCTGGGCAAGCTCGTCGACCGGCACCCTCGCCATTCGCCAGAACGGGATCGCGTCGGCGTCGCGGCGCAGGTAGGCCAGCGCCACCGATTGCAGCGCGTCCAGCACCAGCGATCCGGGCCGGAAGGCCCGCATCAGCGGGTGCGCCGCGCATGCTGCGATCAGGTCGGCACGGCCGCAGATGATCCCGGCCTGGGGGCCGCCCATGAGCTTGTCGCCCGAGAACGTGACCAGCGCTGCGCCCGCTGCCAGTGTCTGGCGGGCACCCGGCTCACCGGCCAGCCAGTCGGGGCGCTGCCCCAGCCAGTCGCAGCGTTCGTCCAGCAGGCCCGAGCCCAGGTCGGACACGACAGGCGGCCCGATCGCCGCTAGGTCCGCCACGTCGGCTTCCTCGGTGAAGCCGGTGATGCGGTAGTTGGACGGGTGCACTTTCAGCAGCAGTGCGACATCGTCCCGCTCGGCGGCAGCCTGGTAGTCGGCGGCACGGGTGCGGTTGGTGGTGCCCACCTCCACGAGCCGTGCGCCTGACTGCTCCATCACCTCGGGTACGCGGAACCCGCCGCCGATCTCCACGAGCTCGCCGCGCGACACGGCCACGCCGCGGTCGCGGGCCAGGGCCGCCAGCACGAGCGTCACCGCGGCAGCGCAGTTGTTGACCACCAGCGCCGCTTCTGCGCCGGTCAGCGTCGCCAGCAGCAGCGACGCATGCGTCGTACGCGAGCCGCGCCGGCCCGACGCCAAGTCGAACTCCAGGTTGCTGAACCGCACCGGGCCGTCGTCAGACGCCGAATTGGACAGCGCCCGACTGTGCTGATGACCGAGCGGAGCTCGGCCGAGATTCGTGTGCAGCATGACGCCGGTCGCGTTGACCGCCGATCCCAGCAGGCTGCGGCGCAGCCGGTGCGCTTCGTCGGCCGCCGAGTCGGGGTCGCCGGCGGCTATGGCCGTCCGGGCAGCAATGACCAGCAGCGGGTGCGGCAGGCCCACGTCCGCGATCCGCAGCGCCAGGTCGTTCACCGACGGCGGCCTCATCGCCCGGCCTCGCTTCAGCCGCGGCGTGCGCTGAGTGTGACGGGGATGGGCCCGTCCATGCGAGCGGTGCAGGTGCCCATGTCCACCGGCGGGCAGATCTCGGTCACCAGCCGCTCGGTGATGGCCTCGAACACGCCCGCCGCCGGCCCACCGGGTCCATTGCCAGTCACCGGCTCGCCGGAGTCGCCGCCAGCAGACACCGCAGGCTCCAGCGGGATCGATCCAAGCAGCGGCACGCCCAGATCAGCCGCCAGGCGCTCGCCGCCGCCCTCGCCGAAGAACGACCACCGCTGCCCGTCGGGTGCGGTGAACGCACCCATGTTCTCCACCACCCCGACGATCGGCATGTGGCTGCGGCGGGCCATGTCGGCCACGCGCACGGCCACCTTCTGCGCGCTCAGCGCCGGGGTGGTCACCACCAGCATCTCGGCTTGGGGCAGCAGGCGGGCGAGCGCCATCTGCACGTCGCCGGTGCCGGGCGGCATGTCGATGAGCAGGTAGTCGAGCTCGCCCCAGTCCACGTCGTGCAGGAACTGCTCCACGGCCTTGGCCAGCATGAGGCCTCGCCACATCAGGGCGGTCTCCTCGGTCTCCACCAGCAGCCCGGTGGAGACCACCTTGAGCAGGCCCTCGCCGGCAGGCCGCTCGTCGGGCACGATCTTGCCCCGCTCCTCGCCGTCGGTGGGCGGGCGGGCGCCGAGGCGACCCTCCATGCCCAGCATCCGGGGGATGCTGAACCCCCAGATGTCGGCGTCCATCACGCCCACGGTGAAGCCGCGTGCGGCCAGCGCTGCAGCCAAGTTCACCGTCACCGACGACTTCCCCACGCCGCCCTTGCCCGAGGCCACGGCCAGCACCCGGGCGCTGGCCGGCACCTGCGTCGGCGCCGCGTTGTCGCGCGCGGTGCGCCGGGCGCGCTCCATCACCCGCGCCTTCTCGGCAGCGTTCAACTCGTCCCAGTGCAGCCGCACATTCTCGATGCCCGCCAATCCGGCAACCCGCGTCTCGCAGTCGCGCTTGATGGTGGCGCGCAGCGGGCAGCCGGCGGTGGTCAAGGCGACGGTCACGTGCCCGGTAGTGCCCTCGCGGTAGGCGTTGCGCACCATGCCCAGGTCGACGATGTTGTCGCCCAGCTCGGGATCCATGACGCCCCGCAGGATGGCGATCATCGCCTCGTCGTTCGCTCCGAGCTCGGTGGACGCGCTCACGGGGCGCAGGGTAATGGCGCTGTGCGCGGGCCCACGAGTCGGCGCCTGCTGTGGCCCCGCCGTCGGGCTCCGCGGGCAGCACCTGCGCATGGCGCTCGCCGGTGCAAAAGGGCCAGATGGCACTAGCATCGGTCGCAGAACGTTTGCCCGTGTGGGGCTGATTCGGGAGTCGCTGTTGTGATCACCCTGACCGATACCGCCGCTGAGAAGGTCCACGAGCTCATCACTCAGGAGTTGTCCGAGGCGGGCGGCGAGACCGAGTTGGCGCTGCGCGTTGCGGTGCGGCCGGGCGGCTGCTCGGGCTTCAGCTACGAGATGTTCTTCGATTCCGAGGTGGCCAACGACGACATGTCCCAGGCCTACGGCGACATCAAGGTGGTGTCCGATCCGATGAGCGCGCAGTTGCTTGAAGGAGCCACGCTCGACTTCACCGACGGCCTGATGGGCTCGGGCTTCGCGATCGACAACCCGAACGCGCAGCGCACCTGCGGCTGCGGCAACTCGTTCAGCTGAGCCAACCGGAACCCAGTCCAGAACTGCCCGAGCCTGAACCGGCCCGGGGATTGGCGCAGACCGGCAACACACTCCAGTTCACCGTCGACGGCCGCGCCGTCGAGATTCCCGATGACGGCGACACGCTGCTCGGCGTGCTGCGCGACCGCCTCGGCATCGAGGCGGTGCTCGACGGCTGCAGCCCGCAGGGCCAATGCGGCTGCTGCACCGTGCTGGTCGACGACGCGCCCCGTGTGGCCTGCGTCACCCCGGCACGCCGCGTCGCCGGGCGCCACATCACCACTGCCGCCGGTTTGACTCCCGCAGAGCAGCAACGCTGGACCGAGGCCTTTCTCGCCTGCGGCGCAACCCAGTGCGGCTTCTGCACCCCCGGCATCGTCTGCCGGTTCGTCGGCCACGAACGCCGCGGCGCCGACCTGACAGACCGCGCCACGGTCGACAAGGCGTTAGCAGCGCACCTGTGCCGCTGCACCGGCTGGCAAACCATCCGCGAAGCCGCTGCCCTCGCCGCCGCGTCCCCCAGCCAGCGAGCCGTCGACCTGCCCGCCATCGAAACCATCCGAGAAGCAGCGGCGCAGGCCGCCGCGGCGCCCGCTGAAGCACAGAGCGGCCTGCCCGAGCGTGACCTGTCCGCGGCCGCCCGCCGCGCGTCGATCGAGACCGGCGGCCCCCAACGGTCGGTGCCGGCCAGCGTCCTCGGCAGGTTCGACTTCGGCGCCGACAGCGCACCGCCAGGCACGCTCACCGCCGTCGCAGGCCCGACCGGCGACTGGCACACAGCCGAGAGCCTCGCCGCGGCCCGCCGCCAAGCCGGCAAGGTGCAAGGCCGCCGTACCACCCTCGAGCCCACCCCACCCATCGAGATCCCCAAGCCCCCACCCGGGACCCAATGGGGCATCCAGCTCGCCACCTGCTGGACCGAACCCGGCTACCTCGAGACCGACGCCGCCTGGTGCGAGCCCGGCGGCAACCCCTCCGATCCCCTGGCCAACGGAGGAGCCTTCGGCGGCAAAGCCACATCACCAGTCCGCGCCGAGGCCAGAAAACTCGCAGACGAGCGAGGCCAACCAGTCCGAGTGCTCTGGTCACGAGAAGACAGCGTCCGGCGCGGCCCCAAGCGCCCGCCGCTAGCAGCTGGCCTCCACGGCGACGGAACCGGCATAGTCCGAATCGCCCGCACCCCCGGCGCAGCCGAAGTCCTCCATTCGGTACTGCCCCACGCCGAAATCGAGGAAGTCGACGTAGCCGGCCCAACAACGTCAATCGATCTGCGAGCCGCAGTTTGGGCCGAAGCCCAGATGTTGGGCGCAGCCCTGAACCGCCTCCGATCCGGCGAGCCGCTCGCAGCAACCACCGCCACAGCCGAGGTCACATCCCCCGAAGGCGCCAAAGCAATCGCCACCGTCAGTCCAGACGGCATCGACCTACACATCGACGCAGGCGATCCCCTCGATATGACGACGTTGCGCAGCTACGCCATAGGCGCCACCCACATGGCCTGGAGCTGGGTCACCTCAGAATCCCTGACAGTCGACCCCAACGGCCAAATCGGTGACCTGACGATCCGAAGCTTCGGAATAGCCCGCTCAGCCGACACCCCCCAAATCAACGTGTCGATCGAACCCTCCCAACAACCCCCCGTCCCGGCAGGCAACGCCATATTCGCAGCAGTAGCAGCAGCCACCTGGCTCAGCCGCGGAGCACCCGCCCACCTCCCGACCCACTGAAGGCCCCCAGCCAGCAGGCGCAAGAGGCATGGGACGGGGCGGCGTGCCCGCGCGCAGTTATGAAGCGCCCCCAAGCCACGCCCATCAAGCGCAGAAGGCGCTTCATCTGCTTGAAGCACGGGTGCGCTGCCTCGTCCCATGCCGGGTGACCAATGCGAGCGCTAGCGTCACCCGGCGATGGCTGAACCAGCAATTGACAAACTCCGCCGCCTAGTAGCCGCCGAAAACGGGCTCTGCACCTTTGCCTGCCTGGACAGCAGCGGAGCGCCCCACGTGTCCATCATCAACGCCGGCGTCATGGATCACCCCGTGTCCGGCGAGACCAGCGTCGCCTGCGTTGTCCGAGCCGACGCCCGCAAAGCACGCCTGCTGCGCAACGACCCGCGAGCCGCAGTGGCGTTCCGGCACCGCTGGGACTGGGTGGCGGCCCACGGCACAGCGCAGCTCATCGGCTTGGACGACCCCACCGAGGGCGTCACCGATGCCGACGTCGCGCAGGTGCTGCGAGACGTGTTCCGCTCGGCGGGCGGCACGCACGAAGACTGGGACGAGTACGACCGTGTGATGGTCGCTGAGCGCCGCCTGGCGATCTTCGTCTCGCTGGATCACATCACGTCCAACACCGGCAGCATCACCTGAGCGCTGCTGCAGAAGGGAAGCACGTTATGGCCGCACCCGTCGCGCACTATTCCAAGTGGTACCGAGCGGGCGATTTCGTCTTCGTCTCGGGCCAGATCGGCTTGCGCGACGGAGCGCTCGTCGAAGGCGTCGAGGCGCAGGCACGTGAGGTGCTCGCGAACGTCGCCGAGGCGCTGGCCGAGGCAGGCGGCGGATTCGACGACGTCGTGAAGTGCCTCGTATTCATGACCGACATCGGCAATTTCTCGCTGATCAACTCGATCTACGCCGAGGCCTTCGGCGACCACCGCCCGGCCAGAAGCGCCATCGGCGTAGCCGCCCTGCCCCTAGGCGCCGAGGTCGAGATCGAGGCCATCGCCTTCCTGCCCGAATAGCGGCCAACTACGCTTCGGGTCATGGCCGGCGCCATCGTCATAGTGATCGTGCTCCTGCTGAGCCCCTTCATCATCACGATCTCGCTCGCAGCAGTGGCCGCAGCCCTGGGCAAGCTCCTCACCGACGACGCCGAAGCCCGCCACGAAGGCAGCTCGCTCATCCAAACCAACGTCTGACGCGCGGGCAGCCGAGGGGTGGGCGTGGGCCGTGGTACCCGCGCGCAGTAATGAAGCGCCCCCAAGCCACGCCCAACGAGCACAGAAGGCGCTTCATCTGTTTGAAGCACGGGTGCCACGGCCCTCGTCCACCCCGGACGCAGAACTGCTAGCGCCGAGAGCTAGCGCCAGCGATACGTCCCCAGCCGGTAGCCAACCGACCGAACCGTCTGGATCAGGTCGGCGTTTTCCTCACCAAGCTTCGCCCGCAGCCGCCGTATATGAACATCCACGGTCCGCGCCCCGCCGTAGTACTCGTACCCCCACACCTGGTTCAGCAACGCCTCGCGCGTGAACACCCGCCCAGGCTGCGATGCCAGGAATCGGAGCAGCTCGTACTCCATATAGGTGAGGTCGAGCGGGTGCTCGTCCACGACGGCTTCGTAGGTGTCGAGGTTGATGCGCAGCGGCCCGTACGTGATGATCTCGGTGGATCCGTCGCCCGATCCCGCGGCCAGGTGCGTCAGCCGGGCTTCGAGTTCGCGCGGGTGAAACGGGTCCAAGCAGAAGTCGTCGAACAGCTCGTCACGCATAGTCAGCTCGTCGAGAGCGTTGCCGCGCACCAGCAGCAGCACGGCGGTGCCGGCGCTCTCTCGCAGCGCCTGCGCCACTGCCCATGCTGCATCGGTGCCATCGCTTGTACCGCTGTCAAGTCTGATGATCGCCCCGGTCCACCCTTCGGGCGGGGCATCGGCGGTCACCTCAGCAGGGTCGGCCACCGGCTTCCATGCGTAGCCGCCGAGGTCCAGGAACTGCGCCAGCTCGGGGCTCACGGTGCCGGGATGGACGGCGTACATGCCCAGAGTCAAACTGCGGCGAAGTAATTGTCCAACTCGAATTGAGTCACCTGCGTCTGGTAGGCCGACCATTCGCGGCGCTTGTTGCGCAGGAACCACCGGAACAGGTGCTGACCCAGCGTCTCGGCCACCAGCGCGCTGCCTTCCATCTCATCGAGTGCTTCGTCCAGCGAGGCGGGCAGGTGATGGCCGTAGGACGGGCCCCCGTGGTCGCTGTAGCCGGTGATCGACGGGGGAGTCTCGGGCGGCAGGTCGTACCCCTGCTCGATGCCGGTCAGGCCCGCCGCCAGGATCACCGCAAAGGCGAGGTACGGGTTGCAGGCGGGGTCCGGTGCGCGGTATTCGACCCGGGTGGATTCCTCCCGCTCGGTGCGGGTCGGCGGCACCCGGATGAGCGCGGCGCGGTTGCTGCGTGCCCACGAGATCGCCACCGGCGCCTCGTACCCGGCGATCAGCCGCTTGTAGCTGTTGACGAGCTGGTTGGTCACCGCGGTGATCTCCCGCGCGTGGGTGAGCAGGCCGGCCACGAAGCCCCGCGCCACGTCGGAGAGTCCGTCCGCGGCGCTGGGGTCGCTGAAGGCGTTGCGCCCTTCGGAGAACAGCGACAGGTGGGTGTGCATGCCCGAGCCCTGCACGCCTGCGAGCGGCTTGGGCATGAAGGTCGCGTGCACGCCGTGCTCGAAGGCGATCTCGCGCACCAGCAGCCGGAAGGTCATCACGCTGTCGGCCATGGTGAGCGCGTCGGCATAGCGCAGGTCGATCTCGTGCTGCGAGGGGGCGTCCTCGTGGAACGAGTACTCGACGGGGATGCCCATGGTCTCGAGCGCGCTGAGCGTGCGATGGCGGATGTCCGATGCGATGTCAGCGGTGGTGAGGTCGAAGTAGCTGCCGCCGTCGAGCGGCACGGGTTGCCCGTCGACGCGGTCGGGTTCGAACAGGAAGTACTCCATCTCGGGCGCGACGTAGAACGTGTAACCGGCGGCGTGCGCCCGGTCCATGACGCGTCGCAGCACACCTCTCGGATCGCCATCGAACATTGTTCCGTCGGCCGCGGTGATGTCGCAGAACATGCGCGCCGAGATGTCCTCGCCGTTGTGGCCGCTGCGCGAGGCCATCAGCTCGAAGGTCTCGGGATCGGGCCGCGCCACCATGTCCGCCTCGGCGATGCGGCTGAAGCCCTCGATGGAGGAACCGTCGAACACCATGCCCTGCTCGAAGGCCGTCTCGAGCTCGGCCGGCGAGATGGCGAACGACTTGAGCTGGCCGGCCACGTCGGTGAACCACAGGCGGATGAGGCGCACGCCGCGCTCGGTGACACGGCGCAGCACGTAGTCCTGCGGTCGTTCACGACTCGAGATCGTCACGGCGGCCTCCCCTGGCCCGGGTGCCCTGAGGCAGTTGGCTGAAGCCCCATTGTCGGCGGCGCGCGAGCGGCTGATCCAGAGTCCGCAGTCAGCTTCACGCGCTGTTCACATTTGGGCAATGGCCCGGAAACTCTGGCTCGTTTGTATCGTGCGCACGGACATTTGGTGTCAGCCGCCAACCGGGCCGGCCTTCGCGGGCTCGCAGGCACAGCGGCCTACTCCTGTCCACATCTTCATTCCCGCAACCGAATGCAGCGAAGGAGCATGCAGTGACCTACCGCGCCGAGTACATCTGGACGGACGGCACAGAGCCCACGGCCGAAGTGCGATCCAAGACGAGAGTCCTGGCCGACGGCGAGGAGCCGGGCATCTGGGGCTTCGACGGTTCGAGCACCAACCAGGCCGAAGGCAGCGACTCCGATGTCGTGCTGCAGCCGGTCTACACCTGCCCCGATCCGCTTCGGGGCGGCAGCGACATCATGGTGATGTGCGAGACCTTCCTGCCCGAGACGATGGAGCCGCACCCCACCAACATGCGGGCCAAGACCCGGGCGATCCTCGACAAGTACGGCGATCAGGACTTCTGGTTCGGCCTCGAGCAGGAGTACACGATGCTCGACCCGGTCACCAAGTGGCCCTCGGGCTTCCCGCCCAACGGCTTCCCCGGCCCGCAGGGTCCGTACTACTGCGGTGTGGGCGCTCTGCGCATCCACGGCCGTGACGTCGTCGAGCAGCACACCACCTGGTGCATCGAGGCGGGCCTGAACATCTCGGGCACCAACGCCGAGGTGATGCCCGGCCAGTGGGAGTTCCAGATCGGCCCGTGCGATGCGCTGACCGTGGGCGACGAGATCTGGCTGGCCCGCTACCTGCTGTACCGCGCCGGCGAGGATCACGAGATCGAGATCAGCCTGGCCGCCAAGCCCATGCAGGGCGACTGGAACGGTGCGGGCATGCACACCAACGTGTCCACCCAGGCCATGCGTGAGAACTACGACGCGGTAGTGAAGGCGGCCCAGTCGCTGGGCGCGCCGGGCAAGCCCGAGGAGCACATCGCCGGCTACGGCCACGGCATCGAGCTGCGCCTGACCGGCGAGCACGAGACCGAGCGCTACGACACGTTCAGCTACGGCGTGTCCGACCGCGGCGCATCGGTGCGCATCCCGTGGCAGGTCCACCAGGACGGCAAGGGCTACATCGAGGATCGCCGGCCGAACGCCAACGCCGATCCCTACGTGGTGACGGCCCTGCTGAGCCAAACCATCGGCGAGGCGCTGGCCTAACCAACCCACAGACGCACAGCGCGGCTCCCGCCAGCCGCGAGCGCGCTCAGCGGAAGAAGTTCGTGATCGGCATCCGCCGGTCTTTGCCGAAGCTCTTCGCGGTGATGCGAGGACCGGGGGGCGACTGACGCCGCTTGTACTCGGCGATGTCGACCAGCCGCGTGATGCGATGCACGACGTCGGGTTCGACGCTGAGCTGCTGCGCGACATCGACCACCTCGGCTGCGCTCAGGTCGCCTTCCACGTAGGCCTCCACCAGCGGGTCCAGCAGTTCGTACGGCGGCAGGCTCTGGTCGTCACGCTGGTCGGGTCGCAGCTCGGCTGAGGGCGGCTTGTCGATGCATGCCTGCGGGATGCGCTCGCCGTCGCCTTGGCGGTTGCGCCAGCGGCACAGCTCGTACACCAGCAGCTTGGGCACGTCCCGGATGACGGCATACGCACCGGCGGTGTCGCCGTACAGCGTCGTGTAGCCGACGGAGGTCTCGGTCTTGTTGCCGGTCGTCAGCACCAGCCAGCCGAACCGGTTCGACAGCGCCATCAGCAGCACGCCACGGATGCGGCTCTGCAGGTTCTGGTCGGTCAGATCGGCCGCGACGATCTCAGCCGCGGAGCCGCCCGGAGCAGCGGGTGCGTCCAGCATCCCGGCCAGCGCGGCGTGAGCCGGCTCGATCGGCACAGTGCGGAAGTCGATGCCGAGGTTCTTTGCAAGCTGGGTGGCATCGGTTCGCGACCCCTCGCTGGAGTAGCGAGACGGCATCGAGACGCCGTGCACACGCTCGGGCCCGAGCGCATCAGCCGCGATAGCTGCCACAGCGCTGGAGTCGATGCCGCCCGACAGCCCGACCGCCACGTCAGCGAACCCGTTCTTGTGCACGTAGTCGCGCGTTGCGACCACCAGCGCCTGCCACACCTCCTCCAGCGGATCGGGCAGTGCCCCAACCGCGCCGCCGGCAGCAGCGGCTTCACCCGCCAACGGGACGTCGCAGACGGCAACCTGGGAGGTGAAGGCATCGAGCCGGCAGATCACCTGCCCGTCGGCATCGGTCACGAACGAGCTGCCGTCGAAAACCAGCTCGTCCTGCCCACCCACCTGGTTTACATAGACAACCGGAACTCCCAACGCCGCGGCCCGCGTCCGCGCCACAGCCTCCCGATCAGCCTGCTTGCCCCGCCGGTACGGCGACCCATTCAGGTTCACGAGCAGCTGAGCCCCCAGAGCAACCTGCGCCAGCGCCGGACTCGTGTCGGCCTCGCCCCCCACGATGGAAGGCAGCCCACCGTCGGGAGCGGAGGTGTCCGCAGTGCGAGGCGGCCCCCACAGGTCCTCGCAGATCGAGACGCCCACGCGCACATCGCCCACCTGCAGCAACGGCCCAGCCTCAGTCCCCGGCACGAAATAGCGCTGCTCATCAAACACGGCGTAGTTCGGCAGCAGATGCTTGCGAAACACCCCACGAACCGCACCGTCCCAGCAAAGAGCAGCCGAGTTCCACAACCGAACCGGCCCACCAGCACCGCTGTCCTCAGGAAAGCCCACCACCGCAGGCACGTCACCCGTATGCCCAGCAATCCGCGCCAGCGCGGCAGCAGCCCCCTCCACAAACGCAGGCTTCAGCAACAAGTCCTCAGGCGGATACCCAGTAACCGTCAGCTCACTGAACACCACCACCTGCGCGCCCGCACCCACGGCCTCGTCGTACGCGTCCACGATCATCCCGGCGTTCCCATCCAGATCGCCAAGACGCAAATTGAGCTGAGCCAGCCCCACACGCACCGCCACCAACAAGACCCTACGCCCACCCCCAACGCCCATCACCGAAGTGCGGACGCCAGAGGGGTGGGGGCGGGGCGTGGTACCCGCGCGCAGTTATGAAGCGCCCCCGGACACGCCCACCATGTGCACGAGGCGCTTCATCTGTCTGAAGCACGGGTGCCATGCCCCGTTCCCACCCCGGGCAGCAGAATCCTGCAAGGGCACCACATCTGTTTGAAGCACGGGTGCCTGGCCGCTCCCATCGCCCGGTCGCGCGCAAGGCACCAGCGCGCGGAGGCAACGGAGCAAGTCATAGGTACGCTCACCCCTCACCGGGGGAAGCGACAGCAACCGCCGGTCGTAAGTGCAAGCGGGGGACGACCAGCGAGGTGGCGCGGTGGCCAAAGAGAGGGTCGAACGTGACGAGGAAGATCTCGTCCGCCTGTACCTGACCGATATCGGCCAGTACCCCCTGCTGAACAAGGACGACGAGGTTCGGCTCGCGCAGCTGATCGAGAAGGGCATCGCCGCCAAGGATTCGCTCGAGTCCGCCCGCGACATCTCCAGCGCGCAACGCCGCCGTCTCATCCGAGCGCAGCAGCAAGGCGCCCGTGCCGAGCGCACCTTCGTGCAGTCCAACCTGCGGCTCGTGGTGTCGATCGCGAAGAAGTACCAGGCGTCGGGGCTGCCGCTGCTGGATCTCATCCAGGAGGGCAACTTGGGCCTGATGCACGCGGTCGAGAAGTTCGACTGGCGCAAGGGCTTCAAGTTCTCGACCTATGCGACCTGGTGGATTCGCCAGGCGATCACGCGCGGCATCGCCAACACCGGCCGCACGATCCGGCTGCCCGTGCACGCCGGCGACACGCTGGCGCGCCTGCAGAAGGCCCGCTCCCGGCTCGAGCTGAAGTACGGCCGCCCCGCCACGCTCGGCGAGCTGGCGATCGAAGTCGACATGCCCGAGCAGAAGGTCACCGAGGCGCTGCGGTTCGCCGCGGAGCCGCTGTCGCTGTCGGAGCCGCTGCGCGAGGACAGCGACGCCGAGCTGGGCGATGTCGTCGAGGACCGGGCCGCGGAGTCGCCGTTCGAGGTGGCAGCCACCACGCTGCTGCCGAGCGAGATCACCCGGCTGCTGTCACCGCTGGACGAGCGCGAGCGCGAGATCCTCAAGCTCCGCTACGGGCTCGACCGCGGCGAGCCGCGCACGCTCGAGGAAGTCGGCGAGCACTTTCAGCTCACCCGTGAGCGCATACGCCAGATCGAGGCCCGGGCGATGTCCAAGCTGCGCCATCCCAGCACCGACACCGGCGCACGCGACCTGCTGTCGGTCTAGCGAGCCACCTGTCGGTCTGGCCCGCAACGCGTCGGTCTCGCGGGCCACGCGACGGACAAACCGGCTACGCGACGAGGCCGGGAGCGGTCGCGAGCGCCTGAACGCCGCGCCGGCCGGCTTATGCCTCGGACAGGCGGCGGACCACGACGACGATCAGGGCGCCGACGATCACGGCGAGCAGCAGCTTCTTCATGGTGCTTCGTCCTCTGTGAGGGGTGAGCCGACGGCATCGGCACAGCGAATGTTAGGCGGACACGTCGCGAACTCCGCACGCGCCGGCCGAGATGATTGGCGGAGGTGGACGGGAATCGAACCCGCCGGACGGGGATCACCCGTCCCGCCCGCTTTGAAGGCGGGGGAGCCCACCAGGCGCTCAGACACCTCCGCCGGTCATCTTTGCCCACCGCCGGCCGTCGCGCCACCCGAAGTCGCGCCGAATGTCGAATCCGGCGGACCGTCCCGAAAACTCATTTGATCGCGCTGCCGCACATCGGCAAGGGTGAGCCGGTAATGAAGTTTCAGTCAATCTGAATGATTATCGGGGATACCAATGATCTATGCATATCTCGGTGCGAAGGGCGGCGTCGGCAACACCGTGACGGCCCTGCTGGCTGCGGTCAGTGCGAAGCGGTCGGGCCGCGATGTCGTGCTGGCCGACCTCACCGGCGACTTCGGCGTGGTGCTCGGCACCGCGCCCGACCTGCCCGGCATTGCCGAATGGACCGCGGCATCGGAGCTCTCACTGGGAGCCGCATCGGCGCTGGCGGTCGATGTCGCGCCGGGCATCAGCCTGCTGCCACGCGGCAGCGGCGACATCGACGCATCCCGGCTCGCCACGCTGTGGTCGCTGCTTGCGGGCAAGCCGCGGGTCAACATCATCGACGCGGGCCGCGGCCGCACTGCCCTGTCGCAGGTGTCGGGTCCACGGGTGAGGCGCCTGCTCACGATGACCTGCTGCTACCAAGCCCTGCACCGGGCTCGTGAGCTGGTGCCGCAGGTCGATGACGTCATCGTGCTCACCGACACGCAGCGGGCGTTGGGCCTGGCCGACATCGAGGCCGCACTTGGTCGCCACGCCGACGCAGTCCTCGCCGTCGACCGCTCGGTCTCACGCTGGGCCGACGCAGGACTGCTGCTGGATCGCGGCGCCAAGCCCGCACGGTCGCTGGACGTCTTCTTGTGAGCCGCCGCAGCCGAGCCGCACCCAATCACCCTGCGAGCCGGACATTCGTCGAGCAGATCCACGAGCGTTTCCTGCCGGCGCCTGCGCCCGAGCCGCGTGACGTGGCCGCGGCGGTGGACACCGCTGCGCCGCTGCTCGACCGCAACGACGCGGCCGAGCTCGTCTCGGAGGTGCTGGCCCGCCTGGCCGGCATCGGCCCGCTCGCGGACATCTGGTCTGACGATGAGGTGACCGAGGTGATGATCAACGGCCCGGGGCCGATCACGATCGAACGGCGAGGCGGCTTGTCGGTGGTAGGACGGATCAGCGCGGCCGAGGTGCATCGCCTGGTCGAGTACCTGCTGGGGCCGACGGGGCGGCGTGTGGATCGTCGCCTGCCGATGGTGGACGTGCGGCTCGATGACCGCACCCGCTGCCACATCGCCGTGCCGCCGGTTGCGGTGGACGGCCCCTACATCACGCTGCGGCGCTTTCCAGCCCACGTGCGCCAGCTCGACGAGCTGGCCGCGCCGCCCGAAGCAGCGTGCCTGCGCGGGCTGGTCGCGCGACGGGCCAACCTGATCGTGTTCGGTCCCACCAGCACCGGCAAGACCTCGCTGCTGGCGAGCCTGCTGGCTGCGGTGGCCTCCTCCGAGCGACTGGTGGTGGTGGAGGAAGCCGCGGAGCTGCCGCGGCTGGGCGACGGCACCGTGCGGCTCGAGGGCCAGCCGCCCAATGTCGACGGGGTCGGCGCGGTGACCATGGCCGAGCTGGTGGTTGCGGCGCTGCGGATGCGGCCCGATCGCCTGGTGATCGGCGAGGTGCGCGGCCCGGAGGCGGCGGCGTTGCTGCAGGCGCTCACGACCGGGCATCGGGGCTCGGTGTCCACCCTGCACGCCGACGATCCGTCCCATGCGCTGTGGCGGCTCGAACAGCTCGCCCGGGCCGGCGGCGCCGTGGGCGACGTGTCGGGCCATGTCGCGTCGGTCCTCGACGGTCTGGTGCACATGAGCCGCTGCGCCGACGGGCGCAGGACCGTCGCAGCGATCTACGAGGTGCACGCCGACGGCTCGGTGCGCCGCGCCGCGACCGCTGTGCAGGCCGTGGCCTCCTGATGAGGGTTGCTGGGTGTGGTGCGGATCGTCGTGCTGCTGGCGCTGGCAGGGGCGCTCACCTCGCCCGCCGCGCGCCGCCTGTACCAGTCGCGGCGCCACAGACGGCACGAACGCGCGGCGGTCGAGGCGCGCTCGGAGCGCATGGGCGACTTCTGCGCCGCGGTCTCGCGCCGGCTGGGCGGGGGAGACACCCTGCTGCAGGCGCTGGGCAACGCTGCGGGAGACGGTCCGATGTCGGGGCCGCTCGGCCAGATCACCGAGGAGCACGAGCGCGGGGTCACCCTCAGCCGTGCCGTGCAGCGCTGGGCTGCGCGCGAGCAGACCTCCGAAGCGGCACTGCTGTCGACGGCGGTCACGCTGGCGTCGGACCGGGTGGGGGCTCAGCCGCAGCTGTTCGACCGCGTGGCGGCAACCAGCCGGGCGCGGGCCGACATGACCGCCGAGGCTCGTGTGCAGGCCGCTCAAGCTCGCGCATCCATCTGGGTCGTCGCGGCGCTGCCGTGGGCGGTCGCGCTCGCATTGCTCGCCGAAGGGGGCGATGCCGCACGGGTGCTCACGTCGACGCCGCTGGGCTGGTTCTGCATCGGCGCAGCGCTGCTGGCAGAGCTGGCAGGCGTGGCGTGGATGCGCGCCCTGGTCGGGCGGGCGCTGCGATGAGCGTGTTCTCCAGCGTCGTGCTGACGAATCCGATGGTCGTCGGGGCCTTCGCTGCCGGCGCTGTCGGATGGGCCGGGTTCGTCATTCGGCCCGAACCGGCTCGCCGCCGCACCCGGCTGCTGGCCGTCGGCACCGATGGCGGCCCTGGCGGTATAGGCACCCGGCGGCTGGGTCAGCGGCGACGGCGCTCGGGCCCTCTGCCCGACCGTGTGACGACCGAGCTGTCCGCGGTCGTCGAGGTGATGGGCGTCGCGTTGACGTCGGGCCTGTCGATCACGGCGTCGCTGCAGCTCGCACTGGCCCACTGCGACGCTGCACACGAGACCGCACGCCGGCTCGCCACCTCTCCGGACCGACCGCTGGACGAAGCCCTCGACGACTTCGGCAGCACCTGCGGCCCGCGGGCCCGGGCGTTCGCTGAAGCGGTCGCGGGCTCGCTGCGCACCGGCATCCCGCTCGCGCCCGAGCTGGACCGTCTCGGGCGCGAGCTGCGCGAGGACATGCGCCGCCGCCTCGAGCACCGGGTTCGCCGCTTGCCGGTGCTGTTGCTGTTCCCACTCGTGCTGTGCGTGCTGCCGGCGCTCGGGCTGGTGGCGATCGTGCCCGTGCTGGTCGCTGCGTTCGGCGCGTGAACCGCGCATCGCCCCATTCCCCTACCGCCAATGACATATCCCACAGGAGCTCCCATGACCGTCACACCCGCAACACCAGTCACACCCGTCACATCTCATCGACGCACGCACCGGCTCCCGCCGGCCCACGATGCCGACGAATCGGGCCAGACCACCGCCGAGTACGCCCTGCTCACCGGGGCCATCGCCCTGCTGGTGGCGGCAGTCACTGCCTGGGCCACCAGCACCGGCAAGATCGGCCGCCTGCTCGACGCCGTCTTCAACTACCTGACGAAAGCCATCTCCTGACCGCAACGCAGCAACCCGAGGCGCAGCAGGGCCAGGCCACCGTCGAGCTGGCGCTGCTCATGCCGTTCTTGGTGCTGCTGCTCATGTGCATCATCCAGACGGCGCTCGTGGCTCGCGATGCCGTGCTGGTGTCGCATGCCGCGCGGGTGGGTGCGCGCATCGCCAGCGTCGAGAGGTCGCTCAGCGGCATCCGCAGCGCCGTGACGGAGGCGACGCCGCTCGATCCGGCCCGCCTGGATGTCGAGCGGGAGGTGGCCGGCGACCTCGTGCGCGTCACGGTGCAGTACCGCTCCCCGACTGAGGTCCCGCTGGTCGGGGCTCTCGTCGGCGATGTCAGCCTCACCGAGTCGGCCGCGATGCCGATCGAACGCTGATTTCTCCGGCGTTCTGGCGGCGCTCTGCCAGCGTTCTGGTGGCCAGCAGGGCCCCATCAGCGGCGACGGTGCACGGCGCCGAAATTGCCGCTTGCGCATGTCACACCCATGGGGTTCAATGGCAAGTCACACACCTGTAATTACAGGTCAGGAATCTCGACACCCGTACACCTGTCGAGGGACTGCCCGGGAGGATCAATGGCATTCGCAACTGAAGAAGACGTCGACGTATCAGAAGGGAATTGGTGGGACCAGGCCAACTGCCTCGGCGTCGATCCCGACCTGTTCTTTCCCGAGCGCGGGGCCAGCACACGTGAGGCCAAGGCCGTCTGCCGAGGCTGCGTCGTCAGCGACGACTGCCTCGAGTACGCGCTGCAGAACAGCGAGAAGTTCGGCATCTGGGGCGGCATGAGCGAGCGTGAGCGCCGCCGGGTGCGCCGTCAGCGGGCGCTCACGAGACGGGCCGCCGCCGGCTGAGGGCCGCCGGCTGACACAGGCCGGCGAGTCCCCCGGCCTTTCGTCTGAGCGGGCACTGGTACGCTCGCGAGCGTGATGGCGATCGCGCTCGGGCCTCCCGAACTGCTCATCCTTCTCATCATCGTGCTGGTGCTCTTCGGCGGCGCCAAGCTGCCCAAGCTGGCTCGCTCGCTGGGCCAGGCACAGCGCGAGTTCCGCGAGGGTGTCAACGACGCCGAGAAGGAAGCCGGCGGCAGCTCATCGAGCGACTCCAAGTCCAAAGACGCCTGACTCAAGCGGCGAAATTTGCCCGTCCGCCGTTGGGCCGGTAGGGCCGGTCAGGGGGCCGGGGATCACGCGCCCGTGCAACCCCCAGCGTGAAGACGCCGGGGCGCAGACCGATGCAGCGTTTCGGGCTGTCGGCGCCCCGCGTGAGCTCAGGCTGCCCTGGCCGCACGACGACGGTCTCGCAGGATCCGGCGGCGCTGCCGCTCTGAGGTGCCGCCCCACACACCGTGGGTGATGTTGTTGGCGAGCGCGTACTCGCGGCAGGGGTCCATCACCGGGCACTCGGCGCACACCTTCTGGGCAGCGATCACGCCGGCGCCGTCGTTGGGGAAGAAGACGTTCGGGTCGATGTCGGCGCAATTGCGTCGCGTGACCCACTCGGCCGCGACGCTCTCGGAGCCCGGGCCGGGACATATCTGCGGCTCGTATATCGGATTGACCTGCAACATCATGAGAACCAACGCCGCAGGACGCCGTCCGGTTCCCCGACGAACCGACTTTCATCGAACTTTCATATTGAGACCGTCGTCGAGACCGTCGGACCGGCCGGTCTCAGTACCCTTCCCGTCGGCCCCGACACAAGAGAAACTCCGTGACCGACATCGCCACCGAAGAAGAGCAGCTCCCCCCTGAGGTCGGCATCCGCATCGTGTACCTGGGACCTGTCGCGCCTCACTGGGAGATCGAGGGGATCTACGGCGACCAGGCCGCTGTGGAGGAGTTCCGCCGCCGCACCAACGCCCGCCTGCAGCTGCTGCCGCCGCATGATCCGCAGTTCCGCCGCAACCGCGAGCGGGTCGTGCGCGATGCCGAGCGAGAGAACTACGAGCTGCACTGGGACCTCGGCATGCCCGAGGACGAAGAAGAAGCCGAGTAGCCCAGTCGGGTAACTCAGTCGGGCAACTCAGTCGAGTAGCCCCGTCGAGCAGTTCACCGGTTGTTCACGGCATCCGTGGCGACCGTTCACCCGCCACAACCAGTGATGTCACCGGCCGTTCGTAGCGTGCGCGTCCATGCGAAAGACCCCCTTGTCCTCACGCCGCGGCACCAAGCTGCTCGTGGCACTGCTCACCTCGTTCGCGCTGGTTGCCGCCGCGTGCGGCAGCGACGACGACGGCGATGCCACAGGCTCAGGTTCGGCGACGGCGACGGGCGCCGATGGCACATCGCTCAGCGGCTCCATCAGCGTCACCGGGTCGTCGACCGTCGAGCCTGTCACCAACCTGCTGGCGGAGGCGTTCGCCGAGGAGCACTCCGGCGTGGCGATCTCGGTCGCAGGCCCGGGCTCGGGCGACGGTCACAAGGCTGCCTGCGCGGGCGAGGTTCCGATCTGGAACAGTTCGCGCCAGATCAAGGAGTCCGAAGCTGAGTGCATCAACGAAGCCGGCATCGAGTTCATCGAGCTGCGTGTCGGCATCGACGGCATCTCGGTGATCACCGCAGCCGCCAACGACAGCGTCGACTGCCTGAACTTCGAGGATCTCTACAGCCTCATCGGCGTGGAGTCCACCGGCTTCACCGACTGGTCTGACGCGAACAGCCTGAACGCCGAGCTCGGGGGCACCGGTCCCTTCAGCGGTGGCGACCTCGAGATCTTCGCCCCGGGCGAGGAGTCGGGCACCTTCGACAGCTTCATCGAGATCGCACTCGAGCACGTCTGGGAGCACCGTGTCGAAGAGGGTCACGCCGATGAGAACTTCGCCGTGCGTCCCGACTACAACGCCTCCGCCAACGACAACGTGATCATCGACGGCATCTCCGGCAACCTGCACAGCCTCGGCTGGGTCGGCTTTGCCTTCGCCGATGAGAACCGCGACGTGGTCAAGCTGCTCGAGATCGACGGCGGCGACGGCTGCGTCGCCCCGACACCTGAGACCATCGCCTCGGCCGAGTTCCCGATCGCCCGCTTCCTCTACACCTACATCGACGCCGGGCAGGCGTCGGATCCGGCGATCAAGGCCTTCGTCGACTTCATGCTGAGCGACGAGGGCCAGACCTACGTGGTCGAGGCCGGCTACGTCAATCTCGACCCGGCCGACCTCGAGAAGTCGCGCAGCAACTGGAACAACCTGACCACCAGCATGACCTTCTAGACATCCCTCCCGCTGATCGTCCCCCTCAGGCACATAGGTGCATCCGAGTGCCTGAGGGGGGCCTCAGTGGTTCGGGCCGGAAATGCCGAAGACCGGCTCCGTTGATCCGCAAGAATCGCCAGGACACCAAGGACAGCACTGCATGAGTCTCACGCCGGACAACCCGCAGCTCAGCGTCGCTGACCTGCGGACCTCCCGAATGCGCCGGGTTCGCTCGGGGACCGTGCGGTGGCTGTTCATGAGCGCAGCAGCGGTCACGGTTCTGGTGAGCGCACTCATCATCTGGACGGTCGCCTCCGAAGCGTGGACCTTCATCAGCCAGGTCGTCTGGGACAGCCTGACCGACATCGGATGGTTCCCCCGCCGGGGCCTGTTCGACCTCAGCACGCTGCTCGTGAACTCGATACAGATCTCGGTGATCGCCATGGCGGTGGCGCTGCCGTCGGGCTTCGGTGCAGCGATCTACCTCTCCGAGTACGCGCATCCGCGGGTGCGCAGGGTGATGAAGCCCACCCTCGAGCTGCTGGCCAGCGTGCCCAGCGTGGTGCTCGGCGTGTTCGCCATCAGCTTCATCACCCCGTCGATCCTCACCAACTTCTTCAGCGAGATCAACTTCTTCAACAAGCTGGCTGCGGGCATCGCGGTGGGCCTGCTGGTGATCCCGCTCATTGCCTCCATCTCCGAGGACGCGCTGCGGGCCGTTCCGGTGGCGCTGCGGGAGGCCTCCGCCGGCCTCGGCGCCCGCAGGGTCTCCACCTCGATCCGGGTGGTGCTGCCGGCGGCGATGTCAGGGCTCATGGCGGCCGCCATCGTCGGCTTCAGCCGGGCGATCGGCGAGACCATGGTGGTCACCATCGCCTCGGGCGGCGGCGACACGTCGCTGTTCAATCTGGCGCTCACCGAATCCGGCGGCACCTTCACCTCGGCGATGGCCGCGCTCGGTCTCGGCACCGACCAGGTGGCCGGCAACGACCTCGCCTTCCAGAGCCTCTACTTCTTGGGCGCATTGCTGTTCGCCATCACGCTGGTGCTCAACATGGCGGGCGATCTGATCGTCCGCCGACTGCAGAACAAGTACTGATGAGCGTCTTCACCACCCCCGCCGGCATCGCAACCAATGCGGCGGATGCGCTGCGTCGCCGCCCAGGAGCGGACGTGGCCGGCGCCACCTTCAAGTGGCTGCTCATCGGCGCCACGGTATTCGCCACTGGTTTCCTCGCGGTCCTGCTGGCCGTCATGGTGATCGACGGCTGGGATGTGCTGTCGGACAACCTCGGCTACTTCCTCACCCACGGCTTCTCGCAGCGCTCTGCTGGCGAGGCCGGCGTCTGGCAGGGCATCATCGGCAGCCTGCAGGTGGCCTTGGTCACCGCCCTGTTCGCAGTGCCGATCGGCGTGGCCACCGCGATCTACCTCGTCGAGTACGCCCAGGGCAACCGGTTCGCTCGCATCGTCGAGCTGAACATCCGCAACCTGGCGGGCGTCCCGTCGATCGTCTACGGCCTGCTGGGCTTGGCGGTGTTCGTGCAGACGATTCACGGTTTCACGAACGGCAAGACAGTCATCGCCGGCGGCATGACGCTGGCTGCGCTGGTGCTGCCGATCGTGGTCATCACCTCGGTCGAAGCGCTCAAGGCCGTGCCCGATTCGCTGCGTGAGGCGGCCTACGGTGTGGGGGCCACGAAGTGGGAGGTGCTCTCACGCCAAGTCTTGCCTGCGGCAATGTCCACGATCCTCACTGGCACGGTGCTCGCGCTGGCGCGCGCCCTGGGCGAGGCGGCGCCGCTGATCCTGGTCGGTGCTGCCACCGGATTCATGACGTTCGGCGACGCCAACCTGGCGGAGACGTTCACCGGCCCCTATACGGCATTGCCGGTGCTGATCTTCAGTTTCGCCCGTCAGCCCGGTGCAGACTGGGGCGCGAACGCCGCGGCGGCAAGCGTGGTCATCCTCGTGCTGGTGCTGGCGGTGAACGGATTGGCTATCTACTTGCGCAACCGATTCGAGAAGCAGTGGTGATGAACCAGGTGACGCCTTCATGACACCCGAAGAGGCCGTGATGACCCAAGAGTCCGACGCATCAGTGCCCGAGGTGAGCGAGCCGGGTGCGAGCCGGTCAGGCGAGGCCGTCGGCGCCTTGGCATCGCCGAGGCCGCGCATCGACGTGAGCGGTGCGGCGACGCCAGAGGGGCGCGCCGACACCCAGACGGTGTTCCATTGCGACGACATTCACGTGTACTACGGCGACTTCCTGGCCTTGCGCAACGTGTCGCTCGACATCGCTGCGCACGAGGTGACGGCGTTCATCGGCCCGTCCGGCTGCGGCAAGACGACGTTCCTGCGCTGCTTCAACCGCATGAACGAGCTCATCGAGGGCGCCCGGGTGGAGGGCTCGATCAACTACCACGGCGTCGAGCTGTACCAGGACGAGGTCGACCCCGTCGAGGTGCGCCGCCGGGTCGGGATGGTGTTCCAGAAGCCCAACCCGTTCCCCAAGTCGATCTACGACAACATCGCTTACGGCCCGAGGCTGGCGGGCGCCAAGCGCTCCGAGCTCGACGACATCGTGGAGCGCTCGCTGACACGGGCGGCGCTGTGGGACGAGGTGCGCGACCGGCTCAAGACATCGGCCTACGGGCTGTCGGGCGGCCAGCAGCAGCGCCTGTGCATCGCCCGGGCCATCGCGGTGCAGCCCGACGTGGTGCTGATGGACGAGCCCTGCTCGGCGCTGGACCCGATCGCCACCGGCCGCATCGAGGAGCTCATCGCCGAGCTGAAGACCGAGTACACGATCATCATCGTCACCCACAACATGCAGCAGGCCGCTCGCATCAGCGACATGACGGCGTTCTTCTCGGTGCAGGCCAACGAGATGGGCCAGCGCACCGGCGAGCTGGTCGAGTACGCACCCACCAGCCTGATCTTCACCAATCCCGACGATCCTCGTACCGAGGCGTACATCACCGGGCGGGTGGGCTGAGCCGCAGAACAGCAACCGGGCAGCGCAGATGCGCCACACTGCTTGACATGACCGAAGAAGTACGGACCGAGTTCCATCAGCTGATGGACGAGGTTCGTGCAGATCTCGTGCAGATGGGCGGCATGGTGGCCGAGGGCATCTCGGCGGTGACCGCCGCGCTGCTCGCGGGCGACATCGGCGGGGCCGATCAGATCATCGCGGCCGACGACGAGCTCGACCTGCTCAGCATCGAGACCGAGGAGAAGTGCGTCCGGCTGCTGGCGCTGCAGCAGCCGGTGGCGGTGGACCTGCGCACGATCCTGACCGACCTGCGGATGATCTCCGAGATCGAGCGCAGCGGCGACCTGGTCACCAACATCGCCAAGGCCGTGGCGCGGCTGCACGGCGCCGAGCTCGAGCCGCGGGTGCGCGGCCTCATCGACCGGATGCGCCAGCAGGCGGTGAAGCTGACGGCGATGGCCATGGATGCCTACGCCGAGCGCGACGCCGGCCTTGCGTCGGTGCTCAACGACATGGACGACGTGCTCGACGACCTGCACAACGAGTACATCGTGTCGGTGTTCGCGTCGCACGAGCTCGGCAAGATCGAGATCCAGCACGCCGTGCAGCTCGCCGTGGTGGGCCGCTTCTACGAGCGCATCGGCGACCACGCGGTCAACGTCGCCGAGCGCGTCGAATTCTTGGTGACCGGGGAGCTGCCCGAGCACCTCGGCGCCAACCGGGCTCGCGCCCGCCGGGAGCAGGACGAGATGTGATTGCAGCGCTGGTGGCAATTGCGTCCGCTCTGGCGCTGGCACTGGTGATCGTCGTGGCCACGGCGGTGCGGGCGCGCCGCTCGGCGGCTGAGCGCCTGGGCAGGGTGGTGCACCAGTTCGTCGCCCATGACGGCGAGCGCCCGCGGCCCGCCGAGGCCGACGTCGAGGGCTACAAGCTCGACGACTGGCTCACCTACCTGGAGTCGGTGGCCACCACGGCGGCGATGACAGCCAATCTGGTCGAGCGGGACCGTGCCCGCTGGCAGCTCGCCATGGACGAGCTCGCCATCGGTGTCGTGCTGGTGGACGAGGACGGCACCGTGTGCGCCAGCAATGCACTGGCCGACGAGATGATGTCGGCGCGAGACGCCATGGCGCTGGTGGGCGCGGGCGTGCGGGAACTGCTGGAGCAGGCAGGGGCGGGGCACGCACGCTCCCGCACGGTGAAGCTCACGGGTCCGCCGCCGCGGGTGATCGAGATCGGTGCGCATCCGGTGGCCAGCGACAGCCATGCGCTGGGGGCGGTGGCGGTGATCGCAGACCGCACCGAGGGCGCCCGGGTGGACGAGGTGCGGCGTGATTTCGTGGCCAACCTGAGCCATGAGCTGCGCACGCCGGTCGGCGCGATCGCGCTGCTGTCCGAGACGCTGGAGCACGAGGACGACCCGGCAGTGCGAGGCCGGCTGGTTGACCGCATCAGCGCTGAGGCCGAGCGGGTGCGGCTCATCATCGACGATCTGCTGGAGCTGAGCCGGGTCGAGCTCGAGGGTTCGATGCGGCAGGAGGAGGTGCCGGTCGTGCCGCTGCTGAGCGAGGTGGCGCACCAGTATTCCGAGCACGCCCGCCTGCACGATGTGGAGCTGGTGCGGCCCGATCCTTCGAACGGGTCGGCGATCATGCTGCACGCCGACCGGGGCCAGCTCTTGCGGGCCGTCGGGAACCTGGTCGACAACGCCATCAAGTACAGCGACCCCGGCTCGGAGGTGCGCCTCAGCGTGCTGCCGAGCTCAGGCAACGACCGCCCGCCCTCGGAGGTACTGGCAGAGGCGGACGCGGCCGTCGCTCGGATCGGGCCCGCAGAGATGTCGGCATCATCGGATCCGCCTGCGCCGTCGGGCGGCCCGGAGCTGTTCGACCCTGAGCGGTCAGAAGCAGGCGAGCCGGCGTGGGTGGACATCGTGGTCGCCGATGAGGGCATCGGCATTCCCGCGGACGAGACCGAGCGGGTCTTCGAGCGCTTCTACCGGGTGGACAAGGCCCGCGCCCGGGCCACCGGCGGCACCGGCCTGGGCCTCAGCATCGTGCGCCATGTAGTGGCGAACCACGGCGGCGAGGTGATGCTGCACACCCGTGAGGGCGTCGGCACGACCTTCACGCTCAGATTCCCCGCACCCGACGACACGGGCACTCTTGACGAGGCAGGCATATGACATCGGTACTGGTAGTTGACGACGAGCCGTCCTTCACCGAGGCGCTCTCGGTGGGCTTGCGGCGCGAGGGCTTCGAGGTGCGCACTGCCGCCGACGGCCGCGCCGCGCTGGCCGAGATCAGCGAGTCGGAACCGGATCTGATCCTGCTCGACGTGATGCTGCCGGGCATGTCGGGGCTGGACGTGTGCCGCGAGATCCGCAAGACGACCCGGGTGCCGCTGATCATGGTGACCGCCCGCGGCGAGGAGATCGACGCCGTGGTGGGCCTCGAGGTGGGCGCCGACGACTACGTCTCCAAGCCGTACCGGATGCGCGAGCTGGTGGCCCGCATGCGGGCGGTGCTGCGGCGAGCCTCCCCGCGGCCGTCCGAGCCCGAGGCGACCTGCCTGGTCGAGGGCGACGTGATGCTCGACATCGACCGTCACGAGCTGCGGGTGCGCGGCGAGCTGGTGTCCCTCGCGCTGAAGGAGTTCGAGCTGCTGGCCTACCTGCTGGCCAATGCCGGCCGGGTGGTGACCCGCGACAGCCTCATGCAGAACGTGTGGGGCTACAACTACGTCGGCGACACCAAGACGATCGACGTGCACGTGAAGCGGCTGCGGGCCAAGATCGAGGACGACCCGTCCGATCCGCAGCGCATCACCACCATCCGGGGCCTGGGCTACCGCTACGAGCGGACGGCTTGATCCCCGCAGCCGGGCGTTGGGGGTGCTGAGCAGCTGATGCAGCCGTTCACGTGGCTTGCCCGCACGCATCTGCTGTCGGCCGCCGGCGATGCGCTGATCGCGATCGCGCTGGCTGGGTCGCTGTTCTTCAACCTCGATCCGGCGGCTGCGAGACCCAGGGTGGCGCTGTACCTGCTGGTGACGATGGCACCGTTCGCGGTGGTGGGGCCGCTGATCGGTCCGCTGGTGGACCGTGCCCGTGGCGGGCGCCGGGGGATGATCATCGGGGCGGGCATCGCCCGGGCGATCCTGGCGCTGCTGATGGTGCGGCACCTCGATTCGCTGCTGCTGTTCCCCGAGGCGTTCGGCGCGCTGGTGGCGGGCAAGACGTACCACGTGGCCAAGAGCGCCGTCGTGCCGGGGCTGGTGCGCGAAGAGCGCGACCTGGTGGAAGCCAACTCCAAGCTGATGCTGCTGAGCGGGCTGGGCGGTGCCCTGGCGGCCGGGCCCGGCGTGCTGCTGAGCCTGGCCTCGTCGCGCTGGGTGCTGGTGCTGGCGGCGGTGGTCTTCGTGCTGATGACGTTCCCTGCACGGCGGCTGCCCCGCTTTGCCGTGCGACCGCGGCACGTGCCGGGCAGCCCATCGCCCCCGCCGCCACCGCCGCCTCCGCCATCCCAGCCGATCCCGCCGCAACCGCCGCCCGCTGCCCCGCAGCAGCCCGCGCCCGCGGCAGCCACCAGGCGGCGGGGCGCGATGCTGCTGGCCGGCTCGGCCATGGGCGTCGTGCGGATGATGACCGGCTTCACGCTGTTCCTGATCGCGTTCTGGCTGCGCACCGACGACGCTGCCCCGTGGTGGTTCGGCTTCATGTTCACCGCCAGCGCCGTCGGGCAGCTCATCGGCGCGGTGGGGGCGCCGTGGCTGCGGCGACGCGTCCGCGAGGAGATCCTGCTCGCATGCACCTTGCTGCTGGCCGCCGCCGTGTCGTTCTACGTCGTGACATCGCCCGACCGTGGCTCGGTGCTGTTGCTGGCCATGGTGATCGGGCTCATGTCGGCGCTGGGCAAGCTGTGCTTCGACGCCATCGTGCAGCGCGACGAGGTGCCGGCCGACCAGGGCCGCACGTTCGCCCGCTTCGAGACCCGCTTCCAGCTGATGTGGGTGATCGGCGGGCTCGTCCCGGTGGCTGCGCCGAGCGGCATCCTGCCGCTGCGCGCCGGGGTGATGCTGCTGGGCATCGCGGCGGTGGTGGCGGTGGTGCTCTACGCCGGCGGCTTGTGGGCGCTGGCGCGGGGCCGGCGTCCACCCTCGGAGATCATCGTCACGCGAGTGCGCACCCGCATCACCCAGACCCGCGTCCGCCGCCGCGGCCGGGTTCGGCGACAGCGTCAGCCGTCGCCGTCGCAGGGGGCCCCAGGCGGCGGCCGAGCCCCCGGCCTCGACTAGTCCAGCCTCGACTAGTCCACGGGCAGGTCGAGGCGGGCCAGCCACAGGCCGGGCGCCGCAACCTCGTTGGGCGTCGGCAGCGAGCCCGGCTCGAACAGGCGCGCCAGCCCGTCGCGTCCCGCCCGCTCGATCACCCCGACGATGAACGCCTCGCCCCGGTCACGGGCCTCGGCGCTGAGCCGCACGCCGAGCAGGCGATCCGCAAAATCGGCGCCCTGTGTGAGCTGGCGGCGGCGCACCGCCTCGCCGAGCGCGCCGAAGCTGCCGATGAGCCGCGAACCCGCCTGGGCAACGACGTCGTCGATGTAGGCGTTCACGACGCTGAGCAGCGCCTCGAGCCGCTGCACGATGTCGTTCTGGCTGTCGTCGCGTGACACGCCCAGCAGCAGCTCGGGGTTGCCGAAGATGCGCTGGAGCTGCGAGGTGAGCTGGGAGGGGTCGCTCATCATGTCGGGATCGAGGTTGAGCATCTCCTCGAACCCCCGGTCGCTGCGCTGGAACCCCTCCACGTAGCGCAGCAGCAGCCCGTCGAGTTCTGCACGCACGTGGGGCACGGCCAGCATCGAGTGCATCGCGTGCTCGCGGATGGCGACCCACAGCATCACGTCGTCGACGTCGAGGCTCCATTCGGAGGCGAAGTCGGTGATGTTGGCGGGCACGATGAGGATCCGCCCCATCGGAACGCCGAGATCGGAGTTGCCGAACGCCTTGGCGGCGAGATGGCCGGCCATCATGCCGGCGGTCATCGCCACGGTCATCGGGCTCATCATGCGGAGCAGGCCCGCGAAGGGGTCGTCGGTCGGTTCATTGGCCAGACGTTCGGATAGCCGGTCCATGAGCGGGCGGATGGCGTCGAGGGCGGCCGCCGCCCAGCCCGAGCGCGTGACAGGCTCGGTATGTGCGGGGACGATGTCGAGATGTGTCACGTGGGCCGTGTGCAGCTCGGCGACACGGCTGATCTCGCTGAGGCGGTGCCGGATGACCGGGTCGACGTTGTGCTCAGGCGTGCCGCCGGTGGCGAGCTGGGTGGCCGCCTGGCGGGCGCCTTCCCACAGCGATGCCTCGTTGCCGAGCATCCCGGCGATGTCGCCGAGGAAGGGGATGCCTTTGAACGGGTCGGCCCCCGGGTCGTCGGCCCCGGCGTCGTCAGCCACAACCGAATCGTACGGCTGCGGTGCGGGCGTGGGGCCCGCGCCCCGATTGACTTCCAGCGGTACTCGGGGATGGTGCCAGGGGGCGTCGATGACGGGCTTGAAGGTGGACAGTGCCAGCAGAAGGTGATTGTGGACTCAGGCGCTAGCCCCAGCCGGGTCGCGGTCTCGGGCACTGGCGGCGTGATCGGCGCCCGCGTGCTGCAGTGGCTGGCGCAGTCGTTCGACGTGATCGACATCGACCAGATGATCGACGCCGAACAAGCGGCGCAGGTGAGCGAGGCCATCTCGGGCGCCGACGCGCTGGTGCACCTGCGGCTGACCCGCGAGATCACCTCTGACCGGCTGCGACGGGTGGTCGCCGCGGCGGATGTGCCGCACCTGACGCTGGTGTCGAGCGCCAGCGTGTACGGGGCGTGGCCGAACCATCCGACACCGATCTCGGAGGACATGCCGGTGCGGCCCAACCTGGAGTCGTCGTTCGCCGTGCACCACGCCGACGCCGAGCGCACGGTGCTGGAGTGGCGTGACGCTGCGCCCGGGCCGTCCGGACAGCCCGGCCGGCAGGTGGCCATCCTGCGGCCGGCGCCGGTGGTGTCGAGCGGCCTCGGGGGGCCGATCGGCGAGGCGATGCTGGCGGCTGCGCCGATCCGCACCGGCAGCGACGACCCCCCGGTGCAGTTCCTGCACCTCGACGACTTGGCGTCCGCGGTGGTGCTGGCGGTGCGCCAGCGTCTTGCGGGCGCGTTCAACGTGGCGCCCGACGGCTGGCTGGCGCCCGGCGAGCTGCGGGCCCTGCTGGGGGCCCGGCCCAAGGTCCGTGTGCCGCTGCCCGCACCGAAACGGCTCGACCGGTACGTGGCTCGCCGGGTGGGTCACGCGGCGCCCGAGGGCCTGCTGCCCTTCACGCGCTTCAGCTGGGTGGTGGCCAACGACCGGCTGCGTGCCGCCGGCTGGGAGCCCCGTTACAGCAGCGCGCAGGCGTACGTGATCGCAGACGCCGGCATGCCGTGGGACGATCTCAATGCCCGTCAACGCCAGTACGCGATGCTGGCGGGCGCGGGGGCTGCGCTGGTGGCCGGCGGCTGGGCTGCCACAGCCTGGCTCCGGCGCTCCTACGCTTTGCGATGATGACCACCTGGATCGAGCTGACGCCCGACGAGCTGCCCATTGCGGCCGTCTACGAGTGGGCGCTCGATCCCTCCGCAGGTGCGGTGGTGCTGTTCTCGGGCACGGTGCGTGACCATGCCGAGCACCGCACCGGCGTGAGGGAACTCGTCTACGAGGCGTACGAGTCCGAGGTGACTCCCCGGATGTCGGAGATCGCCGCCGAGATGCGCCGGCGATGGCCGAGCGTGTGCAAGGCGGCGCTGCTGCACCGGGTGGGCTCGCTGGCCCTCACCGAGTGCTCGGTGGTGGTGGCGGTGTCGGCACCGCATCGGGATGCAGCATTCGAGGCTGCGCGCTTCGGCATCGATACGTTGAAGGCCACGGTGCCGATCTGGAAGCAAGAGCATCACGACGGCGGGACTGACTGGGGCTTGCAGTCCCAGCCGATCGCCGAGGTGCCCCGCGCATGAGCCCGCTGCTGTTCCTGGCCATTGCGGTGGTGGTGCCGCTGCTGGGGATGGTGGTGCTGGGCGTGATCGCTCGGGTGCAGAACAACCGTGTGACCGATGACGAGACCGAGCCCTTCCGCCGCAAGCTGAAGTCGATCGCCCCGCGCGAGCCCGAGGACTCGTCGGGATCGCCCGGTCTGCGGGGCCTGTTCCGCCGAGCGCCCAAGCAGTCGCGCCGGGACGAGCCGACACCGGACGGGCCACGCTCTGACGTCGGGGCGCCGCACCCCCGCACTTCGACGAGCATCCGTCTGATCGAGCGCGAGTATTCGCTGCCGACGCTGCCGCCGCTCAGCGCCGACCTCGATGATCGGCGGCCCCGTCCGGCGCGCTCGCGCCCGACAGGCCGCCACCGGGGGAACCGTTCTGGCTCGTGATCTGGCGATCGACCTCGGCACCGCGAACACGCTGGTGTACGAGCGGGGACGCGGCATCGTGTTCAACGAGCCGTCCGTCATCGCGCTCAACGAGCGCTCGGGCGAGGTGCTGTCAGTCGGCCGTGAAGCGTGGCAGATGATCGGCCGGACGCCCAGCTACATCATCGCGGCGCGCCCGCTGCGCAACGGCGCCATCACCGACTTCGATATCACCCAGCGGATGATCCGGCTGATCCTCCAAGGTGTCGGCGTCGGCCGGTTCGGCCGGACGCGGGTCGCCGTGTGCGTGCCGTCGCTGATCACCCCGGTCGAGCGGCGTGCGGTGATCGAGGCGGCCCGGCGGGCGGGTGCCTCCGATGTGCGGCTCATCGAGCAGCCGATCGCCGCCGCCATCGGCTCGGGACTGCCGATCCACGAGCCGGCGGGATCGCTGGTGATCGACGTCGGCGGCGGCACCGCCGAGATCGCCATGGTCTCCCTCGGCGGCTTGGTCTCGCTCAGAGCCGTGCGTGTGGGTTCGTTCGACTTCGACACCGCATTGATGAACTACTCGCGGCGGGTGCACGGCGTCGCCATCGGCGAGCGCACTGCGGAGGAGCTGAAGATCAGCATCGGATCCGCGTGGCCGATCGACGACAAGTTCGACGCCGAGGTGAAGGGACGCGACCTCACGACGGGTTTGCCTCGCACGTTTCTCATCACGCCGACCGAGGTCCGCTCGGCGCTGGCCGACACGGTGGAGCAGATCGTCGAGGCCGTCCTCGAGTGCCTCGGCGAGGCGCCGCCGGAGCTGGCGCAGGACCTGATCCACACCGGCGCGCTCATGGTCGGCGGGGGGTCGTTGCTGCAGGGACTCGACCAGCGCATCGCCTCGGAAGCGCGTGTGCCTGTGCTGAGGTCCGAGTCGCCGCTCGAAACGGTGGTGCTGGGCGCCGGGCGTGCGCTCGAGAACTTCGAGTCGCTGCACGCCTCGCACACGATTCCCGGCCGGTAGCCGCGTCTGCGGGTGCTGGGGCGCTGGGCGCGCCGGCGGGATCAGCCGAGGTCGACGCTGCTGGGTCGATCAGCGGACCGGAACGCCGAGCAGCTCGCCGGCAACGGCGCGCACCTGGCGGTCACGGTCATCGAGCGAGGCGCGTACGGCGTCGACGGCGCGGTCGTCGTCGAATTGGTGCAGTCCCAGCAGGGCCCGGCGCCGGATCTGCGGCCGGTCCGCCATGGCGGCGAGCAGCACCTCCAGCGATCTCGCCCTGGCATCGTCGTGACCGGTGCCGGCTGTGCCGCTCCCGGCCGAATCCGGGCCCGTCGCCATTGCGTCGAGCCCTGCGGCGATGGCACCGAGCGCAGCAACTGCGCTCTCACGGCACAACGGATCGTCATGATCGCGAGCGATGCGGCACAGCATGTCCACCGGCGCGGGATCCCGGTCTCGCTCACCGAGCGCGGCAGCCGTGGCCTCCACGACCGATGCGTCGGCGTCGCTCAGCATCGGAATGAGATCGACGTCGGGCGGTGCCAGCTCCACGGCCCGCCTGCGGACCTCGGTCGATTCGTCGCTCAGCGCCGACCGGACGTGGGCGGCGCTGAGCTCGCCGCAGCGTGCCAGCGCACCGAGCGCCGCCGCTCGGACGTCGGCATCGGCGTCGACCAGGAACCGCGCTGCGGCCTGGCCATCGCCCCGATGTCCAGCCACCACCGCTTCGAGCCGGCGCGCATAAGCGTCGTCGGCGGAGCCCGCGAGTGCCTGGCCCGGGGCGTCGGGCGACGGTGACACGCTGCCTCAGCTCATCCCACGAGCGCTTCGAGCAGGAGCGCCCCCAGTGCAGCAGCGATGAGCACGACCGCGACGAGCGTGATCGTGCAGATGGCCGTGAATGCGGTCAGCCCGACGACGGCCACCAGCCGCCGCCAGATCCCTGTCGGCTTGACCGGCCATCGCCCCGTCTCCATCAGCCCAATATGCCCCATTCCTCGCCGAGTCGCGCGTGCCCGCCGCAGGGCACATGGCACGCTGTGCGCCTGTGAGCGATGCGTCCGGCGGCCGACCGGCAGACGAACCTGAAGGCGACCCTGCCGACGCTCCCGCCGGCAGCCCCAGCGACGATGCCGACGAGGCGATCGACAGCGGCGGCGAGACCGAGGCGGGACTCGGCTGGCGTGCCCTCGCGGGATCGCTGGACGATCCCATGCTCGGCGTGCCGATCCCGCCGGCCGCGCCCAATCCCGCCGCTGCCGCTGCTCCGGCTGCCGCCGATCCAGCCGTCCCCAATCCAGTCGTTCCTGATCCAGTCGTTCCTGATCCAGTCGTCCCTGATCCGGCCGCTGATCCAGCCGCCGCCGAAGGCTCCGTCGCCGCCGTACCGACCCACCCCCACCCGCGCCAGTACTCGCGCACCGCGGTCACGGTCGCGCTCGTTCTCACGCTCGTCGCCGTCGCCGTCGCCGGCGGTTTCGAGACCCGCTTGAGGGACAAAGCCGTCGTCGCCCCCGGCGGCACGTTCGACATCGAGGAGTTCGTCGAGGTCCACGACCACCCCGCCTACGCCTCCGACGCCTCCATCAGCCTCGTCAGCGTCCGCACCAGCTTCGCCCCGTCGCTGTTCGAGCTGGCCGGCGGCTGGCTCGACGGCGCCCTCGAGGTCGTCGACATCACCGACATCCTGGGCGAGCGCACCATCGCGGAGAACCGTGAAGACGGGCGCCTCCAGATGGACCAGTCCACCCAGATCGCCGTGGCCGTCGCGCTCGAACATCTCGGCCACGACATCATGACGCCCATCGGCGCCCGCATCGAGTGGATCGTCGCCGGCAGCCCAGCCGACGCCGCTGACCTCATCGAGGGCGACATCGTGCAGGCAGTCGACGGCAGCCCCATTCTCACCGCGCCGCAGCTCTCCGACACCATCAAGGCCTACGACCCCGGCGCCCAAGTCCAGCTCACCGCGCTCGACCCCGACGGCAGCACCCGCACTGTCACCGCCACCCTCGGCGAGCGAGACGGTCTGGCCCACATCGGCGTCGTCGTGACCACCCATGTCACTTTCGCCGAGCTCCCCATCGATGTCACGCTCAATGTCGAGAACATCGGCGGGCCCTCGGCAGGCCTCGCCTTCACGCTGTCGGTCATCGACGCGCTCACCCCAGAGCCGCTCACTGGCAACATCGACGTGGCCGCCACCGGCACCATCCACCACGACGGCACCGTCGGGCCCATCGGCGGTGTGCCGCAGAAGGCGCACTCCACCGTGCGCGCCGGCACCGACCTGTTCCTGGTGCCCGCCTCCCAAGCCGACGAAGCAGCCGCCGTCGCCGAGCCGTCGGTCACCGTCGTCGGCGTCGAGACCCTCGAAGAAGCCCTCGCCGCCATCGAAGCCCACCAGCGCTGACCCAGAAGAACGAGGTGCCGCCAGCCACCGCAAGATCGTCCGCGCACTCCTGGCGGCTGGGTCGGCGGTGGGTCAGTTGGACCAGATGTTGATGAGGTCGGTGGCGGCGAACCAGTTGCGGTCGCGTCCCACTCCGGGCGAGCGAGCGTCGATGGGGGTGACGATGCCGTGGTCGGCGAGCGTCTGCAGGGCGGTTCTGCCGGCAGCCCTGCTGACGTTCACGAGATCGGCCGCATCAGGTGCGCTGAGCACGGGTTGGGCGATCAATGACGGCACGAGCGCCCGCGCCGCGCTGTCAGAGCGCAACCCGCGCAGCCTTCGGTTCCATGCATCGATGATGCGGTGAGTCCTGGCGGCGAGCTGATCGGTGATGTCTGCGGCCGCTTGTGCAACTTGGGCGAACCAGCGGATCCACGGGCCGGCGTGTCCTTGTTCGAACATGTGCAGCCCCGAGAGGTAGCCGCCGGTGTCGCGTGCAATGGCAACGCTGATCGGGACTGTTGAGTGGCGGGTCACGTTGGCCCGGCGCAAGGCGCTGCTGACGAGAATGCGCCCGAGCCGGCCGTTGCCGTCACCGTAGGGATGGATCGCTTCGAACTGCGCATGCAGGATCGCGGCGTGCGAAATCGGGTCGATGTCGACCCGCTCGTTGGCGAACGTGACGAGGTCGCTCATCAATTCGGGGATCTCGCCCGGCGGCGGCGGGACATAGGCGGCATCGAGAGGCGAGCTGCCTCCCACCCAGCCGACGCGGTGACGGAAGGTGCCGATCATCTCGGGGTCCCGGTCGCTGTGGCGCATGAGTCGGGCGTGCCACCGGTGCAAGGCCTCGATGCTGAGCGGCGCGTGCGCTTCGTCGAGAGCGGTGCCGATGACGGCGAGATTGTCGGCCACCCAGCCGGCGGCACCGCCCGCGTCTGTGCGTTCGGCGACCAGAACTGACAGCAGCGGTTCTCGAAGACCTTCGATTCCCGACGATGCCACCCCTTCGTGGCGTAGCAGCAGGCGTGACAATGCCTCCCAGCTGCTCGGCACCAGTTGATCGGCAGCCCGGACCGCGGCAATTGCCTGTTCGGTGGCGCGGGCTTCGGGAACCGTCAGGGCGACGTCTCGGTCAGCCAGCTTCGCGGGATTCCACGTGCGGACCTCGCGGCCGTTCCATTCGGCTGCAACAACCGTGCCGGCGCCGCCGCTCTCGAACAAGCTCATTTGGAAAGAATAGCGCTTTAGCCTTTCCAAAAATGTCTAAATTGGCAAGCTTATGGAAATAATCTTTCCAAATAGCAGCAATTTGGCAAGACTCGCGTGCGCCGCCTGCCCCAGCACCGCCGATGTCATCGTCGACGAACGGGACGGGCCGACTCGCGCGGCGATCGGGGAGTTCGAGGTCGTAGCCGCGGGGCATGTTCTCGGCGAGCCAGCGGGTCGGATTGCATCGTGATGATATGATGCAGTGATGCGAACAACGATCGACCTGCCGGCCGATGTGCATGCCCTCGCCCGAGAGATGGCGCATCAGCAGCGCAAGTCGCTGAGCCAAGTCGTCACTGAGCTGATCCGGCTGGCGCTCAGCCCGGTCGATGCACCCGCAACGCCGCCAGCCGCGGGGCTGCCGACCGTGCGGGTCGGGCGGGCCGTCACCGCCGAAGACGTCCGATCCCTCGAAGACGAATGACTGCAGCGCTCGCCGACGGGAACGTCCTGGTCGCGCTCGTCGTCGAGGACCATGTCCATCACCACCTGGCCCGAGCGTGGTTCGACGGCCACGACGAGGAGCTGGCCACCTGCCCCATCACCCAGGGGACGCTGCTGCGTTTTCTGATCCGCGAAGGCATCGGCGCGCTTGAGGCGTTCGGCGCGCTGGCCCAGCTTCAATCGCTTCCCCAGCACGTGTTCTGGGCAGACGAGATCGGCTTCGACGCCACAACGCTCGCCGGAGTCATCGGGCATCGCCAAGTGACAGACGCCTACCTCGCCGCGCTCGCCCGACACTTCGGGGGCCGCCTCGCAACACTCGACCGAGGCCTCGCAGCGCTGCACCCCCATACAGCGCTCCTGATAGCAACCTGACGGCCCACCACAGCGAGCGCTGGCGTCTATGCGCGCACGATGTCGACGTCGATTCGGGCCGGATCTCCTCTCGCAGGCACATCCAAAATTCGCCGAATTCTGATAGGTAGCTATGCATTTTTCGGCAGCGTGGCGGGGCGTGCTGGCGAGAGCCCAGCTGCGCGAGAATCATCTGCTGAAGAATCCGTTGTGCAATACAGCAAGCAGTGGTAGTGCAATTCTTCAATTAGTGTCCATGCAAAACGGTCATTTGCGCTAGTGTGGAAGTGTGGCCGCACGCATCGAGGAGCACATCGCCCGGCACCTCAGTCCCCGTGTCAGCCATGCGCTTGGCGGCTTTCGTGTCGTGGTGTTGCACGGTGCGCGCCAGTCGGGGAAGACGACCCTGGCGCGCAGAGTGGCGGAGCGTGCAGGCGGCACCTATGTCACCCTTGAGGACGAGCCGATGCTGCAGGCTGCGCTTGACGATCCTGCGGCGCTGCTGACTGCGTGGCCGACGCCGCTGGCTGTCGACGAGGTGCAGCTCGCCGGCGACCGGCTGATCAGGGCGGTCAAGCGCCTGGCAGACGAAGAGCAGACGCCGGGCCGGTTCCTGCTGACCGGTTCCGCCGATTTCCTGTCGGTGCCGACGATCAGCGAGTCGCTGGCCGGGCGGGCGCGGCTGATGCGCCTGACCCCCTTGTCCCAGGCCGAGATCGCCGGCGCCGAGGAGCCGCCGATCGAGAGGTGGATGAGCGGCGACAGCCAGCCCGGCGCCCCGCGCCCTGGCACCTCGCCGCCGCTGACCCGACGCGACTACGCCGAGCTGATCTGCACCGGCGGCTACCCGGAGGTGCTGCGGCTGCCCGAGGACCTGCGTGCGGGCTGGTTCGAGAGCTACATCGAGACCGTCGTGGGCCGTGACATCACCGCGCTCGCGGACATCCGGCGATCCACAGCACTGGCGCCGCTGCTGCGCTGGACCGCCGCCCA
The DNA here is from genome assembly GCA_022820925.1 of Acidimicrobiia bacterium. Classification (GTDB taxonomy): domain Bacteria; phylum Actinomycetota; class Acidimicrobiia; order Acidimicrobiales; family Poriferisodalaceae; genus Poriferisodalis. The sequence continues at coordinate 215,782 of JAJEEO010000014.1, read as the reverse complement.
GACATCCCAGGAACTGAACCTCACCGCGGCGTCGAGGCGGCTCGCCATCAGCCAGCCGACCGTCGTCAGCTACCTCGATTGGCTCCGGGCCGTGTTCTTGACCCAGGAGCTCCCGGCCTGGTCGCGCAACCTGTCGGCGCGAGCGATCCGGCGCCCGAAGCTGCACATTGCCGACACCGGTCTCGCCGCGCACCTGCTCGGCTCCGGGCCGCAGGCGCTGCTGGCGCCGACATCACAGGCATTCGGCATGCTGGCGGAGTCGTTCGTCGTCAACGAGATCGCCCGTCAATCCACTAGCGCCGCGGCTCGCATCAGCTTGTGGCACTACCGCGACGCGCACCATGAGGCAGACTTCATCCTTGAGACACCCGACGGCTCGGTGACTGCCATCGAGGTCAAGGCCAGCAGCTCTCCCTCGCCCCGCGCAGCAGACCACCTTCGCTGGCTGCGCGACCGGCTCGACACCGTGGCTCCCGGGGCGTTCGCCGGCGGGATCGTGCTGCACATGGGCGAGCACGAGGTGAGCCTCGGAGACCGCATCAGCATGCGGCCCATCTCGTCACTCTGGAGAAGCTGACGAGCGGGCTTCGGTTAGGTGATGTTGAGGAGCCAGGACACGCCGAATCGGTCCTCGACCCAGCCGAAGCGCCGTCCGAACCCGTAGTCGCCGAGGGGCATGTAGACCGTGCCGCCGTCGCATTGGTATAGGTCGAGGCGATCGAGCGCGTAGTCGTCGAATATCTCGCCGTAGCGCTCCAAAGCCTGTTTCGCCTGCCCGTTCTGGAACAGGATGTGAAAGCCGATCGACTTGGCCATAGGTCGGTCTCCTCGTTAAGCCATTGCCGCATGCGATCCGGTGCGCTCGCTAAGTTCGATATCGACTTCTCCGTCAGCACTTCGGCATCACTTGGGAAGCCGCCGCAGCACATTGACGATGACGCATCGCTGAGCTGCTCTCGGAGTTCATCCGAACACATTCCCGAGCACTTGGAGCATCAGATGCCGTCCACCCACACCGTCGACCCGTCGACGTCGCTGACACGCGGCGACCTCACGACCCTCAAGACCGACCTGCAGCGCGAGATGAAGCAGCAGTTCTGCGCGGACATGGAAGAAGTGCTGTTGAGATTCGACGTCCGCAGCGAGCTGCGCAAGGATCTCCGCACCGAGATGGAGTCGCTGTTCCGCGAGCGGGCCGCAAAGCGGTCCGAACTGCTGTTTCGGGTGTACCTGTCGATCATGGGAGCCGTCTTCGTGGCCGCCATCACGGCAGTCATCGTGCAAGCAGCACTCGGCGGGTGATCCCGCTATGAGCCGCAGCGATGCCGAGCCGGCAGGCGGCGCGTTCGGGGTGTTATGGGGCGAGGATTGTCTCGCTGCGCTGGGTTATGGCGCCGAGGAGGCGGCTGGGGGCGCCTGAGGCGCGCATGGCATCGGGCAGCGTGTCGATGGCTGCGGCCAGTCTGGGGGGTGTTTCGCGGGCGATGCGCATGACTTCGGCGGCTGTCCAGTCGGGGTCGGCGCCCAGGGTGCGGGCGGTGTCGCGCCAGTCGTGGATGCGGGCCCCTGTGCCCACCTGGTAGCCGTCGCCGAGGGTCATGGCGAGGTGGACGTCGTGGGGCGCCACGTCGGTGTAGGGCAGCCATGAGGCGGTGTCGTACAGCGGTGCGAGCCGGCAGACGCCGCCGGGCAGGTGCACCAGCGCGTGGTTCTTGGCGTGGGCGTCGTTGGCGACGATCACCCAGCAGTAGACGAGCCGCCGGAGGAGGGCCGCGATGTCGGCCGCGACGTCGCTGCTGTGGGTGTGCAGCAGGCCGGCGATGTCGGCGGGCGACGGTCCGCCGTCTCGCTGGAACCGCAGCGCCGCAGCACGGCCGAGCGCCTGGCACATGTCTTCTTGGTGGGCGCGTGCCAGCGATTCGGGGTCGGCGCGGCCCCGGACCCGGTCGTAGCGCTGCACCACGAGCGTCTCGACGCCGCCGATCACCGCGACCTCGGTGCGGGCCGCGTCGATGCCGAGCCCGCGGGCGGTCGCGAGCGCGAGATGCTCGCCGACCGCTTGGCCTGGGTAGATGGCGACCGACGGCTTGAGGATGTGGCTGGTGGGCTCGTCGCCGACGGCTCGGTGCCACGCGTCGTCGCTGCGGCGCAGGGCCAGCTTGGGCATGGTGCCCGCGAGGCTGAAGCTGGCGAGCGGGTCCATGCGCCATCCGCCCAAGCGTGCGCCCTCGGCGAGATCGCGCACCGCCTCGGCGAGGTCGGCATCGGTGATCGGCTCGAGCGCCGAGGGGCGATCAGCGTGCCGAGCGGCGGGGCCGCCGACGGGCACGGCTGCTGCGGGCTCGAACTGCACAGCGCCGGCGCATTCGGCGCCGATGGGCGTGGCGAGCAGGTCGAACGGGTCGACCGACGCAGCGCCCACGCTGGCGCGCCACCGCTCGCGGTCGGCGGGCAGGTCCGGCAGCAGGCCGTCCAGCCAGTTCCCGACCGCCGCGCCGCCATGGGGCTGGGCCCGCATCGGCAGCGACAGCGACAGCGGGACCGCGTCGGGGTGAGCGAGGTAGCCGGCGTCATAGGCGAGCACCGTGCCGGTTGGCGTGCGGGAGACGACCGCGGCATCGATGCCGCCGACGCGCACCCTCAACGCGTCGGGCGTCATGGCCGGTCGGCTACCACGTCGCGGTAGGTCGGGCGCTCGCTGTTCGCTTCGCGCACGACGAGGTCGCAGCCGAGCGCGTTGCAGATCTTGACGAGGCCGTCGAGCTGCATGGTGAGCTTGCCCGCCTCCGCATCGCACACGAGCTTGCGAGACACGCCCGCCGCATCCGCGAGCGCCTGCTGGGTCATGCCGAGCTCCCGGCGCCGACTGGCTACCACGTTCGCCAGCGATCCCGGCGTGCGCACAACGAAGGCCGCCAACGGTCTCACCGCGCACACCCTAACCCGATGTCACCGTCCGCACGCACCAAACGGTCTGTCACTGAACGCATACAAACAGCGTGATGACACCATACGCATGCACACGACCCCAACGCAGGCTACGACCCTTGACGCGACCGGCCCGACGCAGATCCCGCCGCCCGCCGCAGCCGTGGAGCCGTCAGGGCTACGTTGTGGGTGCCTCGCTGCCCGGCTGATGCGGCGGTCGAACAAGAACCACACGTGCGCTATCCAGCGCCGCGAGACCCAGTGAGGCCCCATATCCACCCCGATCGGGAAGGCCGCCGATGGCGGTCCGCCCCCGGATGGTCGCGTTGCTGGTTCGACTCCAGTAGCGGGACCCGCTCAAACAAAGGAGAAGAGCCAATGAGTGACATCAAGTTCACAGCGGAATTTGAGGGCAAGACCTACGATCTCGGCACCGTTGAAGTGCCCGACAGCGTGCTGCGCGACACTCTGGTGGCCGCGGGCCTTGCACAAGGCATACAGAAGGACACCCGAAAGTCCTGGTCCGGGCTCGGTGGTGGCACCAACGCTGTGCCGGTCGGCTGATCGCGATTTCGAGTCGGGCGAGACGGTCGGTGTGCGCAGCGCTCCCGGCTTTACGCTTGGCGCCGATGAGCACAGCGGCGTCACAGCAATTGCTGGAGATCTTGCGCAGCAAAGGCCTCACCGAGTTGCCCGAGCCGGTCCAGCTCGCCTCGGGCAGCTACTCGCGCTACTTCATCGACGGCAAGGTGGCGCTGGGCGCCGGCGACGATCTCCGCCTGGCCGCTGAGGCCATCACCGAGCGGGTGACCGCGGCCGGCATCGGCTTCGACACCGTCGGCGGGCTGACGCTCGGCGCCGACGCACTCGCCGCGGCCATTGCGGTGGTGAGCGGCTCGAGCTGGTTCATCGTTCGCAAGGAAGCGAAGGGGCGCGGCACCAACCGCCTAGTGGAGGGCACGCGCATCGGCGAGGGCAACCGTGTGCTGCTGATCGACGACGTGGTGACCACCGGCGGCTCGATCCTGCGGGCATATGAGAACGTGCGAGACACCGGCGCGCAGGTGGTAGCAGCGGTCACGCTGGCCGACCGAGGCCACGACGCCCAGCGGTCATTCGACGAGCTCGGCGTGCCGTACTTCCCGATGGCCACCTACCACGACATGGGCATCCCGGCCATCGGCACCGAAGCCGCCACCTGACAGCCGACGGGTGCGGCGGGGCCGTGCGGGTTGCGAGACCTGTGCGGATTTCATCGGCAACGCCGAGCTGCTGCATATGTCCCGGATTTGTTGCCGTTGAGCAGGCCCTGCGCCGGTCCGCGCGAACGGTCATGCGGGTAGTGCGGCTCTAGCCTCACCCCGGCGGTGCATCCCGGAATCTCGTCGTGGCAATACGAGACGGGATGCAGCGATGCAGCGGTACACGGAGTGTGCAGGGGCATGAGTTCAGCGGCGAACAGCACGAGCCGGCGCGCAGGCAGCCGACAACAGCGACACCCGCGCTCGCACCGAGGCGAACAGCGACGCTCGTGGCGGCGCTCGCTTGCTGGCGCCGCCATCTGCGTCGCCCTGACCGGCTCGCTGCTCGCCGCGCCCTCCCCAGCAGGCGCGCAGACCGCAGACATCACCGCCCAGCGCATCGCCTCGTCAAACTTCTTCAACATCGCTGCAGCAGTCGCCGGCGGCACCTGCGACTCCGACACCGGCTCTCACAGCGTCGCACTGGCATCGGGCGAGAACTGGCCCGACGCCCTCGCCGGCGCAGCCCTCGACCGCCCGCTGCTGCTCACCAAGCAGGCATTCCTGCCGGCGATCACCCGGGAATACCTCGAGCCGTGCGCATCGCACCCGAAGGCCAAGGTCATCATCCTCGGCGGCACCGCCGCAGTGTCGGAGGAGGTCGCCGAAACGCTGCGCGCCATGGGCTACCGGGTCGACCGCTACTCCGGCGACGATCGCTACGCCACCGCCCGCCGGATCGCAGGCCAATTCGCTCCCGACAACATCGCCAACGTCTATCTCGCCTCGGGCGTCAACTTCGCCGACGCCGTGGCTGCCGCTCCGAGCGTCACCGCCGACACCCCGCTCATCCTCACCACGCCCGCCAAGCTGCACGACGAAGCACGACGGTTTCTCACCGACGCCGACCGCTCCGTCGCCAAGGTCACCATCCTGGGCGGCCACGCCGCCGTCTCCGCCGGCGTGGAAGCCGAGATCGAAGCGCTCGGCATCGACACCGAACGCATCGCCGGCGCCACTCGCTACGAGACAGCGGCACTCATCGCCCGGCGTGCCCTCGCCACGGCCAGCTGCCACCCCGTCATCGACGTGGCCGTCGCCAGCGGCACGGTTCCCTACGGCGGACTCGTGGCCGGTGCGGTGCGCGAACCCTGCCAGCCGCTGCTGCTGGCACCCGACCCGGGCGACCCCGTGCCCGATGCGCTGGTCGAATTCGGGCGCGACTGGAGCCTGGCGATCGGCACGTCCACCAAGGCCACGGTGACCGGCATCGCCTCGTCGTCGGTCATCGCATCGGCTGCGCTCGTGGCGGTGTCCACCGGCGTCGCCACCGGCTCGACCGATTCGGGCGCCGTGCCGGGGTCCCAGGACTGGAGCCGGGTGGCCGAGGCAGTGGTATTGGTGGAATGCCTCGACACCTCGGGTCGAACGCTGCAGCGAGGCTCAGGCTTCGCCATGGGCAACGGCCGCCAGATCGTGACGAACTATCACGTGGTCGAGCGATCGCCGGGACGCCAATGCGGGCGCATCTGGGTCTCGCTCGGCGGCACGTTCACCGAGGCACCTGGCCAACGGATTCCCGTGACCCTCGAACGTGCAGCACCTGACCACGACCTGGCGCTGCTGAGAATCGACGAAGGCACGGCGCAGCTGCGAACGCTGGTCCTCTCCACCGAGGAGCTGCGAGCCGGCGAGCCGATCACCGCGATCGGCTACCCGCGCGTCGGCGGCGACACCCTGACGCTCACCACCGGCCGCTACTCGGGCACGGCGGTGATCAACGGCGTGACGTGGATCAAGACCGACACGCCGCTCGCCCCAGGCAACAGCGGAGGCCCCGTGCTCAACGACCGCCAGGAAGTCATCGGCGTGGCCACCGCACTGCGAATCGCCAGCAGCGCCAGCGGCACCACGCTCGGCACGCTGAGCCTGCTGGTGCCTGCTGAGGACGTGGCCGCCCTGCTCGCCGGCGACATCGGCGACTAGCCGCTGCCGCGGTTCGCACACGCTCCGCTCACCGCACAAAACCCCCGGTACTGCGCCGGAAATGAACGACGGCGGGCCTCTGGTGTGCCACGCTCGTAGCTTGAATATGTCGATGAAGCGCACGCATCGCCGCTTCGTCGCGGCGATCTCTGCCACGCTGCTCGCCGCGGCGGTGCTCGCTGCTGTCACCTCCAGCCCGGCCAACGCCGCCAACACCTCTGGCGAGGAGCTGCTCGACACCGACAACGACGGCATCGGCGACACCCGCGAGTTCGCCGGCTCGCACCGCTACAACACCGCCGTCGCCCTCGCCCAGCGCTTCGCCGACGACCAACGCAACATCTCCACGGTCATCATCGCCTCGGGCGAAACCCAGGTCGACGCCGTGGCCGCGGCCGGCCTCGCGGGCCACCTGCGGGCCCCGGTGCTGCTCACCCGTTCCCGCCAGCTCCCGCACAACGTCGCCCGCTTCATCGAAGAGCACGGCGTGTCCAAGGTTGTCGTCGTGGGCGGCACCGCCGTCATCCCCAACGCCATCGTCGACGCCATCAAAGACCTCAACACACGCCCCGACGTCGAGCGGGTCTCCGGGCGCGACCGCTACGCCACCGCGGCAGCCATCAGCGAGAGCATCGACGGCCCCATCGCGTCGTGGTGCGGCTCCAGCCAGCGGGCGGCCATCCTCGTCAACGGCGGCGACGTCGGCCGCTCCGACTCGATCGTCGTCGGCCCGCTGGCGTACCGGCTGGCCATGCCGATTCTGCTCACCGAGCTGCGCACGCTGCCCCGGGCCACCCGCGACTTCATCACCGACAACAAGATCCAGCGCGTCGTCATCGTGGGCAGCGACGCTGCGGTGTCGGAGCGGGTCCGGAACACCCTGGTCAACGATCTCAACGTGGTCACCGCACGCCGCATCGCGGGCGGCACGGCCGCAGCCACCTCGGTGGCCGTGGCCCAGGAGATGCTGCGCAACTGCGACACCGAGCTGGGCACCAACGCCGACATGGTGGCCTTGGTGAATCGCGACGCCTCCGCAGACGGCATCGCGGCCGCGCCCACATTGGGCCGCGGTCTCGGCAACAGCGGGCCGGTCCCGATCCTGCTCGTGGGCGACCGGCTGCCGTCGGAGGTCCGCGACTACCTCGCCTCCACGCCCGAGACGCGAGGGGGCCGTGACACCCACATGAGCATCCTGGCCATCGGCGGCACGGCGGTGGTCAGCAGGACGGTCATGAACCAGGCGGTGGCGGCTGCCCGGACTGCGGTGGGGCTCACGGCGAAGATCCGTGTCGACATCGACCCGCTCACCGGCGAGTATGAGACCCACACCACCGGCGGTGTCACCGGGGGCGTGTTCACGGTGACCTTCAGCGACGACGTGAGGCGGCCGGAAGTCGGCGGTTCCGTCCGAGACACCGTGCTCGACCCCACGATGTATCGCATCAACGGGCGGCGCATCGCCGGCTTCACTTCCGGCGTTCCCAGCGACGAGCCGATCGAGCTCGTGGACGAGATCTACATCACCGATCGCACGGTCACCATCCGGCTGTCGCACATACTCGAGCCGGGCGACACCATCACCGTGCTGGGCGGCGCCCGGGTGGGCGCGGGAGGCGACCTGCGCCGCCTCGAGCGAACGTCGCTCACGCTGCCCAAGCTCACGCCCGAGGTCGACCGCTTCGCGCCCACCGTCGACATCCTCGCCGTGGCAGGCATGACCACGTTCCGGGTGTTCATCACCGAGCCGAACCTGATCCACAACGAGCTGACCGGCGTGCAGTGGCGCGATTACATCCGCGTCACCGGTTACGGCAACCGCGATATCGAGCTCACGGGTACCTCTCCGGTCGCTGACCCGCTGGGCCGCCACACCGCTACCGACGCAGTCGACGTGACCACCAGCGTGCCGCTGGCCAAGGGCGACGCGATCACCGTGGAGCGCAAGGCAACGATCGACGAGCGGGGCATCGGCAATGCGCTGCGCCGCCTGGTGGTGCCCGAGCCGAAGGAGCCCGGCAAGTTCGAGATCGCCGCCGTCTTCGTCGGCAACCAGGTGAACACGGTCAACCAGGCGAGGGCCACCATCAGCACGCCGGCGCCGAACCCGGTGGCGAAGATGCGCATCACCGCTCGCTCGACCGGTGCCGCGGCGGGTGCCAATGGCAACGACTGGGTGCTCTTCGGTTACGACGACCGACCGGGTGTGGACGCGGCCGAGAAGGCCTTGAGGGAGAACGCCTTCGACATCACCGTCGTCGCGGACGCGAACAACAAGACCATCCACTACCTGATCACCGAGCGCACGCCCACGAGGGACATCGACCGGCCCGCCAACCTGCTCGACCTCGCATCAGCCCTCAACCGGAACTCCACCTTCAGGTCGAACTTCACGGTCGACTATGTCCGCGACGACACGGGTGAGAAGACCAACACCAACGACGCCAAGGACACGCCGCTCGGCGCCACCGACTCCGCAGGCGTCAGGCTGAGCGGCGGCGTGTCGGCGGTGGGCGTGCTCGTCCGGTTCAACGACGCGGTGCAGAGCCTCACCGCAACCGGCGGCAGCTACGACATCGAAGCCGACCTGGTGCGTCTGGGCTCGACCGGCTACGAGAGCGAGGCCCACTTCTCGGCGCCCACCGATCGGGTGTTCATCACCTACTGGGCCTCAGACCCCCAGGCGCTGCCGCACCGATCCGCGTTCCGCATCATCATGCCCGGCCGCGCCACCAACTACCACAACGAAGCGAACACCGACCTCGCAACGCTCGAAGGCACTCCCAGCGACCGCCTGTCGCTGAGCAGCTTCCGACCAGACAGCAGCCTCAAGCCCGCCGAACTCACTGCAGACGAGCTCACCGCAATGCTCGGCGAGCTGTTCCCGTAGGCGACACGGGCTTGGGTATGCCGCTCCTGGCACGCTCAGCCCCAGAGCGCCGACGTGCCAACCAGAAAATCCCTGGTGTCCCGTCCACTGCCTGATTACCGTGGTGCTGTGCGCGCGCTGCGCGTGTCAAGGAGGATCCCGTGGCTACCGAGGCACTCAAGAACTTCCGGGCCTACAAGCGCAAGTACCGCAGGAAGCTCGAGTCTGAGCACAAGGGTAAGGTCGCACTGATGCACGACAAGAAGGTCGTCGGCATCTACAACGACTGCGATGCAGCGTTCATCGCGGGCGGTGCCATGTACGGCAAGAACCGCTTCTCATTTCAGGAAATCGGCAAGGAGCCGATCTTCGTAAGCAAACTCGGCATGGGTCGCCGCTGAGTGCTCCAGCGAATTGTTGACATAGAACAGGCACGGATCATCACCGATGTCGAAGTGTCAACCTGGAACCCCGCTGAGGCCATCGCGTTTCGCGGGCTGATTGACACCGGTACCCAGCAGTCGGGAATCTCCCAAGACGTCATTGATGCGCTCGGCAACGGATCCGATTTCGTTCCGCACGGGTTCGAATCCGTCAAGGGAATCGGCGGCCGGCGCCGACGAACGCCCTTCTACACACTGTGGATGGGATTGCGGTTTGGCCGGGAGGACCAAACGCACACGTTCGGCGGACTGCTCAAGCCGTTCTGGTTGATGCCCGAGGTAGAAGACGATTTCGACGTACTCGTCGGTATGGACCTCATCGAACGCTTCGCCGTCGAGATCGACAACGGTGCTTGCACACTTCGATTTCGCTCGTAGCGCGGCCACAGGTTGAGCGCCAGCGTCGCGAGCCACGTTCGATGTGTGCTGTAGAGCCGTTAGGCAAGGCCGCTTCTGGGGCAAATTCGGGGGTCGTGCCGTACGTAATGGAGACGTAAAACAGCGCAGACACAGCGGGGCTATCGGTCGTTGACACCACCTTTCACAGCAATCTGTTCAATATTCGGCTCGGCTCTCGACTGACGCGCAACTTTCAAGTCGAAGTTCAAGATTGCGAACGTGCGCGCGCATGCCGATCTAAAGCCTAAGACCCGCATACTTGCTGGACTATTGCTCATTGTGGAAAAGTCCGTCCCGCACGTCAGCAGCTCGAAACGGCGAAATAGCTGATCGACACGAACGGCGACAATGTCCCCGATTCGCGTGAGTTCGCCGGCTCCCACCGCTACAACACCGCGGTAGCGCTCGCATCGCAGTTCGCCGAGGACGAGGGCTCAATCTCGACGGTGATCATCGCCTCGGGCGAGACGCAGGTCGACGCGGTGACCGCTTCAGGTCTCGCTGGGAACTTGAACGCGCCAGTGCTGCTGACGCGTTCGAACCAGCTGCCGCACAACGTGGCCCGGTTCATCGACGAGCAGAACGTCACCGAGGTCGTGGTCGTAGGCGGCACCGCAGCGGTGCCCGACTCGATCGTGACTGCGATCGAAAGCCTCGGGTCACGGCCCGATGTGGAGCGCATCGCAGGCGACGACCGCTACGCCACCGCAGCTGCGATCGGCGATCGTCTCGGCGGCCCGAACCCCACCTGGTGTGGCTCGACACAATCTGCAGCGATCCTGGTCAACGGCGGTGCCGACGGCCGTGCTGACGCGGTCATCTCCGGTCCGCTGGCATTCCGTCTCGGCCTGCCCATCCTGCTCACGGCTGCCGATGAATTGCCTGAATCCACCGCTTCGTTCCTGACCGACAACAAGGTCGAGCGCGTCGTCGTGGTCGGCGGCATGACCTCGGTCTCTGCCGGTGTGGTCAACACGCTGGTCGAGGATGTCGGCGTGGTGAACGTGCAGCGCATCTCCGGCGGCTCGGCCGCTGCGACTTCAGTGATGGTCGCCAAGGAGATGCTCGGCAACTGCGCTGAGGTGCTGAGCACTAACCCCGGCATGGTCGCATTGGTGAACCGTGATGCGATCGCTGACGGCATCGCTGCCGCTCCGGTGCTGGGCCGCGGTATCGAGGATTACGGTGGCGGTTCGGTGCCGATCCTGCTGGTCGGTGACGAGCTGCCTGCCGCGGTGAGCGATTACCTCGCGTCCACCGCTGAGGTGCGCGGTGGTCAGAAGACCCACCAGCGGATCCTTGCGATCGGCGGCACAGCAGTCGTCAGCAGCTCGGTGGTGGCTGATGCCGTCGCTGCAGCGAAGACTTCAGCTGGACTCACCGCAGAGATCGAGGCAAAGAAGGACGCCAAGGGCCAGTACACGGACACCTTCAGCGTCACCTTCAGCGACGATGTCCAAGAGGCCGAAGTCCTGAAGTCGACGCTGTACCGGGTGAACGGGCGCCGCATCGAGGCACTCGCTGACGCTGCAGAGGATGGCACTCCCACTACGGGCAACGAGGAGTCGATCAAGGCCAATGACTTGATCTTCACCGCGGACCGCACTGTGGAAGTAACGCTGAGCCACAAGCTCGAAGCCGGTGACACCATCACAGTTGTGGGCGGCGGCAAGGTCGGCGACAAGGGCGACCAGCGCAAGCTTGAAGCAGCGTCACTCACCTTGGCTGCAGTCACGAAGGCTTCTGATCGCAACGCTCCGGTGGTCGAGATCATCGGCGTGGCCGGTCAGGCATCGATCGTCATCTACGTGACTGAAGAGGACGTGCTCCACAACGAGCTGACCGACAGCGAGTGGGCGCAATACATCAAGGTTGACGGCAAAGGCAAACGCGAAATCACGATCAGCCAGCCCCAGGACGCTTCGAACGTCAACCAACGTCAAGGTGTGCATGTGCGGATGACCGCCGATGTGACCGCCGTGACCATCGATGGGGATACGCAGCCCACGGCGCTTGTTGCTGGAGATGTGATCACCGTGGAGCGCAAGGCGATTCTCGACGGGGGCGGACGCGGCAATTCGCTGCGTCGCTTGACTGTCCCGGCCATCAAGGCCGAAGGCAAGTTCGAGATCACCAGCGTCTCCATCGGCGACAACCGTCACGACGCTCAGGCGACAGCGACCATCAGCACGGACGACGCGACTCCGGTTGAGAAGATGGTGATCAAGGCCAAGAAGGGCGGCGCTGCTGACGGTGCGGCCGGCAACAACTGGGTCATCTACGGCTATGACGACCGTGCCGGCGGTTCTGATAGCACGCTGGCGTTCGACATCGACGTCGCGGTCGACATGGCTAACCAGGTGATGAGTTACACCATCTCCGACATCGTGCCGAACAAGGACATTGGCGTGCCTGCGGACTTGGAGGATCTGGCTTCGGCTCTGGTGAGCAACAGTGATTTCGCCGCCAACTTCTCGGTCGACTACGTCCGAGACGGGGAAGGCAACACTGATGACAGCAAGTCGACCCCGCTGGGCGGTACGGACGCGACCGGTGAGCACTTCAGCGACGGCGTGACGTCGGTGGCTGTGCTCGTGCAGTTCAACGATTCCGTTGCGAGTCTGGGCTCGACAGCTGATGGCACCTACACGGCAAGCGATGGTGCTGCTCTGGCCCTTGACATCGCCGGCAAGATCGATACCGATACGAGCTCCGAGGTAGCCCAGATCGACTCCTTGACCACTGGCGCTCTTGGAACCAGCCTCACGGCGACGAGCGACAATGTGGTTGTGCGCTTCCTGCCGCCGGACAATCAGGTGCACATCTCCTACGCGTCGCACGAGTTGACGCGGCTGCCGACACGGGCCGGGTTCCGTGTCATCGCAGCGGGGATTGCACAGGGCTACGGCGACTCGCTCAACACACCGAACATCACGGCTGTGACCAACATTCGGGAGATTCTGAACAGTCTCCGCCCGAACAGCGGTGTCAAGCCGGTGGCGTTCACGACGCCGTCGTAGGGATCTGATCCCACGATCAGCCAACTTGGCTTGATCAACGGCTGAGCCGGCCGCAAGGCTGGCAAGACCAAGAAGGACCCCGGGGCTCCGGCCCCGGGGTCCTTCGCGTCTCCCTGCGCGATACCGGGTGCAAACTGGTTTGGAGACCACGTTCGACGCTTGGCATTCTCTGGGCCGTGCCCGAATTCCCGCGCTATAACCACAGGAGGGGTCGGCCCGTCCGCCTAGCGGTCGTCACCACTCAGAGCAGCAGACGAGTTCGTCGCTTGCGAGTTTCGCAGCGGCGGCTCGCGATGCACAGATTGGCCAGAGGCTCTCGATGACGCCCAACCATTCCGACAATGGTCCTGATGCGGGTGCTTGGCCGACTGGGCGGTCAGCTGTCGATTTGCTGATCAGCAGGGGGCGGTTGGAACATGTGGCCGGGAGCAGCCGAACACAGGATGCTGACCGCTTGATTCGGGATGCTTCTCGGCGGTTGGGTTCAGCGCGCAGTCTCGTGGAGTCCGACTCCGGCTCAGCCTTTTCGCTTGCCTATGACGCATATCGAATGGCCGCAGAGTCCTTGCTTGCGCGTCAGGGCCTGCGCGCTGCGGGGGGAGATGGCTCTCACCGCACGGTCGAGGATGCGATCTCCCACCAGTTCGGCAGCGAGATAGCGGCGTTCGCCAAGCCGACGTTCGAACGATTCCGTCAGATGCGAAACGCCGCGCAGTACCCCGATCACGAGGCGCCCGAATTCCACGAAGGCGATGGGCGGTGGGCGGCAGGCGTCGCCGGCGAGGCTGTGTCGGGCGTGCGGCGCCTCACGGATGCTGTGAGCCTGGGTGCTTACCGGGCGGGCTCTTGATGTCGATGGGGACCATGGGGCGTTGGGTGAGGGTTGCGTGGAACGTGCTCGATCCGCTGTCGAGCCAGTCGGTGTCTCGGATGGTGACGTTGGTCGGGCGTCCCAGTCGGTCCTCGACGCCGCTGAGCGCTGCGTAGAGCTCGTCGCGGTCGGGTTCGCCGAGCACCAGCACGTCGATGTCGCCGACCGGGCGTGCGCCCGCGACGCCGTGCAGGCGCGCTGCCCAGGAGCCGTACACATAGGCAGACTCGATGCCGCCGACGCCGTCGAGGGCGTCTGCGAGCACCGCCGGCGGCCCGAACGCTTTGACCAGCAGGTCCGACAGGCTGTCGTAGTAGGGGCTGTCGGTGTTCGCGCGGATGAGCCTGGTATTGCCCACCCGGCGGCTGAGGGTGATGCCTGCGGCCTCGGCGCGCTCCACTTCTCGGTGGACCGACGCGAGCGGGACTGCGGTGCGCTGCGCCAGCTCGCTGACGCTGACCTCCCGGTCGGAGTCGCACAGCAGGAACGTGAGGATCTGGCCTTGCTGGCGTGACCGCAGGATGGGGAGCAGGCTCGGCGCGGATCTTGTTTCCATTGAATGAGAAGCATATCTCGATCTACGGAAGCACGAGGTTGTGCTCGGCGTCGCAGTTCGCTCGCCTATGTCGCCGTCGCCATCGTCTGAGATCCCCGAGCCCGCCACGACCAAGCAGGACCCCGGGGTTCTTCACGTCTCGTGCCGTGACGGGCTCCGCCGGCCCTGCACGGCGACTGGGCAGGCGAGTCGCTGTCCTCGATCCGAACGGGACGTTGCCGACGACACCGGCGGCCGGGCCGCATGCGGTGTATCGGCGATTGGCATTAATTCGTTGCAGGTTCTGGTGCGGAGCGGGTTACGGTGTGTGTGCCTCGCTGCCCGGCTTATGCGGCGGTCAAACAAGAACCACACGTGCGCTATCCAGCGCCGCGAGACCCAGCGAGGCCCGATGTCCACATCGACCGAGACGACCGCCGAAATGACCGCACCGGGCGACACCACCCCCGCCGTGACAGCCGAATCGGCAGCACCCGAGCTGCAGGCCTCGGTGCCGCCGGCTGGCGCAGCTCAGGTCGAGCCGTTTGCCCCCGAGCGCACCGAGCGCAGGACGCTGTCACCCAACGCAGTGATCGGTGTGATGGGAGGACTGATCGCTGCGTTGCTGGGGGGCATGTTTGCGCTGTTGGTGTGGCAGTTCGGAGCGCTCAACGACAGCATCGACCGCCTCGGCTCGCGCATCGACAACCAAGGCGCCGAACTCAGGGCCGAGATGGACACGCTGCGCACCGAACTGCGTTCTGAGATCCGCGCCGAGAGCAGCACGCTCCGCGCCGAGAGCGGCACGCTCCGCGCCGAGCTGCAGAGCGAGATCGGCATGCTGCGCGCCGAGATGCAGGCAGGGTTCCGCAGCATCAACGAGACGCTGCTGGATCACACCGACCGTCTCGCCCGGCTCGAAGCCGCGATCGCAAACTCAGCCCCAAGCCCCTAGCCGCTGCAGCGGGCTAGCCGGCGAGGAACTCGCCCCAGGCCTGCATCATCGCCCGGCGCTCCTCCAGCCGGTCGGTGCGCTGATAGGCGGCGCGCACCGCATTGCGATCCTCGTGGGCGGTGGCCCGGTGCACCGTCATCGAGTCATAGCCCGCCTCGATGGCCCAGTCGGAGAATGTCGAGCGCAGCCCGTGGGTGGTGGTGTCGATGCCGAGCTCGTCGAACATCTTGATCGGCACGTTGCGGTGCAGCGGCGTGCCCGACCCGGTGGGGAACACGTAGTCCGAGGTGATGTTCTCGCTGCGGGCAAGCCGGCGGGCGCGCTCGAGCACCCTCAGCGCGTAGCTCGACAGCGGCACACGGTGCTCGCGGCCGGCTTTCATGCGCTCGCCGGGCACCGTCCACACCTGGGTGTCGAAGTCGATCTCGGGCCAGGTGACTGCCCGGGCCTCGCTGATCCGCACCGCCGTGGCCACCACGAACTCGAACAGCCGCACCGCCATCGGCCGGCGGTAGGCCTGCGCCAGCCGCAGCGCCGCCGGCATCTCGACCCAGGCGAGCGCCCGGTGGTGCGACGCCTGGTGGTCGTTCTTGGGCAGGGCGGCCCGCACGGCATCGCACGGGTTGTCGGCCCGCAGGTTGTTCGCCTTCGCCCAGTCCATCAGCACGGCCAGCCGCTGCAGGACTTTGCGGCCGAGCGCGGGCTTGGTCTGCCAGATCGGCTCGAGCACGCCCATGATGTGCGCCGATGTGATGACGCCCACATCCAGGCCCATCAGGGTGCCCGCATGACGCTCGAGCGACGACTGCCAGTCGCGCACGGTCTCGGTTTTCATCTTGCGGAGCGGAATGACCGCGTCGAGTGCCCGTTCGAGCGTGGGAACTGCCGCGTTCGACCGTGCCCGGCTGACGGTTGCCGCGGACTTGATGGCCACATAGTTCTCGGCGGCGAGCTTGCGGGCCCCCGACAGCGAGACGGCCGGATAGCTGCCGAGCCCACGGGCCACCCGTCGCCCGTCGGCTCCCCTCACCTCCGCGACCCATGACTTCGTAACGCCGCTGGGGGCCACATTGCTGGCGCTGACCACTAGGCGCAGCCCCTTGCTGCCGCGGCCGTCCCCGTACCGGCCGGGCGTCGCGCATGACTTCACGAAATGCGCGGTCAGAGGCAGGTGATTTGGCATGACCGACTGCTGATTACGTCTTTCTTACGTACAATCACCCTAGGCGCGGCGGGGCAGCCAGAATGACGCTGGATATCCGGCTGCGAACCGTCGAATGAAGCCATGTTCGACAGCAAATATGCAGGTCAAAGCTACAAAACTGGCCCAAATAGGCAAGTGTTCACGCAACTGGCCGCTCGGGATTCGGCGGGCAAAGCTGGCCACTCAGGTGCCGTTGTAACACGAAGGTTCTTGGTCCCTTCGAGCGGGTGTTTCGGATAACAGACTCAGCAATAATTGCACGCTGTGCACACAACTGCCACGGCGACTCGCTTGGCAGGGAACCGTTAGCTTGTCCTGACGGCTGTCATCGTCAGGCATGGCGTCGCCATAGTTGTATGCGAGCGCAGCTTCGATGACCCGCAAGCCCGACCGCGTCGGTCTGCCAACTGCCGAATTTTGCCCCAGTTGGTCATGTTTTTGATCACTAAAATGTAAGATAAAAGTTCCTCAAACTGCTATATGACGGACGAGCGAAGTGGCCAGCACTCGACGCGAGAGGCAGCGTTCTGTGAGCAAGCCAGGGCAGCACCCATACCCCGAGTACCGATCTCGTGTGTGCGAGATCGAGATCGACGATGCACTGGCGCGGCGCGGCGCGGTGTTGATCGAAGGCGTTCGCTGGTGCGGCAAGACATGGGCAGCGCTGCGGTTCGCACGCAGCATCCTTCGCCTAGACGACGAAGACGCGCTGCTGCTTGCCCAAGCCGATCCGGGCGCAGCGCTGGCCGGGGACAGGCCCCGATTGGTCGACGAGTGGCAGAACTCGCCTCACTTGTGGAATCGGATCCGGCGCGAGTGCGACGAGCGGCCCGAACCGGGGCAGTTCATATTGACGGGCTCCGCTTCGCCTCGCGAGGACATCACCCGCCACACGGGCACGGGCCGCATCGCCCGTGTGAGGCTGCGCCCGATGTCGCTGTTTGAGAGCGGCGCATCTGACGGTGCCGTGTCGCTCCGGCAGCTGTTCGAGGGCGACATGACGTCGTGCCTGCCCAACGAGGACATCGGGCTGCGCGACATCGCATCGTTCATCTGCGTCGGCGGCTGGCCCGCGAACCTCGGGGTCGACGAGGGCCGGGCTCGCCGGTCGGTGCGCGACCACCTCACCGAGTCGGTCCTGGTGGACGTGCCCGAGGCCTCCGGTGTCCGGCACCGCCGCGAAACGATGCTCGCACTGACGCGTTCTGTGGCCCGCAACGTGGCCACCGAGGCGCGCACCTCGAGACTGCTCGGCGACATGGACCCCGACGGCGACGAGAATCTCATAGCACGGCCGACCGCGACGGCGTGCTTGGAAGCACTACGGCGGATCTTCTTGCTGGAAGACCAGCCGGCGTGGCCCGCGCATCTGCGATCACGCGCCGTGCTGCGCAAGTCGCCCAAACGCCACTTCGTCGACCCGTCGCTTGCTGCAGCAGCGCTCGGAGCGTCCCCGGACCGGCTGCTGGGCGACACCAAGACGCTCGGGTTCCTGTTCGAATCGCTCGTGATCCGCGACCTGCGCATCTACGGCGCCGTTCAGCAGGCATCGGTGTATCACTACAGAGACAGCGACAACCTCGAAGCCGACGCTGTCGTCTCCCGAGACGACGGCGCTTGGCTCGCGGCCGAAGTCAAGCTCAGTCACCGTCCCGACAGCGTCGATGCGGCGGCCACAAGCCTGCTTCGCCTGCGCGACAAGGTCAGCGCTGAGCGCCGCGCTGACCTCGCTGCGCTCGTGGTCGTCACTGCCCGGGGCGCGGCCTACCGTCGCCCCGACGGCGTGTGCGTGACGCCGATCACCTCGCTGGGCCCTTGACCCCGACGTCGCTGCGGCTCACAGCGGGATCGCGTCGGCGAGCATCGTGCGGTAGCGGTCTCGCAGGCATGAACGCGGCACAACGTCGACCTCGGCGCCGAATACGACCAGCTCGCAGAGCGCCTGTTCGACTGACGCCGGCCTTCACGTCCCAACCGCAGTCAGCGACACTCTGATTCCCCAAAGTGTCAGACAAATCCTCCGCAAACTGTCAGATGGCTGGCCAGCGAAGCGACCATCGGCGCAGTGTCGGATTCTGAGCGTCGCTACTGTGGTGGTGTGTCACGGCGCGACGACATCTTGGGACGCCATCGCGAAGCCATCCGCGCCGCGGCGGCTCGCCGAAAGGCCTCATCCATCGCGCTTGCCGGGTCGGCAGCACGAGGCATCGACAGTGCCGACAGCGACGTCGATTTCGTATGCGAATGGGCTCCGGGCGCGAGCCTGTTCGATGCGTCCGGCTTGCTCGTCGAGCTTGAGGAACTGCTCGGCTGCACCGTCGACATCGCATCGGCCCGCATGCTGGAACCGCCCTATACGTCGATGCTCGACGACGCCATCCCGATATGAGCCGCAGCGACGACGAGCGCCTCAACGACATTCTTCACGCAGCGCGACGGCTGAGCGAGATCACCGCGGCCGGGCGGGAGGCCTTCGACAGTGACTGGGTGCGCAGCGCAGCCGCGGAGCGGATGCTGCTCATCATCGGAGAAGCCGCCGGCAAGCTGTCTGACGAAGCCAAGTCCTCCCGTCCGGACATCCCTTGGGCGGCGATGCGGGCGTTTCGAAACTTCGTCGTGCACGAGTACCACAAGGTTGACTACGAGCTGCTGTGGGAGGCCATGAGCCACGACATCCCGCAGCTCATCGAGGCCCTCACTGGCGACTCGCAGCTGCCTCCCACCTGACTGAATACCGGCGGGCGCTTACGCCTCGCGCCCTCCGGCGCCCAGGTCATCGCGAGCAGACGAACAGCTCGGTGTCACGGTCGCTCCATCGGGCAAGAGCCAAGGCCCGCCAAGGCAGCTCGTTGTGGCCGAGGACGCGAAGGACCCCGGGGCCGGAGCCCCGGGGTCCTTCTTGGTCTTGCCAGCCTTGCGGCCGGCTCAGCCGTTGATCAGGCGGATGTGCCTGATCGTGGGATCAATCCCTTAGTTCACTGCCGCGGGGGCTGGCACCGGCACCGGGTTGATGCGGCTGTCTGGGCGAAGGTTGTGCAGGATCTCCCGCAGGTTGCCCTCGCCAGCGCCCGTGTGGGCGGCACCCGCGCCGTCGTAGCCGAACGCAACATCAGCCTCGATGACACGGAACCCGGCTCGCCTCGGCAGCTGCGCCATGCTGTCCGACGTGTAAGTGATATGCACCTGACGGTCCGGATACACAACAGTCACCGTCTTGGTATCTGCCGTGCCCGCCGCCGCAGCCACTCCTGGAGCACCCGGGAATGACGGGGCGATGTCGAACAGAAGGTCATCGCCGGCCGTGCTGCCTGACAGCGAAGCGATTGCAGCGTTGAACTTGACGACGACGCCAACGTCGGTCCTGCCGATCATTTCTCCGGTGGTGTCACCAAAGCCGACACCGGCGGGACCGGTCGCACCGAGCGCCGTCAGCTTCGTCTGAGCAGCGGCGCTGTAGCTCACACTGAAGTTGGCGTCGAAGTCGCTGTCGCTCACGAGCGCTGCGGCGAGGTCACTGATCCGCGCTTCGCGATGTGGCCTCGCGGGCACCACGTCGGAAATCGTGTAGCTGATGCGCTGGTTGGCGATGTCGACAGCGACGTCGATGTCGAACGCAATGGTGTCCAGCGTGGCCGTGGCGCGGTCGTCGTAGCCGAAGATTCGCCAGCCATTGCCGGCCGCGCCGGCAGCGACACCCGTCGCTTTCGCCGACACCTTCAACTCCGCACCGGATGCACCGAAGATTGCAGTCGCCTGCTGAGAGGGGACATAGTCGCCGATGGACACACTCTCCACCTCGACGTGACCGGTGCCCCTTGCATCAGCCGGCGGCACCGTGTTGGTCTTCGTCGCCGGCACGGTGTAGCGGACCAGCGCATTGCCAAGGCCGCCCCTGTCGCGCACCGCGTTGCGGTCCACGATGATGACATCCCCAGCACGCAGCGTCGTCGAAGTTGCCGCGCTGTAGCCAGTGGGAGCACCCGGAGCTGCAGTCGTTGTCACGGTCACGTCGTAACGGATCCTGAGACTTCCAGTGGTGCTGCGTCCGGCAGTTGTCGGCTGGCTCACTGTCCGCGAGACGGCCACTTCTCGAAGGGTGCGTGCCTGCGTATTCGCCACATTCGCGGGGATGGTCGAACCGTCGACGCTGAGGACCCCTCTCACTACCGAGTTGTTGGTTGAATCCAGGTCATTGCCATTCGGGAGCCGGTTCGGCTCGGTGATGACGACGTCGAACGTGGCCTCGCCTGCGACAGCGATGATCTCGACGACAGGCGCAGTGCGGTCTGTCGGCAGCGACAGCGCCGCGAGCGTCAGCGACGCCGGCTCAAGCTTGCGCCGGTCGCTGTTGTCGCCGAGCCTGTTGATGTCGGAGTCCCTGCTCGCCTCATTGGCCGAATTGTCCACGGTGATCGTGTCGCCTGCCTCGAGGTGATGGCTCAGCGTCAAGGTCACCGTACGGTCAGCGGTGAACACCAAGTCATTCAATGCAACGGGCTCATCGGCTGCTTGTGTCGTGGCACTTGCGGCTTCGATGCGGCGGCCGTTGAGCCGGTACAGCTTCGGGTCGTACGCCGTACCCAAAGCCTGCGCAGCAGTAACGGTGCCTGCTCTGACATTCGTTGACGGGGGCAGCTTGACGTCATCGCTGAAGGTGACCTTGAACTGGCACGTGTAGTCACCCACGGCCTTGCGTTGGGTGACGGCATTAGGACAAGGATCAGGCTTATCCGTCGTGTTTGCCTTCGCCTCCGCCAGGGTGGCCCTCGTGTACTTGACCGGCTTGATGGTGGCAGTCAGCGCGCTCGAGGTCTGAGCAGCGGCAACGGCGTCTGCCATCACCGAAGCGCTGACCACAGCGGTGCCGCCGATCGCAACGATGCGCTGGTGAGTCTTCTGGCCCCTGCGCACCTCAGCGGTGGACGCGAGGTAATCACTGACTGCAGCAGGCAGCTCATCGTCGACCAAGAGGATCGGCACGGCACGGCCATCGCCAAGGCCTCGGCCCAGCACCGGTGCCGCAGCGATTCCGTCCGCTGTGGCGTCGCGGTTCACCAGGGCAACCAAGTCGGGGTTAGTGGACAGGACGTCAGCGCAGTTGCCGAGCATCTCCTTGGCGACCATCACTGAGGTCGCAGCGGCAGAGCCACCCGAGATGCGCTGCACATTCACCACGCCAACGTCTTCGACCAGCGTGTTGACCACACCGGCCGAGACCGAGGTCATGCCGCCGACCACGACGACACGCTCGACCCGATTGTCGGTCAGGAACGACGCGGTCGCCTCGGGCACCTCGTCAGCAGCGGTCAGCAGCACCGGCAAGCCGAGACGGAATGCCAGTGGGCCGGAGATGACCGCGTCAGCACGGCCGTCATCGCCCCCGTTGACCACAATCGCCGCGGTCTGTGCAGAGCCGCACCAGGTCGGGTTCGGGCCGCCGAGGCGATCACCGATCGCAGCAGCAGTGGCATAACGGTCGTCGCCTGCGATCCGCTCCACGCTGGGACGCGAACCGAGGCTCTCGATCGCGGTCACGATCGAGTCGGGCACCGCTGCGGTGCCGCCCACTACCACGACATTGGTGACGTTCTGCTCGTCGATGAACCGGGCCACGTTGTGGGGCAACTGGTTCGAGCGTGTCAGCAGCACAGGCGCGTTCAAGTTGCCTGCGAGGCCCGATGCCGTAACAGCATCGACCTCGGTCTCGCCAGAGGCGATGATCACCGTCGAGATCGAGCCTTCGTCATCAGCAAACTGCTGCGCAAGCGCTACAGCGGTGTTGTAGCGGTGAGAGCCGGCGAACTCACGCGAATCGGGGACATCGTCGCCGTTCGTGTCGATCAGGCACTCAGTGCCCTGAGGTGGGGGTATGTCTCAGCGGTGCTGTGTCTTACGTCTTTGGTTACGTGCAGATTCAACGGCGCGGGCCACTTTCGGCCACTTCGGCGCCCCAACCGAGCCACCCAACCCGGCGCGTCGCCGCACCCCCGCCCGTAGGCTTCCCGCGCTGACAAAAAACCGGCGCGAACGGCAAGATCGTCGCTTGCGCGGTCGGGACCCAACCCGTACCCTTGACAAAGGCCGTGTCACAGGGCGCGCCCTTGCGCGGTTCTACATGTCAGGCGGGAGATCGGTGCCAGTTGGGCGTCGGGGCCCGGCACCAATAACCCATTGATTCCAAGCACAGGAGGCTCGGAAGTTGACTATTCGAACGAAGCGGCGGGGCAGGACCCTCGCTGCGATCTTGGCAGCGATGCTCATGGCGTCGGTGCTAGCGGTCGTAGCGGGATCTCCGTCTCAGGCCGCAAATACCTCCGGTGAGGTGCTGATCGACACGAACGGGGACGGGGTTCCCGACAGTCGTGAGTTCGCTGGCTCTCACCGCTACAACACTGCGGTAGCGCTCGCAGAGCGCTTCGCTGCTGATGAGGGCAGCATTTCCACAGTGATTCTCGCCTCAGGCGAGACTGAGGTCGATGCTGTGACCGCGTCCGGTCTGGCCGGCAACTTGAATGCGCCGGTGCTGCTGACGCGTTCGAGCCGTCTGCCGCACAATGTGGCTCGGTTCATCGACGAGCAGAACGTCACCGACGTGGTGATCGTGGGCGGCACTGCAGCCGTTTCCGACGACGTCGTGACGGCGCTGGAGAGCCTGGGCTCGCGTCCGAACGTGGACCGAGTGTCGGGCGCTGACCGCTATGCGACTGCCGCTGCGATCGGCGGTGAGCTGGGCGGCCCGAACCCGACGTGGTGCGGCTCTGACCAATCCGCTGCGATTCTCGTCAACGGCGGCGCGGACGGCCGCGCTGACGCGATTGCGATCGGCCCGATGGCGTTCCGTCTCGGACTGCCAATGCTGCTGACCGCAGCCGACGAGGTCCCTGAGGCCACTGCGGCGTTCCTGACCGACAACAAGGTCGAGCGTGTCGTCGTGGTCGGCGGCATGGGCGCCGTGTCGGGTGACGTGGTTGACGCACTTGTCGAAGACATCGGCGTGGTGAACGTGCAGCGCATCTCTGGCGGTTCTGCCGCTGCGACCTCAGTGATGGTCGCCAAGGAGATGCTCGGCAACTGCGCTGACGTGCTGCAGACCAGCACGACGAAGGTTGCGCTGGTGAACCGCGACGCCACAGCGGACGGCATTGCTGCTGCTCCGGTGCTGGGACGTGGCCATGACGCTGCTGGCTCGGTGCCGGTCCTGCTGGTCGGCGATGAGCTGCCTTCTGCGGTGAGCGATTACCTGGCCTCAACGGCTGAGGAGACTGCCGCTGGCATGAAGACCCACCTGGGCATCCTGGCGATCGGCGGTACTGCCGTGGTCAGCGACTCGGTGATGGCAGACGCCGTCGCTGCAGCCAAGACCTCCAGCGATCTGACCGCGACGATCACGCCGCTGAAGTACACCTCCGTTCATGCAGCCGCCGGGACGATCCCGGTCGGTAAGGCGGTTGGTGACTACACCACCCAGTTCAGGGTGACCTTCAGCGACGACGTCAAGCTGGCTGAGGACGCTGACACCAGCGGCGACGTCAGCGACGCTGAACGTATCGGCACGGTCGAGGACCCGACGATGTACCGACTCAACGGCCGCCGTCTGGCTGCCGCTGAGGGGACCACCGCCAGCGATGAGCCCGTCTCGCTGCTGGACCTGGTGTTCACCGCGGACCGCACCGTGACCATCACGCTGACGCACCACCTGGAGGCCGGCGACACGATCACTGTGGATAACTCGGCGAATGAGGCCAAGGGCACCAAGCTCGGCGACGACAACGACCTGCGCAATCTGGAGCCAGCATCGCTGACTCTTGGGGCGGTAACGGTTGCGTCTGACCGCAACGCGCCTGTTGTTGAGGTCGTGGCAGTGCCTGGCACGTCGTCATTCGACATCCTCGTCACTGAGCCGAACATTCTCCACTCGGAGATCTTCCAGAACGCTGCCCAGGGCGCCAACCTGGCTGACTTCGTGAGCGTTCAGTTCCACAACCGTGACGCCACCCGAAAGGCCACGGAGGACACCGTGACGCTGACGGCTGCGGAGACGACTGATTTGACGGCTCCGGCGAAGGCGAATGGCCGGGCAACCGTCCACCAGCGGTATCGCATCACGTCGAACCTTCAGCTTCAGCGGGGCGACGTGATTGTCATCGAGCGCAAGGCGATCCTGGACAGGGGCGGCCGCGGCAGCCCGCTGATCCGGCACACCGTGCCTCGGGTGAAGACCAACACCCCGGGTCCGACCGGTACCGGCAACCTGGAGATCCAGAGCGTGTCCATCGGCAACGTCGTGCACGGCAACCCCAACGGCACCGGTCACGCGGCGGCGACCATCCTCACCGACTCGTTGAGGGTGACCGCCAAGGGCACTGGTGTCGCATCCGGTGCGCGAGGCAACGGCTGGCGTATCTTCGGCTACGACGACCGTGCCGGCGCTGAAGCCAGCACGAATGCGTTCGTGATCAACACTGCAGTCGATGTCGCCAACCAGCGGATCAGCTACACCATCGAAGATGCCCTGCCGATCAGGCCTGGTCGGGCAGCGACGATCGGTGACCTGGCTGCTGCACTTGCGAGCAACGCTGACTTCACGGCCAACTTCTCGTTGGGCTACGTCGACGCGGCGGCTGATGCCAAGTCGGACCCGCTGGGTGCCACTACGGCTACCGGTGCGCTGTTCAGCGGCGGCCTCAGCCATGTGGGTGTCGTGGTGAAGTTCAACAATGCGATCTCCGCACTGGCGGACGACGGCACCGACCTGGCGGTCGACATCGCGGCGCGCATCGACACGGCGGCTACTCCTGTGGCTGACGTCGTGACGGTGAGCATCCTGGTGCCGGACACCGAGGTGCACATCTCGTACACCTCCGCCAGCATGCTGCGGCTGCCGGCACGGTCAGGCTTCCGAGTGATCGCATCCGGTGTCGCCACCGGCTACGTGGACACCACGGACTCGCCTTCGGTCGACGCTGCTGTCACCAACATCCGGGAGATTCTGAACAGTCTCCGCCCGGATGCCAGCATCAGGCCGTAGGGATCTGATCCCACGATCAGGCACCTTCGCCTGATCAACGGCTGAGCCAGCCACCCGGCTGGCAAGACCAAGAAGGACCCCGGGGCAACCGCCCCGGGGTCCTTCGCGTCTCCGCTCGAGTTCCACCCGCACCACTGGGCGAAACACCCAAGCCGGCTCAAACAGCCGCTCATCGAACCCGAGCTCGACACGGGGGGGCACCGCACGCCTCGCAGTTGCCGGTTGCAACCGCTGATGAAGCCGGGCAGGCTGTGCCCACTTCTCCCCGCCGTGCACCACCGCCCAGCGGAGGTGCACTGGCGGGGTTCTATTTGTTGGGGATCGCGTCGGACACTGTCAATCCGGGGTGCCCGCCCAGCGGCTAGGTCAGCACCGGTCCGTGTCGATTAGGCGACCTGACTGCCGGCTGAGTCAGTCGACCCCGCCGAAGCCCAACTGGCGATGGTGCGGAACGTGACAGAGACCCGTCGCCGACGCTGAGTCTTCTGACCGCCCCACGTATCCGTTTGCCGCTTGGCGATGCCGTGACGCCACTCTGAGCGCGCTGCACCGTGCAGCACGACGAGACTTCGAGGCTCGAGGCGCTGGATGTACTCGTCGCCCGTCGCGTCACATCGGAAGTCCATGTTGATCGCCGAGCCCAGGCTCACGGTTGCGACAACTGGGCCGAAGCAATCCCGGTCGATGTGGGGGGCAACTCCCTGTCCAGGCAGATACTCGTTGACGATTGCCTGAACGAAGGGTCGATCAGGGTCCAGCAGGCGCTTGGGCTCCGCGGACGCGACGCCCCGCACTTGGCGTGCCAACTCGACCAGCCACTCGGGCAGTGGCCCGATGCGCGCTGTCGCGTCGAGCCTGCGGTTCGAATAGTCGTACTTGTATCCGAAGTGCTGCACTCGTCTCGACAAGTCGTCGAGCCATGGCGAGTCATGACCGTCGATCTGAGCGAGCAACTCAGTCTCCTCGTGAGGTGCGAGAAAGTCGGCGCAGTACTCCAGCCCCGCCGGTGCAACACCTGTCTCGTCGGCAAGCAGTGACAGCTGCACGCTCATGCTCTCAGTATCCAATGCTGGGGTGGTGCCCGTTTCTTGCGGCGACGAAGCCGCATCTCGCCAGCCGCCGAATGTCGGTGCATGCGTAAGCCCCGGCTCCAGTCCTAGGCACTTCTGGCGGGGTCTTGGACTGGGCCCTCCGGGGCTTGCGTCTTCCCCGCAAAACAGCACTGCGAGGCACGCTCAACCTAGCTAACGGCCGACTTGATCTGGGTCACATAGTTCTCGCCGCGCAGCCGCTGGTCGATCTCGCTCGCGGACGCGGTCTCGCTGCAGCGGGTACTTACGACTGCGTTCGGCTGCGGCGGGCGATCGCGTCAGATATCGGACCGAGGCGAGCCGGGCCGGAGAACGCGCCGTAGTCGACCAGTATCTGAATGTCCTCGGCGCTCATGGCGGCGATGGTGCCGAAGACCCGTGAAATCGCGGACGCACGGGACTTCGATGCCGGCTCATCGACGTCGTAGACACGGCAGAAGTGAGCGATGTCGCCGAAGGTCGGCATGAAGGACTTCTCGTCAAACCTCTTCGCGAGTTGCAGGACGATGTCGGCTGTCTCGCTTGGCAGGTCCATCTTCGCAACGCGCTCCAGTGCGGTGGCCGCAGGCTTTCGCTTGCCTCTCGTGCCAGCCCCGCGCTGAGGCTGCCTGCCGACGCCGGACTCGGCGCCCTGTGCATCGCTTCTGAGCCCGTCGAGCTCGCGGAGCGATCGGCTCACCCGTTCGAATCCATGTTCTCGTACGAGTTCTCCCAGCGAGGCGGCGAGTCGGTCTCCCGTCACAGCAGGTATCCCTCCTCGGACAAGGCTCGGCGAAATTGCTTTCCAAAAGGGTAGAACGATGTTCTGGCGTTGCCGGGCCAGCTGTAGTCGCCCCGCATCATCTTGGGGAACCCACGGGAATACGAGATCTGATGAGAGAAGATCCGCCAGTCGTGCGCTGCGGCCTCCCTTTCGATCTCGCCCATGGCGCGTTCCTTTTCGGGCCCACCATCGTTTCCGCCGTCGTACCCCGCATTGTTGATGACGATGCCGAGCACATCGAGCTTGTGACCAGGGTTCTGATTCCTGAATCCCTCCAACGATCTGTGCAGTAGCGGGAAGCCGATGGTGGCAAAGAACTCGGGGCGCACGGGAACTAGCACGTACCTTGAGGTGTGGTAGGCGGCCCGCGTGAGAACCGACTCCGTCGGCGCACAGTCGATCAAGACGATGTCGATGTCATCGAACCCATCGGCGATGAAGCGTGCTAGGGCCTGATCGTCGGTGCGTGTTGCTTCACACAGGTTGTCGGAGAAATCGAAGCGAGAAGGAATAAGGCGCAGTTCACCGCCGACGCGCCGAACTGTCCGCGCGACCGTGGCTGGGTCGAGCGGAGCCGGCGAGGCCGCGCTGCCCGGAGGCTGATATCCCTTGAACACCTCAACCACGGACGGGGACTCGTCATCCATAAACGCCCGGTAACCCGCCTCACCCATGAGCGCTTGCGACATGTTTGCCTGCGGGTCCAAGTCGATCGCGAGAACTTTGTGAGACCGTGCGAGTTGCCGGCCGAGCATCGTGGCAATCGTCGTCTTGCCGACGCCACCCTTCATGTTGATCACCGAAACAGCAACCCTCCCGCTCGGTTCGGTCTTGGGGGGTGTTGCTGCGGTCATCGCGGCCGTCGTCTCTGTGGGTGCGGACATGGGGTCTCCCTGGGTCTCGCGGCGCTCGAGAGCGCACATGTGGTTCTTGTTGTGCCGCCGCATCAGCCAGGCAGCGAAGCGCTCGCACCGTAACCCGCGCAGTTGAGGAATCTGCACCGGATTAATGACATCCACCGTTCTGCTGCATGCAGCCCGAAACCCACAGCGCACGAGGCATCACCGTGCCGAGCCCACGCTCACGGTTGCGACAGCAGAGCCGAAGCAGCCTCTTGCCCGTCCAGCCCAGACAGGTGCGTGCGTATGGTGGCACTGACCAATCTGTGTCCGTGCGATTACCTCTTGTCCTTTGTGTGCGGACGGTTACAGAGACTTACCGTGAGTGCCGTGGAGCCGTTGGCTGCCCTTGTCGTGCGGACGCCGGGACCGTTGGCGAATGTTGTTGCCAATCGGCGGCGGCAGCTCGGCATGACCGAGCGTGAGCTCGCAGACGCGGCGGGCGTGTCGCGCAAGCTCGTGTGCGATGCCGAGGCAGGCAAGCTCACCATGCAGCTCGACGGCCTCGTCAAGATCTGAATCGCGCTCGACTGCGATCTGGTCGTGCGCGAAGCACCCAGCAGTCTCCCGACCTACAGCGACGTGGTGGCTGGTTGGAAATGAGGCCAGCCGCCGGGGTCGTGCGCATCGCCCGCTCGACGCCCGCTCTGCTGATGGCCGAGATCGACAGGCTGCCAGCCGCCTTGCGGGCCTCAGGCGCTCCGAGCCGCCTCCTCGACGCCGTCACCCAGCGCAGCCACACAATCCTGGAGCAGTAGCAGTCCGCTAGTCACGTATGCGCTCGATGGTGCAAGTCTGTCCTTCGTCGGCTGTCAACTGCACGAATTCGCCGACCCTGAGGCGGACTTCCTGAATGGGGTAGGCATAGGTGAGGTCCTCGCCATTGTGGTCGAGGGGGCAGTTAGCGATGTTGATCGCCCACACGCCGGGGCGCAGATCGACGCCCACGAGGAAGAGATCGCGACTGTGCCCGTAGATGCGCAAGTCCACTTCGTCGGGCGGTCCCGATGACGCGGTGTCCTGCAGGCCGACACCACTCCTGCGGTTCCACTGGTGAATCCATGCCAGCGTCTCGCGCGCGGTGGCGACACGATTCGCTCCGGCAAGCCTCGCGATGACGTTCAACCCGCTTACGGCGCTGTCGGGCACAGCTCGAGTCCCTCCGAGCACGACGGTCTGCTGAGACGACGAAACAAGACGCTGAGCGTCTCGCGGTTCCACGACACAACGGGTGTCGAGCACTTGCCATGAAGCGATGAGTTCGGCCATGGCCGCATCGCCTTCGGCGGCAACCACGGCGTATGTCTCGCCGGAGCATCGCGGCGTAGGCGTCGGGTGGGCTGACGCCGCCGGCGCTGACCCACCTACCGCCATGCTCACTATGGCGAATCCAACTATCAACTTCACACATGACTTCATGGTGTGTGTCTATCACCCGCGGCGATTGCGCTGGTTCATGGCATCGATCAGCGCCATGGGGCGTTAGGTCACGGTCGCGGGCAACGCGCCGGTTCCCCAGGTGAGCCAGTCAACGTTGCCGATGGTGATGTCGGTCGGGCGACCCAGTCATTCCTCGCCGCACTTCCCCCCGTTCGTCGGCAGTTACTCTCGCCGGGTCCGTGCGCTGACCTGGGAGGCTTGATGTCGGTTGCCGACGAGCTGCCTGGTGTGCCCGATGATGCGCCGCCGGCGATTCTGTTCCGTCTCAGCTATCGGGCCGATGCGGATCACCGGAGCGGGTACCGCCCCGGCGACGACCCGGAACGCATCGTCGCGTCGATGCGGGGCTGGTGGGAGCTCGACCCCGATGAGGTCACGAGCCTCAACATCAAGTACGCCGTGGCCTTTCACCGCGGCGTGACACGGGCAGTTGCCGAGATCGACAGTTGGAAGTGGCAGCTCGTTCCGGGCAGTGATCACAACGTCTTCGACGCAGACGACGCGGGCTTTCCCTACGACGACGACCGCTGGAGGGGTCGGGACGATGTTCGCTGGTGCTTCAATCCACGTAAGGGGAAGTCACAGCGGATCGCCGGAGTGCCGACGTATGTGGAGGAGGCCTGGATCGGCCAGAACGGCAAGCGAGTCCCTTCTTCGATGCGGGACACGATCGTCGCCTTCTGGCCGGCTTCGCCTGTCGACAGCCCCCGGGATCTGGTGGGCAAGGCGCTCGAGCTGCTCGGCCGCGGGATGCTGCCGCGCATGCGCGACGTGTTCGAGCTGCGCTACGGCGACAACTGGCACTACGAGCTGCGACAGGAGCACGGGATCTTCAGGGGGGACGACCGTGTCCCGCTGCACGATCCCTACGTCTACCTCCAGGCGCTCATGAAGGAGGCCGAGACGACGACCCTGGGGAAGGTCTTCACGGTGACAACCCGGTCGACGCTGGAGCACCTGCGTGATGCACGCAATCGGTGGGCGCACTTCGACAAGATCGACGCCATGCAGGCCAGCCAGGACGTCCGCGAGATGCAGATGCTGCTGGCCGACATCGGTGCTGCGGATGAGGCCCGTCGCATGGCCCAGATCCAGCGCACCCTCGACCTCATGGTCCGCTCCGGACGTCGCTAGCTGTGCTGCCGACGTAGGCGATTTCCAACAATCTGGTAGCTGATTGTTGACGCCGTCATACCGGCGGATAAGCTAGGCACCGAAGACCCCGGAACCGTCACTGCTGCGGCATCATCGCTGCGGTATACGGCCGGGGTTGCGCCGTTGTCAGCTTGAGCGCCGAACGCTGCAGCGCCGATCGCAAGTGGATGGCAATCCTGGCGGCTGTCATCGCAGCGGAGATCGCAGCCGCCGAGGCTGGCTGGCTGAGCCGGCTCACTGAGTTATTCGCAGCAGCGATCTGACCTCGCACCTTGCTGTGCCAGCTCGCCGATCTCTAGACAGCTGGGCGAGCAGCTCGGTCTCCTCGTGGGGTGCCAGAAAGTCGGCGCAGTACTCCAGCCCCGCCGTTAGATGGCCCCGCATGTCGATGCCGATTGCAACAATCAACAAAACAACATAAAATTCATTTTGACATCGGCATCATGCCGCCTACGGTGCGCCGCAGATCGCTACCGAAGGAAGCTCGCCGTGTCTGAAGAAGATCGTTCTCGCCTCTACGCTTGGTTCCGTGAGCAGCTCGACGAGCGACGTGCGGAGTACATGATGTCGTGCCTCGCTCCTGCGCCGCTGTCGGACTTGGTGACCAAGGAATTCCTGACCGGCGAGCTGTCACGGTTCGCCACAAAGGAAGACTTCGCCGCCGTCGATGCGAAGGTCAACGGCCTCGATGCGAAGGTCGATGCCCTGGTGGCCCAGCGCGCGGATGACCGCGTCACGAGCCGCGTTCGTCACTATTGGCTTGCCGGCATCGGTCTGACCGCCGTGGTGTCGATCTGGCTCGACGCTGCTGGCGTCATCGGCTGAGCGCTCCGCAGCCGCTGGTCGATCTCGCTCGCCGACGCGGTCTCGCTGCAGCGAGTACTTACGCCTGCGTTCGGCTGCGGCGGGCGATCGCGTCAGATATCGGACCGAGGCGCGCCGGGCCGGAGAAGGCGCCGTAGTCGACCAGCATCTGAATGTCCTCGGCGCTCATGGCAGCGATGGTGCCGAAGACCCGTGAAATCGCGGATGCACGGGACTTCGATGCCGGCCCATCGACGTCGTATACACGGCAGAAGTGAGAGATGTCGCCGAAGGTCGGCATGAAGGACTTCTCGTCAATCCTCTTCGCGAGTTGCAGGACACTGTCGGCCGTCTCGCTCGGCAGGTCCATCTTCTCCACGCGCGCCACTGCAGCGGCTGCGGGCTTTCGCTTGCCTCTCGTGCCTGTGCCGCGCCGAGGCTGCCGGCCAACGACGGGCTTGGCGCCCCGTACATCGCTTCCGAGACCGTCGAGCTCGCGGAGTGATCGGCTCACCTGCTCGAGTCCGTGTTCTCGCACGAGCTCTCGCAGCGAGGCGACGAGTCGGTCTCCCGTCACAGCAGGTATCCCTCCTCGGACAAGGCTCGGCGAGATGCCAGTTCAAGAGGGTAGAACGATGCTCTGGCCTTGCCGGTGGGCGGGCTGAACTCGGGGTTCAGCTCGCAGTGCGCTGCTGAGCTAGGGCGTTTCTTCGAACTCTGAGCGGGACACTCCTGACTGACGGATGATCGAGAGCAGAGTTCCGGTCCGCAGCTCCCGGTGATCTGGCACAGGCACCGTCACTGTGCCGTCGGCTGACGCCTTCTGCATCGCGACATGGCTGCCGCGGCGCCTGACCTCGACGAAGCCGTGGGCTGAGAGTATGCGACAGACCTCTCGTCCCGAGAGGACGCGCAACCTAGCCAATGGCGACCTCGATCTGGGTCACGTAGATCTCGCCGCGCAACCGCTGGTCGATCTCGCTCGCGGATGCGGTCTCAAAGAACAAGGTCAGGGCCTCGGCCAGATTGTCTCGGGCTTCGGCCACGGTAAGCCCCTGGCTCGCGACATCGACTTGCGGGCACAGGGCCACGTAGCCGTCGCCTTCCCGCTCGACGATTGCAGTCAATTGTCTGCTCATCGCGCAACTCCAGTGGTTCATCAGGCTCGATTCCAGCCTAGGAGAGCAAGCGCGTCGCCGGTCTCGAGCGGCCCGATCTCGATCACGTCTGGCTGGGGGCTCTTGGCGCTGGGTCGCGGTGAAGTCTGATAGTTAGACGTACTATGTGAGCCGTACGGGGCCGCTGAAGCGCGTGTCTCCTGTTTGGCTGGAGGCTCGACGTGACGGACCCTCGACAGAGTCGGGTGAGCCGCTTTCTGGTGACGGCAGTGGCGGCGGTGCTGATGGCAGCGGTGCTTGCTGTGGTGACGGGCGCACCGATCCAAGCGGCCAACACCTCCGGTGAGGAACTGATCGACACCGACGGCGACAGAGAGCCCGGCAGCCGCGAGTTCGCCGGCGCCCACCGTTACAACACCGCCGTGGCGCTCGCCGAGCGCTTCGCTGCCGATGAGGGCTCGATCTCGACGGTGATCATCGCCTCAGGCGAGACCCAGGTGGATGCGGTGACCGCAGCCGGCCTGGCAGGCAACCTCACTGCACCGGTGCTGTTGACGCGTTCGAACCGACTGCCGCACAACGTGAGCCGCTTCATCGACGAGCACAACATCACCGATGTGGTGGTCGTCGGCGGCGCCGCTGCGGTGCCCGACGCGATCGTGACGGCCCTCGAGAGCCTCGGCTCGCGGCCCAGCGTCGAGCGTGCGTCGGGCGCCGACCGCTACGCCACGGCGGCGGCGATCGGCAGCCGCTTGGGCGGCCCCAGCCCGACGTGGTGCGGTTCGACCCAGACGGCGGCGATCTTGGTGAACGGCGGCGAGGCAGGCCGCGCCGATGCCATCGTCGCCGGCCCGCTGGCATTCCGCCTGGGATTGCCGGTGCTGCTGACCGCCGCCGATGAGCTGCCCGAGGCCACGGGGGCGTTCCTGGCTGGCAACAAGGTGAAACGCGTGGTGGTCGTGGGCGGCGAGAGCGCCGTGTCTGCCGGGGTGGTGGACACGCTCATCGAAGACGTCGGCGTGGTGAACGTGCAGCGCATCGCCGGTGACTCGGCTGCGGCGACGTCGGTTGCCGTTGCCGCCGAGATGCTCGGCAACTGTGCCGATGTGCTCAGCACCAACCCAGACCTCGTGGCATTGGTGAACCGCGACGCCACCGCCGACGGCATCACCGCCGCACCGGTGCTGGGCCGTGGCCTCGGCGACGGCGGCTCGGTGCCGATCCTGCTGGTCGGCAGCGACCTGTCTGCAGCAGTGAGCGACTACCTGGCTTCCACCGCTGAAGTGCGCAGCGGCGCCAAGACCCATCTGAGCATCGCGGCCATCGGCGGGACTGCTGTGGTCAGCGACCCGGTGATGGCTGACGCCGTTGCTGCGGCGAAGACCTCCAGTGCGCTGACCGCGACGATCACGCCGCTGAAGTACACGGCGAGCACCCTGATATGGGCGCAGGAGGGCGTGGGTGCGTTCCCGGCGGCCGTTCCCGGCGCTGCGGCCAAGTCTGTGGGCGACTACGAGCCCCGGTTCCAGGTGACCTTCAGCGACGACGTCAGGCTCGCCGAGGACGGTGATGACGCCAACAGCACCGTTGACGCTGCTGAGCGTGTCGGCACCGTCGAGGATCCCACGATGTACCGGCTCAACGGCCGCCGCATCGCCGGCTCAACGGCAGACGGCGGTGCCACCGACGAGCCCGTGCGGCTTCTGGACTTGGTGTACACCGCGGACCGCACCGTGACCATCACGCTGAGCCATCACCTGGAAGCCGGCGACACGATCACTGTGGACGACTCGGCGAATGAGGCCAAGGGCAGCAGGCTCGGCGCAAACGGCGACCGGCGCACGCTGGAGCCGGCATCGCTGACCCTTGCGCCAGTGGTGCTCACTGCCGACCGCAACGCTCCTGTCGTGGAAGTGCTCGCGGTTCCCGGCACGACCAGGACGACGTTCGACATCGTCGTGGTCGAGCCGAACATCCTCCACTCCGAGATCGTCCAAGGACCATCGGGCAGCCGCGTCCCGGGCACCAACCTCACAGAGTTCGTGAGCGTCGATGGCCGCGGTGCCCGGACTGATCCGGTGGTCCAGTCGGCAGCGGATACGCCTGCACGCCGCAAGACCGCCCATGCGCGCTATCGCGTCACGCTCAGCGCAGCGCTCGAGCACGGAGACGTGATCGTCATCGAGCGCAATGCCGTAATGGACCGAGGTGGACGAGGCAACCCCCTGATCCGCTACCGCGTGCCCAAGGTCAAGACCAACACCGCGCCGCCAGCTGGTACCGGCAGTCTCGAAATCCTGAGCGTGTCCATCGGCGACGTCACGCACGGCGACGAACTCGGCGGGGGACATGCGTCGGCGAGCATCCTCACTGACGCGTTGATCGTGACCGCCAAGGCCACGGGTGTCGCATCGGGTGCGCGAGGCAACGAATGGCGAATCTTCGGCTACGACGACCGTGCCGACGGTGCGACGAGCACGAACGCGTTCACGATCCGCACGGCGGTCGATGTCGCCAACCAGCGGATCAGCTACACGATCTCCGACGCGCTGCCGATCAGGCCGCACCGTCAAGCGACGATCGGTGACCTGGCTGCTGCGCTCGCGAGCAACAGCGACTTCGCCGCCAACTTCTGGCTGCGCTACTTCGATCCCGAGAACGATGCCAAGTCGGATCCGCTGGGTGCCACCAGTGCTGCGGGTGCGGGATTCGTCGGCGGCGTCAGCTATGTGGATGTCATCGTGAAGTTCAACAATGCGATCGCCGCACTGGCGAACGACGGTGAGGACCTCGTGGTGGACATTGCCCCGCGTCTCGACCGCACAGCCACGCCTCCCGATGATGCGTCGGTGATCTGGGAGGCGCCAGACAGCCAGGTGCGCATTGCATACAACTCCACCGACGTGGCGAGGCTGCCTGCACGGGCAGGCTTCCGGGTCATCGCGGCCGGCGTCGCGACCGGCTACCCCGACACCACCGCGTCGCTGCCTGCGACACAGCAAGTATCGACCGCTGTGACCAACGTCCGCGAGATCCTGAACAGTCTCCGCCTGGACGCCAGCATCAAGCCGTAGGGAATCAGGCCGTAGGAGCACGATCCCACGAGCAGGCCGATTCGTCTGATCAAGGGCCGAAAACTGCACTTGTTCGCAGCGTGTGTGTCGCCGTTTACAGCATCGACGGCACTACTGTCAGCGGGTAGGTGGGCAACAACCGATCTCTTCTGGAGGCTCCACATGAGCGCTCGCGTTCCGCCGGTGGCTGACGGCTCGCGCCCCGGCCATGCAGCCAACCCTTCTGGCCGTCGCATGCGTCAACGGCGAGGGCGGCGGGTGCTGCAGGCGCTGACGGCGATGGTCATGGCTGCCGGCGTGGTGGTCGTGGCCGGGGCACCGGCGCAGGGTGCGGCTGCGGTCATCAGCGTGGACCGGCTGTCGGGCGCCGACCGCTACGCCACGGCGGTCGAGATCGCCGAGGCCTATGCCGACGAGGTTCGGGCCCGGGGGCGTCCTGCGATCGACACCATCCTGATCACCTCCGGCGCCGATGACCATTTCGGGTGCGCCCTGCCGGCCCCTGCACTGTCACGCCTGTACGAGGCGCCGCTGCTGCTGACCCAGCGTTCCAATGTGCCCAACGCCGTCGAGCGGTTCGTGGAGGACTTCGACATCGACCGGGCGTTCATCCTGGGCGGCACCGACGTGGTGTCGAACGATGTCAAGGACGAGCTGGAGGACCTCAACAATGTCGAGGTGAGGCG
Organism: Acidimicrobiia bacterium; assembly: GCA_022820925.1. Lineage (GTDB taxonomy): Bacteria > Actinomycetota > Acidimicrobiia > Acidimicrobiales > Poriferisodalaceae > Poriferisodalis. The sequence goes on along the minus strand of JAJEEO010000014.1, from coordinate 179,273 downwards.
GGTGGCCGGCAGCGACTGCTACGGCACCGCTGTGGAGGTGGCCGAGCTGGTGGGTTCGTCGCCGGGCCAGCCGGGCACGTACCGGCGAGAAGGCCGCACGGCGCTGGTGGCCACAGGCGAGGTGTTCGCCGACGCCCTGGCGGCCGGGCCGCTGGCCTACACCGGCGAGCATCCCATCCTGCTGACGCCCCGGTCGTCGCTCGATCAGCGCGTGTCGCAATTCCTGCGCAGCAGCCGCACCGAGCACGTGATCCTGCTAGGTGGAACGGCCGCCGTGTCGGCCAACGTGGAGCGTGCCATCGAGCAGCTCGGCATCTCGGTGGACCGCCTGTTCGGCGCCGACCGTCATGCCACTGCGGTGAGCATCGGCGAGGAATTGCTGGGCGACAGCCCGCCGGACTCCTGCTACGGGGGTGACGAGGTGGGGCTGGCGTACGGGCGCAAGGCCGCCGACGCCATCACCAGCGGCCCGCTGCTGGGCGAGCGCTGCGGCCCGCTGCTGCTGACCGAGCTGCGCGACCTGCCCCGGGCCACGAGCGATTTCCTCGAGGCCGACGCCTATGCGACCGGTGACGCCGACGGCGATCTGCGCATCACCATCTTCGGCGGCACCGCTGCGGTGTCGCGCACCGCCGAGAACGACGCGGTGAACTCCGCTCGGCTGCGCGAGATCCGGGCGACGGTGAGCGCGATTGAAGGGGCTTGCCACTTCACGGTGAGGTTCTCCGAGCCGGTGCGGACCTCTGATGCTCGCCAGGCGCGCTACTACACGCTCGACGGCCAGTCGCTCAGCGCCAGCAATGCCCGGGTGGATGCGGGCACTGGGGCGAGCACCAGCCAGGCCACCGTGATCCTGGGCGGCGCAGCCCTGTCGTCGAGCGCTGCGGTGCCGACCGGGTGCCTGGTGCCGCTGGACAGCCGCGACCGGGTGGGCGTGGAAGGGCAGTCGATCCGGGGGGCCACCGACAGGCGCACGGTGCGTGCCACCGATGCGGGGGTGCGTACCGACAACACCCGTCCTGCGCTGACGGTCACAGCGCCCGACGGCGCTACCGAGGTAATCGTGGACATCAGCGAGCCGGTGAAGCAGAGCAGCTTCGAGGTCACCTTCACCCGAGACCGCGAAGACGACGAGGTCACGGCGTTCGTGCTCGATGGCGAGACCCGGTTCACGATCTTCGTGCCCTACGAGGATCTGCAGCAGGGCGACCGCATCGAGATCCCGTCGGGAGCTGTTGAGGACTTCGCCGGGAACAGGAGCCTGCGCGAGTTCGTGACCGTGCGGCGCGACAGCGTGCTGCCCAGAGCACAGCGTGTGACGGTGACCGAGCCGGTGGCGCGGTCGGCGTCGTTCGTACAGCTCAGCGGTCACTTCGGCAGCCAGCGGGTGAGCCGGGCGCTGCGCATCGAGGCGCTGGATGACGGCGCTGCTTACGGGGCGGCGGGCAACGACTGGGAGATCAGCATCGAGTTCGACGCGGACTTGGGTGCCGGTGACCCGTCTCGGATCACGGTGTCGACGACGCTGCAGCGGATTGATGTGGCGACTTCGGCTGACACTGAGGTGCCCAGCCTGGTCGACGACTTGAACCACGACTTGGCGTTCAGCGAGCTGTTCGAGGCCGATCTGACCGATCACGAGTTTGCCGACGACGCCACGATTGCTGAGACGCTGCGCTATGTGCAGTTCGTGGGTGGTGTGAGCACGGTTGATCTGGGGGTGGAGTGGACCGAGCCGGTGCGTGGTTGTGATGCCGCTGAGCGGCCGCTGCGGCTCGACCTCATTGAGATTGATACGAATGCGAATGGCGTGGCCGACTTCGCCCTGGACGGGGTGGGTGCTGTGCAGAGCGGGGTGGAATTCGTGGCGGCGCCCGACGGGAACCAGTATGTGGTGGCCGGTCGTGCTGCGTGCGACCTGACGCCGGGTGTCACTTCGGGAACGCTGGTTGCACGGCTGTCGTCGGAGATTGTGGCTGAGCTGCCGTCGCTGCGTTCGAGGGCGTTCATCCGGGCCGGTGCTGTGTACGACCTGCGCGGGAATCCGGCGCCCAACCAGACGATCAACGCATTGCGCCGGCCGTAACGGCGTTCGGGTCTGGTCTATGGCCGTGCTGCTTCGGTAAGGTCGCCGGCAGGCGTTCGATGCTCGGCTGAGACGCTCCTGGAGTGCTGGGAGGCTTCTGATGCGCCTGCCCAAGCTCTCGAGGTCGGCACGAGCACTGCTGGCGGCTGTGCTCGCGTGTGCTGCTGCTGCGGGGGCGCTGTCGTTGGGCTCCGGGCCGGCGCAGGCGGCGGCCTCGCAGGTGGAAACCGAGCGGTTGCAGGGCGCCACCCGGTACGAGACGGCGGCGGCCATCGCCGATGCTTATGTGCGCGAGGTGGAATCGGGCCCATCCGGCGTGGAGGTCGACACGATCATCGTGACCTCGGGTGCCGACGAGCACTTCGGCTACGTGCTGCCGGCCCCCGCACTGGCACGGGAGCACCACGCGCCCGTGCTGCTGACCGAGCCCGATGCGCTGCCCCGCATCGTCCGTCGGTTCATCGAGCGGCACGAGATCACCGACGTCATCATCCTGGGTGGGCCTGAGGTGGTGTCGGCCGATGTCGAGGCCGAGATCGACGGGCTGCCCGGCGTGGGGGTGGAACGGATTGCCGGCAGCGACGTCTATGCCACGGCGGTGAGCGTGGCTGAACAGGTGGGGCCGGCAGCTCGGGTTCCCGGCCCGTTCCGGCGGGCCGTGCTGCTGGCGACGGGCGAGGCTTTTGCCGATGCGCTCGCTGCTGGGCCGCTGGCGTACGCGGGCAAGCACCCGATCCTGCTGACGCGCCGCGATGCGCTGCCCACCGAGTTGGTGGAGTACCTGAAGAACAGCAACGTCGATCGTGTCGTGATCCTCGGCGGCCTGGCGGCGGTGAGCATCGACGCCGAGTTCGAGCTCGAGGACCTCGGCATGGACATCACACGCTGGTCGGGCAAGGACCGCTTCGATACGGCGATCGACATTGCCGTGGCGCTGCTGGGGGACAATTCGCCCCAGGAGTGCTTCGCGGGCGATGCGGTGGGCTTGGCCTATGCGTGGAGATCGCCCGATGCGATCGTGAGCGGCCCGTACCTGGGTGTGCAGTGCGCACCCCTGCTGCTTGTGGATCTGCGTGTGCTGCCGGCCGCGGTGCGGGACATCTTGGAGGAAGAGGGACTGTTCGACGGCGACCGTGGCGGCGACCTGCGCATGACGGCGTTCGGCGGCAGGGCCGCCATCTCGCAGCAGGTGCTGCAGGCTGCGGCCAACGTGGCTGAGCTGAAGCCGCTGTATGCGCGGGTGTTCGCCACCGACGGCGCCTGCCATTTCCGAGTGACGTTCGACGAGCCGGTGCTGACGCTCGATGCCGAGGATCCGCGGAATTACTGGATCGACGGGGTGCTGCTGGATCTGTCGGGGGCGAGCGTGGAGGCCGGCTTCGGGGAGTCGACCATCGAGGCCATCATCACGTTCGAGGGCGCCGGGGCTGCCAGCCGGGACGCGGTGCCCACCGGTTGCCATGCGCCGTTGCGGGCACGGGACACCGTGGGGGTGGCCGCCAAGCGGATCCGTTCGGCCGACGACGGTCGCACCGTGCGGCGGGCGGAGTTCCGGGTGCGTGATGACAACCAGTCGCCGCGGCTGACCATCGATTCGCCGCGCCGGGCGACGATCGTGGTGATCAGGACGAACGAGCCGATTGTCGGCGTTGACGGCGTGACGACGATCGAGGTGCAGTTCCGCCGTGCCGGCCTCGAGCCGCAGACCGTGTTTGCCGATGTGACGCCTGGGGGCACCAGTATCAGCGTGTCTGTGCCGACTGTGTTCGACACGGCCACCTCAGTGGGCCTGCTCCCCGGCGACCAGGTCATCGTGCCCGCCGACCAAGTCACCGACCTGGCCGGCAACGCCAACCGCCACACCGCCCGCACCACCTAGCGGCCGTGCGGTGTGAGGGCCGCTAGAGCGCGAGGTACAGGCGGTGGCGGTGGAGGTGGCCGACTACTGCGAAGACGGCGAGCAGCAGCAGGGCGGTGTAGGCCAGGTGTACGCCGGGTTCGCCGAACGGCAGGATGTCCTCCAGCAGTCGTTCCTGGATCGACCGGTCGCCGATGCGCACATGGCGGGCGGTCTGCAGCAGGAATCGCTCTGCCAGGAAGACGATCAGGGCGTTGCGGCCGAACGCTATGAACGGCCAATTCCAGTGGCGCCAGGCGCGACGCTGACGCCACTGCCAGCGTTCGTCGCCCTCGCCGTTCCTGCCCACGTCGGCCAGCAGGTAGATCACGCAGAACACCGCCAGCGCCGTGCCTGCGGCGAGCAGCACGAACGCCGGCGTCAGCAGGCGCTTGTTGGACGGCATCCATTGGGATGCGATCAGGCCGCCGACGAAGCACAGCGCTGCCAGCGCGCCGACGTTGGCCAGGGTCGCTGCGGGGTCTGAACGTCCATAACGTCGCACGAGCACACCGGCGGCGTACCCGTACAGCACCAGCGATGCGGACGCGACCGACGCCATGATGCCCTCGGGGTCCCAGCCGGCCTGGCCGCCCCGGTACACGTGGCTGTCGCCGAGCAGGCCCGTGTCGACGGCGAGGTACGGGCTACAACGACCGGCGGGCTCGCACGACAGCAGTTCCAGGCCCACGCCGTAGAGCACGGCGATGGCGGTGGCCACACCCACGATCCACCAGACGGCGTCGCCGTCGCTGCGTGACACGGCACGGCTCACGAGCACGATCACCGCCGCACAGGCCCCTGCGATGCCGATCATCTGCAGCACGCCGGTGAACCGCAGCTCCGACACGTCGAACCACGAATCGCCGTAGGCGTTGTACACCAGCCCTGCCGCCACGAGCAGCAGGAGCCGGCGGATCAGGCGGCGATAGGTCGCTGCGGTGGGCGGGTCGCGCAGCAGGAACGACAGGCTCAGCCCGCTCGTCACCAGGAAGGTGGGGAACAGCCAGTCCGACGCTGTGAGCCCGTCCCATTCGGCGTGGCGCAGCCATCCGAGCGAGTCGGCGGTGCCGGTGGCCGGTGTGAACAGCATGAGCGCCAGCACCGCGCCCCGAAATGTGTCGACCGAGGCAAACCGGCCACGCCGCGGTGCAGCCTCGTCCATCACTCAGCGCACCGTACTGTGCCCGGATCGTGTGACGGCTGTGCCCGCACGCGCTGCGCGACGTGAGCAGCGATCACGAATCGCCGTATTGGACCCAGAACGACTGGTGCCGGTGGAACAGCTCGTCCTGGCCGTCGTAGTCGCCGGGCCAGTAGCCAGGTTCGTCGCTGAACAGCCAGCCGTAGAAGACGACGTGCGTGCCCACCCGGGTGGTCTCTGCAACCTCGAACGCAGCGTCGAACGCCTTCATCGACACCTGCTCGTGGCGGGAGACCACCGGGTCGTTGCGGCAGCTCGGCGCCGTCTGCTGGCCGACGCCGTAGTCGGTGGTCCAGAGGGCGAGCTGGACCGCCCAGTGGTCCGGGTGGTCGTAGAGGAAACAGCCGTCGAAACCTGGGTTCGAGTAGCTCGCGCCGATCAGGCTGTGCGAGGGCAGCGAGCTGTCGATGCCGAGGGCTACTCGGTTGTCGCGGACCGTGGTGATGGCCCACTCGGCTTCTTCCTTGGACAGGTCGCCGTCGCCCAGGTTGAACCACACGACGGCCCCCAGCGGCGATGTCCACACCTCGGCCGTGAGATCGGTGACGCAATCGCCGTCGTCGAGGCGGCAGATCGAGTGGCCGAGCGAATCGAAGGGGCCCTTGACGCCTTCGAATGAGAATTCGCGTGGCAGGCCGCTGTCGCTCTCTGCCATTCCCGCAATGAAGCGGAAGAACGAGTTCTGGCGGGCTTTCTCGCACGACGACGTCCACTTGCCGGCGGGCCACGGATGGGGCTCTGCCTCGCCCGAGCCCTGGTCGTACCCCCGCCCGTTGCAATACGCCGTCTGCTCGCCCCTGGTCAGCATGATGAAGACCTTGTAGGTGTCGGGAGTGTTCTCGATGAGCGGCCAGGCCTGCATCTCGTCGTCGGGGTGCGGCACCACGATGTAGCTCAGCTTGTCGGGTGCGGTCGCGCAGCCGGCTGCCAGCACGCCTGCCGCCGCCACTGCCAGCAGCACCAGCGCCGCGCTCGACCATCGACTCATGGAGCTCCCCGTCCCGGTCACCTCACCGAGAGTCTCACCGTAGGTCAGCCCGTGGGCCAGCTCACGTGCGCCTCGGACGCTGCCGCGCTCGGCGTTGAGACCGCCTCTGCTGCCGCCGGTTATGGACATCAGCGCTGCTCCTGGACCGGGAGCCGAAGTAGGTTGCCCGGCATGCGTCGCCTCGGGGTCGTCCTGCTTGCAGCGCTCGTTGCGTTCGGTGGCGTTCTGGTGCTTCCGGCCACTGCTGTCGGAGCCGCTGAGCACGACGGCCCAGGCGACGTCTCGGATGTGTCGGTGGTGCGCTATGGCGGCGCGGATCGGTATGTGACGTCGCTGCAGGTCGCCGAAGCGGTGGCTGCCGATGCTGGCGGCTCGCTGGAGTGGGTGGTGCTGGTGTCGGGCCGGCGGTGGACCGATGCGGTGGTTGCCGCGCCGGTGGCCGGTGCACTGGGCGCGCCGGTGCTGATGACGCCACCCGGGGAGCTGCGGGCCGATGCGCTCGAGTTCCTGGGGCGGGTGGGTGTTTCCAAGGCGCTGGTGGTGGGGCCTGACGCGAGCGGCGGCGAGCACGGCCCCGGTCGCGGCGTGGCCGACGAGGTGCTCGAAGCGCTGGGTGAGGCCGGGATCTCCGCGGAGCGTGTCGCAGGCGATGACCGGTTCGGCACCGGAGTGGCGGCTGCGGAGCGGGTGACGCCGGGAGCGATGGGCGATCTGGGTCGCACGGCGGTGATCGCCAGCGGCGACGTGTTCGCGGATGCACTGGTGGCGGGCCCGTTCGCGGCTCGCGGCATCCATCCGGTGCTGCTGAGCTCGCCCGACGAGCTGCACGCGGATGTGGCCGGCTACCTCGGCGACGCCGGCGTCGAGCACGTCGTGCTCATGGGCGGCACCGCAGCGCTCAGCGACGCCGTCGAGCAGTCCGTCAAGGACCTCGGCATCGATGTCTCTCGCGTGGCGGGCCGCACTCGCTACGACACCGCCGTGAAGGCCGCCGAGCTCGCCGCCGACCGCTACAGCGCCGCGGCGGGCACGACGTGTTTCGCGAACGACACCGTCGGCGTCGCCCGGGCGCGGGTGCCGTTCGACTCGTTCAGCGCAGCGCCGCTGCTGGGCCGGCTGTGCGCCCCGCTGGTGCTCGCCGATCCCGCCGACATTCCCGACGACACTGCTGCCTACCTCGACGCTGCCCGTGAAGCGCACGACGCTGTGGGCTTGCGGGTGTTCGGCGGCGACGCGGCCGTGTCCCAGGCAGCCATCGACGCCTACCTCACCGGCGAGGAACCCGACACCGACGAAGCCGACGAAGCCGACGGGGCCGACGACAGCGAAGGAGACGACCAGGCCGACGACGGTGAGGCCAGCACCGCGCCAGGCGTGCTGCCCGCCGGCACATGCGGCGGCTCGCTCGACGACGATCCGCGGCAACTCACCACCGACGACGACGCGGAGGATCCCGCATGGTCACCCGACTGCAGTCGGATCGTGTTCTCCCGGGACGGATCGCTGTGGACGATGAACAACGACGGATCCGACGTGACGCGGCTGACGAGCCACGACGGCTCGTACTCCGACGAGCCGGCCTGGTCGCCTGACGGCACCAGAATCGCCTACTCACGCGGCCGCCGCAACGACGACGGCAACTGGTTCTCCCACATCTATGTCGTGAATGCCGACGGCACCGAACGCACCAAGGTGTCCAAGGGCGATGTGCACGACAGCCTGCCCACCTGGTCGCCTGACGGCACCAAGATCGCATTCCAACGCCTGGCGGGCGACGGCCGCGACGAGAACGGCCACTTCATCAACGGCGATCGCTACGTCGCGGTGATGGACCCGGTCGGCTCGAAGCCGTTCGAGCTCACACCGCGCAGCTGGTGGGATCATGCGCCGGCGTGGTCGCCCGACGGCACCCGCATCGCGTACGTCTCGAACAACCTCGTGTGGCTCGTGGACGCCGACGGCTCGAACCAGCGGCGCCTGCTCGCGGGCGCCTACTGGAACGGCGGCGTCTCATGGTCTCCTGACGGTCGCCGTATCGCATACGTGCGGGGCGATGAAAACGAGTCCGCAATCGTCGTCGCCGGAGTCGACGCTTCGAACGAAGCCGTCGTGGCCGACCTGCCGGGACACGACTTCGGCCCCCGCTGGTCGCCCGACGGCCAGCTCATCGTCTTCACCAACGACGAGGCCGACCAAGGCCGCAGCGTCTATGTGGCGGGCGCAGGCGGCACCGAGACAGCCGCCGCCACGTGCATGCCACGCGGCCTCGATGACACCACCGCAGGCTTTCCACTGCCGGACTGGTTTGCGCCGTCCATCGGCACGCTGCGCGTCGCGGTGCTCTTCATGGACTTCTCCGACGCGCAGGCACAGCACACCACTCGAGACGAGGCCGAGCGGGGCCTGCCGTTCATGGAGGCATACCTCGAAGCGGTCAGCTATGGACGCCTCGACGTCGAGGTCATCGCGCACCACAGCTGGCTGCGAGCCGAGCGGCCCTCGATCGAGCTGGAAGGCCCAACAGCACTCGGCCAGTCGTTGGCCAGCGCAGCAGGAGAGCACGCGGTGGCTCTGGCCGACGACGAGGTGGATTTCTCCGACGTGGACGCCGTGATGACGATCTTCCCCAGCACCCACTTCTCTGGAGGCAACGCGGGCGGCGTCGTGTCCGCCGATGGGAAATCGGTGCCTCATTCACGCACGAACTCGGTACGGCGCTCAGAACCGCGGACCTTCGCGCAGGCTTCTGACTGGGGCGGCGTTGCCGCGCATGAGCTGGTGCACAACCTCGGCCTGCTCGACCTGTACCCCTACGACGACGACGCGCACGAGCAACCCAGGGCGCGAGGCGGCTATGAGTGGGTCGGCGTCGAGTGGGGCCGGATGAACATGTGGTCGTGGTTCCTCTCCCCCGAGAACGATCCCCGGCGGCAACTCCTCTGGCGCTTCCCGAGCGGCGGCACGGCGACCTCCACCCAGACGCATCCGAATCCCCAGGAGATGCTCTCGTGGAGCAGATGGCAGCTGGGCTGGCTCGATGAGACCCAGATTCGCTGCCTCAGCAGGACTGAGGCCGACGCCTCGGCCGAGGTGACGCTGTCGCCCATCGCGCAGCCAGGCGACGGGGTCGCAATGGCCGCTGTGCAGCTCAACGGCCGCGAAGTAATGGTGATCGAGAGCCGCCGCAAGCTCGGCTATGACCGCGACACCGACTACACCCAGACCAACGGCGGCCGGACCACCTTCCCGCACCTGATCGAAGAGGGCGTGCTGGTGTACACCGTCGACGTGCTGGTGTCATCGGGCGACCTGCCGATGCGGATCGCCGGCGACAGCGGCGACGGCATCGTCGACGACTTCCCCGTGCTCGGAGTGGGCGAGTCGATCACCGTGCGCGGCTACACGATCACTGTCACCGCCGGCGATTCCGACACCCACACGGTGTCCATTCAGAAGCAATAAAAATCATTGAAAACTATGCATGTGGCATGTGTAGTGTCCAACGTGCTCGCATTTAGAGTTCGTAGGAGTCGAACATGAACATCTCCCCGCTGCTTGATCCGGCTCGTCGCGCCCCCGGCCCCTCGGCCGAGTACGCAGAACGTGCATCCCGAACCCGTCGCCGCTGGAGGCTTGGGCGGGTGCTGATGGCGCTCGCCCTCGCAGCCACAGTGCTGGTGGTGGGGCACGATCCGGCACAGGGTGCCGCCGCCGAGGTCGACAGCACGCGGCTCAGCGGCAGCACTCGCTACGAGACCGCTGTCGAGATCGCCGAGACCTACGTCGACGAGGTCGAGAGCGACCGAAGCCGCGCCACCATCGACACGGTCATCATCACGTCGGGCGAAGACCGCCACTTCGCCTACGCCCTCCCGACGCCGGCGCTGTCGCGGCTGCACGACGCCCCGCTGCTGCTGACGCCTCCCGGCGAACTGCACGACTCGGTCACGACGTTCCTCACCCGCTACGACATCTCCTCCGCGCTCATCGTGGGCGATGCGAGCGTGGTGTCGGAGGAGGTCGAGCGTTCCATCACTGCGATCAGCGGCATCGACGTGACCCGCATCGACGGCCCCGACGAATACGCAACCGCCGTGGAAGTGGCCGAACTGGTGGGCTGGTCGCCGGGCAGCCCGGGCGAGATCCGCGGCGAGGGCCGCACAGCGCTGCTGGCCACGGGCGAGGCCTTCGCAGATGCGCTGGCTGCAGGTCCGCTGGCGTACCGGGGCGAGCATCCGATCCTGCTGACACGCAGCTCGGAGCTGCCCGAGGCCGTGTCGACCTTCCTGAGCGACAGCCGCACCGAGCACGTGATCATCCTGGGCGGCAACGCAGCAGTGAACGCCGATGTCGAGAACGAGGTCACGCGGCTCGGCATCACCGTGGAGCGGTGGCGGGGCTCGGATCGCTTCGGCACCGCCGTCGACATCGCCGAGGCGCTGCTGGGCTTCGACACGCCGCAGGAGTGCTTCGACGACAGCGGCGATATCGGCCTTGCCTACGGCTGGCGCTCGCCCGACGCCATCGTGAGCGGGCCGCTGCTCGGCGAGCTGTGCGCAGCGCTGCTGCTGACCGAGCTCGAATTCCTGCCGTCAGTGGCGGAGGACTTCTTGGAGTCTGACGACTTCGTGACCGGCGATGCCAACGGCAAGCTGCGCTTCACCGTGTTCGGCGGCACCGCTGCGGTGTCGAACCGGGCCCTCGATGAGGCCACCGATGCCGCAGCGCTCGTGGCGCTGGGGGCCACCTTCGAGGCGTTCGAAGGCGGCTGCCACTTCACGGTCACGTTCGCCGAGCCGGTGCGGACCGCCGACGCCGAGGACATCTCGGTGTACCTCAACGGCAACTCGCCCTTCGAGGCCGATGAAGTGGAGGGCACTCCCGACGCCGGAAGCGGCACGAGCACCACGAAGGCGGTGGTGACGCTGGCGGACGGCACCACCAACTCCGGTGCGGCGGTGCCGACTGGCTGCACGGCGCCCCTGCGGGCCCGCGACCGCATCGGCATCGTGAGCGGCGAGATCCGGGCTGCGGCAGACAACCGGCGCGTGGGTCGGGTGGAGTTCTTCGTGGCCGACGACGAGACGCCGCCCACGCTCACCATGAACGCGACCGAGGGCAGCAGCACAGTGTGGGTGGAGTCTAGCGAGCCGCTGGTGGAGTCGATCAACGACTCCGACGCCCAGGTGGAGGTGGTGTTCGAGCGCTCGGGCATCGCCGATGTGCCGGTCGATGTGGCGCTCGAGGCCGGGGTGACGAGGTTCGAGATCGCGATTCCGAGCGCGTTCGGCACCAGTCTCAAGATCGGCGACACCGTGTCGATCGCTGCCGATGAGGTGCGTGATCTTGCCGGCAACGCCAACGCGGCCATCAAGCGAGTGGTTGCGCGCGATACCGCGGCGCCTCGCGTCAGCCGGATCACCGTGACCGAGCCGGCGCCGGTCACCCAGGCGTCGGTGATCCTGAATGGGACCGACGGCCAGGACGCTCGGCCAGCGTTGGAGATCCGGGCCAAGGAAGCCACCGCGGCCGACGGCGCAGCCGGCAACCACTGGACCATCGACCTCGACGTGCGCGGCAGCCGCCCGAGCAGCTGGTCGTCCACCCAGGTCACCGCCGTGCAGGTGTCTGATGCAACCCGGCGCATCCAGGTGATGGCGCTGGACACTGCCGTCGACACGGCGACGGTCGACGACGTGGTCGACGCCCTGAACGCCAGCAGGGCGTTCAACCAGCTGTTCGTCGCCGAGGTGACTGGCAGCGGTGCAGATTCTCCTGTCGACACCGGCGGGCGGGTGCGACTGGCGGGCGGCGCCAGCACCGCCGATCTCACCGTGCACTGGACCGAGGCCGTACAGGACTGCGACCCCCAAAACGACGACCCGGTGCGGGTGCGCCTCATCGAGATCGATGCCGACGGCAACGGCACCACCGACTTCGATCTCGACGGCTTCACCTTCGGCACCAGCGACGTCATGTTCATCGACGGCGACGCCGGCGACTCGATCATCGCCGACCGGGCCACCTGCGACATCACGACGCCGGGAGTGCGGCCGGGCACGCTCGTTGCACGGATTCGATCGGCGAGCATCGACAGCCTGCCCAGCACCCGGTCCACCGCGGTCGTCCGGTCGGGCGCCGTGACCGACCTCGCGGGCAACGCCAACGCCCGCCAGACCGGGGTCCGCCTCCAGCGCCCCTAGACCCGCCCGTGTGACCAGCTTGCCCGAGATGCCGACGCGACAATAGTTACCCGTACACATATGCTCGCCGCGATATCAAGGCCTCAGCGAGCACGCTCGGCGGGGGTCTCTCGTGCAACGGCGGCTGCCCTTGTCGCGATCGTCGCGGCGACTGGCTCGCTCGTCATTGCACCTCACACGCAGGCAACCGTCACCGAGACGGGATCCGAGCGATTCGGCGGCGGCGACCGGTACGAGACCTCGGTGTCGATCGCGAGGGCCTACCTCGCCGAGATTGCCGACAACCTCGATCGTGAGCCGGTCAGCGCGGTGATCGTGGTGTCGGGCGAGGACCGCCACGCGGCCTATGCGATGCCCGCGGCCGGGCTGGCGTCGGCCTTCGACGCCCCGATCCTGATGACCCCGCCGGGGAGGCTGCACGGCGACGTGGCGGCCTTGCTCGACGAGCAGAGATTCGAGCTGGCGCTGGTGTTGGGCGGCACCGGGGTGGTGTCGGCGGCCGTGGCAGATGACCTGGCAGCTCGGGTGGGCAGCGTGCGGCGCATCGCGGGCGCCGACCCCTTTGCGACTGCCGCGGCAGTGGCCGCCGAAGTGGGCCCGATCCCGGGTTCGGCGGGCGAGTGGGGGTCTCGGGGCCGCACGGCACTGCTGGCGAACGGCGCCACCATCGCTGATGCGCTGGTGGCGGGCCCGCTGGCCTATCACGGCGAGCACCCGCTGCTGCTGACGCCCGGGGCGTCGTTGAACCCGCAGGTCTCGGACTACCTCGATCGCAGCGATATCGAACATGTGGTGATCCTGGGCGACACCGTGGCGGTCGGCGCTGCGGTGGTGTCGGCTGTGCAGTCCAAAGGCATCACGGTCACTCGGATTGCCGGTGAAGATCGATACGGGACGGCAGCCGCGCTGGCTCGCCGACTCCTCGGCACGGGACGGCCGGATCCGTGCTTCGACGGTTCGACGATCGGGTTGGCGACAGGCGAGCGAGCACCCGATGCGATCAGCAGCGGGCCGCTGCTGGGGGAGCGCTGCGCGCCGCTGCTGCTGGTGCGGCCGCGGGCGGTGCCGGCGGCCACCGACGATCTGCTGACCGGCGGCGACCTGCTGGGCGGATCGGACGGCCGGTTGGACGTCGTGGTGTTCGGTGGGCCGGAGGCGATTGCCGAGCCGACCGTGACTACAGTGCGGAACAACGCACAGCGGGGCGAGCCCTTCACCGCAGAGGTCTCGGCGTCGGCGGGGTCGACGACCTTCACGGTCACCTTCAACGAGGACGTGAAGGAGGACGAAGCGATCAAGCCTGAGCGCTACAAGGTGAACAACACGGAGCTCGTGGCGGAGGGCGAGGCGACGACGGTTGCAAACCCGCGGCGCTACAGCGAGATCACTCTGTCTGGGCGGCGGGTGACTGTCGAGCTGGTCGAGCCGCTCGTGGTGGGCAACACCATCACCGTGGTCGGCGAGACGGGCACCCCCGAGGGCCGCACCGAGATCGCGGTGGACGACACGCTGCCGGCGCTGGAGTCGGTGTTCCACCGGGTGCCCCGGCCTCCGGCGGTGACTGATTCGACGGGCCCGCAGGTCCAGATCGTGGCGATCGCCGGCGAGGCCGAGTTCGTGGTGGTGGTGACCGAGCGGGCGCTGCGCAGCGGCGACCGGCTGCGCAACGACGTGACCTATCGCGGCCAGGAAGTCCACGAGCTGACAGTGGTCGACGCTGACGGCGAACCGAAGGCGGTCACGTTCGTCGCGGGCGGCGGCACGGGCGGCAGCTGCCCGCTCAAGCCCGAGGATCCGAACCCTCGCGCCGGTCTGCCGGCGCCGCAGGCGGCGAAGATCGGCGAGCAGTGCTACGAGGATCCCGCCACGCTGGGCGCCAATCTTCGCTACACGGCGAGGGTGAGCCCGGTGCCGCTGGAGGTCGGCGATGTCATCACGGTGCGCAAGGGGGCGCTGGCCGACCAGCGTCGCAATCCCAGCCGGCTGACTCGCTACACGGTCACCGAGCATGCCGACAACGGCCCCAACGGCGAGTTCGCCGTGCGCCGTGCAGCAGTCGGCACGCCCCGGCACACCAAGCAGGCTTCGCTGTACATCGGCAACAACACCTGCGGTGCCGCGGGTACTGATGACTGCGAGGGTCGCAAGCGGGTGCGGATCGATGCCCGCACCACCGGCATCGCGGCGGGCGCAGCGGGCAACGGCTGGGTCGTCTATCCCTATGTCGACCCGGGCCGGACCGAACCAGCCGACAGTGTCGTCGACGTGGGCGTCGACCCGGTCCACCGGATCATCAGCTATACGTTCGTCGACGGCAAGATCACGCTGGCCAACCTGGCGGCGGCGCTGAACGCCGACACGACGTTCCGCCGTCACTTCAGCGCCCGGGTGGTGTCATCGGGTTCGCTCCGCTGCAGCGCCGCAGCCGGCACTGCCTTGGTGACGCGTGATCCGGTGGGCATAGCGGATGCGTCGGGTGGCGAGATGTGCGGTGGCTACAGCACGGTCGGCGTGCGGGTGACGTTCACTGACAACGTGGCCGCCGTCACTGATGCCACCGGCTTTGTGCCGTCGGCGTTGCTGGCGGACCTGTTCCTCGATGGCGGCGACTCCAGCGACGCCGATGTGGCGCTTCAGTGCCAGCGTCGAGGCCCGGTGGTGTACCTGGAGTACTTCGCCATCGATGATGCGCTGTTGCCTCGTGCGGGCACGCCGGTACGTGTCCCTGCCGGTGTGGCTGCCAACTACGCCGGCACAGCGAACCTGGCGCAGCGGAGTTTCAACATGCGGTTGGATGCCGCGATCCCCGACAACTTCGGCTACGAGCGAACACAGCTGGCTGGCGTGGTTGACGGCCAGCCCACCACCGACGCGCCCGGTCAGAGCTGCGAGGGCGGCACCTGATGAGCTGGCACCTGATGAGCCAGCGACGATGCTCGCGCCTGCAGCGCCTGTCGCGTCTGCCTCGGTTGCCGCGGCGGCTTGCTGGGCTGCTGGTGGTGCCGCTGCTGGTGGTGCCGCATCATGCTGCGCACGCAGCGGTCGCTGAAGCCGAGTTCACCCGTCTGAGCGGCCCCACCCGCTACTCCACGTCGGTGCAGATCGCCGAGGCCTACATCGCCGCCGTCGACGAGCTGCCCGACACGCCCCGGGTCGACACCGTGATCATGGGCTCTGGCCTCGACGAGCACGCCGGCTGGGTGACGCCGGTGCCGATGCTCTCGCGGCTGCACCGCGCCCCGCTGGTGTTCACCCGTCCCGACGACGTGCCGGTGCCGGCTGCACAGTTCTTGCAGCGGCGGGCGATACGCAGGGTGATCCTGCTCGGCGGAACACGGGTGATCTCCGCCGCCGTCGAGCGTGAGCTCGCCGACTTGGGCGTCGAGGACATCGAGCGTCTGGGCAGCGACGATGTCCATCTGCACTCGGCGGCTGTCGCCGAATCGTTCAACGATCCCGTCGGCAACGCCCCAGTCAGCGTCGACACTGCGCTGCTCGCCACCAGCAACGCCTTCGCCGACGCTCTCGCTGCCGGTCCGATGGCCTACCAGGGCAACTATCCGATCCTGCTCACACCCCAGGATCGGCTGCATCCCGCCGTGTTCGACTACCTCGTGGCGAGCGACATCGGGCGGCTCATCATCGTGGGCGGCACCGCGGCAGTGGGCACCGCAGTGCAGCAGGCGTTGTCGGGCTTGGACTTCAAGATCACCCGCATCGCGGGGAGCGACCGCTATGCCACAGCGGTCAAGCTGGCAGAGGCGCAGCTCGACGACGACGGGCTGCGGCCCTGCTTCGACGGCACCGAGCTGGGCCTGGCCTTCGGGGGCCTGTCGCCCGATGCGATCGCGAGCGGGCCGCTGCTGGGCGAGCTGTGCGCCCCGCTGTTGCTCACCGGTTCCGACACGCTGCCCCGTTCGGTGGCGTCGTTCCTGCGTTCCGACGAGTGGGTGACCGGCGACGCCGACAACCACCTCGCCGTGACGGTGTTCGGCGGCACGGCAGTGGTGCCTGCTGAGGTCGTCATGCAGTTCGTCGACCGGGCCACCACGTTGGTGCCGATCGGCGGCCGCATCGGCGTCGAGCTCGACCCAGACACGGAGACCACCGATGAGTTCACGGTGGGCTTCGAGGGCGATGTCGATGCGAAGCTGCTCGCGAAGGCCATCGAACTGGCCATGTTCCGTGTCAACTACGAGCGTGTCTTCCCCACCCCGACCGGGAGGTGCACGTTCACCGGTGCCGACCTCGACGCTGACCTGCTGTACGGGTGCGCCAGGGTTCGGGGCCGCACCATCACGGTGACGCTGTCGAGAGATCTCGAAGTGGACGACCTCATCACGGTGACCGGCGGCCAGCGCATCGGCCTCAACAACAGCCCCCGCCCGGTGGCTCGCTTCTCCTACCTGATCGGTGAGCCGGAAGAGCCTGAGGACCACGACGCCCCCGAGGTGGAGATCATTGCGCCGGCGGGCCACAACCAGATCGCGCTGCTGGTCATCGAGGCCAATCCGTTCGACGCGCCTGCGGCCGCTGCTGGCCTGGCCGATCGTGTCACCGTCGTAGCCGACGATGGCAGCCCCAAGGCCCTCGATGGCACCGCCGGCCACTCTGGCCGCCGTTCGGGCACCCGGGATCCCCACGACCGCTATGTGCTGACGCTTGCCGCCGGCATGACCCTCGGGGTCGGCGACGCCATCACCGTGCCGCGGGGTGTCTTCCTGGACGAAGACGGCCGCAGGAATCCGCTCCATCGCTTCGTGGTGCGAGACCGCAGCACCGACTTCCGGATCGAATCGGTCACGATCGGCGATGTCGAGACCGCCAATCCGGCCAGCGTGACCCTCAGCGCAGCCACACAGCAGGACGCAGAGCCGTCCGGACAGCTCACCATCACCGCCCGGCGCGACGGCATCGCCGCCGGCAGCCGCGGCAACGAGTGGCGGGTGTACGGCGTCGGCCTGCCCCCGAGCGACGACGAGGGTGATGACAGCGACGGCGGCGACGACGGCACCGGGGCCGACGAGCCCGAGCCCGACATCGGCGTGGAGGTCAACCGGACGTCCCGGCTGATTCGCTACCGGATCCTCGCAGGCGAGCCGACGTTCGACGATCTGGCCGAAGCGCTGAGGGCCAGTGCCGCTTTTGCGGCCAACTTCACGGTGGAAGCTGTCGGCGTGGCCGAAGACAGCCCGACGATCGGTGGCACGGTCACTGCGGGCGTGGGGTTCGACGGCGGCGGCACCGCCGTGGGCGTGCTGGTGCGCTTCAGCGATCCGGTCAAGACGCTCGACGGCGTCAGCGCGGGCTCGAGCGACTGCCTTCCCAGGCCCCCTGGTGCGACCAGCGCCGACCTCAGCGACCCGATTGCCCTCCTGGCCGACATCGCGCCCAATCTCAACCGGCGGGGTGACGGGTGCACGCTGAGCTTCGACGCTCCGGACAACCTCGTGTTCATGTTGCTCAACTCGACCAGCGCGACACGCCTTCCCGAACGGGGTGATTCGGTGTTCATCGGCGGCAACGCCGCGAGCGACTATGCAGACCGCCCGAGCGTGGTGCAGGGCTGGCTGTCGATCCGCTACGACTCTGACGTGGTGGTGGACTGACATGCGGCTGCGGGCTTGTGCAGCAGCCTCGCTCTGTGTCGGACTGGTGGCGGTGCTGCTGCCGGTATCGCCGGGCGTCGCGCACGCGGCCGCAGACGACGCCGCTGCCGATACGAACATCGACGTCGATGTCGAGCGGCTGGCCGGCACCACTCGATATGAGACGGCAGTTGCAATTGCTGAGCGTTACGCCGGCACGGTGGACGCGGTGGGCACCGGGGCGGGCGCGATGGGCACCGGGCCGACGACGGTCATCGTCGTGCCCGGCGACGACGACTATGCGGCCTGTGCGCTGCCGGCGGCAGCCGTCGCGGCACAGCAGCAGGCTCCGATCCTGCTCACGGCTGCTGACGAGTTGCCGTCGGTGGTCGAGGCATTCGTCGAAGATCACGGCATCGGTCATGCAGTCGTCGTGGGCGGCACTGCAGCAGTGTCCACGGAGGTCGCCGACCGGCTGGCGCAGCTCACCGGCCGAGCACCGCTGCGCCTCGGCGGTGCTGACTGCGCGGACACAGCGCTGGAGGTGGCTCGCCATCTCGGTTCGGTTGGCCCGGCCGGCTCCGGCTCGGCTGACTTGGTCGGCTCGGTCGGTTCGCCCGGCGTGGCCGCGGACCGCGGGCGCACCGCACTGCTCGCCACTGACGTGTACGCGGCAGACGGCTTGGCCGCCGGTCCACTCGCCTACCGGGGCCGTCTCCCGCTGCTGCTCGCTCGCGGCGGGGAGCTCGACGCACCGGTCATCGACTATCTCGCCGATCAGGTCGACCACGTGATCATCCTCGGTGGCCCCGCTGCGGTCGGCGAGACTGCAGCCCGCCAGCTCCAGGCGCGGGACGTGACCACCGAGCGGTGGCACGGCAGTGATCGCTTCGGCACAGCGGCTCGCGTCGCCGCAGAGCTGCTCGGCGATCGATCGCCGGTCGCGTGCTTCGACGGAGACGGGGTGGGCCTGGTGACCGGCGTTTTGCCGGCGGACGCTGTGGCCAGCGCTCCCCTGCTCGGCGAGCGGTGCCACCCGCTGCTGCTCACCGCACCGTCACACCTGCCCGACGCCACGGCAGCCGCTCTGGCCGCTGACACGGTCGGCGGCGACCCAGACGGCGTTCTTCGGCTCACCATCTTCGGGGGCGCTGCTGCAGTCGGGCGGGCGGTCGAGCGAGCGGCAACTGCAGTGGTCACTGGCTCCGACGAGGCCGGCGAGCCGCCCGTCTCGGCGATGATTGACGCCACCGAGGGCGCCTGTCACTGGACGGTGACGTTCAGCGAGCCCGTCCGCACCGCAGACGCCGAAGACGTCGGCAACTACACGTTCGGCCAGCAGACGCTGCCTGAGCGCCTGGCCGAAATCGACGGAGGTGACGGAAGAGCCACCACCCAGGCGGTTGTCTTGCTGGTCGGCACCGGCGCGTACACGAGCGCGGAGGTGCCGACGGGCTGCGTCACGCCGATTGCCGTGCGAGATCGGCTCGGCGTGGTCGGGGGTGCCATACGTGCGGCCGCCGGGCGCCGCACGGTCGAGGCCAGCGAGCTGATCGTGCGAGCCGACACCGCTCGACCCCGGCTGTCGGTGCTCGCCCCGCCTGGCGGCCAAACCGTGTGGGTGCGTTCGAGCGAGCCGCTCACCGCGGGCAAGGTGACGGTCACCCTCACCCGTGGCCGTGCTCGCAACACCCAGACCGCCACGACGGAGCGGGGCGACACGAGCTTCAGCGTCACGTTCAGCTTCCCCGAACATGACAGCTACCCGGAACATGACGGCTACGCCGTGGGCGACCTGCCGTTCACCGAGCCCCCGTGGCTGCATGCCGCCGACAAGATCAGCGTCGCCGGCGGGAGGCTGCGCGACTGGGCCGGCAATACGAACTTGACAGCAACGCACACGGTGCGGGCCGATACCACTCCGCCCCGGGCCAGCGGCATCGCTGTCTCGGCGCCGGCGGCCGGCGCTGACGGCACCTTCGCCGTCGACGTCGTCGTTCGTTGGAGCGAACCCGTTCGCGGCTGCGGAATCGGACCCTCAGGCCACGAGATCGATCTGTCCAAGATGGGAATCGACGTGGATGCCGACGGGTTCGCGGACTTCTCCCTCGACGGGCACGGCACCACGGCGGCGGGGGTCTCGTTCGTTGCCGCGCCAGACGGCAGCGAGTGGGCGGTGGCGGGCAGCGCGGCCTGCGATCGGTCGTGGCAGGAGCGTGACGGCACCCTCGTCGGGCGCATCGCGGCATCGACGCTCGCAGCACTGCCCGGGGCGAGTTCCACGCTTGTCGTGCTCGCCGGCGCCGCTCACGATTTTGCAGGCAATCCCACGGCGGCGCACTAGGCGCCTGGCGTCGTCTCGGGCCCGAGCGAGGGCTGTCATCCACAGCACAATCCACAGCGCAATGCGGCGTTGGCTAACTGCTGACAGGGCGGAAATGTGACGGTAAGGGTTTGACAGGGGTGCGGTAGCATCGTGTGTATCGGAGGCCCCGCGCCTTCCCATTTGCCATGGCTCTGCGACTTGAAGATCGAGATCTGGTCATTGCCTACCAGGCTGGCGACGACGAAGCGTTCGCCGAACTGGTGCGTGAGTACCGGCCGCAACTGCTCGGTCACGCGCGCCGCCGTTTGGGTTGCCCAGAGGCGGCCGAGGACGCCGTTCAGGAAGCACTGGTGCGCGCCCTGCGGGCCATGCCGCGCTTCAACGGGAACTACCGGGTGGGCCCGTGGCTGCACCGGATCCTGTCCAACGTCTGCAGCGACGAGGGCAACCGCCAGCGCCGTGCGAACGAGAAGACCGAGCGCTGGGCGAACAACGACCGCGCACTGAAGCCGCCGCCGAGCACCGAGGCCGAGCTGGGTCTCGACATCGACGACACCGATCTGCTGGACGCCATCGACAATCTCTCCGAGCAATACCGCGAAGCGCTGATGCTGCGCTTCGTGGACGAGCTCTCCTACGAAGAGGTGGCGCGGGTCTCTGGCGTGTCCGAAGAAAACGCCCGGGCGCGGGTGTCCCGTGCCCGCAACGCCGTGCGCGCCGCGCTGAAGCTCGCCGCGGCAGCGCCGGTCGCACTCTTCGGGCTGCTGCGCCGGGGAGAGCGGGCGGCCTCGGCCCTGTCAGGACAGACGCCGGGCAGCGGCAAGGCCGCAGTGAACTCGGCGATGCCGCTGCTGGCCGAGACGGCTCCCATGGCCTCGCGGGCCGCCGCGGCGGCGGCCAACACTGCCGCCACCGGCGTGCCGGTCGTAGCGAAGGCGGCCGTGAGTCTCGGACTGGCCACAGCAGTCATCACCCCCACCGTCGACTCGCCTGTACACCGTGCGGCCGAGCGAGTGCTGCCCGACTCGGTCATGGAAGTGCTGACGCCGTTGGCCGTCGAGGTGCCGTCGCCCGACGCACCCGTCGTGGTGCCGGCCTTGCCGACCGCCGAAGGCATCGCAGCAACGTCCAACACGGCACCTGCGATCGCTGAGCCGGTGGCTGCCGCAGATAGCGAGCCGGCCGCCGCAGCCGTTGCACCCGGCGAGGACGCTCCCGCAGCAGCCGCCGCTGCGGCGACCGCCGGATCGACCGCGGACCCCATCGTCGACGTCTCCAAGGCGGACGAGGCCCAGCAGACCGTCGTCGCGGCCGCACCGACGGTGACAACGACGACATCAGGTTCGATCGACGGCGGTGAGCTCACATTCGCCGCTGCAGGCGCCGATCGCTTCGATGTGAGCGGCGTGCTCACGATGACCGTCACCACCACCACCACGACGGTGGACGGCGACGTGACGACCGAGGACGTGACCACCACCACCGAGTCGGTGAGCGTGATTGCCCCGAGCAGCGCGTCGCTGTCGGCGGCTGATCCGTCCGATCCCGAGGCGCAGCAGCGGTTCAGTGCCCTGCTGGTGCTCGATGCCGGTGGTGGCGAGACCGTCGAGATGCGCTTGGCGGCACGCGGCACCGTGGCTGACGGTTCCCTGCCCCTTGACGGCCTCTTCACGGCAACTCAGAGCGACATGTTGCCGCTGGCCGAGCGAGGCTCCATGTCCGGCACGCTGATGCTCGCCGATGACGGCACTTTGCAGTCGCTCACCCTTACGCTCGGTCCGTGATTCACCGGCGCCGGGGCATCTCGGCGCAGCCCCGACGAGGCACGCTTCGCGCCGCGGTCGCGGCTTTGCTGCTGTTCGGCGGTGTGCTGGCAGGCGCTGCAGCGGCCGCTGCCGAACCCACAGTGGTAGCCGCAGGCCCCGTCGCACCCACGCAGTGGCCGAGTTCGTTTCTGGCTGCACCTCAGATCGAGGGTTTGTCCAACGCACTGCGCATCTCGGGCTGGGACCGCTACCAGACCTCCCTGGCGACGTCGTTGGTACTGCGCGGCCAGGGCGGGTTCCCCTTCGAGACTCCTGATCCCTCCTCGGGCGGCGTGCGCAGCCTGAGCCAGGCACGGGGCTGGTGGGGTGTCGGAGTGTGCCCGAAGGCGATCATCGTCGTGGCCGGGGACTCGCCTGCAGATGCTCTGGCCGCGGCGTCGCTGTCGGATTCCACCGGCCAATCCACCGAGCCGTACTTGCAGCGGTCCTCGGCAGCGGATCCGCTCTTCGACCCGCCTGGCGGATTCGCTCGCGTTGACACCTTTGCTGCACCCATCCTGCTGACGCCGTCGGCCCGCACCGGTGCCACGGCGCTCGCGGTGCCGGCGCGGCTCGCAGCCCAGGATCTGCGCTCGGGCGGGTGCAAGACGGCGAGGCAGGCGATCATCGTCGGCGGAACTGCTGCTGTTGCCCCCGAGGTGGAGGCCGAGCTGGTGTCCATCGGCTACACCGAGGTGTTCCGGGTGTGGGGTTCGAACCGCTTCGGCACGGCTGCAGCAGTGGCCACAGCGCTGGGGACTGCGCCAGTTCCCCCCGGCGCCACCGGATGTGCCGATCCCTCGGCCGCTGATGGCACAGCGACGATGGGGTTCTGGGCCAATTCGGTAGTGGAGTGGCGGGAAACTCCTGAGGACTGTCGATTGCTCGGCCGCACGGTGGTGCTGACCGACGGTGTCGACGGCATCGATGCCATCGCTGCGGGGTGGTGGACCAGTTTCTGGCAGGTGCCAGTGCTGCTGCACAATGGCTTCGACGAATTGCCGACCGAGACAGCAACGGCGCTGAGCCTGCTCGATGTCGAGAACATCGTGGTGCTCGGGGGCTTGGAGCGACTGTCACAGCCAGCAGTGCGGTCTGCCGCGCGGCTCGCTCGGGCGAACACGATCCGGGTGGCTGGCTCGGACAGGTACGCCACGAGCGTCGCGATGGCCGAGCACTTCGGAGGCTGGTGGCCGTCCGGTTCAGGTCACGACTTTGCTTCTTCAATGCTGTGCTTGGTGGCATCGTCGGACAGCGGCCGCCAGCAGCGCGGCTGGGCTGACGCGTTGAGCGCTGGCCCTTGGTGCGGGGCAGCGACAGCCACACCGTCGCGAGGCGCGCCGGCGCGCATGCTCCCGCCGGTGGATGTGTCCCAGCCAGCGGTGGTGTCGAACCCTGATGCAGAGCTGCCGCAGCGGCCCACCCGTACTGCTGTCCCGATGCTGCTGGTTCCTGCGGGCGCTGACCGCCTGCCCGATTCCGTCGCCGCATTCCTGCTGGATGCCTTCGCCGCACCGGAGCTGTGCGAGAGCCAGACCGGGCCGCTCGCGTATGCGAAAGCCCTGGCCAATGAGGTGTGCCCGATGCCCGGGTTCGCTGTGGCGTTCGGTGGGGAGCAGGTGATCACTCCGAGCTTGCTCGACGAAGTGTCCGCAGCACTGACCGGCAACCTGATCGCAGATCAGCGGACCTCGCCGGTGCTCGTCGGCGCCCAGACGCCCGACCCGTTCTCGCCCTACGGCGTGCAGGCAACGCCCGGAGTCGACTTCGGCGTCGGTGCATTCGCCACCACTATGGCGATGTCGCCGATCTTCCACAGCGACGACGACATCGGCGCGCAGGTGTGCATGCCGCGTGGCACCTATGGCGATGCTCGCTGGTTGGTGGCTGAGACCGACGGCACACGTGCTGTTGTCGAGGTACCGAAGCAGGGCTGGTATCTCCGCGATGCCGATGGCATCGTCCGGTCCGCTGGTCGGGGAGCGCCGGCCTGCGTGGGCATCGGCCCTGCCGAGACGCTGGGCGCACCGCTCGTGGCACGCGGTGTCGGCCCGAGCGGTGCGGCGACCGATTCGCTGATGCTCGTTGCGGACACCGGACGGCGCTTTGCGCTCACCGGCCCGATCGACGCCAACGAACCGTCCACTATCGGCACGCCGAGCGAGCTCGACCCGCCCGAGGGTGGCCATACCCGCTGGCTGTTCCAGACCGGCGCCGTGACCGACCGGGCGATGCTCGGATCCCGGTCCGAGTCGATCGTGGACACCCGAATCGTGCTGCACCTGTATCGGGGCGTTGCGCCGCCGGCGTCGACTGCGCCCAACGGCGCGCCCGACATGTTCACCGCCACATGGCACATCCGCACCGAACGCGGCACCCTCATCGGGTCCGCGCAAGGCGAGGCGATCCTGAGTTCGGGCGTGTGGCACCTCCGCGGTGCGACGGTGTTGACGTCTGGCACGTGGGCTTCGCTCGTGTACGGACCGCCGTCCCCGGCCGTCAGTGACGAGGGACCCCCTCCGGTGCGTGAGGCGGGCGTTCCGTTCGACCCGCTGCGAGCGGGCACGTCTGATGCCTACGGCGCCGGAGGCTTCACGGCGACGCTGACGGTCAACTCGGCAGGCACCGCCGACGACAAGCTCTCCTGGCGCCCAGAGGCCTTCGTCAACAAGTCGCTGACGCCGAACTGACCTCGCCCCCGGCGCCGTGAGGGCGCTCTGGCCGCGCTCGGCGCCCCCTCAGGCGTTCTTGATGAGGAGGCCGCCGTCTACGGGCAGCACGGCGCCGGTCATGTACTGGCTGGCGGGCAGGCAGAAGTTGAGCGTGCCGTGGGCCACTTCCTCTGGCTCGGCGTAGCGGCCGAGGGCGGTGCGGCGCTTGGCGAAGATCGTCTTGTGCTCCTCGGAGATCTCCGCGGTCATGGCGGTGCGGATCGGCCCGGGGCAGATGCAGTTCACCGTGATGCCCTCGCGGCCCAGCTCCACCGCCAGCGACTTCGTGAGCCCGATCACGCCGTGCTTGGCGGCCGTGTAGGGCGAGCCGAACTTGGTGGCGCCCCAGCCCTCGGTGGAGGCGATGTTGACGATGCGGGCCGCGTCGGACTGGCGCAGGTGCGGCAGCGCCGCCCGCACGGAGTAGGTGTGCGCGGTCAGCAGCACCTCGAGGGAGATGGCCCAGTTGTCCTCGTAGTTCTCGGCGTCGATCGGCGAGAAGCGCGAGATGCCGGCGTTGTTGATGAGGTGGTCGATGCCGCCGAACCGCTCGGCCACCTCGTCGGTGACCTGGTTGACCCGGTCGCGGTTGGCCACATCCATCGTCCAGCCTGCCGCGGAGCCGCCGGCGTCGTTGATCTCGGCCACCACGGCGTCCACCTCGGCCTGGCCCAGGTCGGTCACCGCAACGTGCGCCCCCTCGTCGGCAAACAGGTGCGCCGTCGCCCGTCCCTGGCCCATGCCGGCACCGGTGATCAGCGCCACCCGACCCTCGATCGAGCGGCTCAATGTCGACAGTCGCTTCGTCGTCCCCACAGGATCCCTCCTTGTCAATGTTTCGATGCGGCGGGGCGTTCAGGTCCCGCAGCGCTGTCCGTGCCGCTCCGCCCGCACGGTCGTTGTCGGCGCAGCCATCAGCCGGTCTGCCAGGCGGTGCCGCCGTCGATCTTGAGCACCGAGCCGGTGGTGTAGCTCGACGCCTCTGAGGCGAAGTAGAGCGCTGCGCCGACGACCTCGTCGGCCTCGCCGCCGCGGCCCAGCGCGATCTCGTTCTCGGCCCGCTCGTTGAAGGCGTCCATGTCCCAGGCCTTGGAGATGTCAGTGAGGAACGGGCCGGGCATGATGCAGTTCACCCGCACGCGCGGCGCATATTCCCGGGCGAACGACTGCGTGATGGCGTGGATGCCGGCCTTGGCCGCCCCGTAGGCGGTCTCGTTGGGCGAGGGCGCCACGGCCGCCACCGAGCTCACGTTGATGATCGAGCCGCCGCCCGCTTCGTACATGCGCTTGCCGAACACCGCCGAGGCCCGGAACGGCCCCTTGAGGTTCACGTCGATCACCTTGTCGAACAGCGCCTCGGACACCTCGTACAGCGACGGGTACAGCGGCGACAGGCCGGCGTTGTTCACCAGCACCTCGCAGTGGCCGAACTCGTCATAGACCCGCTCGCACAGGGCGTCGTTCTGGTCCCAGTAGCCCACGTGGCACTCCACCGCCAGCGCCTGCTGCCCGGTGGCGTCGCGCACCTCGGCGGCCAGCGCCTCGCAGTTGTCGAGCTTGCGCGAGGCGATCACCACATCGGCACCGGCGCGGGCGAACGCCAGCACCATCTCGCGGCCCAGCCCGCGCGACCCGCCGGTCACCACCGCCACCCGGCCCGACAGGTCGAACAGCGCTGCGTTCGAGGTGCCCGACTGTGCCTGCCCGGTCATGTCAGCGGCTCCAGGAGTTCCAGCTCATCACCGAGTCGAGATCGGTGCGAGTGGCCAGCTTGAAGTCGGTGCCCACCGTGTAGGCCACCGGGCTGAGCGCGTACTGGCGCACGTTGTCGTAGGGGATGCCCAGGATCTCGGCGGCCTCGCGCTCGTAGCCGAGGTGCAGCGTGGTCCAGCAGGTGCCCAGGCCCCGCTCGCGGGCAGCCAGCATGAAGCTCCACGCCGCGGGGATGATCGAGCCGGCCTGGCCCACCATCATGCGGGCATCGTCGGTGCGGCCGGTGATGCAGGGCAGGAACAGCACCGGGCTGCGATGCATGTTCTCGGACAGGAACTCCGCCGAGGACGTCACGCGGGCCTGCTGTGCCTCTCGCTGGGCGCCGAGGCCCGAGCCCACCCGGCCCGCGTACATGGGGCTGTTGCGGTAGGCGTCGAAGCCCTGCTTGTACAGCGCCGCGATGGCTTCGATCTTGTCGCGCTCGGTGACGAACACGAAGTGCCAGCCCTGCATGTTGGAACCCGTCGGCGCCTGCACGGCGATCTCGACGCACTCGCGCAGCACCGACTCGGGCACCGGCCGGTCGAAGTCGAGCCGCTTGCGCACCGCCCGGGTGGTCTGCAGCACCTCGTCGGCCGACAGGCCCAGCTTGATTCCGTCTTCGCTCATCGTGTGCTCCGTTCGGTCGTGCTCGGCGGGGTTGTGAGCGCCGATGTCCCGCAGCAGAGTAACCGGCGCCTGTCAGACGCACCGGGCCTGCCGCACCGGCGTGGAAGCAGTCGCTGATGCCCGTCGACGTGTGGTCGCACGGTGCCGCGTTCCCGGTTCGGACGGGCCAACCGAGCGGGCGCTGTCAGGGCATCAGCGGAGGAACTTGCTGGTGGTGTTGTCGGCCAGCACCCGCCCGCTGGTCTGGCAGCCGGCGCAGTAGTTGACCGAGTAATCGCGGTATTCGACGGCCCGCACCACGTCGCCGCAGACCGGGCACGACTCGCCGGTGCGGCTGTGGACTGCTGAGGGCCGCTCGGCCGAACGGCTCATCTGGGGGAGTTCCCGCTCGGCGGCCAGCGATTCCTCGACGACGCTGCCGATGGCGGCCACCACCGCCTCGACGCCCTCGGTGTCCATCCGGCCGGTGGGCGCGAACGGCGACAGCTTGGCCCGGTGGCAGATCTCGTTGGCCAGCCGCCGCCCGAGTCCCGAGATCACGCGCTGGTCGCGCAGGAAGTTGTGCAGGCGGGCCGAATGCGCTGACATGAGCTCGGCCATGGCTGCCGCGTCGATGTCGGTGGCTTCGGGTCCCAGCCCGGCCAGCGGCTCGGCCGCGGTCGGGTCGCCCGCCAGCACCCACACGCCGGCCCGCTTCTGGGTACCCGGCTCGGTGAGCAGCAGCCCCAACCCGCTCTCGAACTCGAAGCGAGCCAGCCCGTCACGGGGCCGGCGGGGCCGCTTGGCACCCGGTTCGAGCACCCGCAGCCGCCCGCCCTGCATGAGATGCACCACGAACGTCAGCCCGTCCTCGCCGCCCTTGGTATTGCTCGCCCTCGAATCGTTGGCAGCGGTCTGGCCGTCGCCGTCGTCGGCATCCTGCGACGGGGGAGCAAACCGCAGCAGCAGGAACTTGGCCCGCTGGCCGACACTGCGCAGCGGCCAGCCGACAGCGTCGCTCGGCTGCGGGCTGGCGGTCTTGAGCGCAGTGAACGACAGCGGCTCGAACCGCTTCAGCACCTCGCCAGCAGCCAGCTTTTCCAGTCGTTCAGCATGCGCCCGGATCTCCGGAATCTCCGGCACGAGCCGTCAGCTCCCGCCGTCGCCAGCCGACCCGTCGGCGTCACCCGTCCTGCCACGGTCCGACTCGTCGCCGCTCTCCTCAGTCCCGCCGCCGGAGGCACTGTCTTCCTCCTCGGCGAGCGCTCGCCCCAGCGCCGTGTTCACCAGCGCCAACGCCTCGGAAGCCGCGATCAGCACCCGCACATCGCCGCTCACCTTGATGAGCCCGGCCTGCAGGGCGGCCAGCGCACCCATCTCACCCCGACGCACGGCCTCTGCCGTCTCCCGGGACTGGCTCATCACCACGACGCCGCTGTCATCACCGATGCCCACGCGCCCCCCGTCACCGGCCCCGCCGTCCGCCTCGCCGTCGACGTCCGCCGAATCGGCATCGCGCGCCACTGGCTCCAAGTGCGCCCGACCACCGTCGATCACCAGCCGGTAGGCCACCACCGGCCCCCCGTTGCCGTCGCCGATCCGCTGCTCCACCGTGGCCCGCACCTCCGGCAGATCCACATCCGCCAGCACCTCGGACATCGCAGCGCACCAGCCCTCGGACCCGATCTCCACGCCAGCGAACCTATGCCGCTCGCCACCGCATGTCACGCCACCGGCCGGCGCTTGCACCCCCGTCGGGCGGTTCTTCTGGCGCAGCGGCGCAATAGCATGACGGGGTGACCTTTCCGGCTCGCCGCCTTCGCCGGCTGCGTCGTACCCCGGCGCTGCGCCGGCTTGTTGCGGAGACGACCGTCACTCCCAGTGATCTCATTGCGCCGCTGTTCGTGCGTGAGGATGTCGCCGAGCCGCAGCCGATCATCTCGCTGCCCGGCATCGTGCAGCACAGCCAGGAATCGCTGCGCAAGGAGGTCAACGAGCTGGCCAACCTCGACATCAGCGGGGTGATCCTGTTCGGCTTGCCGGCCCGCAAGGACTCCGTGGGCTCCGAAGCCTGGAATCCCGACGGCGTGGTGCAGGTGGCGCTCCGCAACCTGCGTGACGACCACGGCTCGGAGCTGGCGATCATCGCCGACCTGTGCCTCGACGAGTACACCGACCACGGCCACTGCGGCGTGGTGACCGACGACGGCGACGTCGACAACGACGCCACGCTCGAGCTGTACCAGCGGGTGGCGTTGGCCCAGGCCGAAGCCGGGGCCGACATGGTGGGCCCTTCGGGGATGATGGACGGCCAGGTCGGGGCGATCCGCCAGGTGCTCGACCGCAACGGCCACGAGCACCTGCCGATCATGGCCTACTCGGCGAAGTACGCCTCAGCCGAGTACGGGCCGTTCCGCGACGCCGTCGACGTGACCATCACCGGCGGGGGCGACCGCAAGGGCTACCAGCAAGACCCGGCCAACGCCCGTGAGGCCATGGCCGAGATCGAGCTGGACATCGCCGAGGGCGCCGACATCATCATGGTGAAGCCGGCGCTGGCGTATCTCGATGTGATCGCTGCGGCCCGGGCCCGGTTCGACCTGCCGCTGGCGGCGTATCACGTGTCGGGCGAGTACGCGATGCTGAAAGCAGCCGCTGCGAACGGCTGGATCGACGGGGCGGCCACTGCGGTCGAGCACCTCACGGCCATCAAGCGGGCCGGCGCCGACCTGACCCTCACCTACCTCGCAAGAGAGTTCGCCGAGACCCTTCAGTAGCCGCCGCCCCTCAGCGGGACGGGTGTGTGACCCTGGCGACGGCGATGGCGCAGAGCGCGCCGATGAACTGCGCCACGATGAACAGCGGAGCGCTGGCGGGGGCGATGCCGGCGAACGTGTCGGAGAACATGCGACCCACGGTCACCGCCGGGTTGGCGAAGCTCGTTGAAGAGGTGAAGAAGTAGGCCCCGCCGATGTAGGCCGCCACGGCGAAGGCCACGAACTGGGTCTTGCCCGAACGCACCACGCCGATGATCACGATCACCAGCCCGAATGTGGCGATGATCTCCGACAAGAACGCGGCCCCGCTCATCCGGTCCTTGGTCGACCAGAACACGGCGTCGAGCTCGAAGATCACGTTGGCGGCCATGACGCCCAGGATCCCGCCGGCAACCTGCACCACCACGTACAGCCCCGCCATGCGGTTGTCGAGGTCGCCGGCGAGGCGCGCCCACAGCGTCACCGCCGGGTTGAAGTGCGCCCCCGACGTCGACCCGAACAGCAGGATCAGGCACGCCAGCGCACCGGCGGTGGCGATCGAGTTCTCAAGCAACTGCAGCCCCACGTCGTTGGGGCTCAGCCGCTCGGCCATGATCCCCGAGCCCACCACGCTGAGCAGCAGGAACCCGGTTCCCACGAACTCCGAGGTCAGACGGCTCGCAGTCGTATCCCGCAGGGCTGGCACCGGGACAGCCTGCCACCCTCAAGTGAACGAACCCTGTCTCCCGGGTGAACACCCGGCCGCACGCCCCGCTGCCTTCGCGGCGGCCTGTTCCAGCGCCCGGCGACGCAAGCCCCTGCCCGCCTGCGTTTCGCCGCTCGGCTCAGCCTCTCTGCAGACGACCATCAGTAGAAGACCAGCGGGGGCACGTAGGCGGCGGCCTCGGGCGCACGCCGCAGAGCTGCGGGGTTGTCGGTTGCCGTGCCGCCCCCGGGCGCAGCGACTGCCACGGTCTCGTTCACGGCGGCGACCACGAACACGTTGTCGGCCAGCTCGTCGCCGACGGTGGTGTTGCGGCGGATGACGTCGGCCAGAGTGGTGCTGCGCACCTCGTCGAGCAGGTCGGAATTGGCCACGAAGAACGGATCGTTCTCGAACCAGAATCGATCCCCGTCGCGCAGGCGCCGGAATTGGTCGCCGATGACGGCCTGCAGCGTCTCGCCGACCGATGCGCCGTCGGCATGGTCTTCCGCCAGAGCGGCGGGCCACAGGTCGAGATCGTCGACGCTGCCGTAGGCGTTCGTCAGAGCACGCTGGACTTCGCCATCGGAGCTGATGTCGGCGAAGCTCGCCACCGGATCCAAGCCGTACGCCTCGCGCACGGTGTTGAAGTCGCTGAGGCCGTGATCGCGCCCACGCTGGATGTTCAGCGCCGCCAGGTCGAACACCGGCCCGCCGGGCCCGCGCATCAAGAAGTTGCGGACGTCGTCGATCACCAGCGAGTCCACGTTCTGAGCCTGCTGCGTCGCAAAGCCCCGCAGCACCTCGGCGATGTCGTGCTCGTCATAGAACGCAGGGCGAAAGAACGCCTCCCGCAGTGCGACGTGGGTGGACCCGCCGTCGTCGTCGAGCAAGTGCAGGTCCGACGACAGCAGGGTGTGGCCCACCCGGTAGGCCGCAGCGGAGAACTCGCTCGCGATGGTCGGATCGACGTCGGGGTCGTAGCCCCCGTACTCGCCCAGGGCGTCGGCGCCCAGCAGCAGCGGCAGGAACTCGCTGTAGGTGACGTTCTGGATCAGGGCCCCGACGATCTTGCGGGCCAGCTCGTAGATCTCATCGCCGCTCAGGTCGGGATTCTCCGCAGCGATGACGTCGGCCAGCCGGTTGTGCTCCCGCACGAACAGCGTGTGCATGGCGATGAGGCCGATCTGCTCGTTGACCCTCAGATCGCCGGCCACGAACAGGTTGGTGCGATGCGCCCCGCCCTCGTTGTCCAGTCCCCCGGTGTTGTATGGCAGGAACTTGCCGTCGCCCGAGGTCGTGAGCCTGCCCGTGCCGTCATTGGTGCGCAGCGCACTGGCGCGGGCGCGGTCCGAGCCGTACACCTGGGAGCCGTCGACGAACGCCGTGAGCGCGTTCATCTGCCGCCGGGGATTGTCGCTGCTGGTCCCGGTGAGCACATCGGAGACAGAGCGATGGAGCTCGATCGTGACCGCGCCGGTGCCCATGGGGTCGAACGCCGAGTCGCCGCTCGGGACCGCGACCGGGAACGCCTCGTCGGTGTTGTCGAGGCTGAGCGTGATGTCGTGGTCGATGAACTGGCCCCACTGCCACACGAGGTCGCTGCCCCCCAGGCGAGTGGGGCACCGATTCGTCCTGGGCAAGGATCTCATTGCTGATGGAGCGCGCGTTGGGCCGTCCTTCGGTCGGCGTGGACACGCCATCGGCGTAGGCGTCGGCCGCCAGCTTGAGCAGTGCGGTGCCGGCCGCGCCCCACGTCGGGTTGTCCACGTTGTTGCGGCGGCCGTCGAACGCCCGGGGCGTGAAGTGCTGCGGGTACTCCTGCAGGCTGACCGCAACCGAGTCGCCGCTCGCCCAGTCGAGCTCGACGTCATCCCACGTGTAGGTCCCGCCGTCGATGGCAGCGTCGACGAGGTTGAGCCCAACCGAGCCGAGCTGCAGCCGCAGCCAACTGGCCTCGTCGGGCAACGCTGGGTCGGTGCCGAGGCTCGCGGTGCCGGTGCTTGCGCCGGCCGACGCCGGGGTGAAGGAAAGGCCGGTCACGCGATAGTCGGTGCCATCCCAGCCGAAGTTGCCGTCGGAGAGATCTCCGCCCAGCGACGGGATGTAGCCCAGTTGACTCCCGCTGCTGCCGATCGCCAGATCTGCCTCCCAGACCGCACTGCCACTGTCAGGAACCCAGCTGGCGGCCCGGCCGTCGTCGGTGTCGGGATCGGTGCCGTCGGTGCTGAGGGCTCTGCCGTGCGGCGGAGGCGCGGCCACCGCCAAGACGAGGGCCAACGTGACTGCGGGCGCGACGAATCGGCGCAACGGGGGGAGGTATCGCACGGGGGGACGCGCTCCTTGAGACACAGCGGCTGGGCCACGGTCTCTGATGGGGGATGTGAAATCACAACAGCCCCCGGTCACAGTGCGGAGCGAAACTCACCCCAGGCTGTGATCGGAGGCTGAGCGCCGCACCGTAATGGCGCGCCTATGTCAGGGAAACGTCATCCGGCTGAGGGTTTCCTATGAACTACCTGAGAGATTCAGTTGTCGCGGAGGTCGAAGGCGATCTTGACTGAGCCTCGGGCGCCGGCGTTGGCGGCGTGTTCGATGGCGTTGCGGTAGTCCTCGAGCGGGTACAGCTCGGACACCAGGCGTTCGAGGTTGCAGTCGCGCACCAGCTTGATCGCGGCTTCGAAGGTGTGGCCCCCGTCGAGCCTCGGCTCGGTGCCGTAGCAATACGCACCGACCAGCTCGGTCTCGCGGTGCCACAGGGCAGACAGGTTCAGCTCGACGTTGGCGGGCATGCCCAGCACCACCACGCGGCCGCGGGGGCGGGTGAGAGCGATGGCGTCGGTCAACGACTGCGATGAGGCCACGGCGTCGATCGTCACGTGGGTGCCTGAGCCCAGCGTCTCGCCGATCACCCGGGTGCCGGCAGCTCGCCGTACGGCTCGGCCCAGCTCGTCGGGCGACACCGCCAGGTCGGCGCCGAGCTCTCGGGCCAGGCGGCGCTGGTGGCTGTAGCGGGCGCCTACCACGATCGCCGCAACACCGGTGCACTGGCGCAGCGCCGCCACCGCCACCAAGCCCATCGTGCCGGCGCCGATCACCGCCGCCGTGCCGCCGTCTGTCACGCCCGACCGCAGCGCCGCGTGCACGCCGGCCGCCGTCGGCTCGATCATCACAGCGGCACCGTCGGAGAGGTCCTCGGGCCCCAGCGATCCCAGCGAATGCAGTTGGGACTCGTGCGCAGCGAACTGCTCCGACCAGCCGCCCCCGGTGGACGCACACGAACCGGTCTGCAGACCGGCCTCGATCTGGCCGCCGATCAGGTGGCTGTAGTCGTCGCCGTCGGCGGGGGCAGCGTCGGGCCACGGCGGGGCATAGCCGTGGGCCTCGTGACCCAGCACTGCCTCGAGCACCACCCTGGTGCCGTCGTCTGTGTAGCCCACCACCTCATGGCCCGGCACGAACGGGAACGACACCAGCGGCTCGAAATAGCGCGACACCTTGCCGTCCACGGTCGCCAGGTCGGAGCCGCAGATGCCCGACAGCGCCGGCCGCACGTACTGCCAGCCGTCGCCGGGCAGTTCCGGCGGGTCCATCTCGGTCAAGCGCAACGGGCCTACGCCCGCTCCCGAGCCCGGCTTGAGCTTGCCCGCCGCCATCGCCGCAGCGAACCGCAGCTCCTTGCGCTCGAAGACCAGCGCCTTCACGTCACGTCGCTTGCGCCGCCGACATCGGTGGCTTTGCTGTCTGCTTCGTCCGTCAGTTGCGCGATGAATTCCGATAGCGGCACGTCGCGGCGCACCTTCTGGCCGCGGGGGTTCACGCCCACGGTGCCCGCCGCCACGTCGTCGTCGCCCACCACCAGCACATAGGGCACCTTTCCCAGCTTGGCCCGCCGGATGCGTGCCCCGAGAGGATCATCTGCCGGCACGGTCTCGGCCCGGAAGCCGGCCGCGGCGAGCTGGGCCACGACTGAGGAAGCGAACGAGTCGTGATCGGCGCGCACGCCCAGCACCACCGCCTGGGTCGGCGCCAGCCACGGCGGGAACGCGCCCGCGTAGTGCTCCACCAGCACACCGAAGAACCGCTCGATCGATCCGAACAGCGCCCGGTGGATCATGATCGGCCGGTGCACCTCGCCGTCGGCGCCGGTGTAGCGCAGGTTGAATCGCTCGGGCAGGTTGAAGTCGACCTGGATAGTGGACAGCTGCCACGAGCGCCCGATCGCATCGGTCACGTCAATGTCGATCTTCGGCCCGTAGAACGCTGCCTCGCCCTCGGCTTCCATGTAGTCGTGGCCGCGCCGGTCCAAGGCGGCCCGCAGCGCAGCCGTCGCCCGTTCCCAGCCCTCGTCCTCGCCCACGTACTTGTCGGGATCCTGGGTGGACAGCTTGAACTCGAAGTCCTCGAAGCCGAACGCGTTCAGCACCGACAGCACGAAGTCGAGCAGTCGCTCGATCTCATCGGGCAGCTGCTCGGGCGCCACGTACAGGTGGCTGTCGTCCTGGGTGAACCCCCGGATGCGCATGAGCCCGTGCAAGGTGCCTGAGCGCTCGTAGCGGTACACGGTGCCGAGCTCGAACAGCCGCAGCGGCAGCTCCCGGTACGAGCGCTGCCGCTGATTGAAGATCAGGCAGTGCATCGGGCAGTTCATCGGCTTGGGGTAGTAGAGGCCGTTGTCCATCTCCATCGGCGGGTACATGCCCTCGGCGTAGAAGTCGAGGTGGCCTGAGGTCTCGAACAGCTGGGCATTGGCCAGGTGCGGGGTGTACACGAACTCGTAGCCGCCCGCCTCGTGGCGATCGCGGCTGTAGTCCTCCATGAGCTTGCGGACCACCGCGCCCTTGGGGTGCCACACGGCCAGCCCGCCGCCCAGCTCGGCGGGGAAGCTCAGCAAGTCCAGATCGGTCACGAGCCGTCGGTGGTCACGCTTGGCCGCCTCTTCCAGCCGTTCGAGGTGCGCAGCCAGCTCGGCCTTGGAGCCCCACGCGGTGCCGTAGATGCGCTGGAGCATCTGGCGGTTCTCGTCGCCCCGCCAGTACGCGCCCGCCACCCGCATCAGCTTGAAGTGACCCAGCCGACCGGTGTCGGGCACGTGGGGGCCGCGGCACAGGTCGACGAACTCGTCGGTGTTGCGGTAGGTGGTGATCACCCCGCCTTCGGGGCCCGACGCAGGATCGTCGGCCTCGCCGTCGAGGATCTCGATCTTGTAGGGATGGGCAGCGAACAGCTCATCGGCAGCAGCCCGGTCCACCTCGGCTCGGATGAACGGCTGGCGTGCGGCCACGATGGCCCGCATCTCGGCTTCGATCGCCTCGAGATCGTCGTCGGAGAATGTGCGCGGCCGCCCTGCTTCGTCGAGGCCCAGGTCGAAGTCGTAGTAGAAGCCGTCGGTGATCGGCGGCCCGATCGAGAACGTGGCGCCCGGGTACAGCCGCAGCACCGCCTGCGCCAGCACGTGGGCGGTCGAGTGGCGCAGCACTTCGAGCCCCTCGTCCGAGGAGGGGAACACCAGCGACACCGAAGCGCCGTCTGGCAGGGGTCGGTTCAGGTCGAGCTGCTCGCCGTCGGCAACGGCGATCAATGCGTCCTTCGCCGCACGCCGTCCCAGCGACGCGGCAAGATCGGCGCCGGTTGCGCCGCCGGCGAACTCACGGTGGTGCCCGTCGGGCAGCACGACCGTGACCGCTGCGCGCCCGCTGGGGGCGTCACTCGAGTCTTCGCCGATGCTGCCGCTCATCTGGACAGTTTCCTAGCCTCTGCACGCCGAGTGCCAGTGAATTTGCGGCATGCAGCGGCGACTAGCCCCCGGTTCCGCCGGAGAAGACGATGTTGATCAGGATGATCAGGAACAGCAGCCCGCCCAGCACCCACAGCTTGTCGGCGAACTGGAAGCTCTTGAACTTCGCGAACGGGACCATCATCTTGTGCGGGTCCTCGATCGCCCGTCCGTCGACCTTGCGGGTATCGGCGTCGCTCATGAGTTCTCCTGCAGAAGCTGTTCAGCGGCCGATGCCGCGGCGTTGGGGCCGGCTGCGCTCGCAGCCACCGGGAAAGACTAGTGGTCTGGCTCGCTCATGGCTGAGGGATCGCGGCGGGAATCCTGCTGCTTGTGTGCCCGCCGGCCGAGATTGCTTGATACCGCCGGCTAGGTGCTGACGGCATTCATGCCGAGCAGCTCCCGCATCGGCCCCGCCAAGGTGCGGGCATCCACCCAGCGCGACTCCGGCAGCTGCACCACCGAATCGCCCACCCGTATGTGCACCGGCGCATCGCCGGGGCAATCGGACAGCATCCGCTCGAACGCCTCGAGCCAGTGGTCGTCGATGTCGACCCGCTCCACGTCGAGCGATAACGGCACGGGTCCCTTGCGCAGTTCCAGCGCCTCCACCTCGTTCGCCAGGAACGCCGTCTCGCCCTCGCCGCGACGGTCGGGCCGGCCCCGCACCAGCACCACGGCATCCTCGGCCAGCGCGGCACCGGCGGCAGCGAAGCCCTTGGGGAACAGGGTCACCTCGATCGAGCCGGACAGGTCTTCGAGCATGAAGCGGGCCATCGGGTCGCCGCCGCGGGTGTAGCGGCGCTGCAGGCTCTGCACCACGCCGCCCAGCGTCACCCACTGCTGGCCGCCGTCGGGGTTGGGCGGCAGGTCGCCCAGGCCGCTGATCTGGCAGTCGGTCGCGCGCCGCAGCTGGGCCTCGCCGCCGCGCAGCGGATGGTCGGATACGTACAGCCCGAGCAGCTCCTTCTCCCACGCCAGCGTGTCGCGCTCGGACGCCTCGACGTCGGGCACCTCGATGCGCTCGTCGAAGCCCGGCCCGTCGGCGTCGCTGCCGCCGTCGGCCTCGCCGTTGCCGCCGCCGAACAGCGACTGCACCCCGGCGGCGGCCTCTTCACGCCGCCGCAGCGCCGACTCGACGATCTGCTCGAACACGTCGAGCAGCCCGGCCCGGCTGTGCCCGCATGTCTCGAAGGCGCCCGCCTTGATGAGCGACTCGGTGAATCGCTTGTTGAGCACATCGCGCGGCACACGCATGCAGTAGTCCTCGAAGTCGGCGAATGGCCCGTTGGCGTCGCGCTCGGCGAGGATCGGCTCTGCCACCTTCATGCCCACGTTGCGCACTGCCGACAGCCCGAACGGGATGGTGCGCCCGGCGGCGGTGAAGTCCAGCTCGGAGCGGTTGATGTCGGGCACCAGCACGTCGATTCCCGACTGGCGGCAGTCGGCCAGGTACACGCCCGCCTTGTCGATGTTGCGCTTCGAGCCGGTCAGCACAGCCGCCAGGAACTCGGTGCGGTGGTTGGCCTTCAGGTACGCCGTCTGGTAGGCGATCAGCCCGTAGGCGAAGGCGTGGCTCTTGTTGAACGCGTAGTCGGCGAACGGTTCGATGATGTCGAAGAGCTGCTTGCCCAGGTCCTCCGTGTAGCCCTTGGCCACGCTGCCTTCCACGAACTTGGTGCGGTGCTCGGCGATCTGCTCGCGGTTCTTCTTGCCGCACGCCTTGCGCAGGTCGTCGGCCTCGGCCATCGAGTAGCCGGCGATCTCCTGGGCCACCCGCATCATCGACTCCTGGTAGATCATCAGCCCGTAGGTCTCCTCCAGCAGTTCGGCGAGATCGGGATGCGGCGGGCTGGCGGGCTGTCGGCCGTTCTTGCGGTGGGCATAGCTGTTGTGCATGTCGGCGGCCATCGGGCCGGGCCGGTACAGCGCCACCAGCGCGCAGATGTCCTCGAACCGGGTGGGGCGCATCGACTGCAGCAGCGACCGCACCGGCGTCGACTCGAGCTGGAACACGCCCATCGTGTCGCCGGCGCACAGCAGCTCGAACGTGGCGGCGTCGTCGAGCGGCACCGCGTCGATGTCGAGCTGCGTGCCGCTGCTGCGCTCGACGAGCTTCACCGCATCGTCGATGATCGACAGCGTCCGCAGCCCCAGGAAGTCCATCTTCAGCAGGCCCAGGTCTTCCACGCCGCCCATGTCGAACTGGGTGACGATCGGCGCCTCGTCGGGGTCGGTGCCCGACTCGGGCTTGCGCTGGATGGGCAGGTATTCGGTGAGCGGCTCGGGGCTGATCACCACGGCCGCGGCATGCACCGAGTCCTGCCGGATGAGGCCTTCGAGGCCGCGGGCCACGTCCACCACCTCGCGCACCTCGTCATCGGTGGAGTACATGGTGCGCAGCTCGGCAGCGGCTGCGTACCCGTCGGCGTGCTTGTCGTCGGGCTCGAGGCAGGCGCCCAGCGGGGTGTCGCGCCCCATGATCAGCGGCGGCATGGCCTTGGAGATGCGGTCGCCCAGCGAGTACGGCTTGCCCAGCACCCGGGCCGCGTCGCGCACCGCCGCCCGCGCCTTGATGGTCGAGAAGGTGATGATCTGCGCCACGTGATCGTGGCCGTACTTCTGGGCCGTGTAGCGGATCATCTCGTCGCGGAAGCGGTCGTCGAAGTCGATGTCGATGTCGGGCATCGAGATGCGGGCCGGGTTCAGGAAGCGCTCGAACAGCAGGCCGTAGCGGATGGGATCGAGATCGGTGATGCCCAGGCAGTACGCCACCGCGCAGCCGGCCGCCGAGCCCCGCCCGGGCCCCACCCGGATGTTGCTCTCGCGGGCGTAGCGGATGAGGTCCCAGGTGATGAGGAAGTAGCTGCTGAAGCCCATGTCGGAGATGACCCGCAGCTCATAGGCGATGCGCGCGGCAGTGCTCTCGGAGACGTTCGAGCCCCAGCGCTGCTTCGCCCCCTCGAATGCCAGGTGCTCCAGGTAGGCGTCGGCGTCGGCGTGGGGAGCGGGCACCTCGAAGTGCGGCAGCAGCACCTGGCCGAAGGAGATGTTGGTCTCGGCCCGGTCGGCGATGGCCAGCGTGTTGTCGCACGCCTCGGGGAACTCGCGGAACAGCTCCCGCATCTCCGCTGCCGACTTGAGGTAGTGCTGGTCGCCGTGGAACTTGAAGCGGTCGGCGTCGCTGCGCAGCGAACCGGTCTGCACGCACAGCAGCGCATCGTGCGCCACTGCATCGTGCTGGTGGGTGTAGTGCAGGTCGTTGGTGGCGAGCAGCGGCGCGCCGAGGTCGTGGGCGATCTGCAGCAGCTGCGGGTTGCAGTCGGCCTGGGCGCCGATGCCGTGGTCCTGCAGCTCGACGTACAGCGAGTCGCGGCCGAAGATGTCCTGCAGGCGCCCGGCCCGGCGGCGGGCTTCGTCGTAGTCGCCGTTGAGCAGGGCCTGCTGCACGACGCTGCCGAGGCAGCCGGTGGTGGCCGTGAGGCCCTCGGCGTGGTCGGCGAACATCTCCCAGTCCATCCGGGGCTTGTAGTAATAGCCCTCGAGGAAGGCCCGGCTGGCCAGCTTGAGCAGGTTGCGGTAGCCGGCGTCGCTGTGGGCCAGCAGCGTCAGGTGGTAGTAGAGCTTCCCGCCGCCCTCGCCGTCGTCGCCGGTGTCGTCGACCTTGGCGTTCTTGGCCCGGTTGCGGCTGGGGCGCTCGTGCCGGCTCTCGAGCGCCATGTAGGCCTCGGTGCCGATGATCGGCTTGATGCCGAACGTCTTGCAGGCCCGGTAGAAGTCGAGGACGCCGTACATGTTGCCGTGGTCGGTGATGCCCAGCGCCGGCTGGCCGTCGGCTGCCGCCGCCGCGACCACCTCATTGACGCGCGCCGCGCCGTCGAGCAGGGAGTACTCGGTGTGAGTGTGCAGGTGCACGAACGACGCTGCCACGCTGCGCTGCTCCTTGGGGATGTGTCGGCGGGTTGGTGTGCTGACGGGCTGTCTCGCTCACGGCCCGATTCGGCCCGTCTGTCGAACATAGACCCGCCGCCTCGACGCGGCGCGAACCCGCAGCCGACACGCGGCGTGCGCCGCAGGAAATCCCAGAAATCTCGGTTGGAGGGCCGTCCGCAGTGCTGCATCATGGGGGCATGACCACCCCGCAGCGCGCGCCCGACAGCGCACACAGCGCGCACGATGGCGCCGATGTCGACGAGCTGGAGCTCGACGCCGGCGCCGTGCTGCCCTGCGACGAGCTGAACAGCGTGCTGGTGGTCGACGACCCGCGC
Organism: Acidimicrobiia bacterium; assembly: GCA_022820925.1. Taxonomy (GTDB): domain Bacteria; phylum Actinomycetota; class Acidimicrobiia; order Acidimicrobiales; family Poriferisodalaceae; genus Poriferisodalis. The sequence goes on along the minus strand of JAJEEO010000014.1, from coordinate 138,601 downwards.
CAAGGCCTGTGGGAGCTGGTCGACAGCGGCTGGGCAGACGAGCATCTGCCCGAGCTGCCGGCGCTGGCGCTGGAGCAGGACCCGATCCATCGCCACAAGGACGTGCTGGCGCACACGATCGCCGTCGTGGCCCAGAGCCCGCCCCGGCTACGGGTACGGCTGGGGGCGCTCTTCCACGACATCGGCAAGCCGCTGACCCGCGAGATCACCCACAGCGGGGTGACGTTCCGCAACCACGAGGCCGTCGGGGCCAAGATGACCCGCCGCCGCATGCCCCAGATGGGCTATAGCCGCGAACTGACTGAGGAGGTGTCGCGGCTGGTGCACCTGTCGGGTCGCTTCAAGGGCTATGACACCGGCTGGACCGATGCGGCGGTGCGGCGCTATGCCCGCGACGCCGGGCCCCTGCTGGGCGATCTGAACGACATGGTGCGCAGCGACTGCACGTCGCGCAACGTGCAGCGGATCGAGGCCTTGCACGACGCGCTCGACCGCTTCGAGGTGCGCATCGCCCGGCTGGCCCGCGAGCAGGCTCACAAGGAATTGCGCCCCGAGATGAACGGCGACGAAGTGATGGCCCGCCTGGGGCTGTCGCCCGGCCCCGAGGTCGGCCGGGCCATGAAGTTCCTGCTGGAGCTGCGCCGCGCCGAAGGCGAGCTCGGCGACGCCGAGGTGCGCCGCCGCCTCGACGCCTGGTGGGCCGCGTACTCCAACCACGCTGACGACACTCGCTGAGCGCGACGCGCCGTCGGATCAGCCACAGCTCAAGCGTTGCCCAGCCCGCCGAACTACACGCGTGACATACCAATTGAGTTACAATTGATGTCAAATTAGTAGTTGGCTCATCCGCATTGCGTCGATGCTGCCATTCTTGTCCCGACGAAAGCCGCGCCGTGAAGATCCCACAGACACCTCCCGCTGCAGACGCACTGCTGGAAGAGGTTCTGGCAGATGGCAGGGCGGACGGATTTCACCGGATCGTGGAGCAAGGCAGGCCCACAGACGCCAAAGGCCGTTACCTCCACTGGGACGAAATGCGCCGCAGTAAGCCGCCTGACGGACTCACGCACGAAGACTGGTGGCTGAGTACGTGGCTGAGCCGGCGTGCGCTCTGGCGACTCATGCCTCTCACGGGTGTCGATGGAACTCGGTTTGGCATCTGCATGGTCGACGCCGTTTGGGAGTCGTTGCACCGCATAGATCAGGCCGCGGCAGGAGATGTGCTGGCAGATGAGCCTTCTGTAGCCGCTGGGAATCGAGACCGGTACATCGTCAGCTCGCTCATCGAGGAAGCGATCGCTTCGAGTCAACTCGAGGGAGCCAGTTCGACTCGCTCTGAGGCGAAGCGAATGCTGCTCACCGACCGTCCGCCCCGTGATCGCAGCGAGCAGATGATTCTCAACAACTATCGAGCGATTTCCCGAGTGCGTGATCTGGCCCGGGACGAGCTGCCCCTGACGACCGAGACGATCTGTGAATTGCACCGCGTTCTTGTCGTGGACGCCATAGACGATCCGGCAGACGCAGGTCGTATCCAGAGAGAGGACGAGACTCGCGTCTGGGTGTCATGGCCCGACGGCTCGCACGATGAGCAGCGACTGCATACTCCGCCTCGCGCAAGCGAATTGCCTGGGCGAATGGAGGCAATGTGTGCATTCGCCAACGGCGAGTCGGATAACGGATTTGTGCATCCAGTCGTGCGCGCCATCGCTCTGCACTTCTGGCTTGCCTACGACCATCCCTTCGTCGATGGAAACGGTCGACTAGCTCGTTCGCTCTTCTACTGGTCGATGTTGCGCTCGAAGTACTGGCTCGCCGAGTTTCTCACGGTCTCCTCGATCCTGCGCCTGGCGCCAGCCAAGTACGCGCGGTCATTCCTCTACACGGAGACTGACAGCAACGACCTCACGCACTTCGTGCTGTACCAGCTCGACATCATTGAACGTGCAATCGACGAGCTCCGCGCGTATCTGCAAGCCAAGCGAGAAGAAGTCCGCGAGGTCGAAGAGATGCTCGCCGGGAGAGCCGAAGTCAACCACCGACAGCGTTCCGTGCTGGCGACGGCGCTGCGCGATGCCAACGCCGATTTTCTGATCGCAGGACATCAACGGAAACATTCCGTCACTTACCAGACGGCTCGAACCGATCTGCTCGGACTTGCCGCGCTCGGCCTCCTGGCCATGCGGCGCGACGGCAAGTCGTACCGATTCCTGCCCGTGCCTGACTTAGTCGATCGCATTCGTGGCCTTGGCAAGTCTGAAGACTGACGGCAACTCGGTTCCGGTTGAGTTGACCGAGGCGAATCACATGTGTGATATACCAATTGATTTACAATTGATGTCAAATTAGTAGTTCAGGGCTTGATAAGAGTCGACCGGTGCATCGAGTCGGGATCCCTGAGTAGCGGCGACGGCGTCGGGCGCTCGCTCTAGCGTGTGCGCTCGTGGAATGGGTCGCGAATCCTGAGGTCTGGATCTCGCTGGTCACGCTGACGGTGCTCGAGATCGTGCTCGGCATCGACAATGTGATCTTCATCTCGATTCTGGCCGGACGGCTGGGCGGCAAGGAAGCCGAGCGCGCCCGCGTGGTGGGCCTGTCGCTGGCCATGGGCATGCGGGTGCTCCTGCTGCTGGGCATTTCGTGGATCGTGCGGCTCACGACACCGCTGTTCTCGGTGTTCGGCCACGAGCTATCGGGGCGAGATCTGATTCTGCTGGGCGGCGGGCTGTTCCTGCTGGGCAAGGCCACGTTCGAGATCCACCACAAGCTGGAAGGCGACGACCACGATGACGCTGGCGACCGGGCAGGTGCCACGTTCGCCAGGGTCATCATCCAGATCCTGCTGCTGGACCTGGTGTTCAGCCTCGACTCGGTCATCACCGCGGTGGGCATGGCCGACCGGGTGGGCGTGATGATCGCTGCGGTGGTCATTTCCGTCGGCGTGATGCTGTGGTCGTCAGGCCCGGTGATGCGCTTCGTGGGCAAGCACCCGACGGTGAAGATGCTGGCGCTGGCGTTCCTGCTGCTCATCGGCATGTCGCTGGTGGCCGAAGGCGCCGAGTTCCACATCCCCAAGGGCTACATCTACTTCGCCATGGGCTTCGCCGTGCTGGTGGAAGCGCTCAACCTGCGGATGAAGCGCAATCGTCAGTCGCGCACGCCGCCCGTCGAGTTCCACGAGCGCCGCCTGCCCGCGTTCGCCTCTGCTGATGACGCCGGCGACGGCGCCGACGCACCAGCCGACGAGCCGGGGGCGCCTTAGCTGAGGCGGCGTTCGGTCAAGCCGCCGGACGGCGTCCAGGTCTCGACGACGAGATGCTGACCGTCGACCCGCACAAGCACGGCGTGAGCGATTCCCACGGTGAACAAGGCCATCGGGGTCGCGTCGTCGATCTCGTGATGATGGCCGCGCATGAACGTCTCGAGCTGTTCGGCGTCGGCTGGCACTGCCGTGCCCTCGATGCGCGCATCGCCGGCCTTGAGTTCGCCGCTCTCGGGCGCTGAGTGCAGCCCGAACCGCGAATCACGCCGCAGATCGGCTGCCTTGCGCGAGTTGCGGTCCATCCCCAGCCAGAGATGGCCATCGCGGATCGGGGCCTCCATGCCCGACATCCGGGGGGCGCCGTCGGCACGGATCGTTGCCATGACCGCGTGCAGGTGGCTCTCGAAGCGCTTCTGGATGCGTGCGGCCAGTTCCGGGCTGGCCTCCGCAAAGGCTCCCCAGCTCGTCTCGTCGTCAGCCCCGCTCATCTGTCGGTCACCTCCGCTGGTTGCCCTGCGTGATTCTGCACCAGCGCTGTGGGCACCGTCAGCCACCGCGAGGCCCCCATGTGCTGAAGCCGCGCGATCCCGATACGCCGGCAGCGTCCGCGCGCGAGATTGAGCTGGTGCCGTCGGTACCGTCGCCAGCGTGAGACCGGTGCGCACGGCAGTGCTCGTCGCGGTGGGGGTGCTGCTGGTCGGGGGATGCGGTGTAGGCCTCGGCGATCAAGACGGTCCGGCCGTCGCTGGGCAGGACGGCGCTCCCAGCGACGCGCCCAGGGCCGCGGTGACTGCGCCGCCGGCGCTGCGGACCGCCGACGCACCAGCCAGCTCCGTCCCCGCATCCGGGAGCACGGAGAATGCTCCCGCCAGCACGGCTGCTGGATCGACAACAGATGACGAGCCGCGTCCGTCTGGCACAGCAGGCGACACCGACGGCAACGACGGCGCGGGGCCCGCGGGCACGGCGACCGGATCACCGGTACCGCAGACGAGTGCGCCGTCAACCGACGGCGACATCGCGTCGCTGGCCGAGACACGGTTCGATCTGGTGCCGGTGGCCGAGGTCGATGCGCCGGTGGCGCTCATAGCTCGGCCCGGGTCCGGCCAGCGGTACGTGGCGACGCTGACCGGGCAGGTGTGGCTGCTGGACCCCACCGACGGCCGCGACGACAATGGCGGCGTTGCCGCAGGGGCCGGTCCGCAGCTCGTGGCCGACATCGGCTCGAAGGTCAGCCAGGGTTGCGAAAACGGGCTGCTCGGATTCACGTTCTCGCCCGACGGTGAGGAGCTGTACCTCAGCTACACCGACACCGCTCGCAACAGCCGCATCGCCGTGATGCCCATGGCGGGCGAGATTCCCCAGACCGGCAGCAGCCGGATCCTGCTGGCGCTCGAGCAGCCTGCCTGTAACCACAACGGCGGCGACCTCGCCTTCGGCCCCGACGGGAACCTGTGGATCGGCTTCGGCGACGGCGGCGGTGCCGACGACATCTATGGCCAGGGCCAAGACCGCGACACGCTGCTGGGCGCCATGCTGCGCATCGACCCCGACCCGCCGAGCGGCCGCGGCTACGGCATCCCCGCCGGCAACCCGTTCCCCTCCGGCAGCGCGCCCGAGGCGTGGGCGTACGGCGCCCGCAACCCGTGGCGGTTCTCGTTCGACCGGCGCACCGGCGACCTGTGGATCGCCGATGTCGGCCAGAACCGCGTCGAGGAGATCCACGTACTGCCCGCTGCCGAGGGCTGGCTGCCGGGTGCCAACCTGGGCTGGCCGCTGTTCGAGGGCAACGAGCGCTTCAGCGGCAGCGGGACGCCCGCCGATCTCGTGTTCCCCGTCTACACCTACACCCACGACGACGGCTGCTCGGTGACCGGCGGTTACGTGTACCGGGGCAGCGCCATCGCAGCGCTGGAAGGCGCCTACGTATTCGGCGACTACTGCACGGGCGAACTGTGGGGCCTCGTCCGCGGCCCCGATGGCCAGGCCGAGCGCATCGATCTGGGCGTGTCGGTGCCGCGCAACTCGCTCGTGTCGTTCGGCGAGGACGCCGACGGCGAGCTCTACGCGCTCAGCACAGCCGGCACGGTGTACCGCTTGGTGGCCGCGCCGTAAGCACGGAATTCTCTTCCACTGTTGCGGCGGGCCCGGATGGCGAGGACTACTCCGCGTCCGGGTCGGGCTGCCAATCGCCCCAGGTGACGTCGGTGATCAGGCGATGCATCCACCGGGGCTGGTCGGTCTCGAGGCCCCACACGTTCACCCCGCGTCCACGGTCGCGGAACCAGCCGATCAACGACTCGATCGAACCTGAGGCGTAGATCAGGTGGCTGTCGGTCGGCGACCAGATGGCAACCCGCGTCGGTGCGGGCAGCTCGCGCACGAGCTCCACATCGCTGTCCGGCGAGCCCGGCGTGTGCACATACAACGCTTCCCGCTCCGGCACGCCGTCGCCGTCGTCGTCATGCTGTGCCACGTAGGCGACACGGCCGTCGTCGGACCACGACAGCGAGCTGCCGGCCTCCGCCAGCGTGGTCGCTTCACCCGTGCCGTCGGCTCGCTCGGTGCGGGCGACCAGGCCCACCACCTCGCCGTCGTCGTCGCGCAGCATCTCGGTGTAGGAGATGTGCGTGCCGTCGTGCGACCAGAAGATCCAGCCGTAGAGGGACGGGGAGACCTCGCCGATGAACCGCTTCGAGCTCCCGTCGCGATGGGCCACCCACGACTGCTCCGGCAGGATGTAGTCGGTCACGGGGCGGTCGGTTACCTCGCCGTACTCGAGATAGGTGCTGTCGGGCGACCACCCCAGGAATTCCACCTTCTCCGCGATGGGAACCGGTTCGGCGTCGCCGTCCACCGACTCGATGCGCAACTCCGCCGAGCAGTCGTCTGAATCGATGGCTTCATAGGCAAAGTGCTTGCCGTCGGGCGACCACGGATGGGTAATGATCACCGTCCATGCGTGGAAGTGGATCGGGCCGATCTCGCGTGTCTCGCTGCCGTCGGCAGACGCGATCCACAAGCTCCAACCCTCATGGGCTGGGTCGGCCTCGCATTCGTGCGGAGTGGCGTAGAGGAGGTGCCTGCTGTCGGGCGACCAGCGCAGGATGGCGGCATCCTCGGCGAGTGTGACCGGCGGTGTGCTGCCGTCGGTCGGTTCGATGCGCAGCTCATTGACGTCCTCGCCCGTCTCGGAGTCGGTGTGCCCGGTGACGTAGGCCAGGTAGGCGCTGTCACGCGACCAGATGAAGTCGCGGATGTCGCCGTAGAACCAGGTGCGCACATCCATCTGGCCCAAGCTGCGGATCAGGGTGCCGTCGGCGTCGAACAGCAACGCCTCGAAGGAATCGAGACGGTCGTTGTCGTCGGTGTCGGTGTTGTTCCAGACGAGGAGGTGCTCGCCGTCGGGCGACCGCCACGGCCAGGTGCCCTCGGGCACCACCAGCTCAGCTTCGCCATCGGGCGCTGCCACCAGCACCTGCTCGGAATCGTCAGCCCACGTCAGCCGCCCGTCGCTGTCGTGCCATTCCCAGCCGTTGTGGTCGACAGTGCGGAGCATGCGATCGCTGCCGTCGGCCCGAACCGTGAACAGCGTAGAGCCGATGCCGCGGATGCCCGATGCCTCGGTCACCGCCAGGAACGGTGGCCGTTCGCTCTCGTCGCCGGCAACGGGTCGGAGCCGCTCGCCCCTGCTGATCGCCTCGAAGGTCGTGCGCGCGTTGCCGGTGAGTGTTGCCACCTCCACCGCAGGCGACGGCGTGTCGGTTGCAAGCGCGACCCGCTCCACCGAGATGTCTGACTCGATGGCCTCCAGCACCGCCTCGACCGCTGCCTCAGCGGCCAGGCCGTGCTCGTCGGCGAGCCCGGCGAAGACGATCCGCGCCGGCCGGTAGTCGGCGATCAGCGACACGGTCGCCTCGGACAGGCCGTCGGCGATCGTGGCAGGCGAGAAGTACGCAATGGCAACGTCTTCGAAGCCTGCAGCGAACTCTCTCGCCGTGTCGATGTCCGCGTCGTTCCAGCCGTCGGCGACGATCAGCACCATCGTGTCGGCGCCGACACGCTCGGGCAAGTCCAGGCCGATGCGAGCAGCCGCGGCGGCGGTCTCGGCGCGGGTGGCCCCGTCCAGCTGCTCGATCGCGGCCCACCGGTAGGCCGAACGCACTGTCGAGGTCAGCTCGTCCATCACTGCGGGCGGCACTGCGGAAGGTCCGCCGAGGACAATGACGCGATCTGGCGCGAACGCACCGATGAGCTCTGCGAGCTCTGCGGGCACACGATCGCTGTTCAAGCACGCGGCGGCCGCGTTGCGGGAATGCCGGGCCAGCTCCACCGCCGCCGTCGTGTCGGCCGAGCGGCCGCAGTTCGCCACGACCAAGGTCAGGTTGGGCCCGTTGCGCACGAAGTTCGACGGCTGCTCCTGCGCTGCGGCAGGTCCCGCCAGAACCAGTGAACCCAGCAGGACCGCGAGCGCCGCGGACGCCGAGACGGCTCGCATGCGCAGGCCGTTCCGTCGAAGCGGCACTGCACGAAGATTCAGGAATACGTGGGCGCGTTTCATCGAGGCGACACGCTACCGCTCGGCTGCGGACTCACTCGGCGACGCTCAGCGGGGCTGCCACTCACCCCAGGTGATGTCGGTGATCAGGCGGCGCGTCCAGACTGGCTCGCTGGTGGCCACCACCCAGGCATCGGATCCGCGCCGGCGGTTGATGAACCAGTCCAGCAGCAGCTCGGTCGGGCCCGAGACGTACCCGAGGTACTCGCCGCCGGGCGACCATCTCGCTCCCAGCGTGACATCGGTGAGTTCGTAGACGAGCGTGACATCGACGTCGGGCGATCCGGCGGTGTGGATCCGCAGCGCTCGACGGTCGATGTCGCCGTATTCGTCGTAGTGCGCGACATAGGCCAAACGGTCATCGATGGGCGACCACGCAAGCACATTGCCCGCTTCGGCGAGCAGGGTCGGACCGCCGATCCCGTTGGTCCGCATCGCCAAGGGCCGGGTGCCGGCGGGCTCGCCCTCGGCGTCTCGCAGCACCTCGGAGTAGGCGAGGTGCTCGCCGTCGTGCGACCACAGCACGTGGCCGAACACCGTCGGACGCGCCTCGCCGAGCTCGCGCCGGTCGCTGCCGTCGTGGCGCACCACCCAGGCGTGCTCCCGCAGCGGGACCCCCTTGCCTGCAGTGCCGACCGTGAGGCCGAATGCCAAGTGGGTGCCGTTGGGCGACCAGCCCATGAGCCGCCCGCCGTCGACCGCTCCCAGCGGTGAGGCCTCCCCGGCGGCGGATTCCACCTTGAGGTGCACCGAGCAGTCCGACGGATCGAGCGACTCGTACGCGAGATAGCGGCCGTCAGCAGACCACAGGTGCACGAAGCGCCACTGGATGCGATCGATCGGACCCACCTCGCGGGGCTCGACGCCGCCGGTGCCCGCCACCCAGAGAATCTGGCTGTCATCCCGCCCGTTGCCGTCGCAGTCGTTGGGCGTGGCATACGCGAAGCGGGAGCCGTCGGGAGACCAGCCGAGGAACGTGACGTCCTCGCCGAGCGTGAGCGTCGGCGCCGATGCATCGGTGGACCAGATGCGGGCGATCGGTGTGGTGTCGCCGGTCTCGCCGTCGGCAACCAGCTCGACGTAGGCGAAGTGTTTCCCGTCCGGTGACCATGCCGACAGCGGCACGTCCGCATAGAGGAACGTGCGGTAGTCGACAACGCCGATCTGGCGGAGTCCGCGCCCGTCCGCGGCGGCGATTCGCGCTGTCATGCGATTGCTGGCACCGAACGCGGAGGGCCCGGCGAAGCTGAAGGTGACGACGTGGCTGCCGTCGGGTGACCAGACCGGGTACTGGCCCGGTTCGAACAGGACGCGCTCATCGCCGTCGAGCTCGGAGACTCGCAGCTGCCCGTCGAGGCCGGTCCAGCTCAACTGGCCGCTGCTCGGGTTCCACGCCCAGCCGCGGTGTTCTGTCGAGTGCAGCTGGCGCCCCGAGCCATCAGCGCTGACCGTCCAGAGCCGGTGTCCGCGCCCCGAGCCCAGCGGGCCGCGCGCCGAGCTCGCCGCCAGGACCGGTGCGTGCTCGCCGGTGACCATTGTGGGCCGGTGCGTGCCTTGGACGATCGACGCGAAGATCTCGCGGGCTCGCTGGACCGACGGCGATGCCTCGGGGGTGAAGAAGAGCGGCTCGCCGACGCGAGCGATGCGCTCGATCTCGACGGTCAGCTCGTGTGCGTCGAGCGCTGCCTCGAGTGCCGCTTCGGTGACCGGCCCCATCTCGTCCGGGCGGCCCACCACAACGACGCGGGCAGGCCGGTAGTCGGCGAGGAGCGACGCTGTCGCCGCGGGCAGGCCATCGGCGATGGTGCGCGGCGAGATGTATGCGACCGCAGCATCGCGCGTGACGCTCGCCGCATCCGCAGCCGTGCGCACGTCGCTGCCGTTCCAGCCGTCCGCGACGAACAGCGTGACGGTGCCCGGGCCTGTGACGTCAGGCGATTCGAAGGCGGCGCGTGCGGCCAGGGCAGCGGTCTCGATCCGGGTGGCGCCGTCAAGGCGCTCGATGACTGCCCAGCGGTAGGCAGCTCGGACAGCCGCCGTCAGCTCGTCCATCACCGCTGGCGGCACCGCAACCTCGCCGCCCACCACGATCACACGGTCCGGCGCAAAGTCGGCAATGAGCACGGCGGTCTCCGGCGACAGGCCGCTCGGATCGACGCACACCTTCGCCGCGTTGCGCGCATGAGCGGCCAGCGCCTGCGCGACCGCGTTGTCGGCGGGGCCGGGGCAGCTCGCCACGACCAGCGTGAGATTCGGTCCGCTGCGCACGAAGTTCGACGGCTGCTGTGCCGAAGCCGGCACCGCAGGCACAGCGAGCGCGAGCGCCGCGCACAGCGCCACCGCCGCCATGACAGTTCTCGAGCGGGGTCGTTTATGGCGCGTCACGGGCGAAGCCTTCCTACGAACGCGGCACGCTAGTCACGGCTATGACCGGTGCCTGACCGGCTCAGCTCTGGCCGGCCAGCTTGCGGTTCTTGATCTTCGCCTTGACGTAGTCGCGGTTCATGAACGCGATGAAGTCGAGGCTGATCTCCTTGGGGCAGGCCTCGGTGCACTCGCCGTGATTGGTGCACGAGCCGAAGAACTGCTCCATCGTCTCCACCATGGCCTCGGTGCGCTCCCAGCGCTGCGGCTGGCCCTGAGGGATCAGGTTGAGGTGTGCCAGCTTCGCCGAGGTGAACAGCTGCGCAGCCGAGTTCGGGCAGGCCGCCACGCACGCCCCGCACCCGATGCACGCCGCTGCATCCATGGAGGTGTCCGCAGCTTCCTTCGGCACCGGCGTCTGGTTGGCGTCGCCGACCGCACCTGTGTTGACCGAGATGTAGCCGCCTGCCTCGATGATGCGGTCGAACGAGCTGCGGTCGACCACCAGGTCGCGCACCACCGGGAACGCCTTCGCCCGGAACGGCTCCACCGTGATGACATCGCCGTCAGTGAACTTGCGCATGTGCAGTTGGCAGGTGGTGGTGGCCAGTTCGTGCCCGTGCGCCCGGCCGTTGATCATGAGGCTGCACATGCCGCAGATGCCTTCGCGGCAGTCGTGGTCGAACTCGATCGGGATGCCGCCCTCGTCGATCAGCCGCTCGTTGATGATGTCGAGCAGCTCCAGGAACGACATGTCCTCGCTGATGTTCGGAGCGTCGAAGGTGTGGAACCGTCCCGGCGCGTCGGGTCCGTCCTGGCGCCAGATGCGCAGCGTGAGGCTCAACGTGCCGCCGTGCGCCTGCTGGCCGGTTTGGCCGTTGGCCGCGCTCACTTGTAGCTCCGCTGTGTCAATGCCACTTCTTCGAACTCCAGTTCCTCGACGTGACGGGTCTGCACCGTGCCGGCGTCGTGCCATTGCCAAGCGGCGACGTGGGCAAAGTTCTCGTCGTCGCGCTGCGCCTCTCCCTCGGGCGTCTGGTGCTCGGCCCGGAAGTGGCCGCCGCAGCTCTCCTCGCGCACGAGCGCGTCGCGGGCCATCAGCTTGGCCAGCTCGAAGAAGTCGGCCACCCGGCCGGCTTTCTCCAGGCTCGAGTTCAGGTTGGCCCCCGAGCCCGGCACCCGCAGATCGGCCCAGAATTCGGCTTCCAGCGCAGGGATCTCCGACAGGGCCTTCTCGAGGCCCTCGGCAGTGCGTTCCATGCCGATGTAGTCCCACACGATCTTGCCCAGCTCGCGGTGGAACCAGTCCACCGAGCGGGTGCCGCCGATCGACAGGAATCGCTGCGTGGCGTCGGTCACCTCCGACACCGCCTGCGCGAACACCGGGTCGCTGAGCGGCACCACCGGCTCGCCCAGGCGGGCCGCCAGGTCGTCGCCGATCGTGTACGGCAGCACGAAGTAGCCGTCGGCCAAGCCCTGCATGAGCGCCGAGGCGCCCAGCCGGTTGGCTCCATGGTCGGAGAAGTTGGCCTCGCCGATGGAGTAGCAGCCCGGCACCGTGGTCATCAGGTGGTAGTCGACCCACAGCCCGCCCATCGTGTAGTGGATGGCCGGGTAGATGCGCATCGGCACTGCATAGGGATTCTCTCCCGTGATGCGCTCGTACATGTCGAAGAGGTTCCCGTACTTGGCCGCCACGGCGGTGTGGCCGTCGCGCTCGATCACCTCGGAGAAGTCGAGGTACACGCCGTTGCGCAGCGGGCCCACGCCCTTGCCCTGGTCCACCACGGTCTTGGCGTTGCGGCTGGCCACGTCGCGCGGCACCAGGTTCCCGAAGGCCGGGTACTTGCGCTCGAGGTAGTAGTCGCGCTCAGACTCCGGGATCTGGTCGGGCGAGCGAGCGTCGTCCATCGCCTCGGGCACCCAGATGCGGCCGTCGTTGCGCAGCGATTCGGACATCAGCGTCAGCTTCGACTGGAACTCGTCGCTGGCCGGGATGCAGGTGGGATGGATCTGCGTGTAGCAGGCGTTGGCGAAATAGGCACCGCGCCGGTGCGCCCGCCACGCAGCGGTGACATTGCACGCCATGGCGTTGGTGGACAGGTAATAGACATTGCCGTACCCGCCGGTGGCCAGCACCACCGCATGGCCGGTGTGCGCTGCTATCTCGCCCGAGATGAGGTCGCGGGTGACAATGCCGCAGGCCCGCCCGTCCTTGGTGACGAGGTCCAGCATCTCGGTGCGCGTGTAGAGCTCGACGCTGCCGGCCGCCACCTGCTTGGCAAGCGCCTGGTAGGCGCCCAACAGGAGCTGCTGGCCGGTCTGGCCGCGGGCGTAGAACGTGCGGCTGACCTGCGCCCCGCCGAACGACCGGTTGTCGAGCAGGCCGCCGTAATCGCGTGCGAACGGCACGCCCTGGGCGGCGCACTGGTCGATGATGTTCAGCGACACCTCAGCCAGGCGGTGCACGTTGGCCTCGCGGCTGCGGTAGTCGCCGCCCTTGACCGTGTCATAGAACAGCCGGTGCACCGAGTCGCCGTCGTTGGTGTAGTTCTTCGCCGCGTTGATGCCGCCCTGGGCAGCGATCGAGTGCGCCCGGCGGGGCGAGTCGTGGAACGTGAACACCTTCACCCGGTAGCCAAGCTCCGACAGCGATGCGGCAGCAGAGGCCCCCGCCAGGCCGGTGCCCACCACGATGATCTCGAAGCGGCGCTTGTTGTTGGGGTTGACCAGCTTCATGGAGAACTTGTGGTCGGTCCACTTGCCGGCCATCGGGCCGTCAGGGACCCGGGCGTCGAGCACGCCGTTCACTGCACCGTTCCCGCTGCCGTGGGACTCAGCCATGTCAGTGCGCCTCCGCCTGCTCTTCGAGACACTCCAGGCCGGTGGTGTCGTTGATCGGGCAGTCCCGGTTGTCCTCGTCGACCAGGCCGGCCTGCACCAGCACCGGGAATGACAGGTTGCCCACCAGCACCACGCCGGCCAGCGCCGTGGCCAGGTTGCGGCGCAAGCCGTTGTAGCGCGGGTTGTTCACGCCGAGGCTCTGGAACATGCTCCAGGTGCCGTGGAAGATGTGGACGGCCAGCGCCACGTTGGCCACCACATAGATGATCGCCACCGGGATCGACGACAGCGACTCCACCACGTTGTGATACGGATCGCCCCGCACATAGCCGTCGCCCAGCCACCAGCCCCACGTCAGGTCGGCGAGGTGGAACAGCACGTACAGGCCCACGATGGGACCCGTCCAGCGCATGGTGCGCGAGGCATAGTTGGCGGCGATGTAGTCGCGCTTGGATGCGTACTTCTTGGCGCCGCCCACGAAGCCCGCCCGCTCGGAGGCCAGCCGGCTGCGTTCCTTCAGCGTGTACGCGGAATGCAGGTGCACCACGAACATGGCCAGCAGCCCGACCCGCATGATCCACAGCAGCAGCGTGCGGGGCAGCAGCCCGCCGCCGAGGTCGCGCAGCGTCTCGGCGTACTCGTACATCCGCGACGGGCCCTCGTAGAGGTGCAGGTTGCCGATCAGGTGGACGATGACGAAGCCCAGCAGCCCGATGCCGGTCCACGCCATGACCCACTTGCGGCCGATGGCTGACTGGTAGATGTTCAGCGGGAATGGCAGCGGACGCTTGGACTTGAACACTGGTGCAGACCCGGCGGCCTGCGTGGCAGTCGGCGCCATGTGTTCCTCCTGGGGGCGGCGGTCGGCGCGGCTCGATCGGGGGCTGAGCACGCCAAGGCCGTACGGTACTTGCAGATTCCTTGCGAGCGCCGAGGCTTCGCTTCGCTACGCCGTCGCTCGCCCGACAAGATTCACGTTTGGGGGCGGGTGGGGTCGGCGACTTGCATGGCTGTGCGCGCGGTGCGGTCTGCCCATGAGCTGAGCCGCGGTGTTCGGCGTCGGTTGCCGGGTGGGTGCACCGGTTGCCAGGTGGCGACGCTGGGGTGGTGGCCTGCGTGATCGGCTGCCGCGCTGGCGGCTTGGGCAGCGAGCGCGCGCAGGCCGCGTTGGGCGCCAGCGAACACGCTGGGATCGAGCGTGACCTGTTGGCACAGCAGCCGGCCGTCGGTGTTCGCTGACTCGTAGAAGCTGGGATGGCTCAGTTCGTGCTCGACGATGCGCAGGGCGTCGAGCCCGTCCCGGTGGGGTTCGCCGTTGACTGCCAGCTTGCCGCGGCCGATTGACACGGTACGGATGCCCGTCGGGAGCCTGACTGCGTGGCTGGAGCGCCCGTCGACTGCGACGTCGATGTCGATGCAGTACTGCGCCTGGTTGCCCATGCCGGCAGGCCACCACAGCGACGGTCGCTCGATCGCAACCAGCCACTCCAGGTCGTTTCGGCCGCGGGCCAGGACGGGTTCGGACACCGACAGGCCGTCGCCCAGGACTGCGACTCGACGCGTCGGGTCCTGGGACCACCCGGCATCGGGGTCGGCGATCGGCAACACGGTCGTCGTCACCTCTGCACGGTGGGTGCCGCTGCTGTCCACGGTCGCCGCGACGCGCAGCACCGCCCGGTCGGGGCTGGCCTCGATCACCAATGCTCGGATGCGCTGGATGCGCGCGGGTCCGGTTTGCTGGATCTGCACCTGCGCGTTCTCGGTCTGCGGCACCCGGACGGTCCCGTGCGCAGCTTCGACCGCCGCGAGGTGCTCGCGGCCGCGGCCGAGCAGATGGTCTACCTCGAAGGCGTGCTGCGTGTGCCGCCCCCGCAGATCCCCCAGGTACGTGCCGTCGAACCACAAGTGGCCGAGCTCGCACAGGCCGGTCGCAACGAGCCACCAGCGAGCGTCCCGGTGAGTGTCCCCGTGGGTGTCCCGGTGTTCAGCGCTGTCCAGCTCAGCCGACAGGTCCGTTGACAGCTCGAAGTGCCGCCGGTAGAGGACAGCGCTCTCGTCGGCGAGGCCAGGGTCCAGCCACCACCGGCCGGGCGTCGTGGTGGCCTGCCAGCCCGACTCGTCGAGCCCGCGTTCGGCCACCGTGCGCCACTCGCCCTCCGCTGCGGCCCGCACCAGCCAATCGCCCGCCAACACCCGGGCGTCGGCGCTGGGGACAGTGAGCGTGAAGATCATTGAGAGGTATTGAAAGTGACGAACGTGTGTTGCACGAATATCATGCGAGACCCCCGCCCAGCGAGCCGAGCGGGGGTCTTCGAGGAGCGGAGCTGTGTGGGCTTCGTTCCAAGGGGCAGCCGGGTGGCCGGGACGGTCTCTAAATCCACTCCCGAGGGGTTCGATTCCCCTTGCCTCCACCAGTCACGCTATGCGGGACAAATTGGAGGCGCAACCGGGCGGGCCTGTAAATCCATTCCCGAGGGGCACGAGCCCCTGCGCCTCCACCGGTCACGCTACGCGCGGGGAACTCACTGCGCAACCAGCCTGCGCGGAATCGAAGTGGGCGGGTAGGTTGCCGGCCATGACCCAACCCACCACGCTCGGCGAACTGCGCAAGATCGGCTGGGTCTCCCGGCCGGTCAAGGAGGAGATGCGTGCGAATGCCGCGAAGGCCATCGCCGCATCCGAGCCGCTGTTCGAAGGAGTGCTGGGCTACGAGAACACCGTGCTGCCCCAGCTCGAGAACGCCATGCTGGCCGGCCACGACGTGGTGTTCCTGGGAGAGCGGGGCCAGGCCAAGACCCGCATGATCCGCTCGCTGGTGAACCTGCTCGACGAGTGGATGCCCTACATCGAGGGCTCGGAGATCTTCGACGATCCCTACAACCCGGTGTCCCGCCATGCGCTCGATCTGATTGCCGAGCACGGCGATGACACCCCCATCGCGTGGGCGCATCGCAGCATTCGCTACGGCGAGAAGCTGGCCACGCCCGACACGTCAATCGCCGACCTCATCGGCGAGGTCGACCCGATCAAGGTGGCCGAGGGCCGGTACCTGTCCGACGAGCTGACGCTGCACTACGGCTTGGTGCCGCGCACCAACCGCGGCATCTTCGCCATCAACGAACTGCCCGACCTGGCCGAGCGGATCCAGGTGGGCCTGCTGAACGTGCTCGAGGAACGCGACGTGCAGATCCGCGGCTACAAGATCCGCCTGCCGCTCGACGTGCTGCTGGTGGCCACCGCCAACCCCGAGGACTACACCAACCGCGGCCGCATCATCACGCCGCTGAAGGACCGCTTCGGCGCCCAGATACGCACCCATTACCCGCTCGATGTCGACACCGAGATGGACATCGCGTCTGCGGAGGCCCGCCCGCTGGACCTGACCGAGATGGGCGAGGGCGTGGTCGTGACGCTGCCCGACTTCATGGCCGAGATCGTGGCCACCTTCAGCCATGTGGCCCGTGCCAGCAGCCAGGTCAACCAGCGCTCGGGCGTGTCGGTGCGCATGACCGTCACCAACACCGAGACGCTCGCGGCCAACGCCACTCGCCGGGCGCTGCAACGGGGCGAGCGGCACGTCGTGCCCCGGGTCAGCGACCTGGAATCGCTCATGAGCTCCACCGCCGGCAAGATCGAGATCGAGTCGATGACCGACGGGCAAGACGGCAAGATCGTCGAGACCATGCTGCGGGCGGCCGTGCTCGAAGTGTTCAAGAACCGCTTCTCGCCCGACGAGCTGAGCGACGTGGTTGCCAGCTTCGGCGAGGGCAAGGTGGTGCACACCGGCGACGACCTCGGCTCGGAGGCCTACATGGAGCTGCTCGCCGGCAACCAGGCTCTGGCGGTTGCCGCCGAGTCGCTGGTTGCCGCCGCAGCCGATGCTCCGTCGGACGAAGGCGCAGCGCCCGCAGTGCTGGCCTCGGCCGTGGAGCTGGTGCTCGAAGGCCTGCACCTGTCGAAGCGGCTCAACAAGGAGCACGTAGGTGCGCGAGCTACCTACCGCTCGCGTGGTTGAGTGAACGCTATGCAAGTGAGTTCTGCATTCCCGAGACGGGTGGCTGCACTCGCGCCGGACGGCGGCAAGCAATGAAGATCCGCTGGCGCCGTGCCCGTCGCGAGGGCGCCCGGTTCCGCTACTCGGCGTGGGACGGCACCCAGACCGGCTTCGACTTCGACGCGGACAGCCTTTTCGCCGAGATGACCGACGACCTGCTGTATCACGGCGATCTCAATGCCGCCCTGCGCCGGCTCATGCAGCAGGGCTTCACCGACTCCGAGGGCAACCGGCTCGAAGGCCTGCGCGAGATGATCGAGCGGCTGCGCGACCGGCGCAAGGAGATGCTCGAGCAGTTCGACCTCGGCGGTGTCTACGACGACATCGCCCGCGAGCTCGACGAGATCACCGACACCGAACGCGAGGCGCTCGAGGAGTTCGCGCAGGATGCGGCCGACAGCGGCGACGAGCGCCGCGAAGAGATCGCCCAGTCCAGCGCGGCGGAGCGCAACCTGCAGCTCGACATGCTGCCCCCCGACCTGGCCGGGAAAATGCGCGGCCTGCAGAGCTACGACTTCGAGTCGCCCGAGGCCCGCGAACAGTTCAACGAGCTCGTCGAACGGCTGCGCCAGGAGGTTGCGCAGAGCTATTTCGACCAGATGACCGGGGCAATGGGCAACATGAGTCCCGAGGACCTCGCCCGCACCAAGGACATGATGGCCGAGCTCAACCAGATGCTCGAGCAGCGTGCCCGCGGCGAGGAGCCCGACTTCGAGGGCTTCATGGATCGCTACGGCGACTTCTTCCCCGAGAACCCCCAGACGCTCGACGAGCTGCTCGAGATCATGGCCAAGCGCATGGCGGCCATGTCCTCGATGCTCAACTCGATGACGCCTGCCCAGCGTCAGCAGCTCGCCGACCTGGCATCGCAGCTCATGGACGACATGGACCTGCAGTGGCAGGCCCAGCAGCTCGCCCAGAACCTCCAGCAGGCGTTCCCCGACATGGGCTGGGACCGGGGCTATCAATTCGGCGGCGACGACCCGTTGTCGATGTCCCAGGCCGCCGACGTGCTCGCGCAGCTCGGCGACCTCGATGCGCTGTCGGAGATGCTGCAGGGTGCGGTCAGCCCCTCGGCGCTGGCCGAGGTGGATCCCGAGCGCGTGCGCGAGCTGCTCGGCGACCAGTCGGCCGAGGCTCTGGAGCGGCTCAGCGAGATGGCCCGCATGCTTGAGGAATCAGGCCTCGCGCAGCACACCGAAGGACGATTGGAGCTGACGCCGCGGGCGCTGCGGCGCATCGGGCAGAACGCGCTCGGCGACCTGTTCAACCGACTGATGGACGACAAGGTCGGCAGCCACCAGGTGCGCAAGTCGGGTGTCGGCCACGAGTTCGCCTACGAGACCAAGCCGTACGAGTTCGGCGACACGTTCAACCTGAACATCGAGCGCACCGTGCGCAACGCCGTGGCCCGCCAGGGCACCGGCACGCCGGTGAGCCTGACGCCCGACGACTTCGAGATCGAGCGGTCCGAGCTGCTGTCGCGGGCATCGACGGTGCTGATGCTGGACCTGTCGCTGTCGATGCCGATGCGCGACAACTTCCTGCCCGCCAAGAAGGTCACGATGGCGCTGCACTCGCTGATCTCCACGCAGTTCCCGCGCGACTACCTGGGCATCGTGGGCTTCGCCGAGTCAGCCTCCGAGCTGACCGCAGCGCAGCTCCCCGAGGTCTCGTGGGACTTCGCCTACGGCACCAACATGCAGCACGGCTTCATGATCGCCCGGCGCCTGCTGGCCCGCCAGACCGGCTCGAAGCAGATCATCATGATCACCGACGGCGAGCCCACTGCTCACCTGGCGCGTGACGGGCGGCCGTACTTCGCCTACCCGCCGGTGCGCGAGACCATCGAGGCCACGCTGCTCGAAGTGGCCAGGGCCACCCGCGAGGACATCCGCATCAACGTGTTCATGCTCGACCCCAACAGCTACCTGCGGGCGTTCGTGGAGAAGATGACCGAGATGAACGGGGGCCGGGCATTCTTCACCAGCCCCCACAACCTGGGCGACTACGTGCTGGTCGACTTCCTCGAGCACCGCCGCAAGCTCATCACCAGCGGCCGCATGTAGCGCATCTTGCCCGGCGGTACGACGGCGACGGCGCCCGTGCTTCAAACAGATGAAGCGCTTCGTGCACGAGCTGGATATCGCAGGGGCGCTTCATAACTGCGCGCGGCCACCGTCGCCGCCGCACCTCCTCGTGCCACTCTGCAGAGCGGCTCAGTCGGGAGGGTGCAGGCCGTCGAGGACCATGTCGGCGAACTGGCGGGCGAGGTCTTCGAGGCGCAGTTCGCCGCCGGGGCGGTACCAGCTTGCGAGCGAATTCAGGCCCGAGATCATGATCCGGGCGAGCACTTTGGCGTTGGTGTCGGCTCGCAGCGAACCGTCGGCCTGACCCTCGGTGAGCAGGCCCACCCAGAGGTTGGCGAACTCGCGCAGCGGCACCGCCAGGCTCTCGCGCGTCTGCGGGGGCGATTCGTTGAAGCAGCGGATGTTGGCGACCGTGAAGTTGCTCTCGGCGACGATGCAGTTGACGTAGGCGACGATGGCCTCGGCCAGGCGGTCGGAACCTCTGGCCTCGGGACCCAGCGCCTCCAGTGCGGCGTCGATCGCAGAGCGGGCGTGGTCGATGCCGACGCTCAGCACCTCTTCGACGATCGCGTCTTTCGAATCGAAGTGGTAGTAGAGGCTGCCGGCCTGCATCTCCGCCGCAGCAGCGATGTCCGTCAGGGTGGTGGCGGCGTAGCCGCGGCACGAGAGCAGGCGCGCGGCGGCATCGAGGATCCGCATGCGGCTGCGCTCGCCCTTGCGGATCCGGCGGCCATTGCCGTTCCCGTTGTCGTCGCTGTTGGCGTCGTCATTGCCGTTGCCGGGCGAATCGCCGGCTTCCGCGGGAACGGGCTCCAGATCGGCTGCATCGGTGCTGCTCATGCCGCAGAAAAACCTAGTCCTGAACAGGCGTTCATGCAGTGGTCGGTGGCCGCAAGGTGCGTGCGGGGCTCTCGGGTCCCTCCGCAGCAAGCCCACCTACACTCCGCAATGAACCTCGGATCGTGCCGGGGAGCGAGGCAGCGGGAGCCAGGGTGAAGTTCAGCTTGTTCATGTACTGCACAATCGGCCGCCGGCACGAGCTCGAGGCCGGCCTCGCAGGGCTCAACAACGACTACTACCAGCGCATGCTCGGCGAGATTGCCGAGATCGCGCGTTTCGCCGATGAGAACGGCTGGTACGGCTTCGGCCACCCCGAGCATCACCTGCAGATCGAGGGCTTCGAGATCTCCAACGACCTCAACCTGATGGCGAGCTGGATCGCCCAGCACACCAGCCGGCTGCGGCCGATCGCGTGCGGCTACGTGTCCACCACGCACAACCCGATGCGGGTGGCCGAGCAGGTGGCGACCCTCGACCACATGACCGGCGGGCGGCTGTGCTTCGGCGTGGTGCGCGGCTACCAGCACCGCTGGGTGGACCAGTTCAAGATCCGCCCCGATCTCGCGGCGGTGGGCAAGTGGAACCGCGGCACCGAGGACGACGAGTACAACCGGCGCTTCTTCGAGGAGTTCGTGGACGTGGTGCTCACGGCCTTGCAGAACAACACATTCTCGTATGAGGGCGAGTTCTGGCGCTTCCCCAACGACAACCTCAACCCGCACACGCACACCGTCTATTCAGACTACGGCGCCGGCGTCGACCCCGACATGACGATCCACGAGGTCGGCATCGCCCCGCGCCCGCTGCAGTCGCCGCACCCGCCGCTGTACGGCGGATTCACCATGTCGATGGGCTCGGCGGTCTTCTGGGCGCGCTACGGCGGCACGCCGATCGTGCTGAGCGACAAGATGGACTTCTGCGAGGCGCTGTGGAAGGCGTACCGCACCGAGGCTGCGCAGCACGGCGTGGAGAAGCCCCGCGGGCATGAGTGCGGCTGGGGCGGCGTGGCGGTGTGCGCACCCACCGACGCCGAGGCGTGGGAGCTGTTCGCCGACATGGAGTGGTTCTGGAACCAGTGGGCCATCCAGTTCGGCCAGGGCATGCCGCTGCAGCTCGTCGGCAGCCCCGACACCATCAGCCGCCAGATCGAAGAGGCGCAGACGGTGCTGGGCATCGAGGAGGCGTTCTTCCTGGTGCCCCAGGGCATCCATTCCGCCGACCAGATCAACGCGTCGCTCGAGCTCATCAGCGACAAGGTGATGCCCCGCTTTGGCTGAACCGCCTGAGGGCTCGTCGTGATCTCCGGCATCTCTTCGCAGACCATCGACGCGCCTGACGGCTCGCGGGCGACCGTGCTCACGCCGCATGGCGAGCTCGACGTGGCTGCCATCGCGTCGCTGGACAGCGCCGTGCGGTCAGCGTTCGACGCTTCGGGGCCGCAGCCGAGGCTCGTTGTCGACCTGTCTGACGTCACTGTGCTGGAACCCGTTGTCGTGGGGATCCTGCTGGACGCGCGGCGTCGTTGCCGCAAAGCGGGGGGCGCCATGGCGCTCGTCGTCACCGTGCCCGAGGTCGCTGCCATTCTGGACGAGACCGGCGTTGCACCGTTGTTCGAGATGGCGACCCGACTCGAGGCAGCCGTTCAGCTCATTTCGACGAGCTGAACAGCTGCCGACGAGACCGCAGGAATCGACGCCGGCGAGCAGACCCCGGCAGAGCGGGCCGTATCCTGAGCGGCCGTATGGCGGGTTCTGACTACCTGTTGCATCGTGAGACATTCGTCGGGGGCGACAGCCGGCTGGCTCGCTACGTGGCCCGGCCGATTCTGAAGTTCATTCACCGCGAGGTGGCCAGCAGCGTGCTGTTATTGGTGGCCACTGCGGCGGCGCTCATCTGGGCCAACTCGTCGTGGAGCGACAGCTATTTCGATTTCTGGCACACCTATATCGACCTCGCCATCGGCAGCTACCACCTCCATCCGCTGACGTTGGAGGAATTCGTCAACGACGGCCTCATGGCGCTCTTCTTCTTCGTGGTGGGACTCGAGATCAAGCGTGAGCTGGTGACCGGTCACCTCGCGAGCGTGCGCGCTGCCATGTTGCCGGCGATTGCCGCCATCGGCGGGATGGTCGTGCCGGCGGCGCTGTACTTCGCTTTGAATCCTTCCGGCGAGGCCAGCGGCGGCTGGGCGATCCCGATGGCAACAGACATCGCGTTCGCCGTGGGCATCGTGTCGCTGCTGGGCTCGCGCGTCCCGCCGATGCTGCGGCTGTTCCTGCTGACGCTGGCCATCGTGGACGACATCGGGGCCATCGCCGTGATCGCGATCTTCTACTCAGGAGATCTCGACTTCAGGTGGCTGGCGCTGGCCGTCGGTCTGCTCGTCGTGATCCGGGCCCTCACCATGATGAAGGTCTGGGCGATCGAGGTGTACGTCGTGCTGGGGCTCGTGGTCTGGTTCGCGACGCTCGAGTCCGGGGTGCATGCCACGATCGCCGGCGTGGCGCTCGGCCTGCTGGCGCCTGCCAAGCCGCTGCTCGATTCCAAGAAGGCCCAGGACGTCGTGGATCACCTGCCCGAGGATCCCAGCGTCGACCATGTCCACCAGGCGTCGTTCCTCGTGCAGGAGTCGGTGCCGATGACTGAGCGTCTCGAGACGACCCTCCACCCGTTCACGGCGTTCTTGATCGTGCCCATCTTCGCCCTCGCGAACGCCGGCGTGAAGCTGTCCGGTGACACCGTGGCCGACGCCGCGGCTTCTCCCATTACCTGGGGCGTGATCCTGGGACTGGTGGTCGGCAAGCCGGTCGGCATCACGCTGTTCACGTGGGTGGCGACGCGACTCGGCTTCGATCTGCCCGACGGACTCAGCTGGCCGCAGTTCGTCGGCGCCGGTTTCGCGGCAGGCATCGGCTTCACCGTCTCGATCCTGATCTCAGGACTCGCCTTCGACAGCGGCGGGGTGACGGACCTCGCCAAGATCGGCATCCTGGTGGCGTCCTTGGCTGCAGCTGCGGGCGCTTTGGCAGTCCTGTGGTGGGCCGGCAGGGGAGCGTCCCACAGCGAAGCCCCGGTTGGCGAGCAGCCCGACTCTCAGCCGGCGAGCTAGCCGGTCCCAGAGACTGAGTCGCCGGGTTCTCAGCATCTTGGGCCGCGGTCCGGCATACTCCCCCGAGCCATCCCCCCGACGTGACCTGACCTGACCTCGATGTGCCCTTGGAGGCCCACGTGACTGCTGTTCCGTATCTGGCCCTGATCGCTTCCGTGCTGGCGCTGCTGCTGGCGTACTACTTCGCCAAGGTGGTGCTGCGGGCCGACCAGGGCACCGAGCTGATGCGCGAGATCGGCGAAGCCATCCGCGAGGGCGCCATGGCGTTCCTGCGCCGGGAGTACCGCTGGGTGTCGGTCTTTGTGGCAGCCATGTTCGTGCTGCTGCTGATCGTGCCGATCGACGGGCGCCCGGCAGCCAGCTTCGCCTACCTCATGGGCGCCGTGCTCTCGTCAGTGGCGGGATTCATCGGCATGCGCATCGCCACCGCGGCCAACAGCCGCACCGCCAATGCCGCCCGCGACGGGGCTGCCAAGGCGCTGCCGCTGGCGTTCAAGGGCGGGGCCGTCATGGGCTTCAGCGTGGCCGGCCTGGCCCTGCTGGGCATCTCGATCAACTACCTGCTGTGGGTGAAGTGGCTGGGCGTCGACCAGGCCTTCCAAGTCGTGGCTGCGTTCGGCCTGGGCGCCAGCTCGATCGCGCTGTTCGCCCGTATCGGCGGCGGCATCTACACCAAGGCCGCCGACGTGGGCGGCGACCTGGTGGGCAAGGTGGAAGCCGGCATTCCCGAGGACGACCCCCGCAACCCGGCCACCATCGCCGACGCGGTCGGCGACAACGTGGGCGACGTGGCCGGCATGGGCGCCGACCTGTTCGAGTCCTACGCCGGGTCGATCGTGGCACCGGTGGTGCTGGCCTCGCTGCTGGTGCCGGTCTTCCTCGAAGGCGACAGCCTGGCCGGCAGCTTCGGCGACGCCGAAGGGCTGCTGATGTATCCGATTCTGATCGGGGCGCTCGGCATGATCGCCTCGATCATCGGCGCGCTGTTCGTGCGGGGCCGCGAGGGCCGCAGCCTGTCGGGGCAGCTGCACACCGGTCAGTACGTGGCCATGGCGCTCACGGTGGTGTTCGCCATCGTCGGCACGCTGGTGCTGTTCAGCGGCAGTCCGACCGTGGGCGACTACGAGCTCAGCGCCCCGATCTTCCTGGCACTGACGATCATCGTGGGGCTGTTCGGCGGCTGGGCCATCGGCTTCACGTCGGAGTACTTCACCTCTGAGCATTTCAAGCCTGTGAAGGGCATCGCCCAGCAGTCCGAGACCGGGCCTGCCACCGTCACCATCGAGGGCATCGCGCAGGGCAAGCTCTCGACGCTGCCCGCTGTCGTGCTCGTGGTGGCGATGATCGGCCTGTCGTACCTGTTCGGCGGGCTGGCATTCGGCGAGGCCGGCGATGTGATCGGGCTGTACGGCGTGTCGCTGGCCGCGATCGGCATGCTGGCAGTCACCGGTGTCATCGTGGCCGTGGATGCCTACGGGCCCATTGCCGACAACGCCGGCGGCATTGCCGAGATGGCCGAGCTGCCGCCCGAGGTGCGCGGCGTCACCGACAGCCTCGACTCGCTGGGCAACACCACCGCAGCGGTGGCCAAGGGCTTCGCGGTGGGCTCGGCTGCGGTCACGGCGCTGGCGCTGTTCAAGTCGTTCAGCCTGACCGCCGGCGACCAGGTGTTCCTCGACATCAACGACACGGCCGTCACGATCGGCCTGTTCCTGGGCGCCATGACGCCGTTCATCTTTGCGGCGCTCACGATGTCGTCGGTGGGCCGGGCGGCGCAGGCGATGATCGTGGAGGTCCGCCGCCAGTTCGCCGAGATCCCGGGGCTGCGCGAGGGCGAGCCGGGCGTGAAGCCCGACAGCCGCCGCTGCGTGGACATCTCCACCCAGGCGGCGCTGCGCGAGATGCTGCTGCCGGGCGGCTTGGCGGTGGTGCTGCCGCTGGTGATCGGCTTCATCGACGTGAACGCGCTCGGCGGCTTCCTGGCCGGCGCGGTGGTGACCGGCTTTCTGATCGCGATCTACATGGCCAACTCGGGCGGCGCCTGGGACAACGCCAAGAAGTACATCGAGGCCGGCGCGCACGGCGGCAAGGGAACCGATGCCCATGCAGCGGCCGTGGTCGGCGACACCATCGGCGACCCGTTCAAGGACACCTCCGGCCCGGCGATGAACATCCTCATCAAGGTGATGACCATCGTCAGCCTGGTGTTCGTCCCCGCCTTCCTCTAGGAGCTGCTCATCGGATCGTCGGGGTGCGCTGCCTCGTCTGAGCCGCCGCCGGCGTCCTCGCCATCGGCTGCGTCGCTGCCGTCTGCCGGCTCGCTCGCTGCGGCGGCTTTGGCCTCCTGGTGGCGACGCAGCGTGACCAGCGCTGCGAGGACCATCACGATGCCTGCCACGATCCCGCCGATCGCGGCAGGCCCCAGCCCGCCTTCGCTCGGCGCTGTCTCGACGTAGAGCGACGGGGGAAGCTCAGCGAGCGCATCGAAGCCGATCTCCCACGTGTACACGGAACGGTTCGCCGACTGGGCGTTGTGCTCGACGGGATCCCCAGGCAGCGTCACCGAGATCGTCACCGTGGGAGCGTCGAAGCCGAGCGCAGCGATCTGTGACAGATCGTCCTCGCCGACGTCCCCGGCCAACTCTCCCATGTCCAGCTGGAATCGCCAGCCGCCATTGTCGAGGCGACTGAGGCCGTCCCCGCCTTCGCCGGTCATCTCTGCCAGCACGGCGTCGGATTCGTCTGCGGTCCACGTGACGACGGTCGTGACGATGCACGTGCCATTTTCGATTGCCGAGTCAGAGGTCTGTTCGACCCCGGTGATGTCGAATCCCAGCGATTCGTCGAGTCCGGCTTCCTCCGCTGCCTGGCGGCAGAAGTCCTCGAGGCTGCCCACATCGCCGAGGGCCGCCAGCTCCGCAACAGACTCGTCGACGCGCATCGTCATGGTCACCGACCCCGAACCGTCCTCTCGCACGACGAAGTCCATCTCGACGTCGAAGCAACCGGTCGCCAGGACGACCAGCGTGCAGGCAGCGACGGCGGTTCGGAACCATGCCCACCGACGTGACCCCGAGCAGTGCATTCCATGCGGATCAGTCATGTCGGCACCGTAGCTGTCAGCCAGTTGCTGCTCAGGCAGCGGGCGGCGGCCGGAGGCGGTCGGCAACACCTCGGGTGAGGCGGTCCAGGATCCCCGCCAGCAGGACGATGGCGATGCCTGCCTCGAAACCCCGGCCCACCGCGTCGCTGCGGCGCAGCGCGTTCACGGTCTCGAGACCGAGACCGCCGCCGCCGACCAGACCGGCGATCACCACCATGGCCAGCACCAGCATGATCACCTGGTTGACCGCCACCATCAGCTCGGGTGCCGCGAGCGGCAGCTCGACACGCCGCAGACGCTGACCCCGGGTCGCGCCGAAGCTGGTGGCCGCCTCGTGCACCTCGGCAGGAACCCGGCGCAACCCCAGGTCGGTGTAGTGCACCGCGGCCGGCAGCGCATAGATGACCGAGGCGATGATGCCCGGGATCCGCCCCACGTGAAACAGGGTGATGACCGGCACCAGCAGCACGAAGCTGGGGATGGTCTGCAGGAAGTCGAGCACCGGATCTGCCAGCTTCTGGAAGCGGTCGCTGTGCGAGGCCTGGATTCCCAGCGGCACCGCGACAGCGAGCGTGGCGGCCACGGCCACCAGCGTCTGGGCCAGCGTGTCCATCGACAGCTCCCACATGCCCAGCCACCCGATCAGAAACAGTGCGACGCCGACCCCCAGCCCCAGCGTGACGCCGCGAGCCAGCAGGCCCCCCAGCACGCCCAGCCCGATCATGGCCGGCCAGGGGATCCCCGACGAGAGCAGTTCCCGCAGCGGCGTCACCATGTAGACGGTGATGAAATCGCTGAGCGGCCCGGTGCCGATGCCCGAGTTGCCGATGTCGTAGAGGTTGTCGCGAGCCCACGCCGTGATGTCGTTGATGTACGGCGCGTAGTGCCATTGCAGCCATTCAGGGAACTTGTTGTGACCCACGATGCCGCCCACCAGCGCCACCAGCGCCGTTGCGGCCGCGACCGGGCGGATCGCAACCGTGTCGGTGGCCCGCAGCGATCCGCCGGCAGGAGCATTGGTCTGGGGGCCGCGCCCGCGCTCGCCCAGCGTGGCGATGCCCCGTGTGAAGCGATCCAGGATGATCGCCATGATGACGATGGCGATGCCGGCCTCCGAGGCCTCGCCGACGTCGATGTCCCGCATGGCGCGCAGCACGTCCTGGCCGAGACCGCCCGAGCCGATGAACGCGGCGATCACCACCATGCTCATGGCGAGCATGGTGGTCTGGTTGGCGCCGGCCAGGATCGCCGGGCGAGCGGCGGGGATCCTCACCAGCCGCAGCGTCTGGCGATCGGTGGCGCCGAACATCTCCGAGGCTTCCACCATCGGCCCGGGCACGTTGCGCAGACCCACGTCGGTGAGCCGCACCACCGGGGGCAGGGCGAAGATGACGGTCGCGATCAGCGCCGGCACGCGCCCGATGCCGAACAGCAGCACGAACGGGATGAGATAGACGAACCCGGGCATGGTCTGCATGGCGTCGAGCGTGGGGCGCAGCACGCTCGCGAACCGGTCGTTGCGCCACGCGGCGATGCCCAGCGGGATGCCCGCCAGCAGCGCCAGGAACACCGCCACGCCCATCAGCGCGAGCGTGGCGAAGCCCTGCTGCCACAGATCGGTCATGCCGATGAGCACGACGCCGCAGAAGCCGAGCGCGCCCGCCACCCGGCCGCGCACTCGCCACAGCCCGAGACCGCAGAACACCGGGTACACGTACCACGGGAACCACCGCAGGATCGCCTCGAGCCGTCGGATGCCCGCATCGGCGAGATCGGTCAGCGGGTTCAGCAGCACCGTGTACAGCCAATGGGACGTCTGGTTGTTGATGAGCCAACGCCTCGTGCGATCGATGGGGTCGGCCAGGCCGAAGTTCCACGACTCGGGAAATGCGCCCACCGATGCGACGAAGCCGACGATCACGAGCGCGAGCCCGGCGGCTGCCAGCCCCACTGCGAGCGGCGACCGCCGCCGGGAGGCGGGTGTGCCGGCGCTGGCACCAGGACCGGCGGCGACCGTCTGGCTCACCGCAAGTTGCTTTCCAGCACTGTGTTTGATGGCGTTGCTGGAGCAGCGTTGGTGGCGGTTCGGTTCATCGCAGGTTCTGCTCCAGCACCGCTGCCACATCGTCCTGGTGCAGCAGGCCCAGGGGATCGCCGTCGGCGTTGCAGACCACGACAGGTCGGTGCTCCGACAGCAGGAACGGCAGGGCCGATTCGAGCGTCGCGGTCTCGGCGGTGCGGGGCCAGCTCTCGTCAACGGCGCCGTCGCCGAGCGGCCGCATCAGCGAGCACGCAGGGAGCACCTTGGCGATCGGCGCATCCTGGGTGAACGCCCTCACGTAGTCGTCCGCGGGCTGGGTCAAGATCTCCAGCGGCGTCCCGACCTGGGTGAAGGCCCCGTCCCGCATGATGGCGATCCGGTCGGCCAGCCGCAGTGCCTCGGCGAAATCGTGGGTGATGAACACGATGGTGCGCTGCAGCTCGAGCTGCAGCGCCACCAGCTCGTCCTGCATGTCGCGCCGGATGAGCGGGTCTAGCGCCGAGAACGGTTCGTCGAAGAACAGCACCTCGGGTTCCACCGCGAGGGCCCGCGCCAGGCCGACCCGTTGCTGCATGCCGCCGCTGAGCTGCTGCGGGTAGTGGTGTTCCCAGCCGTCCAAGCCCACCGTGACCAGCACCTCGTGGGCTCGTTCATGGCGCTCTTCGCGGCCGACGCCCTGCACCTCGAGGCCGTAGGCCACGTTGTCGACGACTCGACGATGGGGGAACAGCCCGAAGTGCTGGAACACCATCGCGATCTTGTTGCGGCGCAGCTCGCGCAACGCTGCATCGCTCGCGTCGGCCAAGACGGTGCCGCACACCTCCATGTCGCCGAAGGTGGGTTCGATCAAGCGGGAGATGCAGCGCACCAGCGTGGACTTGCCCGAGCCGGACAGGCCCATGACGACGAAGGTCTCGCCTGCATTCACCCCGAAGCTGACGTCGCGCACCGCCACCAGGCAGCCGGTCTCGGACCTGATCTCGTCGCGTTCGGCACCGGCGACGGCCATGTCACGAGCGGCCTCGACTTTGCGACCGAAGATCTTCCAGAGATCGGCGACCCTGACCGTTGCATCGGCACCCGAGACGGCGGCGTCCCGGGCGGCCTCGTCCGGCGCAGATTCGGGAGAGATCTGATCCATGGGAGCCTCCGCCGGCCGCATTACCGTCCAACCGGACGGGTACGGGGTCTCGGTACGCTGTGCTGACTGTGGCACGGACTCGGCCCCACAAAGCGACACCTGCCCGCACCTCGGCTGCGGGCACCCATGCCGAGGCGACCGGCTCGCGATCCGGTCCCGTGCAGGAACGAGCGGTGCAAACCCGCGAGCGCATCCTGCAAGCCGCCATCGAGGTCATCCAGACCGACGGTGCAGCCAACCTCACGCTCGACCGGGTCGCGCTGAAGGCCGGGGTCAGCAAAGGCGGCTTCCTGTATCACTTCGGCTCGAAAGACGCCCTCATGGCCGGCCTGCTCGACGAGACGCTGGCCGTGCTCGACGACGAGCTCGACAACCGCGAGGCCCGCTTCCGCGACAACGACCCTGCCGCCCGCGGCACCTTCGCTCTCGCCTATCTCGACTACGTCCGCGAGCCGTACAAGGCGGCGGACGACACCTCGGCGTCGATACTGGCGGCGGCGGCACTCGACGACGAACTGCTCGCGAATACCCGGGCGACGTTCGAGCGTTGGCAGGAGCGCCTGCTGCGCGACGACGGGCTGGCCGAGACCACCGGTCTGCTGGCGCGCATCGTCGGCGACGGCCTGTGGCTCATCGATCTCTTCGGCCTTGCGCCGCCGACCAAAGCAGAGCGTCACGAGGTGCTCGACCTCGTCTCGGCAATGATCTCCGGCGATGACGGCGGTGACGGCGGCGGCGTCTCGGCGGACCGTCCGTAGACCGGCACGTCGAGCGGCGCGAGCGGCTCGTTGCCCAAGAGCAGATCGGCGGCCTTCTCGGCGATCATCATCACCGGCGCGTAGATGTTCCCGTTCGTGACCGTCGGCATCACCGAGGCATCCACGACGCTGAGGCCCGAGGTGCCGTGCACGCCCATGTTCGCCGGGTCGGTCACCGCCGCCTCGTCGGTGCCGAGCCGCGCCGTGCCCGCTGGGTGCAGCGCCGTCTCTGCGTCGCGCGCCACCCAGTCCATGATCTCGTCGTCGGTCTGGGTGTCGGGACCCGGCGACAGCTCGCCGTCGTTGTAGGGCTCGAAGGCCGGCTGGTTCATGATGCGGCGCGTCACCCGCACGGTCTCGATCCACTCGCGCCGGTCCTGGGCGGTGGACAGGTAGTTGAACCGGATGGCCGGCTTGGCCGCAGGATCAAGCGAGCGGATCCGCACCCAGCCGCGGGCATCGGAGTACATCGGCCCGACGTGGACCTGGTAGCCGTGCTTGCTGGCGGGCGCCGAGCCGTCGTAGCGCACGGCCAGCGGCAGGAAGTGGAACATCAGATTCGGGTAGGCCTCGGCGGTGTTGCTGCGCACGAAGCCGCCTGCCTCGAAGTGATTGGTGGCGCCCGGTCCGCGCCGTGCCAGCCACTGCAGGCCGATCCACGGATGCCGCCGCCGACGCAGATGCGGCTGCATCGAGACCGGCAGCTTGGAGGCGTACTGGATGTAGACCTCGAGGTGGTCCTGGAGGTTCTCGCCGACGCCGTCGAGCGGCGAGACCACATCGATGCCGTGCTGGCCGAGCAGTGCCGGCGGCCCGACACCTGAGAGCTGCAGGAGCTGGGCCGAGCCGAATGCGCCCGCACACAGGATGACGTGCTCTGCGCGGGCGACGCGCTGGCGGCCCTTGCGGCGGTAGCTGACACCGGTCGCACGGCTGCCCTCGAACAGCACCTTGCCGATGAGCGCACCGGTGCGCAGCTCGAGGTTCGGACGGTCCAGCACGGGGTGCAGGTAGGCGCGCGAGGCAGACAGCCGCCGTCCGCGGTGGATGTTGCGGTCGAACGGTGCGAAGCCTTCTTGGCGGAATCCGTTCACGTCGTCGGTGAGCTCGAAACCGGCTTCCCGCACGGCCGCGAAGAACGCTTCGAACAGCGGGCTGGCCGCCGGGCCACGCTCGAGCACCAGGGGTCCCTCGCCGCCGCGCCACTCATCGGCGCCCGCCAGGCACGTCTCCATGCGCTTGAAGTACGGCAGGCAGTGGCGGTAATCCCAGGCCTGCATGCCGGACCGGTCTGCCCATTTGTCGTAGTCGGCGGGATTGCCTCGCTGGAAGATCATCCCGTTGATGGAGCTCGACCCGCCCAGCACCTTGCCCCGGGCGTGGTAGACGCGCCGGCCGCCCATGTGGGGCTCGGCCTCGGTCTCGTACTTCCAGTCGTAGAAGCGGTTGCCGATCGGCATCGCCAAAGCCGCCGGCATATGGATGAGCACATCCCAGCGGTAATCCCGGCGCCCCGCTTCGAGCACGAGCACCTTGATGCTGCGATCGGCGCTCAGCCGGTTCGCGAGCGCGCAGCCGGCCGATCCGCCGCCGACGATGACGAAGTCGTATGCAGGGTCCTTCACGAGTTCACCGACGTCACTGAGTAAAGCGTGTTCGCAGACATGCGGGACGAGCCCCGCCGGCGCCGACCGTGTCAGGTCGACGCCGACGGGTCAGCGTCTCGCTGGGGACATGTCCTGCGGGGCTATTGGAGCCAAGCGCTCCAGGTCGCCTCGTTGTCCGCGATCCACTGCGCAGCAGCGTCGTCGACCGACATGCCTTCGCCTTCGACGGCAGCAAGCATGGAGATCTGGTCGGCGCTGTCGTAGTTCATGGCTCGCAAGAAGGCGTCAGCTGCGGGGGCGTTCTCGGCCAGGCTCGCGTCGATGATCTTGAACAGGACGTCGGCGGGG
The DNA here is from genome assembly GCA_022820925.1 of Acidimicrobiia bacterium. Taxonomy (GTDB): domain Bacteria; phylum Actinomycetota; class Acidimicrobiia; order Acidimicrobiales; family Poriferisodalaceae; genus Poriferisodalis. The sequence continues at coordinate 106,482 of JAJEEO010000014.1, read as the reverse complement.
TAGTCGCAGTCAACACCGCCGGCGTCGGCCGTGGCGTAGCAGTCGTCGCTGTACTCGGGCAGCAGCACGTTGGTGAGGTCGTAGCTGTTGAACGCTGAATGCGGTGTCCACAGGTACACCAGGATCGGATCCTCCCTGCTGTATGCCGCATCGACCGCAGCCAGGATCGCTGCCTCGGACCCGGCGTAGACGACCTGCATCGGCAGGCCCAGGTTGTTGATGATGTCCTCGTCGTACTGGACAAAGCTCGGATCACCGCCCAGGAACTGTCCCAGGTCGCCGGTCTCCGCGGTGGCGTACAAGCCGGCCAGCTCCGGATCGGCGAAGCCCTCCCACGTTGCCAGCTCCGGATGGCGCTCGATCATGTACGTCGGCGTGAACCAGCCGATCTTGCCGATCGGCCCGAGCAGGCCGGCATTGTCGACGTTGGCGTCGGGATTGTCGATGAAGTCGATCACATTCTGAGCGTGACCCGACGGCCAGACCTCGAGCGAGGCACTGATGTCGCCGGTGTTGATGGCCGCCCACTGGGCGTTCTCGTCGATCTCCACGATCTCGACCTCATAGCCGAGTTCGGACTCGAGCAGCTGCGCGGCGACAGCCACATTCAGCGCCGAGCCGTTCCACGGGTTGGATGCCAGCGTGATCGTGGTCTGCGCGCCCAGGTCCGGACCCTCATCGGCCGCCGGTTCGGTGGGGGCCGGTTCCTCCATTGCCTCAGTCGTGGCGACCGGCTCCTCGGCTGCGTCGTCGTCGCTGCCTGTGCAGGCTGCTGCGAGCAGCCCGAACGCTGCGACGAGCGCGATGAGCAGCGTCCAGCTGCTCATCGGTTGGCGCCGGCGAGTTCGTTCGCCGGACTTGCGTACTTCGGACATGGGCAACCCCCTGTGTGTTTCCTCCGTCTGTCGCCGACATGTGCCGGCAGCTCTCCCCGAGAGCGATCGGCCCGCTCACGGGTCGGGCCCCCTGACCTTCCCCGTGTAAAACAGGCCATTTAGACGGTTTTATCAAGATTAGCACGCCGAAAATCGGCCCCTACCGCGCACTGGTGCGCGTTGGGTTCGGGCACGCGTACTGTTCGACTGATGACGGTTCCCAATGTGCTGCTGGTGATGGCCGATCAGCTCGCGCCGCACTTCACCGGCACCTACGGCCACCCGGTCGTCCAGACGCCAGCCATGGACGCGCTGGCCGAGCGGGGCGTGCGCTTTGATGCCGCGTACTGTCCCTCGCCCCTGTGCGCGCCGTCGCGCTACTCGATGATGACCGGCCGCCTCCCCTCCCAGATCGGCGCGTGGGACAACGCCGCCGAGTGGAGCGCGGCCGCGCCCACCATGGCCCACTGGCTGAACCTGGCCGGTTACCGGACCGTGCTGGCGGGCAAGATGCACTTCGTCGGCCCCGACCAGCTCCACGGCTTCAGCCGGCGCCTGAACACAGACATCTACCCGGCGAACTTCGCGTGGACCCCCAACTGGGACGCCGCCGGCGAACGGATCGACGCCTGGTACCACAACATGGAGAGCGTCACCGATGCCGGTCCCGCACTCGCGACATACCAGATCGACTACGACACCGAAGTCGGCCACGCCACGCGCCGCTGCCTGTACGACCTGGCCCGTGAGGTTGACGACCGTCCGTTCTTCCTGGCGGTGGCGTTCATCCACCCGCACGATCCCTACGTGGCTCGCCCCGAGTGGTGGAACCTCTACGACCACGACGACATCGACCTGCCGGGTCCGCTGCCGCCCGAGCTGGATCCGCACACGAAGCGGATTCGCCACGGCATCGGGGCCGACACCGCCGGCTGGACCGACGAGCAGAGCCGCAACGCCCGACGGGCCTACTACGCCAACACCAGCTACTTCGACTGGTGGCTCGGCGAGCTGCTGGAAGTCCTCGACGAGACGGGCCGAACCGATGACACGGTGGTGATCGCCACCAGCGATCACGGCGACATGCTCGGCGACCGGGGCGCCTGGTACAAGATGTCGTTCTTCGAGCGGTCCGCCCGCGTCCCGCTGGTGATGGCGGGGCCTGGGATCGCGACCGGCACCGTGCCCAACGTGTGCTCGCTGATGGACGTGGCGCCCACGCTCATCGACATCGCCGGCAGTTCGCTGCCGGACCTCGGCGCGCCGCTCGACGGGCGCAGCCTGTGGCCCGCGGCCACCGGAGGTGACGATCCGGTCGACGAGACGCTCGGCGAGTACATGGGGGAGCTGACCTCGCACCCGATGTTCATGATCCGCCGGGGTCGCCACAAGTACATCCACTGCGACTCCGACCCGCCACAGCTCTATGACATCTCGGCCGATCCCGCCGAGCATCACAACCTCGCTGCGGCGGCTGAGCTGGCCGAGGTATCGGCTGGTTTCGCCGCAGAGGTCGCACAGCGCTGGGACTCTGGGGCGATCCGAGAACAGGTAGTGGCCTCGCAGCGGGCCCGTCGCGTTGTCCATGCCGCCGCAGCGCAGGGTTGGGACTACCTGCCGCCGCGGGATCCCGCCAACGAGTACATCCGCGACCACATGGACTGGGCCGAGGCCGGCCCCAAGCTGCGCTACCCCGCTCGCTAGTCATCCACCGCCCCGTCGGGGCTCGCAACGCGGCCGAAACATCTCGGCAACAGCGCCGACCCGCGCTGTGCATCGAGCGGTCATGTCGGAGTGACCCCTGCGCAACACGCCATTCCTAGGTTCGCCACATCAGCCATGCATCGGGAGCCGAGTCCTAGGAGATTGGCCATGAAACGCAAGCTATTCGTCGTTGCCGCGGGCGCCCTCGGCGGCCTGTTCCTGTTCGCCGGACCGGTCGGCGCGCAGGACGACGCCGTCACATCGGAGGTCGTTCAAGCTGTGATGGACAACCTGTGGGTGTTCATCGCCGGGGTGCTCGTCTTCTTGATGCAGGCCGGCTTCGCCATGCTCGAGTCGGGCCTGACCCGCTCGAAGAACGTGGCCAACATCATGGCCAAGAACCTCGCCGACGCATCCATCGGCATCCTGGCGTTCTTCCTCGTGGGCTACGGGCTGGCCTATGGGGGCGATGGCAACAGCGCGTTCGGCTGGGGCTCGTTCGCCCTGTCGGGCGTCGACCTCTTCGACATCTCTGAGGGCCTGTCTGGCTCGACGGACTTCTTCTTCCAGGCGGTGTTCGCCGCCACGGCGGTCACGATCGCCTCGGGCGCCATGGCCGAGCGCACCAAGTTCAGCACCTATCTGATCTTCAGCCTCGTGACCACGGCGATCATCTACCCGATCGTGGTTCATTGGACCTGGGGCGGCGGCCTCATCGCCAACATCTCGATCGGCGACGCCGTCTACAGCGACTTCGCCGGCTCCACCATCGTGCACAGCGTCGGCGGCTGGATCGCTCTCGTCGGCGCCTGGATGCTCGGGCCTCGCATCGGCAAGTACGCAGCCGATGGGACATCGCGCACCATCCCGGGCCACAACGTGACGCTCGCCATCCTGGGCGTGTTCATCCTGTGGTTCGGCTGGTTCGGCTTCAATCCCGGCTCCGAGCTTGCAGCGGACGAGTTCGTGATGTTCGTGGCGCTCAACACGGTGCTGGCGGCGTGCGCCGGCACCATCGGCGCCACGGCGCTGAACTGGCTGCGCACCGGCCGTCCCGATGTGCCGATGGCCGGCAACGGAGCGCTGGCGGGGCTCGTCGGCATCACCGCCGGCTGCGGCTCGATGACGCCCTGGGGTGCCATCGTCACCGGGTTCATCGCGGGGCTCATCGTGGTGGGCGTCGTCGGTTTTGTGGATCGCAAGATGAAGATCGACGATCCGGTCGGCGCATTCGCCGTGCACGGCGCCGCGGGCATGTGGGGCACGCTCGCCATCGGCCTGTTCGCCCGCTACGACGATGCGTTCTTGGGCCGCGAGAACGCCGGCCTGTTCTACGGCGGCGGCATCGAGCAGCTCGTCGTGCAATTCCTGCTGGTGGTGATCGTGGCCGCGTGGGTGATCGTGACCGCCGCGATCCTGTTCGGGGTGCTCAAGGCCACGATCGGGTTGCGAGTGTCGGCAGAGGAGGAGATGGTGGGCCTCGACGTGTCCGAACACGGGGGGCCCGGCTTGGCGCTCGACGACGTGGTCTCGAGCGGCTGACACTCGGCCATGGGCTGAGTCGACGGGCGACCGCCTGCTCTGTTGTCAGCGGGAGTCCCCGGGCTGCGGCCCGGGGACTCTCCGCGTCTGTGTTTGATGCGGCCGAAGCCATGTCTGGTAGTTCGCCCGAACTGGGGTGGTGCGTCTAGCTTCGGCCGTGTGGCTCGGCGCGTCATTGCGAACTTCGCGCGGGGGTTGGCGATGGGGGCCGCCGATGTCGTGCCGGGCGTCTCTGGCGGCACGATCGCCCTGCTGCTGGGCATCTACGACCGGCTGGTGCACCAGATCGCCCAGTTGAGCACCGCCGCCGGCCAGGTGCTGCGAGGCCGGCTGCGGCTGGGGCTCGCAACTGCCCGCCGGGCGGAGTGGGCGTTTCTGGCGAGCTTGCTCACCGGCATCGCCATTGCGGTGCTGGGCCTGGTCGAACTGGTGCGGTTGGGCATCGACCGCCAGCCGGTCGCCCTGTCGGCCGCGTTCTTCGGACTCGTCGCCATGACCGTGGTCACGACGCGCCGGGAGGTGCGCCAGTGGCGCCCGGGGCTCGCGGCGGTCGCCGCCGCCACGGCGGTCGTCGTGTTTGTCCTGCTCGGCGTGCGGCCGGGCAGCGTCGCCGACCCGGCCGTCGTGGTCATCATCGGTGCCGGCGCACTGGGGGTGTGCGCGATGATCCTGCCCGGCATCTCGGGTGCGTTCATCCTGCTGCTGCTGGGCCTGTACGACCCGATCACCGAGGCGGTGGCCGACCGGCACATCGCCACGGTCGCGCTGTTCGCGCTGGGCGCCGTGATCGGGCTGGGGCTGTTCTCGCGCCTGCTGCAGCGTCTGCTGGAGCGCCGACGCGACGTCGTCATCGCGGTGCTCATGGGTCTCATGGCGGGTTCGCTGCGAGTGCTGTGGCCCTGGCCGGTGGGCGACCCTGAAGCGGAGGGATTCGGCAATTCGGCGCTCGGTGCACCGATTGCGGCCGATGCGGCGGTGGCCTTCGTGACCGCCGGTGCCGCTGCGCTTGTTGCCTGGATCCTGCACCGGCTGGGCGCACAGCGAGAACCTCGCTAGACCGATCCCACCGCCGCACGCCGAGCCTGTTCCGCTACCGTCCGGCGCGGGCCGCTCCGGCGCCGTTCGAACCGACACACGCCGAGCGGAAGCTGCCCCCTCGGAGGCCCATGGCCACTTCTCTCGTCATCGTCGAGTCGCCCGCGAAGGCGCGCACCATCTCGCGCTTCCTCGGTGACGACTACGTGGTCGAGTCCTCTGTCGGCCACATCCGGGACCTGCCGCGCAACGCGTCAGAGGTGCCCGCGGCCTTCAAGTCCGAGCAGTGGGCGACGCTCGGCGTCAATCCTGACGACGGCTTCAAGCCGCTGTACGTGGTGACCGCCAAAGACCAGGTGCGGCGTCTGAAGGCGCTGCTGCGCAACGCCGACGAGCTCTATCTCGCCACCGATGAGGACCGCGAGGGCGAGGCCATCGCCTGGCACCTGCTCGAGGTGCTCAACCCCCAGATCCCGGTGCGCCGCATGGTCTTCCACGAGATCACCGCGGCAGCCATCCGGGAGGCCATCGACAATCCCCGCGATCTCGACCGGCGCCTCGTCGACGCGCAGGAGGCGCGCCGCATCTTCGACCGGCTCTATGGGTACGAGGTCTCGCCGGTGCTGTGGCGCAAGGTGGCGCCGAAGCTGTCGGCGGGACGCGTGCAGAGCGTCGCCAACCGTCTCATCGTCGAGCGCGAGCGCGAGCGGATGGCATTCCGGGCGGCGGAGTACTGGAGCCTGGTGGCCACGCTCGACGCTGCCGCCGATCCCACCGGCGCGGCCCGACCAGGGCAATTCGACGCGTCGCTGGCATCGCTCAACGGTCGCCGCATCGCCACCGGGCGCGACTTCGACCAGCAGGGCGGGCTGCGCACCGACGGGGTCGCGGTGCTCAACGGCAGTGCCGCGGCCGCGCTGGCCGAAGACCTCGACGGCGGGCAGTTCGCTGTGGTGTCCCGCGAATCCAAGCCGTACCGCCGCCGGCCCCCGGCGCCGTTCATCACCTCGACGCTTCAGCAGGCGGCGGGCGCGCGGCTGGGCTTCTCTGCTTCACGCACGATGGCAGCAGCGCAGCGGCTCTACGAGAACGGCCGCATCACCTACATGCGCACCGACAGCACCACCCTGTCCGACCAGGCACTGGGCGCGGCGCGGCGGATAGTCGCCGGACGCTTCGGCGCCGAGAACTTGCCGCCCAAGCCGCGCATCTACACCCGCAAGGTCAAGAACGCGCAAGAGGCGCACGAGGCCGTCCGCCCCGCAGGCGAGAACTGGCCCGAGCCTGGCGCCATCACCGATCTCGGCGGCGACGCCGCCCGCCTGTACGACCTGATCTGGCAGCGCACGATCGCCAGCCAGATGATCGACGCCACCGGCGAGACCGTCACCATCCGGCTGGCGGGAACGGCGAACTGCGAGCTGGCGCGGGAGCTCGCCGGCAGCGCCGGTGTGCCCGGCCCGCACGACGTGGAGCTCTCCGCCGCGGGAACGGTGGTCACCAGTCCCGGATTCCGGCTGGTGTACGTGCCGGCCGCGGCAGGCACTGACGAGGAGCCCGAGCGCATCCTGCCCGACATCGACGCCGGCGACGCGGCGACCGCGGTGGCTCTCGAGGCGTCCGAGCACAGCACCAGCCCGCCGGCCCGCTTCACCGAAGCATCGCTGATCCGCCGCCTCGAGGAACTGGGCGTCGGCCGCCCGAGCACCTACGCCAGCATCATCGAGACGATCCAGGCACGCGGGTACGTGTGGAAGAAGGGATCGGCGCTCGTCCCGGCGTTGGTGGCGTTCGCCACGGTCGGGCTCATGGAACGCCACTTCGACCACCTCGTCGACTACGCGCTCACCGCCCGGATGGAATCCGACCTCGACGAGATCGCGAACGGCGATCGCGACGCCGAGCCATGGCTCACTGCGTTCTATTTCGGAAACAAAGATGCCCCGACGCCCGAGGCGGCCGGCGGCCTGCGCTACCTCGTCTCGGACGATCGTCTCGCAGACATCGACCCCGCAGAGATCAACAGCATTCCGATCGGCGTCGATGCCGACGGTGAGGCGGTGATGGCCCGGGTGGGGCGCTTCGGCCCGTACCTGCGGCGTGGTGACGCCACCCGCCCGCTGCCCGACGACCTCGCACCCGACGAGCTCACCTTGGACCGGGCGCTCGAGCTGCTGGATGAGCCCACCGAACGGGTGCTTGGCACCGATCCAGACTCCGGCCTCGACGTGCTCGTGCGGCCCGGCCGGTTCGGCCCCTACGTCTCGGTCGGCCGACCCGACGAGACTGAAGACCGTCCCCGCACCGCTTCGCTGCTCTCCGGTCAGACGCCCGAGACCGTCACACTGGCAGATGCGCTGCAATTGCTGACGCTGCCACGCACCGTCGGCGTCGACCCAGCCGACGGCGCCGAGATCACCGTGCGCAACGGCCGGTTCGGGCCGTACCTGACCAAAGCGGCGATCGACGGGGGCAAGGCAACCAACCGCAGCCTCGAATCAGAGGATCAGCTGTTCACGCTGACGCTCGACGAAGCGCTGGCGCTGCTCGCCCAGCCGCCCCGCCGCCGCGGCCAGCGGGCGGCGAGCACGGGCCGCGAGATCGGCCAGGATCCCGAGAGCGGCAAGCCGATGGTGCTCAAAGATGGCCGGTTCGGGCCGTATGTGACCGACGGCGAGTACAACGCGTCGCTGCGCCAGGGCGATGATGCCGAGACGCTCACCGCCGAGCGGGCGGCGGAGCTGCTGGCCGAGCGACGGGCGAAGGGTCCCGCTAAGAAGCGTGCAGCCCAGCGCACCTCGCCGGCGAAGAAGAAGTCGACTGCCCGCAGGAAATCGCCGGCGAAGAAGGCGACGGCTCGCAAGAAGCCCGCAGCGAAGAAATCCGGGGCCCGCAAGGCGCCGGCTCGAAAGAGGCCGCCCGGCACGAGCGGTTGACGGCGCCGGGGATCACGATGGGCGAATCCGGGTTGTTCCGGTGAGACTGGCGCGATGAGAGAGGGCGACGCGCGCCTGCTCCTAGCCTGCTGAGTGCCATGGGTTCGGATCGTCCGTCGCAGCCGTTCGAGGGCTCGGACGCGCCCGACGCCGACGCCGTAGACGACGCTGACGCAGACGCCGCCGACACGGAGGCGCCGCAGCCGGGACTGTTCAAGGCCCCGGGGTTCTTGCGCCTGTGGATCGCTCAGGTGGTGAGTTCGTTCGGCGACTGGATCGGGCTGCTTGCCACCATCGAGGTGGCGCGCCGCATCGGCGGCGATCAGCCGGGCTCCGCCATCGCGCTGGTAGTGACCGCCCGTGTGCTGCCGGGCTTCTTCCTGGCGTCGGCCGGGGGCGTCATTGTGGACCGCTTCAACCGCAAACGGCTGCTGGTGATCTGCGACATCGTGCGGGCCAGCGTGTTGCTGACCATCCCGTTCATCGACCGGGTGTGGCTGCTGGTGCTGGCATCGCTGGCGCTCGAGCTGGCCACCTCGCTGTGGAGCCCCGCCAAGGAGGCGATCGTCCCCAACATCGTGCCCGACCGGCACCTCACGGCGGCGAACTCGCTGGGCCTGGTGGCCGCGTACGGCACTTTCCCGCTGGGCGCCGGCGCCTTCGCCCTCATGGCCAAGCTGGGCGAGCTGATCGGCTGGACCGACATCGGCCAGGTGGAGATGTCACTGGTCCTCGACTCGGCCACCTTCCTCATTGCCGCAGCGATCATCGCGACGTTGCCGCTGTCGCCGCACATCACCGCGGCGCACCGCAAGCGCGACACCGGCCGCCGCATCGACTGGCGCCAAGGATTCCGCGAGCTACGCGAAGGCTGGGACTTCATTGCCCTCAACCCGCAGGTGCGCGCCGTGCTGGTGGGCCTGGGCACCGGCATGATCGGCGGCGGCATGCTCGTGCCGCTGGGAGCGGTCTTCAACGACGAGGTGCTGGGTGCGGGCAGCGCCGGATTCAGCTCGATCCTGGTGGCGATGGGCCTGGGAGTCGGGGGCGGGGTGGCGCTGGTGACGCTGGTGCAGGCGGCGGCGAACCACTCAGCTCAGGGCCGCCGGCTCGAGGCTCCCAAGAGGTTCCTGCGGCTCACGGCCCGCTTGGTGCTAGCAGTCTTCTACGCCGTCGCACGGTGGCTAGCGGCATCAGCGTTCGGCCAGCGCGACCGTCTGTTTGTGCTCTCGGTCTTTGTCGCCGGGGCGTCGTTGCTGTTCGCCGCCTCGATGTCCACCACGCTGCTGGTGTTCGCCGGTGTGCTGGCGCTGGGACTGGCTGCCGGCTCGGTGTACGTCACCGGGCTGACGCTGCTGCACGAGAACGTGGAAGAGGTGCTGCGTGGACGGGTCTTCGCAGCGATGTACACGCTGGTGCGCTTCTGCCTGCTGATTTCCATGGCGGCTGGGGGCTTCCTGTCCGACGGCTTCCACTGGTTCTTCGACGTCGCATTCGACAACGAGATCAGGATCGGCGATTCGGTGTTCGCGCTGCCAGGCGTCCGGGGAGCGCTGTGGCTCGGAGCACTGCTGATCCTGATGGCGGGCGTGCTGGCCGCCCTGTCGCTGCGCAGCCGGCGTGGCGAGGGGCACCGGGCGCCGCAGGCCGCCAATAGCCGCGAGGATGCGTCATGACTCGGCGTGGGCGCTACATCGCATTCGAAGGCTGGGAGGGCAGCGGCAAGACAACGCAAGCAGGCCTGCTAGCTGAGTATCTGGATGCAGAACTCACACGCGAACCAGGAGCAACGCCTCTGGGTGAGCACCTGCGCGAAGTCCTGCTCGGTGCCGACCACTGGCCAAGTCCGCGAGCGGAGGCCTTGCTGTTTGCTGCTGACCGGGCTCAGCACATCGCCGCGGTGGTCTCGAAGCATCTCGCCCAAGGCCGCGACGTTGTCACGGACCGTTCGTACGGCTCCACGCTGGCCTATCAGGGCTACGGCCGGGGTTTGCCGCTGGCGGAGCTGCGGACGCTGATCGAGTACGCCTCTCGCCGCCCTGACCCGCCGCCAACCGGTTACGAACTGCCGGAGGTGATCTTGCCCGATGTCGTCGTCTTGCTTGACGTGCCGCTCGATCACCGTCGCACTCGCTCGCGCCAAAAGGGCAAGCAGGCAAGAAAGAAGGACGACATTGACGGGATCCAGATGACGCTCTTGGGTGACGGGGAGACGCCTGCGGCGCTGCACGGAGACAAATTCGAAGACGCTGACAGCCTGTTTCGAGACAGCGTTTGGCGCGGCTTCAAGGATCTGTGCGCGGCGGAGCCCGAGCGCTGGGTCCTTGTCGACGGAACCGGGCGGAGGCCCGAAGTCGCGGAGCGTGTTCGAGAAGCGGTCGCCAGGAAGTTCGCCGACGATGCGTGAGGCGCTTCTGTCGAAGCCCCCTTCCCTTCGCGTCTCGCGCGGATGTGTCATTGCAGTCAGCCAAGACCGCTCCGCATCTCCGTGAGCTGAAGGGTTCTTGGTGTCCACGTCTGACAGCGGCGACGAACCGCGGGATGCCGTCGCGGCCGAGCCAGCCCCGTTGTCGCTGTTCGACTTGGCCGGTCCGCCGCCAACACCGCCACAACCAACTGCGCCCGCCGATGATCCGCGTGCGCGACCCGAGCCTGCGACAGGATCAACACCAGCCACAGCCGAGCGTCCAGCGGAGGCGCTGGCAGCGGATGAAGCCTCGGCTCCGTCTTCCTCGCCATCGCTCGATGAGCCGACCGCCGAAAAGCCGGTCGTGGACGAGGCGCCGGTGGGCAACCTGCTCGACGGCATCGTGGGCCAGCCGGCCGCGGTCGACCGCCTGCAGGCAGCGCTCGACTCGCCGCTGCCGGCGTACCTGTTCGTGGGCCCCGCAGGCGCCGGCCTGCGCAGCGCGGCATGCCGGTTCGCAGGCGAGCTGCTCGCGGCCCGCAGCGCCACGCCCGAGCGGGAGCGCCGTCTCGCGCTCGCCGATCAGCACCCCGACCTGCTGGTGTTCGACCGCGTCGGTGCGGCCATGACCGCAGAACAGGCCCGTGAGGCAGTCCGTGCCGCCGCTGCCGCGCCCGTCGAGGGGGACCAGAAGGTCATCGTGCTCAGCGACGTCGACCGCGCCGGGCTGCAGGCACCCATCCTGCTGAAGTCCGTGGAGGAGCCGCCGCCGTCAAGCGTGTTCGTGCTGCTCGCCGAGGAGGTCAACCGGGCGATGGAGACGTTGGCATCCCGCTGTGTCCGCGTTGACTTCGAGGCGCTGAGCGAGACCGACCTGGGCGCTCTGCTGCGCGACGACGGCATTGCAGACGAGCGTGCCGCCTTTGCCGCGGCTGCGGCCGGCGGCTCGATCGAACGCGCCCGCCTGCTCGCCTCCGACGACGCTGCTGCGGCGCGAATCGAAGCGTGGCGGGGCCTGCGCCCATCGCTGGACGGCACCGCGTCGAGTGCCATGGCGGCCACCGACGCCGCGCTGGCGGCTGCCGAGGACGCTGCGGCCCCCCTCGAAGCCCGTCACGACGCCGAGCGAGCCGAAGCCGATGAGCGTGCGGAGCTGTACGGCACCAACGCCGGCCGCAGCTCGCTCGACGAGCGCCACCGTCGCGAGCTGCGGCGAGTGCGCACCGACGAGCTGGCCATGGGTTTCGCCGTGCTGTCGGCGCAGATCCGCGACGAAGCCCGCACCGGGGCACTGCCGGCCGAAGCTGCGGCCAACCAGCTCGGCGCCATCGCGAATGCCGCTGAGGCGCTGCGATTCAACGCCAACCAGCGGCTCGCGCTGAGCGTCCTGTTCATCGGCCTCGGCCGTTCCCGGCTCTAGAACCCGCCGGCGGGCAGGCCGTCGAGCCCGAGGTGGGGATTGAACCCACGACCTGCTCTTTACGAGAGAGCCGCTCTGCCACTGAGCTACTCGGGCCGGAACCGGCGGCTCACGGTAGCAGTGCGTGCCTCCGGTCCACGAGGGGGTTCGCGAGCCGGTGACCACTAATATCTGCGCCATGGAGCTTCTGGGTGCGCAGGTCTGGCACTACTGGTTGGCGGTGCCGCTGACCGTGGCGACGGTCGCGACCGTCGTGAAGCTGGTGGCGGGGTACGTGCAGAAGGTGGTCTCGCCCCGGTACCCCAAGCGCTGAGCACCCAGGTGAGCACCCCAGCCGACGAGCACGTCGACTGGGATCTGGCGCGCCGGATCGCCGTCAAGGTCGCCGGCACCGAGCCGCTGTACCGCTCGTACCTGGCCGAGCCGCTGCGCGCTGACTTCGCCCGGTTCGTGCCGGTCGCGGCCGAGCTGGTGGCGATCGAGACCGGGCTGGAGACACCGGGCGAGGCTCACGCCGAGGTCATCGACCGGGCAGGCTGGATCGACGCCAACATCGCCGCCTTCCGGCGGTTGCTGCAGCCCCTGCTGGGCGCGCCCGGCACCGACGGCGAGCCCGCGGAGAGCTCCACCGTGACGCGCACGCTGGGTGCTGTCGAGCTGGGCGGGGTGCTGGGCTGGATGTCCAAGCGAGTTTTGGGCCAGTACGACCTGCTGTGGGCCTCCGACGACGACACGGCTCCCGGTGCCGCCATCGCCAACGGGGCCCGCGGCGAAGCCGGCGAGACCGCCGGCGACACCGTGTACTTCGTCGGCCCGAACATCCTGGTCACCGAGAAGCGCTACGCGTTCGTCCCCGCACAGTTCCGCCTGTGGCTGGCGCTGCACGAGCTGACGCACCGCTCGCAGTTCACCGGCGTGCCGTGGCTGCGACCGCACTTCTTGAAGCTGGTGAACGGGCTGGTCGACGAGGCACAGCCTGATCCCGAGCGGCTGCGCGAAGGCCTGCGCACGCTGGTGTCGGGGCGCCGCAAGGGACAGGATCTGCTGGGCGACGGTGGCCTCGCTGCAGTGTTCGCATCCGAGCAGCAGCGCGACCTGATCGCACAGGTCGGCGGCATGATGAGCCTCGTCGAAGGCCACGGTGACGTGACCATGGCGCGGGCAGCCCGCGGCCACATTCCCGACGCGGAGCGATTCGCACTGGTCATGTCGCACCGGCGGCGCAACGCCCGCGGCATGAACCGGCTGCTCCAGCGTCTGCTCGGCATCGAGGCCAAGCTGGCGCAGTACCAGGCCGGCGAGGAGTTCATCGCCGAGATCGAGGCCGAGCGCGGCCCGCGGGCGGTGGACCGCATCTGGGAGCGCGCCGAGCACCTGCCGTCCATGACCGAGATCCGCGACCCCGCAGCGTGGCTGGAGCGTGTCCCTGCCGTCTGAAGTTCCCAGCGGTGCCCCACAAGCTGAGGTGCCGGAGTCCGCAGTCGAACTCGATCTGCTGGTTGAGCGGTGCACCTTCGGCGACGTCTCCGGGCCCGAGCTGGTCTGCGGCGTATCGGGCGGCCCCGACTCGGCTGCCTTGGTGGTGCTGGCCTGCCGGTTCGCGCAGCACAGCGGTGCGCAGGTCGCCGCGATCCACGTCGATCACGGCCTACGGGACACCGGCGGCGCGGAGGCATCCCACGTCGAAGCGCTCTGCAGCCGGCTCGAGGTGCCGCTGCGGGTCGTGCACCTGCAGGTCGAACCTGGCGCCAACCTGCAGGCGCGGGCCCGCGAGGCCCGCCATGACGCCCTCGGCCCCGGCGCGCTGCTGGGCCACACTGCCGACGATCAGGCTGAGACCGTGCTGCTGCACCTGCTGCGGGGCGGTGCCCTCGACGCGCTCGCCGCCATGCGCGCCGACCGACGCCCGCTGCTCAACCTGCGACGGGCGGACACCGAACGGGTCTGCGAGCTGGTCGGCTACGAGCCCCTGCGCGATCCATCCAATGCCGACGCACGCTTCTGGCGCAGCCGCGTCCGCCACGAGGCGATCCCGTTGCTGTGCGACATCGCCGGCCGCGATGTCGTGCCGCTGCTGGCACGTGCCGCCGCGACCGCAGCCCCCGAAGCCGACCTGCTCGACGAGCTCGCGGCCGGCATCGATCCCACCAGCGCCGCCGAGCTGCGGGCGGCACCGCTCGCGCTGGCACGACGGGCAGTCCGCGCCTGGCTGCGCACCTCCTATCCGCCCGATGCCGCCACGGTCGAGCGGGTGCTGGAGGTTGCCCGCCACACGCACCGGGCCACCGAGGTGGGCGGCGGCCGCCGTGTGATCCGGTCGGCTGATCGACTCCGGCTCGAAGGCTGACGCGTCCGCTAGGTTCCGCTCACGTGGCAGGGGTACCGGCACCAGAGGCATCGGCTTCGCCGGATCCCCTCAGCGACCTCGACTCGATGCTGGCCGGCGATCCCAACGTCGGCGAGGTACTGGTCTCGGGCCCAGAGATCGCCCAGCGGGTCACCGAGCTCGGCGCGCAGATCACCGCTGACTATGCGGGACGCGAACCGTTGCTGGTGGCGGTGCTCAAGGGGGCCGTGATGTTCGCCTCCGACCTCAGCCGCGCCATCGACCTGCCGGTCGAGATGGACTTCATGGCCGTGTCGTCCTACGGCAGCAGCACACGGTCCAGCGGCGTGGTGCGGATCCTCAAGGACCTCGACATCGACATCGCCGGGCGCGACGTGATCCTGGTGGAAGACATCGTCGAGAGCGGGCTCACGCTGTCGTACCTGCGCCGCAGCCTGCTGGCCCGCGGTCCGGCGTCGCTGGCGGTGTGCTCGCTGCTGACCCGTGAGCACAACGGCAGCCTGAACGGGCTCGTCGACTACATCGGGTTCCGCCTGCCGCCCGTGTGGGTGATCGGGTACGGGCTGGATCTGGCCCAGAAGTACCGCAATCTGGCCGAGATACGCGCGTACGACTCCTCGGCTGACGACGAGGCCTGAAACACGCCCGGCAGCACCGTGCACAGCCTGATCGGCACCGGTAAATTCGGCGGCGGACACGCTTCGAGGAACGACGCGCTATGAGAGGGAAGTGGGCGGAAGGCATTCAGCCCCGCAACTTCAACTGGGTCGTCGCCGAGCGCCTCGCAGTGTGCGAGCGTCCGGGTGGCTATGGAGCCAGCCACCGGCGCGTCCGGCGGCAGGAAGAGATCATCTGGCTGCGTCGCAACGGCTTTGACATCGTCGTGTCGCTCATCTCGGCGCCGCACAACCTGCACAACTACGACGAGCTGGATCTGCCGTACCTGCACCGTCCATGGCCAACGTTCGACGACCTCGGCGAGTACCTGCAGGGGGTGCACGACGACCTCGAACGGCTGGCCGCCGAACGCAAGCGGGTCATCCTGCACAAGGAGCGGGTGGGCGAGGACGTCTGCGGGTTCGTGGCCTCGTACCTGCTGCTGTCGGGCAAGGTGCCCACCGGCCCGCAAGCGACGGCCATCACCGAGCGGATCTTCTCCCAGCGAGTCGGGCCGGAGGGCCGCCGGGTCGTCGATGTGGCGCTCGGCATCCTCGGCGCCGGCGAGGCGACAACCTGAGCCCGGCCGTGGATACGTCTCCCGAATCTACGAGCCCTGAGCCCATTGCGTCGCCTCCCGGCGACCGCCGTGTCGATGATGCGATCGCCACGAGCGCCGAGCCGATTGCGTCGCCTTCCGGCGACCGCCGTGTCGATGATGCGATCGCCACGAGCGATCGCATAGAACTGCGGGACCTGCGGGTGGTGTGCATCATCGGGGTGATCCCCCACGAGCGCGCCGCGGCGCAGCCAATCAGCATCGATCTCGACATCTACGCGGACCTGCGGCGCGCCGGCGCGTCGGACGACGTGTCCGACACGGTCGACTACGGCGAGGTGTGCGAACGCGTCGAGGCGCTGTGCGCAAACGCGGAGCCGCTTCTGCTGGAGCGGATGGCCGAGCTGATCGCGGCGGACCTGTGCAGCGTGGAGCCTGTGACGGCGGTGACGGTCACGGTGACCAAACTGCGACCGCCGGTGGCGGTCGACCTGGGCACCAGCGCCGTGCGCATCACCCGCTCCGCGGGCTGAGACGGTGGGGGGCACCGGCACCCGGGCGTTCGTGGGCATGGGCGCCAACCTCGGCAACCCGGCGGCACAGCTCGCAGATGCACTCGATGCACTGGACGACGCGGGCCTGCTGGCTGCCTGCTCGGGCGTCTACCGCAGCGCACCCATCGGGCCCGAACAGCCACCGTTCCTGAACCTCGTGGCCGAGCTTGCGGTGACCGAGGGGCCGTATGAGCTGCTGGCGCGCTGCCAAGCGCTCGAGGCGGCCGCGCACCGGGTGCGGCGAGAGCGATGGGGACCGCGCACGCTGGATGTGGACGTGCTGCTCTTCGGCGACGTGGTGCTGGCAGACCCCGAGCTCGTCATCCCCCACCCGCGGATGCGCGAGCGCCGGTTCGTGCTCGATCCGCTGGCCGAGCTGGCGCCCGAACTCGTCACGATCGGCGATCTGACGGCGGTCGCTGATCAAGAGTGCGAGCGCATCGCGGCAGCGGACCGGCTGCGGGATCTGGCTGAGGCCTCACCGGATACGTAACCGCCCGAGCCCCTGTCGGTACCGTGAGCTTGCGATGACCCAGTCGACGCCTGTGGGCGAGCCCGACGGCGGCGCTGCGGCGACCCACCAGCAACCCGACGAAACAGGGCCGCCGTACCGCTACGAGCGTGACGCCGTCGCGGCCGACCTGCACGAGCAGTGGTCGGATCTGGAGCCCGGCACCGAGACCGACACGCGGGTCACGATTGCCGGCCGTCTCATGCTGCGGCGCGTCCAAGGCAAGCTGGCCTTCGGAACACTCGACGACGGCACCGGACGCATCCAGCTCTTTGCGCCCGCTGCGCACACGCCCGGCCATGCCGCGTTCTGCGACCTGAACCTGGGCGACTGGATCGGCGTCAGCGGGATCGTGATGACCACCCGCCGGGGCGAGCTGAGCGTCCGGGTCGAGCAGTGGGACGTGCTCGCTCGGGCTCGCCGGCCCTTCCCCGACAAGTGGCACGGCATGACCGATCCCGACACCCGCTTCCGCCAGCGCTATGTCGACTTGTGGGTGACGCCGGCCGCACGGCGCGCGTTCGCCCTGCGCAGCCAGATGATGTCGGGGACCCGTCGCTTCCTCGAAGACCGGGGCTACATCGAAGTCGAGACACCGATATTCCACCCCATCGCGGGCGGTGCGCTGGCCCGCCCGTTCACCACCCACCACAACGCCCTCGACGCCGACCTGTACCTGCGCATCGCGCCCGAGCTGTACCTCAAGCGTCTCATCGTGGGCGGCCTGGACCGGGTGTTCGAGATCGGCCGGGTCTTCCGCAACGAGGGCCTGTCCACCCGCCACAATCCCGAGTTCACGATGCTGGAGCTGTACGCGGCCTACGCCGACTACGGCGACATGATGGAGCTGGCGTCATCGCTGGTGGAACACCTGGCCGTCGCCCTCACCGGCTCTGCAGTGCTCAGCTTGGGGGACCGCCAGATCGACGTCACGCGGCCGTGGCGGCAGGCCACGATGGCCGAGCTGGCCAGCGAAGCGGTCGCCAGCCCCATCAGCGTGCACACGCCGCCCGGCGAGCTGGCTGCGCTGGCCGATGCCCACGACGTGGCGGTGCCCGACGGCGCGCGCACCAGCTCGGCCAAGCTGCTCACCGAGCTGTACGAGAAGCTGGCCGAGCCCACGCTGGAGGGCCCGATCTTCGTCACCGAGCACCCGGCGGAGACCTCGCCGCTGGCCCGGCGCCACCGGCGCGATCCGCTGCTGGCCGAGCGGTTCGAGGCCGTCGTGGCCGGCCGGGAGCTGGCGAATGCCTTCAGCGAGCTGATCGACCCCGACGACCAGCGCCAGCGCTTCGAGGCCCAGGCCGCCGCGCGGGCCGAAGGCGACGACGAAGCGATGGCCGTCGACGAGGACTACCTGCGCGCCCTGGAATACGGCCTGCCGCCCACCGGCGGGCTCGGCATCGGCATGGACCGGCTGGCCATGCTGCTGGCCGGGGCGGAGGCCATCCGAGAGGTCGTGCTGTTCCCGACGCTGCGCCCCGAGCAGGACTGAGACCCGGCGCCTGCGCGGATTGGCGCACCTTCTCGTCGCTCTGCCAGCATCTCCCGCTCTTGTTCGCTGCGCTCACGGGCCGCTCGGGCCACGGCTTCGCCCTGTACTGCCCGCTCTAGCTCGCTTCGCTCGCGGGCCGCTCGGGCCCGGGGCTCAGCCTCTTGGCGCCGGATCAGTCCCCCGGCGCGGCCGGTGCGTCGGCGCGCAGGATGAACAGCCCCTCGGCCTTGACGCACATCCCGTCGGGGCCGTGCACCTCGGCGTGCTGGACGATCTTGCGACCCGACGTGTGATCGACCCACGCCCGCAAGTGCAGCGGCACGCCCAGCGGGGTGCCGGCGTGATAGTGGACGGTCAGCCGGCCGGTGTAGGCCTGACGGCCCCGCATGCGGTTGAGTGCGCCCATCAGCTCGTCGATGATCAACGCCACCACGCCGCCGTGGGTGCGCTCGGGCGGCCCCGCGAACATGGGATCCACGACGGCCTCGCCCCGCACGGCCTCGTCGGACTCCTTGAAGTACTTGACGTTCACCGATGCCGGATGCAGCACCCCTCCGCCGATCGAGAACGGGTCGAACTCGATCTCGTCGCCGGGCTCCAGCGGCAGCGGGAAGTACTGGTTCTCGTAGATCTCCCGCAGATACGGCCGCGAGAGCATGTCGTCGAGCTTCACCCGCAGCGTGCCCTGTTCCAGCCGCTCGGCGGTGGCCTCGACCGTTGCGGTGATCTCGTCGAGCACCTCGTCGTCGACCCGCCGGTTGGTCAGCGCCTGGTTCAGCCGGCGCATCGCGGCGGCGGCCCGCTCGGTGGCGGCCCAGTCGCGCAGAGCGTCGTCGGCAGTCACGGCCCGTGACGCTAGCTGCGAAGCCACATACGCTCCGAGTATGCGGCGCACCATCTTTGACGAAGAGCACGAGATGTTCCGCGAGACGGCCAAAGCCTTCGTGGAGCGTGAGATCGTCCCCAACCACGAGAAATGGGAGGCGGACGGCAAGATCGACAAGGCCATGTTCCGCAAGGCGGGAGACGTGGGCCTGCTGGCGACCGCCGTCGACGAGCGGTACGGCGGCGGCGGGGTTCTCGACTTCCGCTACAACGCCATCGTCAACGAGGAAGTCCACGCGTCGGGCGCGGCCAGCTCGGGGCAGTGCATGACGCTGCACAACGACATCTGCCTGCCCTACTTCATGAACCTCTGCACTGACGAGCAGGCCGAGCGCTGGATGCCGGGACTCGCCAGCGGCGAGCTGATGAGCGCGATCGCCATGACCGAGCCGGGAACCGGCTCCGATCTGGCCTCGATCACCACCAC
This sequence comes from Acidimicrobiia bacterium, assembly GCA_022820925.1. Classification (GTDB taxonomy): domain Bacteria; phylum Actinomycetota; class Acidimicrobiia; order Acidimicrobiales; family Poriferisodalaceae; genus Poriferisodalis. The sequence goes on along the minus strand of JAJEEO010000014.1, from coordinate 87,128 downwards.
GGCGGTGCGCTCGGGCGACGGGTACGTCGTGAATGGCGCCAAGACGTTCATCACCAACGGCATCAACTCCGACCTGGTGATCGTGGCGGCCAAGACCGACCCCACCGAGAAGCACCGGGGCATGTCGCTGATCGTGCTGGAGGAGGGCATGGAGGGCTTCGAGCGGGGCCGCAATCTCGACAAGCTGGGCTTGAAGTCCCAGGACACGGCCGAGCTGTTCTTCGACGACGTGTTCGTGCCCGAGGAGAACCTGCTCGGCGGCGAGGGCAACGGGTTCCTGCACCTCGTGCGGAACCTGCCCCAGGAACGCCTGTCGATCGCGGTGGGCGGCGTGGCGCACGCGCAGGCGGCGTTCGACTGGACGGTGGACTACGTCGGCGAGCGCACGGCGTTCGGCCAGACCATCGCCTCGTTCCAGAACACCCGCTTCGAGCTGGCGGAGATGAAGACCGAGCTGGACATCGCCTGGGTGTTCGTGGACCGCCAGATCGAGGCGCTCAATGCCGGCGAGCTGACCGCCACCGATGCCGCCGAGGCCAAGTGGTGGGTGACCGAGATGCAGCTGCGGCTCATCACCCGCTGCCTGCAGCTGTTCGGCGGCTACGGCTACATGAGCGAATTCCCGATCTCCAAGGCGTACGCGGACGCCAGGATCCAGACCATCTACGGCGGCACGACCGAGATCATGAAGGAGATCATCGGCCGCGAAGTCGCCGGCACCCGGTAGGCAGTGGACATGAGCGAGAGCGGTGCATCTGCACGTGAGATCAACTCAGTAGCGATCATCGGCGCAGGCACGATGGGCGCCGGCATCGCCGCAGCGTCCGCAGCGGCAGGGTGCCGGGTGCTCGTGCTCGACACCGACCCCGAGGCGGCACAGCGTGCGCTGGACGGCGTCGACGATGAATGCCGCGACCTGGTGAGCATCGGCACGGTCGACGACGGGCTCGACGACATCGCCGGCTACGACTGGGTGTGCGAAGCAGTCATCGAGGATCTCGCCGCCAAGCGTGAGCTGTTCGAGCGGCTGGAAGCTGCGCGCAGCGACGGCTCGGTCATCTCGTCGAACACCTCGGGCATTCCCCTGCGCCAGATCTCAGACGGCATGAGCGAGCGGTTCCGCCGAGATGTGGCGATCACCCACTTCTTCAACCCCGTGCGGGTGATGAAGCTGTTCGAGCTGGTGCCCGGCGAGGACACCGAGCCCGAGGTGATCGACGCCTTCGCTCGATTCGGTGCCGAGCGGCTCGGCAAGGGCGTGGTGCACGCCAAGGACACGGTCAACTTCATCGGCAACCGCATCGGCTGCTTCTTCATGCTGTCGGGTCTGCACCTGGCCAAGCCGTTCCTGGCCGACGGCATGACCCAGGAGACCATCGACGCGGTGCTGGGCGCGCCCGTCGGGCTGCCGCCGACTGGTCTCTACGGGCTCATCGATCTCATCGGCCTCGACGTCATGGAGCTGGTGGGCGCCAACCTGGCCCAGAACCTGCCTGCGGGCGACCGGGGGCTCGAGTTCACCGCGTTTCCTGCGGCGGAACAGGCGATGGCCGACCGGGGCCAGCTCGGCCGCAAGACCGGCGGGGGCTTCAGCCGGAGGACCAAGCTCGACGACGGGTCTCGCAAGGCCGAAACGTTCGATCTCCTGACCGGCGACTGGCGCGCCGCCTCGCCGCCCGATCTCGAAGGTGTGCCCGCTGACCTGGGCGACGTGATGTTTGCCGACTCCCCACAAGGCGAGCTGGCCCGGCACATCTTCGGCGGCACGCTGGCCTACGCAGCCGGCCTCGTGCCCGAGATCGCCGACGACATCGCGAACATCGACAACGCCATCCGCTGGGGCTTCAACTGGGTGCACGGCCCCTTCGAGATGCTCGACCATCTCGGGCCCGCCCGGGTGATCGAGTTCCTGCGCGGTGTCGGTGCGCCGCTGCCGGCCATGCTGGCCACGCTCGAAGCGTCAGGCCAGCCGACGTTCTACAGCGAGGCCGCCGACGGCACCCGCACCCAGCTCATGCCCGACGGCACCCAAGCACCAGTCGGCGGCTGACCCGTCAAAGCACAGATGCCCTAGCTGCGGAGGCGGCAGGAGACTCTGCGACGTTGCGACCTGCTGGATCGCGGGAGCAGAGGATCCTGCTGCCTTCGCTGCGGGCGCAGGTCCCTACGCGCTAGGGCGGACGATGGCGTCGGTCATGCGAACCGCTTGCATCATCTCCGCCGCGTCGTGCACCCGCACGACGTCGATGCCGGCGCAGATGGCGGCAACGATGGTGGATGCCGTGCCGAAGAGGCGATCGCCGGGCTTGGTGTCGGTGACGGCGCCGATCGTGGACTTGCGCGATGTTCCGATGAGCACCGGCAGCTCCAGCGACCAGAATTCGGGCAGGCGGCGCATCATCTCGAGGTTTTGCGACACGCCGAAGCCGAAGCCGAAGCCCGGATCGACGACGATCCGATCCGTGCCGACGCCGGCGTCCGCACAGATCTGCAGGCTGGCTTCCAGCCCGGCGTTCACGTCGGCGACCAGGTCGGTGTGGGGCCGGCCTCGCTGGTTGTGCATGATGACAGCAGCCGCCCCGCGTTCGGCCACGAGCGGCGCCATGTCGGGGTCGAGGCGGAAACCGGTGATGTCGTTCACCACCGACGCGCCGGCATCGAAGGCGGGCGCCGCCACCTCGGCCCACGTCGTGTCGACCGAGATCGGCAGCTCGGCCCCGATGCGGTCCAGCTCGGCCCGGACCGCGCCGATGACCCCCACGGCGCGGCGTCGCTCATCCTCCAGCGGAGTGGGCTCGGCGCCGGGCCGGCTGGAGGCGCCGCCAACGTCGATGATGTCGACGCCGGCTGCCACCAGCTCTCGTGTCAAGGCCAGCGCATCGTCGAGCCGATCGGCGACGCCGTCGCCCGAGAACGAATCCTCGGTGGCGTTGATGATGCCCATCACGAACGTGCGGGTGCCCCACTCCCAGCACAGCCCCCGACCGGGGTCCCACTGCTCGTGGCGGTAACGGCGCTGGACCGGCCAGAGGGGAGCCATGGCGTCGGTGGACACGCTCAGGATCGGCCGGCGGCGCCCGCACGCGAGGCGGTCGCCGGCAGCGTCCCGAGCAGGTTCGAGGCTGCGGCCCGCAAGCCGATAACGGCCGGTGTCGCATCGAGCGGGGCCAGCGCATCGAGCGCGTCGGACACGTATCCCTGCGCGGTGTCCACCGAGGTGGCGATCTCGGGGCTGTCCACCACGATCGCCCGGGCTCGGTCCCGCCGCTCGTCGTCCAGCGGCTCGCCCAGCAGTTCGGCCAACCTCGCACGGGACGGATGGCCGTCAGTCAGCATCCGGATGACCGGCAGGGTGTACACGCCCTCGCGCAGGTCGTTGCCCGAGGGCTTGCCGAGTTCCTCGTCGGTGGCCACGAGGTCGAGCACGTCATCGACGATCTGGAATGCCATCCCGTACGCGAGGCCGAAGCTGGTGAGAAGCTCCAGCGACCGGGGGTCGACGCCTGACACCAGCCCGCCGATGCGGCACGAGGTGGCGTACAGCTCCGCGGTCTTGCCCTGGATGGCCAGCAGGTACTGCTCCTCGGTGCGGCTGCGGTCATAGATCAGCTGCAGCTCACGCACCTGTCCCTCGCACAGCCGCCCGATGGTGGCGGCCAGCAGGGCAGCCACTTCGGTGCCCAGCGACGCTGCGAGTTCAGACGCTTTGGCCAGCAGGAAATCGCCGGCCAGGATCGCCTTGAGGTTCCCCCAGCGGTGGTTGACGGCCTCGATGCCGCGGCGTGTCTCGGCGTCGTCCATGACGTCGTCGTGATACAGCGAGCCCAAATGCACCAGCTCCACGGCCACGCCGCCTCGCACCATCTCGTCGGTGACCGCCTCCGGCGCGGCGCCGTCAGGATCGAGCGCCAGTGCCGAGGCGATGACGAACGCCGGACGCAAGCGCTTGCCGCCTGCGGGGATCAGGTGCGAGGTCACCTCGGTGAGGAAATCGTCGCCGGTGACCGCCGCGGCCCGCAATGCCGCTTCGACGCGGGCCAGGTCGTCGTCGGGACGGGGTCGGGTTTGCAGGGGCGAAAGCAGCGCCACGGCGCAACCGTAAACGACAGCGGTGCTAGGGAGCGATGCGGCAGGGCATCGTTACACTGCGCTCAAGAGACCTTCGGCACCGTGTGCATGGCTCAAATCAGGAGGCCCAGTGTTTGAACGCTTCACCGATCGGGCCCGCCGAGTGGTGGTGTTGGCGCAAGAAGAAGCGCGCCTGCTGAATCACAACTACATCGGCACCGAGCACATCCTGCTGGGGCTGATCCACGAAGGCGAAGGCGTCGCGGCCCAGGCGCTCGAGTCGCTGGGCATCTCGCTCGAAGCTGTGCGCAGCCAAGTCGAGGAGATCATCGGGCAGGGCAGCTCGTCACCGAGCGGCCATATTCCCTTCACGCCGCGCGCCAAGAAGGTGCTCGAGCTGTCGCTGCGGGAAGCGCTGCAGCTCGGTCACAACTACATCGGCACCGAGCACGTCCTGCTGGGGCTGATACGCGAAGGCGAGGGCGTCGCCGCGCAGGTGCTGGTCAAGCTCGGCGCCGATCTCTCCAAGGTCCGCCAGGAAGTCATCCAGCAGCTCTCCGGATACAGCGGCTCAGGCAGCGGCCGCGAGACCGTCGGCGCTTCCTCAGGCCAATCCAGCGAGCAGAGTGCGCAGAGCGGCTCGCTGGTGCTCGACCAGTTCGGGCGCAACCTGACCGCCGATGCCCGGGCCAAGAAGCTCGACCCCGTCATCGGGCGGCTGCGCGAGACCGAGCGCGTCATGCAGGTGCTCTCGCGCCGCACCAAGAACAACCCGGTGCTCGTCGGCGAGCCCGGTGTCGGCAAGACCGCCATTGTGGAAGGCCTGGCCCAGAAGATCGTCAACAACGACGTGCCCGAGCTGCTGCGCGACAAGCAGCTCTACACGCTCGATCTCGGCGCGCTGGTGGCCGGCTCCCGCTACCGGGGCGATTTCGAGGAGCGCCTCAAGAAGGTCCTCAAGGAGATACGCACCCGCGGCGACATCATCCTGTTCATCGACGAGCTGCACACGTTGGTCGGCGCCGGCGCCGCGGAAGGCGCGATCGACGCCGCGTCGATCCTCAAGCCGATGCTGGCGCGCGGCGAGCTGCAGACCATCGGCGCGACCACGCTCGAGGAATACCGCAAGTACCTCGAGAAGGACGCAGCGCTGGAGCGTCGCTTCCAGCCGATCACGGTCGACGAGCCCACGCTCAGCCACACCATCGAGATCCTCAAAGGGCTGCGCGACCGCTACGAGCAGCACCACCGGGTCACCATCACCGACCAGGCGCTCGTGGCCGCGGCCAACCTCGCCGATCGCTACATCGCCGACCGTCACCTGCCCGACAAGGCCATCGATCTCATCGACGAGGCCGGCTCTCGCCTGCGCATCAAGCGCATGTCGACACCGCCCGACTTCAAGGAGATCGAGACCAAGCTGGCCGACGTCACCGAGCGCAAGAAGCAAGCGGTCGAATCACAGGACTTCGAGACTGCCGGCGAGCTGCGCGACGAGGAGAAGGATCTGCTCGAGCGGCGCACCGAGGTGATGGCCCAGGCCAAAGCCGAAGGCCACGATCTGTTCGACGAGGTCGACGAGGAAGGCATCGCCGAGGTGCTGTCCATCTGGACCGGCATCCCGGTGTACAAGCTCACCGAGGAGGAGACCCAGAAGCTCCTCAAGATGGAAGACGAGCTGCACAAGCGGGTCATCGGCCAGCACGACGCCATCAAGGCGGTCAGCCAGGCCATCCGCCGCACCCGCGCCGGCCTGAAGGATCCCAAGCGTCCCGGCGGCTCGTTCATCTTCCTGGGCCCCTCAGGCGTGGGCAAGACCGAGCTGGCCAAGACGCTGGCCGAGTTCCTGTTCGGCGACGAAGGCTCGCTGATCAGCCTGGACATGTCCGAGTACATGGACAAGTTCACGGTGAGCCGGCTCGTGGGCGCGCCCCCCGGCTACGTGGGCTACGACGAGGGCGGCCAGCTCACCGAAGCGGTGCGACGCAAGCCGTTCTCGGTGGTGCTGTTCGACGAGATCGAGAAAGCCCATCCGGACGTCTTCAACACACTGCTGCAGATCCTCGAAGAGGGACGGCTGACCGATGCGCAGGGCCGCTCGGTCGACTTCCGCAACGCTGTGCTCATCATGACCTCCAACCTGGGCACTGCCGACCTGCGCAAGGCTCGTGTGGGCTTCGCGACCGCTGACGAGAGCGCCAGCTACGAGCGGATGAAGGAAAAGGTCAACGATGCGCTCAAGGCGCAATTCCGGCCCGAGTTCCTGAACCGCATCGACGACACGATCGTCTTCCACGAGCTGAGCGTCGAGGAAGTGGTGCAGATCGTCGACCTGATGATCAAGCGCACCGCTGACCAGCTGCGGGCCCAGGGTCTGGGCTTGGAGCTGACCGACGCTGCCAAGGAATGGCTGGCCCGCACCGGGTACGACCCCCAGCTCGGCGCTCGGCCGCTGCGCCGTGCGCTGCAGCACCACGTCGAGGACGCGCTGAGCGAGCGGATCCTCTACAAGGAGTTCCACGCCGGCGAGATCATCGTGGTCGACGTCGAGGACGACGAGATCGTGTTCCGTGCCATCGAGGGATTCGACCCCGGGCCGATCGAGCTCGAAGAGGCCGCGACGGCCGAGTAGCCGTGCCATGACGGGCACGGTGCTTCCTACGCCAGTGCCGCGGAGCCGTCGGCAGTCGCGGCGGCGCATCGGTGCAGCGCTGGCGGTTGTGGCAGCGGCGGTGCTGGCAGCAGGCTGCCGCGCCGACATCGTCGTCGACGTCGACATCGCGCACGACGGCGCCGGTGAGGTCATCGTCGAGATCACCTTCGACGAAGAGGTGATGCGCTGGACGCCCGACCTCGCCGAGCTGATCACCTACGACGGCCTGGTCGGCTGGGAGGTCAGCCAGCAGGTCTCAGACACCACCGCCGGCCAGCGCCTGGTGGTGGTGGCGTCGAAGCGTTTCGCGTCGCCCGCCGAGCTGGCCGAGGTGCTCGGCGAGATCGACCGGCCGGCGGACGGTTCGGCCGGCCTGTTCAGGTCTGCGACCTACGTGGGATCGCGCGACGGCGCACAGGTGCGCTACGAGCTGACCCTCACCGTCGGCTTGGACCGTCCGGTCAGCGGGCTGGTGAACCCGGCTGCCGCTGATGCTCTCGAAGGGGAGTTGTTCGGCATGCCGATCGCCGACATCGAGGCTCGCGCGGGGGCTCCGCTGGATGAGCTGGTGACGCTGGTGGTGCAGGCGTCCGTGCCCAATGGCGCTGGCCGATTGCCCGAATCGGGGGCGTTGACGCTCAATGAAGGGGGCGTGCACGAGCTTCGGGTTTCCGGCGAGCTGGTTGATGCTGAGGTTGCTGCGGCGGATGCGGAGGCTGAGCGGCTGGCTCAGCGTGCCAGTCGCGGTGCGCGTATTGCGATCATCTGGGGGATCGCTGTGGCGATCATTGCTGCTCTTCTAGTGGCCCTCGCCCTTCGCAACCGGCGCCGGCGCGGGGGGCTTCGCTTTCGCTGACTGTCTCTGTGGTTGTTGACCCGGGCTGGAGAGGGGCCGGGGCACCCGTGCTTCAAACAGATGAAGCGCGTTGTCGGCTCGTGGGATGTGGGCGGGGCGCTTCATAACTGCGCGCGGGTACCCCGGCCCCTCCCCAGCCCTCGGCTGCTGGTGTCCCCGGCCGCTGTTGCTGCTGCCCTGAGCCATTTCCATATTGTTCACGAGTCGTATTCACGTCACACGGGTTTGCTACACATAAGGGCTGCCGCCAACGGGGCGCGGCGTGATGACGGGACAAGGCCGATGGCGACAGTCGAGTTGAGACAGGCTGAGAGTGCCGACGAGTGCAGCAACCTGTCCTCGCTCGCGGTGCGGCGTCGGCCGAAGCGACTCGGCCCGTTCGTCTACCGGGATGCGGCACACGCGGAGTTGCCCCATGTGGTCAGCTTCTCCGGCGGCCGTTCCTCGGCGGCGCTGACGTTCATGGCGGCGGAAGAGGGTCTGCTTGACCCGGGCCGTGGTGACGTCGTGTTGTTTGCGAACACTTCAGCCGAGCACCCGGGTACCTATGAGTTCGCTGCGGAGTGCAAGCGGCGTCTTGAGGCAGAGTTCGGGCTGCCGTTCTTCTGGTTGGAATTCACGACTGTCGAGGATGCTTGGCGCGGGGAGTACTGGCGCAAACTCAGTTACCGGTTGGTGAAGCCCGTCCGGATCGAGGACGATCCCGAGGGCTTCCGTAGCAGCGGCGAGCTCTTCGAGGACTTGGTAAGCCTCCAGGGCATGCTGCCGAACGTTCACAGCCGTACATGCACCGCCAAGCTCAAGCTGTATCCCTCTCATCTGCTGCTGGGTGAATGGCTGGGCGGCACTGACGGGCCTGCGCACGCCGGGCACTACTGGTCCGTCTCCGATGACGGAAGTGGGGGGGGGGTCTTGTTAGCCCCGTCCGCGTTGCGAACCGCTATGCACGGGCACGCGGAACCGCATCACGTGAATCAGTAATCCGGAGGGCTGAACACCTCAATACCCGTCCTTCATCACGCGCACAGCAGTACTGGAAGAACTTCACCGACGCGCCCGTTCGGGCAGCTTCGATGGGGGCTGCACCTGCACCGATGCGCGGCCCCGATGCAGCTCCACACGTGAGACTTCTCGGCCTGCGGGCCGACGAAGATCGACGCGTCAACCGCGTCTTGTCGCGTTCGCTGTTCGCCGAGGGAGCTACGACGGCGAGATGCAGCGTCAAGACCCAGCCTCCCGGCGAGCGGCCGTACTTTCCGCTTCACGACTCTGGCTTCATTGAGGCAGACGTTCGCGGCTTCTGGCAAGGACGCGACTTTGACCTTGACATCCCGCCCGATGCGGGCAACTGCGTGTTTTGTTTCATGAAGGGAACACGGCAGCTGGTCGAACTCGGCCACCGCAGTGACCCACGGCGACGCCCGCATACGCCGTCGGACATCGGCTGGTGGGCAGATTTTGAGGACCGCCATGTGCGCCTGGCGCCCAAGCGCGGCGGCACTGGCATCTCGCGCTTCGGCTTCTTCGGGGTCAACGCCCGCCCCTTTAGTGATCTTGCCGACGGATTGACGCACAAGGAGGACAGGTATGCCACTGGTACGCCCGCCTGCGACTGCACGGACTGAGCTACGAGCAGTTCATGGCTGCTGACCGGTATCGACGGATCGCAGGGCAGCGCCTCAGCGCTGACCTGTACTTCGCGCCCACGCATTCCCCGCATGGCTTCACACATCCCGCGCTGTCTCATTTCGACGGCGATGCCGAACCGGTTGTTCGCGAGTTGCTCCAGAACAGCGTCGATGCCGCTGACAAGGCAGGCCGCCCCTGCAAGGTGCACTTTGAGATTCGAGACATCGACAACCACGAGTTGCCAGGGTTCGAGACCTACCGCCGCACCTTCGAATTGGCTGTCGAACAACGAGAGCAGGAACGAAGGGGAGCGCCGCCGACCCACGATGAGAAAATCATCGTTGATCGCATCGGGCACCACCTGACAACCCCGCGCATCCCGGTGCTGATCTGCGTTGACAACGGCACCGGCATCACGCCGGCGAGGATGCAGAGCCTGCTCACCAGCGGCAACAGCGACAAGGGCGACGGCGGCGCCGGGTCATTCGGCCTCGGACATCACGCGGCGTTCTCCGCGTCCGATCTGCGCTACGTGCTCTATGCCTCTCGTTTTCGGTCGAGCGATGGGGAGCTTCAGCCGGTCTCGTCAGGCCATGCCGTGCTGGCCACTCACATCCGTCAGCACGGCAACACGAAGCGCATCCACGCACATGACGGATTCTGGGTGAACGACCGGGACCAAGGCCAGCTCTTCGTGGAGCCGGGGGAGGCATACCCGCGGAGCGTGCCGCCGATGCTCAGCCCGACCATTGAGGCGATGCCCGACACCGGAATGGTTGTGTGCATCGCTGGATTCAACGAGTTTCAGCGCGAGGAATTCGACCCGACATCGGTGCAGGCCATCGCCTACGTCACTGCGTCGAATTTCTGCGACGCCGTGCATGCAGGGTCCTTGATCGTCTCGGTTTGCGATGAGCGTTCCGGTGAAGAGCTGACGGTCGACCCAAGCAGCCTCGAACGCATCCTGCGGCACAGGCGCGATGAGCGTCGGGCACCGAAGCAGGGGCAGATTCAAGGATCGTTCGCCTACAGCGCGCACGAAACACTCACTCGAGACACGGTGGTTGCGCACGAGATGGGCGGCGGAGTAGCGGTTGCCATTCGAAGCGTCGAAGGCAACCTGCGCTCCCGTGTCCACCTGTACCGCAAGGGCATGTGGATCACGTCGAACGCAGAGAAGCTGCGTCACAACGACTTCAGCGACTACATGCCGTTCGATGCCGTGGTGTCGCTGCGCGACGGCGATCTGGAGCGCTATGTGCGCTCGGCAGAAGGGCCCGAACACCGCGGCATCGACTTCAAGCGGTTAGACCCAGCAGAGAAGAGGCGTCTTCGCGAACTGCTGCGCGAACTCGGGGACGTCATCAGGGCGAACCTTGAAGCGAAGAGCGAACAGGAAGAGTTCCGCCCCGACGACTTCGCCATAGTGCAGGGCGATGCGACCCAGACGCTCGAGTCTGTTGGCCGCACAAATCCGGGCTTGGGCGGTACCCGCAAGGGCCGCGGCCAAGGCGGCACACGGCCTGGCAAGAAGAAGGGCACCGGTGTGGTGCGGAAATCTGGAAGAGCCAGGCCGGGTTCCGTTCCCAAGTTCGCATGGGCTCCGCTCCAGACTGCACCCGAGGCTCGTGTCTTCACGGTGCTGTTCAGCCTGAGGGAGGAGGTACCCGGGCTCGTCGGCATACGGCTGTCGGTACCGACTGGTTCGGACCAGACCTGCGACTCGCCGCTGCCCCAACGGTTCCTCCAGCTCAGAGCCATTCGATGCGACGGCGAAGAGTTGGCGAGGACGCGCACACCGACCGGGGTTCAAGAGCTGACGTTTGCGCCGTCGCCGCAGTGGGCCTCACAAGGCGAGCGCAAGACGCTCGAGATCGAATTGGCCGACGAGTCCGAAGAGTTGGCCATCGCGCAATTGGAGGTCGTGCGGAGGCAGCCGCCGAAGGCGATTCCCAAGAGCACCGGGGACGGCGAGTCGACGGACGAATCCGCTGCGACGCCTCAAGCTGCCGGTGCCGAGAGGTGAGTATGAACAGCCCCCGGGTACCACTGCTGACCGAGGACGGAACTCGGCTCGACTGGCCCGACGCACAGTACGAGCCGCGGATCGAGCGCAAGGGTGCTGAGACCAAGGTCACGGTCAACCATGTACTCAAGGGCGCCACGGCGTTAGCCGATGCCGTCGGGCGAAGCGAAGCCGCTTGGCAGACCGAAGTGCGATGCCCGCGGTTGCTGCACAGCGAGCATTTCACCAGCTTCGACGACAGGCAAGTCGTGGAATGGCGCGAGGAAGCCGTGGACTGGGAGCGGACATACCTGTTGCCCGGAATGGCAGCGGTGAGGCCGAGCTTGAGGATATTGGGCGACCTCGCAGGCACCGCAGGGGCATCTGGCGAGGCCATAGATGTGCCGACCGGAGCGTTGCTCGCCCGGGCGGATGTACGCCGCCTGAAGCCGCTCATGCAGTCACTGCTCGTGTTCCGCAGGGATGATGCACTCGGCGACGGTCAGATGAAGGTCGAGGAGGACACGACATCTGACGATCCATGCTTCAAGGTGCGCATCGCGGCGGACATCTTCGCGGAGTCGCGCTGGAACCGGGACCGGCGTATAGCTGCGCTCATCGGCGCGTTTGCAGCGATGGCACGGCCTGAGTCTCGAATGCAGCCCGGCAACGAACTTCGGGACCACCCGGTAACCAGGCAGCTGCTTGCGCACCTGCTCGAGCAAGGGGCTCCGACGTGGGACGAAGAAGGCTTCGACTGCGTGTACGCGGCAACGCTCTTCGAGCCAATGGAGATGACCGAGCCTGTCGGCGAGGAAGGTGACGACGAATGATCAGCCACGCTGACCTTGATGCGGTGATCAGCCGAGCGGCCTTTCGTGACTGGCAGAGCGGTCTCATCTACCAAGGGAAGAGGCACAAGAGCCAGTCCGAAGCCGATCAGGCCGCCATCCAACGGGACACGGCACGGCGTCAGCAGGAGCTTGCTGAAGCCATCGCGAGCGGGCCGCACGCGGTTCGGAGATTCCTGTGCGATATGGCCTCGAGCCCGCGGGCGACAGCGCTCTTGGATGATCTGCCCGCGTTACCGCGCCCGCTCACCGAGGCCGAGATGGCGCAGACGACTCTCCATGTGGACCGTGAGGTATCGGTCGTCTTGGACGACTGGGGCATCACGCCGATGCTCGCGGGCGAGTCCAGCTTCTGGGCTCTGTGCCACGCACGCTGGATCGGCGATGAGATGTTCCCCGATGGCGTCGCACGGGTATTCGCCGGAGGCGAGAAGACGGCATCTGACTCCGAGGCAATGACTCGGACGTTTCTGCGTCGGGTCTGTGGGCTGCCGGTGGAGCGGGGAAACACGTCGGTTATCACCGACTGCGCGCTCTCTGCCGCTTGGTGGCGGTTTCGACTTGCCAGCGAGGTGTCCGACACGCTGGTCAACGAGGGCGAAGCGTTGACCGTTGCCCAGGCACATCGGGTGCTGCAGGGCTCAGTCGTCTGGGAGACCTTCGTGCTGAACATGATCCGCAGGCTCGCTTCGCTCAACGCTCCCCGCGCACGGGCGGCTGTTGTCTTGGCATTGCATGAGCACTCCTTGCGGAACGGCGGGCGATCGGTGCCGCGGGAACTCGTCACCGGCTGCATGCAGCAGGTCGCTCAACTTGGCGATCGCTTCAGCTTTGCCCTCATCGACTGGACACGGCTCGCCGAGACGGCGGCCGGCGCGCTCGATAGCGAGGTGAACCATGCCGTCGATTGCTGAGCTGCTGTTCGATGCAGAGAAGGGCCAGATTCACATACCCGACTTTCAGCGACCGTGGGTCTGGAACAAGAACCAGGTGCGCGACCTGTTCACGTCCCTCTATCGGCGATATCCGGTGGGCGCCATGGTGTTCTGGCCCAACCGCTCCAACGGAATCCAGCTTCATTCGCTGATTGACGGCCGCCAGCGGCTCACGGCCCTGTACCACGTGATTCGCGGCCAACAACCTCCGTGGATGAGGGAGACGCCGAACGAATTCGCCCAACCGCTGGGGTTCAATGTGGTCGACGAGGAGTTCGGCTACCTCAGCGACAAGCTCGCTGAGGATGCGCGATGGGTGAACGTGTCGGAGGCCTTCGTGGTCACCGATTTCCTGGAGCACTTTGACAGTGCCGCCGCGTCGTCGGCCTCGGGCGGGCGCGTCAGCCACGCAGCAGTCGTGGCGCGCATAGCGCGTCTGAGGGACATCCCGCAGAGGCACATCAACAAGGAAGTGCTGCCAGAGAATCTTGATATCGACCGCGCTGTCGACGTGTTTGAGATCTTGAACCGCGCTGGCACGAAGGTTCGCGAGTCCGACTTGGTCGTGGCCCGCCTCAGCCTGGTGTGGCCCGAGGTGCGGGAATCCCTCGACAAGGCGATGGGCCGATGGGAAGACAGCGGTTTTCGCGTGCCGACCGAGGCGGTGCTGCGCTGCCTGTCGGCAGTGGTTGCCGACACCGTCGACTACGGGGGGCTCTACGACCCGAAGGGGAGTCGGGAGCGGGCGCCGACGGCAGAGGAGCTCATGACGGCCTTCGACCAGCTCGTCGCTGCTACGGATGCGGTCCTGACCAAGTTGCGGGACAAGCTCGGACTATCCCGCGTGCGGCCCACCGTGTTGAACCGTGGATACGTGCCCGTTGTGTTCGCAGCGCAACGGCGCGCAAGCGGCGAGCTTCCCCAAGTCGACGTTGACGCAATGATCGGCTGGTGGCAGCTCAGCAACCTGCACAATCACTGGTCCAGCGATGTGCGCAACCGGCTGGGAGTTGCCGTCAGCGATTTGGGTGACGGCGCCGGCGCTGCCGAGCTCACTGGCCGGCTGGGCAGACCAGGCAGGCCGCTCGCACTCGAGCCCATCGACTTTCGCATCCAACGGAAGCCGTCGAGCGCCGAATACCGGCTGCTGCTGACAATGACCAAGCGGTGCGGCGCTATGGACCTGCCCAGTGGTGAGTCGCTGTCCTTTGACCACATCGGTGAAAACGTCGAACTCGAAGCCCATCACATCTTTCCGAAGGCGTACTTGGCGAAACAGTCAAGCGTGCGCGACGAGGAGATCGACCAACTGGCCAACATCGCATTCATCACCAAGAGGAAGAACATGACCATCGGGTCGAAATCGCCGGCTGAGTACCTGGGGGAGCTGGCCGACGACGACCTTGAGAATCTGCGCTCACAGTGGATTCCCACCGACCGCAGCCTGTGGCGCCCAAGCACCTACACCAAGTTCCTTGAACAGCGCAGCCGACTGCTGGCCGACCAGGCGAACGAGTTCCTGCGAGGACTGCTCGGCGACGAAGCCTGGGAAGCAGCGAAGAACCACTGAGCACTGACATCGAGTCAGAACAATCCGTCTCGCAGCGCCGCCGGCGTAGACCCACCTGTCCGAATATTGGCCGCCCGCCAGGCTGGCTGCGCTACACGGGGATAACGCGGCATGCAGCGGAATGGCGTGGTACTTCGCACACGGGCTCAGGTACAGTTGAGACCCTAGGGCGATTGACGCAGAGTCCGCCCCGGAGCAAGACCGGGTCGCTCGCAAAAATGGGAGATCCAGGTTGAAGTCCTGGCCCCCGCATCGGGGTGTAGCTCAACTGCAGAGCGCCCATTTTCACTCGCTGCCATCCCGGCGTGGGGGTCCGAGCCACGCAGCATCCGGAGGGCGGGCTCCGCTTACGGGTACTTGGTGGGGTCGAGCCAAGCTCCCTTGTCAAATGCTGCCCGAAACAGATGAGGCTTCGACAGCCCGATGGCGCCGTATCGATCCCGAGCATGACCGATGAGCCCACGCCCCTAAGCTTCGCTGTTGCGGGTTCTGGAGGATTCCTGCTGGTAGTCATCGACGCAAGCTTCGGCCCAGTGTTCCTGAGCGAGGCCAGCTTGCAAGAGTGCATTGACGCCACGGCCCAGTCCTTTGGTCACGGCGAAGACCGAGAACACATCGAGAAGGCTGTACTCCGCCCGGTCACCGCGAACCAAGGCGTCGGCTTCTCGCCGGGTCAACTTGCGCCACCGGTCCTGCGCCCCGCTGCTCAGACTGCGCACTTGGCGTCGCAGAGCGTTCGTCACGTTGCCCCCATTGTGAATGTGGCAATTGCGCATCAGTCGGTACAGGTGAAAGAGCTCTAGGTCCACCGACCCGTGCTGATCAAGAGCGTCGCCGGTCATCGAAACGAGCGCCTCATGCATGTTGGAGGTGTCGATCTCGTTCCAAGACCGGATCGATGACACAGTTCGTGGCGGCGGGAAGCCAAAGGCGTCTCTGATCCACCGTATGCACAGCGTGACGAAGTTCTCGTGGATGGCCAACGCGTACGGAATGGTGACCGTCGCGAGATGCGGGCCGGCAGCGCCCAGTACGTCGGCCGCCGCATCGGGACGCAGGTTGAAGCGGTTGATGTGAGGCACGGCAGGAAAGATCTCGGGCAGCAGCCGGTTCGAGCCTGTCGTCAACTGCAGGGTGTGGGAGGCGAGCGCCGATCCGGCGAGGAACGAGACCATCGCGTTATTGGCGCTCTGCCGCGCTTTGGTGTACTGCCGGTAGATCGGGAAATGCACTGCCGGTGCCATCGGCACTCCTGCATCGGTCGGCGACGCGACTCCGTGAGGCTAGAACCCAGCGCGAATGGTGGACGGGTGAATTTGGCGCACATCACCCGCCTCGCCTTCGCTATGCGGAGCCTCTCGGTTGCTCGCAACCCTCGCGCCCCGGTGTCCTTGTCCGGGGCAGACTTGGCGGGTGGCTCGAACGTGGGCGCTCGTGTTGGCTGCTGGGGCGGGCACGAGATTCGGTACTAGCCCCGACGGCTTGACCAAGGCGATGGTGCCAATCCTCGGGCGTCCGATGCTTGCTTGGGGTGTGGAGGCAGCTCAGGCTGCGTGCGATGGGGTGACGCTGGTTGCGCCTCTTGGACTGGTTGGGGAGTTCGCTGGCGGCACTGGTGGGGTTGACGCTGTGGTGGCTGGTGGGGGGACTCGGTCGGGGTCTGTTCGGGCTGGGCTGGAGACTGTTCCTGATGATGTGGATGTTGTGGTTTGTCATGACGCTGCTCGGCCGGGGGCTTCTGCGGAGCTATTCGAGACTGTGATCGCGGCTGTTCGGGATGGGGTTGATGCTGCTGTGCCGGCGCTTGCTGTGAGCGACACGTTGAAGCGGGTGCCGGAGTGGAGCGACTCGGGGGGAATCGTTGCGGGCACGGTGGATCGTTCGGGACTGTTTGGGGTTCAGACACCTCAGGCGTTTCGACGGGAGGCGCTGGTGTTGGCTCATGCTGGGGAGCCCGAGGCGACCGACGATGCTGCGCTGGTGGAGGCTGCGGGCGGCACGGTGATGGCGGTGCCGGGCGAGGCGGCGGCGCACAAGGTCACTACTGCTGCTGATCTTGTTGTTGTGGAGGCGCTGCTGGGTGGCCGCGGCTCGGGCGACGGGCTCTAACGTCAACTGGTGTGAGTGCTGCTGACGGCAGAGCTGGGCCGGCGATGCGGGTGGGGCATGGGTATGACGCGCATCCGTTTGCTGGTGCTGACAGACGGGCCGATCGGACGCTGGTGCTGGGCGGGGTCCGGTTTCCGGATGAACGGCCGCTGGTCGGGCACAGCGATGCCGATGTTGTTGCTCATGCGGTGATCGATGCGATGTTGAGCGCTGCTGGGCTCGGCGATATCGGCACGCAGTTTCCGGACAGTGATGAGCGCTGGCGGGGTGCTGACAGCATCGAGATGCTGCGGCAGGTCTCGGCGCTGCTCGCTGAGGATGGCTGGCAGTTGGCGAATGCCGACTGCACCGTTATCTGCGATCGGCCGATGATCGCCCCGCATCGCAATCAGATGCAAGAGCGGCTCAGCAGCGCAGCGGGCGGACCGGTCACGGTCTGCGGCAAGCGCACCGAGGGGCTGGGCACTTCCGAGGGGATCGTGGCCCACGCCGTGGCATTGGTGATTGACGGGCGCAAGCAATGAACACGGCACGGGGCAAGCGACGCAGCGCGCCGCCGCGCCGCGGGCGGGGTGGTGCCAATCAGGTGCAGGCTGGTCGGTCGCAGGGACGGCCGAAGGGTCTTGGTGGGGATCACGTCGAAGGGCGGCAGGCCGTGCGAGAGCTGCTGCGGGCCGGCAGGCGCAAGGTGCACGAGGTGCTGATCTCCGAGGACGCGCACTCGGCCGCCACGCTGGCCGAGATCGTCGACCTCGCCGGCGATCGCCGCGTGCCGGTGCGCGAAGTCACCCGCCGCAAGCTGGACGAGACAGCGCTCACTGCCGCGCCGCAGGGCGTGATTGCCAAGGCCGCTGCTGTCCAGCCGGTGCCGCTGGAGGAACTGGCGAAGCCTGCGGGCGACAGGCTGCCGCTCGTGGTCGCAACCGACGGCGTCACCGACCCCGGCAATCTTGGCGCCATCCTGCGCACGGCCGAGGTTGCCGGCGCGACCGGGGTCGTGCTCACCAGCCACCGTTCGGCGAACCTCACGCCGGCCGCGGTGAAGGCCGCTGCGGGTGCCATCGAGTACCTGCCGATCGCCCTCGTCGGCGGCCTGCCCGCTGCGCTGGCGAAGCTGCGCGATGGCGGCCTGTGGGCCGTCGGTCTCGACGGCTACGCCCCCGATGGGCTCGAGTCGCTGCGGGTCGGCGACGAGCCGCTGGTGCTGGTGCTCGGTGCCGAGGGCCGGGGACTGTCTGCGCTGGTGGAGCGCCGGTGCGACCAGGTGGTGTCGATCCCGGTGCTGGGCCGCATCGAATCGCTCAACGTGGCAGCCGCTGCCGCCGTGGCCCTGTTCGACATCGCCCGCACCCGGGCTTCAGCCTCTGCGACCTGAAATCTGGGGTGCCGCCCATACGCTGGGACTGGCGCCCGAGTAGCTCAACGGCCAGAGCACCGCTCTTGTAAAGCGGGGGTTGTGGGTTCGATTCCCACCTCGGGCTCACGACAGGGTGATCACCAGGTTGCCGAAGTGCTCCTTGCGAACGAACGCCTCTTGCGCCTCGCGGATGCGCTCGAGAGGAAACGTGCCGCCGAGCACCGGGCGGATCTCGCCCCGCTCGATGTAGCCGACGAGGTCTGCGAACAGGCCGGGCCCATAGATCGTGGCGCCGTGCAGCTCCAGGTCGTTGAGGTAGACCGTCCGCAGGTCGATCTCCGTGATGGGTCCGGCGATGGCGCCCGAGGTGACATAGCGCCCGCGGCCTGCCAGCGCATCGAGCCACAGCCCAACGGCATCACCGCCCACCACATCGGCGACTGCGTCGAACGGGTCGCCGTTGGCTTCGACCGCTGCAGCGACATCGTGCTCGGGGCCCTGCCGCGGCACCGCCGCATCCGCCCCGAGTTCGAGCACCTGCGTTGCCTTGGAAGCGCCGGAAATCCCTACCACCCGTGCGCCCCGTCGACGGGCGAGCTGCACCAGTGCCGAGCCCACGCCGCCGCTCGCACCCCGAACCGCAATGCTCTCGCCACTGGTGAGCCCGATGCGCTGGAGCATGTGCTCAGCCGTCGAGGAGGCGCAGGCGAACGTTGCCAGCTCGGCATCAGACAGATCGGAGTCGACCGGATAGGCGTTGACGGCAGGCACCGCGACGTATTCCGCGAAGCCGCCGTCGACCTCACTGCCGAGGTAGCGCGCTCTGCTGCGGTCAGCCGGAGCGGCCGGATCCTTCAGCCACGGCTCCACCATGACCCGCCGGCCGACGAGGTCCGCATCGGCACGCTCCCCCGCAGCGGTCACCCGCCCGACCACATCGGCACCCTGGATGCGGGGAAACTCCACACCGCGGCCGCCCCAGGTGGAATCCGCAGCGTCGGCGTCGGCGTATCCCTCACCAGATGTCGCCGCTGTCACCGACTTGCTGTACCAGGCCACCCGGGTGTTGATGTCGGTGTTGTTGATGCCGCACGCCGCCACCTCGATGAGCACCTCATCGGGACCCGGCGCCGGCACCGGCACGTCGTCGCGCACCTGGATCATCTCCGGGCCGCCGTGGCCCACCAGCAGCGCCGCCCTCATGGTCTGCCGGGAGTTCATTGGCGCAGCCTTGCCGAGGTGGGGTCGTATACCGGACCCTCCAGCACTCGCGCCGGGCGGTGGTCGCCGAGGACGCGCACCGTCAAGCGAGTGCCTGGTTCGGCGTCGGCCGGGTTCAGGTAGGCAAACGCCAAGCCCTGGCCCACCCAGAAGCCGTACGCGCCCGTTGTCACCAGCCCGACCGGGCGTCCGTCGCGATACACGGCGTCGCTGCCGCCGACCTCGGCTGCGTCTGTGTCGACAGCCAGGTAGGCCAGCTTCCAGCGCCACGGCCGCTTCCCGCTGGCGGCATCGGCGCGGCGGGCCAGCAGTGCGTCGCGCCCGACGAAGTCTCCCTTGTCGGGCTTGACAAAGCGTCCCAGGCCGGCCTCGTCGGGGGTGACGTCATGGGTCAGGTCGCGGCTGATCATGTAGCGCTTCTCCATCCGCAGGCCCTCAGTGGCGTGATTCCCGACATTCGCCATGCCGTGCGGCTCGCCGGCATCTCTCAGCACCCCATACAGATCGTCGATGCGGCCGAGCGGCACATGCAGCTCCCAGCCCAGCTCGCCCGTGAATCCCACCCGAAGCGCCCGCACTCCCGAGATCCCGGCCACCGTGATCTCACGGCACGACAGCCAGCGAAAGGCATCGTTGCCCAGATCGGCATCGGTGCACGCGCCCAGCACGTCCCGCGACCGGGGCCCGGCCAGCGTCAGCACGCCGAAATCGCTCGAGCGGGTGACCAGCCGTGTGTCGGCGCCGGCCGGCCAGTGCGTCTCGAAGAACTCACGCTCCTTCAGCTCGAACACCGCGGCCGACACCAGGTAGAAGTGCTCCGGCCCGAGCCGCGACACCGTCAGCTCGCCTTCGATCCGTCCCGTCGGCGTGAGGGTGTACGTGAGCGACATGCGGCCGTTCGACGGCAGCCGGTTGGTGGTCAGCCGGTCCAAGACCGCCGCTGCGTCCGGCCCGGTCAGGTCGAACTTGGCGAACGCCGTCGAATCGATGATGCCGACCCGCTCGCGCACCGCCGCGGCCTCGGCCGCGGCCACCTCGAACCAGTCGGTATGGCGGAACGAGACCACGTCGCGCTGGGGCAGCCCAGCGGCGCCAGGGAACCACTTGGGCCGCTCCCAGCCGTACACCTGGGTGAAGACCGCGCCCGCATCGGACAGCGCACCGAGCACCGGCGACGCACGGTAGGGCCGGGCCTCGGGTCGCTCGAGTCCGGGCAGCGGGGTCTGGTGGCGGAACTCGTAGTCCTCGGTGCCCTTGATGCGCCCGTAGGTGGCCACGTCGTCCGGCTCGATGTAGCCGAAACGCCGAGCGTCGTAGCTGCGCAGGCTCAGGTCGGTCTCGCCGTGCACCATCCAGCGAGCCAGCTCGCGGCCCAATCCGGGTCCGTCAGCCAGGCCCACCTGCACACCGGCAAACTGCCAGAAGTTCGGAATGCCCGACGGGCCGATGAGCGGATCGCCGTCGGGTGTATGCGCAATCGCGCCGCGGATGACTCGGCGGATGCCATGGTCGGCCAGGATCGGCACCCGCTCGAAGGCGCGCTCCAGCCACAGCCCGACCCGGTCGTAGTCGGCATCGAACAGCGGGTTCTCGAGGTCCCAGCCGGGCCCGTCCGCCCAGGCCGACTCGGCGTTGCGCTGCTCGTAGATGCCGATCAGCCCGGCGTCCTGCTCCTGGCGGATGTAGCCCGAGACGTAGTCGTCGCGCACCACCGGCAGTTCGCGTTCGAGCGCCGCGAACTCGGCCACCGGGGTGGTCACGAAGTACGAGTGCAGCGCGTTGGCCATCGGCACCGCCAGCCCCACCATCTGCGCCACTTGGTGGGCGTAGCAGCCGGCTGCGTTCACGATGTGCTCGGCGTGCACCGTGCCCGCCTCGGTGACGACGTCGAAGGTGCCGTCGGCTCGTCGCCCGATGTCGACGACACGGTTGTGCCGACTCACGCCGGCACCCAGCTTCCGGGCCACCGCCACCAGCGCATTGGTGGCGCCGGTGGGGTCGACGTGGCCGTCATCGGGCGTCCACACTGCGCCCTGCACTTCGGAGGTGTCGAAGAAGGGGTGCAGTTCGGCGACGAACTCGGGTCCGACCCAGTGCATTTCGTTGCCGACGTAGTCCGCCAGCCCGAGCTGCGCTTGCAGCCAGTCCACCTCCTCGTCGTGGTAAGCGATGCGGAAGCTGCCGCTGCGGTGCCACGTCGTCGCAACGCCGGACTCCGCAGGCAGGGCGTCGTACAGCTCGCAGGCGTAGCGGCGCATCGCCGCCAGCGTGTAACCCGACACCGAATGGGTGACCTGGCCGGCAGCGTGCCAGGTGGAGCCCGAGGTCAGCTCGCCCTTCTCGATGAGCAGCGTGTCCGACCAGCCCTCATGGGCGAGGTGGTACAGCAAGCTGGCGCCGCAGATGCCGCCGCCGATGATCGCAGCACGCGTCGATTCGGGCAGGCTCATGCGCCCTCGCTGTGGTCACGATGCGGCTGCAGAATGAGGCAGAATACCGCTCAGTGGCAGCCCACCAGACACTGGTGCACGGGTCCGCAAAGCCCAGCGCAGTTCACGCAGCCCTGCGGCAGCCGGAGTACTACGTGCCGGGTCTGGGGGTCGACGAGGTGGCACGTCGCTACGGGCTGAGTGCTGCCGACATCGCGAAGCTCGGATCGGCCGAGAATCCCTACGGGCCGTCGCCGGCCGCGCAAGCTGCCGTGGCCGATGCGATCAGCCGGATGCAGATCTATCCGTCATGGACCGCCGAGCCGCTGCGCGAGCGGCTGGCCGAGACCTACGGCTACGAGCAGCGCAACTACGTCTGCGGCGCCGGCGAGACCGAGATCATCTCGGTGCTCATCCGGGCCTTTGCCGGCCAGGGCGATCCGATCTTGATGCCGGCGCCGTGCTTCCCGATGTACCACCTCTTCGCCGAGGCAGAGGGCCGCGTGGCCGACTTGTGCTACGAGGCGACGGATCCCCGCACGATGGCGGTGGACGTCGACGCCTACGTCGCGGCGATCCGCCCCGAGCACAAGATCGTGTTCATCACCAACCCCCACTCGCCCTCGGGTACCTGGATGGCCGAGCCCGACCTTCGGCGGGTGATCGAGGCAGCCTCGCACTGTCTCGTGGTGCTCGACGAGGCCTACGTGCACTACTCGGGAGACCACGGCGGCATCGGAATGGTGGAGGAGTACCCGAACCTGATCGTCCTGCGGACGTTCTCGAAGGTGTACGGCCTCGCGGGGCTGCGTCTGGGGTTCGGCGCAGCCCACGCCGGCGTCATCGACGCGCTGTTGGCCGCGAAGCCCACGTGGAACGTCGGCCAGCTGCAGATCGCGGGCGGCGTGGCCGCGCTGGGCGATCACGAGTTTGTCGCCAAGACGGTGGACACCATCTGCGATGCGCGCTCCTATGTGCAGGGTCTCTTCGATGCCAAGCTGGACCGGTTCCGATGTGTCGAGGGCTCGCGGTCGAACTTCTTCCTGATCGAGCTGCTGGATCAGGACCTGAACTCCACTGGTGTGTGGCAATCGCTGCTGGAACGGGGGGTGATCACCAAGGACGGCGCTGTGTCGTTCCGCGGCCTTGACCAGCGGTTCCTGCGAGCCGACGTCGGCTTGCGCCAGCGCATGGACCAACTGGTCGCCGCGTTGGGGGATCTTCCGTGATTGAGTTCGCGGCGCACCAGTTGGTCCCGTTGGGCGCGGCCCAACTGGTCGCCGCGTTGGGGGATCTTCCGTGAGCCGGGCGCTTGCCGCTCGCTGCTACACCGATCCGGAGATCTTCTCCGCCGAGCTGGACGCGGTGTTCGCCCAGTCTTGGGTGATGGTCGGCCACGCGTCCCAAGTCGCGGCACATGGCCAGGTGCTGACGGCCACGGTCGGCGACGAGTCGGTGTTCGTGGTGAACGACCGGGGACAGCTCGGTGCCTTCTTCAACGTGTGCCAGCACCGCGGCCATGAGCTGTTCCCCCCGCAGCGGCCCGGCGGCGACGAGTTCTCCGTGCCGGGGCTCATGACGTGCCCGTACCACGCGTGGGTGTATGCCCTCGACGGCACGCTGGCCAGTGCGCGCAGCCGGGACGTCGGTGAGATCTGCCTGCCGCCGGTGCGTATCGAGCAGCTCGGCGGCTTCGTGTTCGTGAACCTCGACCAGAGCGCGCCCGCCTTGGGGCAGGTGGCCCCGGGGGTGGAATCCGAGCTGCTGGCGAACGCGCCCGCGGCGCCCGATCGGGTGCTGAGCTGGCGCAACACGCACCTCGTCGCGGCCAACTGGAAGGTCGCGGTGGAGAACTACAACGAGTGCTACCACTGCCCCAACGTGCACCGTTCATTCACCACCGGAGTGGTCGATCCGGCCAGCTACCGCATCCGCTGCGCGGGTGACGTGATACGCCACGCGGCCAAGGGCGCACCGCCCGCCCAGTCCGGTTACACCCGTCTCGGTGAGGGCGCCGACTACGTGGCGTACTTCGTCTGGCCCGCTTCGGCGATCCAGGTGTATCCCGGCCAGGTCGTCAACACGTTCCGCTGGATTCCGCTCGCCGTGGACCAGACGCTGCTGGTGCGGGAGTTCTGGCTGGACACCTCCGAGCCCTCTGATGTGCAGCGCGAGGTGATCGACCTGGACTGGCGGACGACGGCCACCGAGGACTTCGGCTTGGTGGAATCGGTGCAGCGCGGCATGTCGAGCCGTGGCTACCGACCCGGGCCGCTCGTGTGCGAGCCCTCAGGCGTCGGCACAGTGCACAGCGAGGATTCTGTCGCGCACCTTGGGCGGCTGGCGACGGCGGCGCTGGGCGACCGTCCCGGCTGATGGCTGACGGGGTCGGGTCGAACCGCACTGCAGCACTGGCCGAGTTCCTGGCAGGCGCCGCCGGCAGCGTGCCCGACCGCCTCTCAGCCAGCGCCGAGGACTGCGTGCTGGACACGGTCGGATGCATGGTCTTCGGCGCCTCGCTGCCGTGGGCTCAGACGGCGGCCGCCTACGCCCAGCAGGCGGGTGGCCCCCGCAGCTCGTCGATCATCGGCGGCGACCGCACCACGGCAGCCATGGCTGGCTTCGCCAACGGCACCGCCGCGCACGCGTTCGAGCTGGACGACGTGCACGAGGAATCGATCTCGCACCCAGGCGCGGTCGTGGTGCCCGCGGTGCTGGCGCTGGCCGAAGAACTGGGCGCGTCGGGCGCCGATGCGCTGGAAGCCGTGGTGGTGGGCTATGAAGCGATGGGCCGGGCTGGGATCGCCGTCGGGCCCGCAGCCCACCTCCTGCGGGGATTCCATCCCACCTCGATGTGCGGCGTCTTCGGTGCTGCCGCTGCTGCGGGGCGGCTGTTGGGGCTGAGCGCCCCGCAGCTGCGTGACGCCTTGGGGATCGCCGCCACGCTGGCATCGGGGACGATGGAGTTCGCATCGTCGGGCGGCCAGACCAAGCGTCTCCACGCGGGTCGCGCCGCCGAGGGCGGCGTGATGGCAGCCCGGCTGGCCGCCGGCGGCTTCGAGGGACCGGCCGACGGGCTGGCCGGCACCTACGGCTTCTGCCGGGTGTTCAGCGACGATCCCCGAGTCGAGCTGCTGACCGACGAACTCGGGAGCCGCTGGATGCTCGACGAGATCACCGTCAAGCCGTGGGCGGCGTGCAGCGACATCCACCCGCTGATCCAAGCCACCCTCGAGCTGCGCGCCGCTCACGGCTTGCGCCCCGACATGGTCGAGCGCATCGAGGCGACGGCACCCACGAAGGCGGCAGTCCACAACAGCGGGGACGGCACGGCTTCAGTGATGGCCGCGCAGTACTCGGGTCCGTGGAACATCGCAGCGGCGCTCGCAGCGGACCCCGCGGACCCGGCCACCTACGGCGCGGAGCGGATCGCAGACCCGGTGCTGGTCGAGCTGCAGTCGAAGGTCGTCGCCATCGCTGCCGATGCCCGCTGGGATGCCACCTATGCACGCAAGATGGGCGGCTCGGTGCGCATCACGTTGCGCGACGGTCGCGTGCTGGAACGCTCCGTGTGCGGCCAGAAGGGATCCATGCACGACCCCCTGCGTGCCGATGAGATCGAGGCCAAGTTCGCCGCGCTCGCTGGGCCCCACGCAGAGGTGCTGCGGGACTGGGTGCGAGCTTTGCCGGCTGCCCCCAGGGTGGCGTTGCCCGCCGTGGCCCCTGAGGCCTCGTCATGAGCGCACCGCACCCGCCGCGGATCGCCGTGGTCGGCAGCCTCAACGCCGATGTGACGCTGTGGGTGCCGCGGCGGCCCTCGACTGACGAGACCCTGCACGCCGAGCGCATCGCGTGGTTCCGCGGGGGCAAGGGCGCCAACCAGGCCGTTGCGGCGGCCCGCCTGGGTGCCGAGGTGACGATGGTCGGCCGGGTCGGCGACGACACCCAGGGCCGGTGGCTGCGATCGGGCCTCGAGGCCGAAGGGATCGACTGTCGCCACGTTGCCAGCGTCGACGTCCCGACCGGGCTGGCGGTGATCACCGTCGATCCCGACGACGTGTCGATCGTGGTGGCCGCAGGCGCCAACGCATCGCTGGATGCCGAGGGCGTGCGGGCCGCCGCCGCCGAGATCGCCGCGGCCGACGCGCTGCTGCTGCAGGGCGAGGTGAGCGCCCAGGCAGCGCGGGCCGCGGCCGAGATCGCCCGCGAACGCGGTGTGACCGTCGTGGCGAACCCCGCCCCGTTCAACGACGTGGCAGCGGCGGTGCTGCCTCTGGCGGATGTCATCATCGTGAACCGGGCCGAAGCCGAGCAGTTGCGCCGCCCCGATGCCGACGGCGGCGTCGGGGACCTGCGCTCCGAGGTGGTGCTCGTGGAGACGCGGGGCGCCGCGGGCTGCGTCGTCGGCGCAACGGATGCGGGCCAGCAGATCACCGTGGATGCACCGCAGGTCGCCGTCGTGGATGCCACTGGCGCGGGGGACGCATTCGCCGGGGCATTCGCGGTGGCCATGGCGTCGGGTGCGACAGTCGGCGAGGCCGCGCGGCTGGCCGTGCGGGCCGGCGCCTGGGCAGTGACGGCCGCCGGAGCGCAGCCGAGCCTGCCGACGGCCGAGCAACTCGCGGGATTCGGGGATCCCTCCCCCTAGCGGCCTCGCTCAGGCTGCCCCGTACAACCGGTCTCCGGCGTCGCCGAGGCCCGGCACGATGTAGGCCTGCTCGTTGAGGTGGCTGTCGACGGCGGCGGTCACGATGCGCACGTCAGGGACGCTGCTGCGCAATGCCTCGATTCCCTCGGGCGCCGCCAGGGCGCACACCATGGTGACCCGGCCCACGCCCGAGGCTGCCAGCACGCGGATCACCTCCGCGGCCGAACCGCCAGTCGCCAGCATCGGGTCGAGCACCAGCACGGGTCGGTCCTCCAGCACGCTCGGCAGCGATTCGAGATAGCACTCGTGGCTGACGCCGTCGGGTGACTCGAGCCGCCGCATGCCGATGAACCCGACCGGTGCAGCGGGCAGCAGCCGCAGTGCCGCGTCCAGCATTCCCAGCCCTGCCCGCAGCACCGGCACGATCGCTGGCATCGGGTCGAGCCGGGATCCCTCGGCGGGCCCCAGCGGCGTCTCCACTTTCGCTGGGGCCGATGTCGCATCGGCAAGGGCTTCGGACACCAGAAGGAACGTCAGCGAGTCGAGCCGCTGGCGGAACTCCTCGACATCGGTGTTGCGGTCACGCAGCCGGGTGAGGAGGGCTGCAGCTACCGGATGGTCGACGACGCTGATGTTCATGGGCTGATGCTCTCGTGTTCGTGCATGTGGACCGGTTCTGCAAACGGACCGGGGTTCCGAGGGCAAGTTAGGTCCTCAGGGGTACACCCGCCGACGCTTCATTGGCCCTACGCTCACAGCACTGCCGCCGTCAAGCGGTTCTCGCCACATCTCACGCAACTTGCCGCGTATGCCAGCACGGTGGTGCGCGGTTGCCCTGCACACCCACGGGAGGTCACCCGATGAACAGCCAAGCCGGCGAATCCAACAGCGGCGCAGCTGTGCGCGGACTGCTGCTGGTGCTGGTGGCCGTGGTCGTGGGCGTGCTGCTGCTTCGTTCGGTTGACGATCCTGACGAAGTTGTTGCGACGGACACCACGCCCGCGGCCGAGCCCGGCGACACGCTCCCGGCAGTGACACAGCCGCCCGCAACGACCAGCGCACCCACCGACGGCGGCACGACCGGCGGCGACACCGTCAGCACAGTTGTTGTGGCCACCACGACGCCGGCGGCCACCGACACCACCTCCGCCGATGCCGAGCCCTTCCAGCCCAGACCGGCTGCGGAGGTCTCGATCCAGGTGGCCAACTCCACCACGGTTCGCGGCGCAGCGGGGCGGCTCACCGACCGCTTCAAAACGCTGAGCTACATCACCAAGTCGCCCACCAACTATCTGGGCACGCCGCTGGAGCGGACGCGCATCTACTACCAGCCGGGCTCGCTGCTCGAAGCACGGGCAATCGCCGGAGTGCTCGAGCTCGACGCCGACAACGACGTCTTCACGATGCTGGCTGACACCTCGGCCGTGCAGAGCTTCGAGACGCCCGACGTGCTGGTGACGCTGGGGACCGATCTGGCCGAGTAATCGATCGGGCGGAGCTGTCCTCATGCGGGTGGTGGCCTGCCCGGACAAGTTCCGCGGCACAGCGTCGGCTGCGCAGGTCGCGGCAGCCATCGAGGCGGGCATCCGCCGGCAGGCCGGCAGCGCTGCAGACGTGGACTGCCTGCCCGCCGCGGACGGCGGCGAGGGCACGCTCGAGGCACTGGGCGGACCGAACCGCACGTCGCTGGTGACCGGTCCGCTGCGCGCGCTCATCGAGGCCGAATGGCGGCTGGAGCGCGACACGGCGATCATCGAGATGGCCCGTGCCAGCGGGCTGCTGCTGGCAGGGGGCGCCGAGGGCAACGATCCGCTCGCAGCAACCACGGCGGGTACCGGGGAGCTCATCGCGGAGGCCGTCGCCAGCGGTGCCCGGCGAGTGATCGTGGGCGTGGGCGGCTCGGCTACGACCGACGGCGGACTTGGCGCGCTCGACGCCATGGCGCCGCTGGCCCGTCTCGCCGGCGTCTCGGTGGTGGTGGCCTGCGATGTGCGCACGCGGTTCTGCGACGCTGCACGCATCTTCGGCCCGCAGAAGGGCGCCTCGCCGCCGCAGATCAAGCTGCTGACCCGCCGCCTCGAGCGCCTCGCCGACCTGTACTCCGAGCGGTACGGCGTCGACGTCAGCGAGATGGCCCGAGCAGGCGCCGCCGGCGGCCTCGCGGGCGGGCTGGCGGCCGGTATGCGTGCCGAGCTGGCAGAAGGCTTCGAGGTGGTGGCGGACGAGATCGGCCTGGCCGAGGCGATCGAGGATGCCGACCTGGTCATCACCGGCGAGGGCCGTCTCGACGCAGGCTCGTTCGACGGCAAGGTCGTGGGAGGCGTACTGGCGATGGCCGCCGAAGCCCGAGTGCCCACCGGCGTCATCGCGGGCGTTCGCGAGCCGGGCTTCGAGCTCGACGCCGCGATGGCACCCCGCGATCAGGCGCCGGCGACCGGCTTGGTCGTGCTCTCGGAGCGATACGGGCCGGAGCGGTCGATGACCGACACGCTGTCAGCGGTGAGCGACGCCGCTGCCGCCCTGGCCGCCGATCTGATCCCGTCCGAGGGAGTTGGCGGTTAGCACTCTCAGCTCTAGAGTGCTAACCGCTGCAGGCAGTGCGGCAGCGATGCGACCACCCGTCGGTCGCCGCCCATTGTCCCGTTTTCCATTCAGCATCCATTCAGACAGTGTCACCGAGGACAGGAGCCACCTGACATGGCCAAGATGATCAGCTTTGACGACGAGGCCCGCCGAGCGCTCGAGTCAGGCATGAACCAGCTTGCCGACGCAGTGCGCGTCACGCTGGGCCCCAAGGGCCGCAACGTCGTGCTGGACAAGAAGTGGGGCGCCCCCACGATCACCAACGACGGTGTGTCGATCGCCAAGGACATCGAGCTGGAGGACCCGGTGGAGCGCATCGGGGCCGAGCTTGTCAAGGAGGTCGCCAAGAAGACCGACGACGTAGCGGGCGACGGCACCACCACCGCCACCGTGCTGGCCTGGACGATGGTGCGCGACGGCCTGCGGAACGTGGCTGCGGGCGCCAACCCGATGGCCATCAAGCGGGGCATCGAGGCGGGCGTCGAGGCCGCTGTCGGGGCCATCGAGGACATGGCGATCAGCGTCACCGACTCCAAGACCCATGTCGCGCAGGTCGCAGCCATCTCGGCTGCCGACGGCGACATCGGCCAACTGATCAGCGACGCGTTCGACAACGTCGGCAAGGACGGCGTGATCACCGTCGAGGAGTCGCAGACGTTCGGCCTCGAGATGGATCTCGTCGAGGGCATGCGCTTCGACAAGGGCTACATCTCGCCCTACTTCGTCACCGATCCCGACTCGCAGGAAGCGGTGCTGGACGATGCCTACCTGCTGTTCATGCAGGGCAAGATCTCGGCGGTGCGTGATGTGCTGCCGGTGCTCGAGAAGGTGACCCAGGCAGGCAAGCCGCTCGTGATCATCGCGGAGGACATCGAAGGCGAGGCCCTGGCCACGCTCGTGGTCAACAAGATCCGCGGCACGATCCGCTCGGTCGCCGTCAAGGCCCCCGGATTCGGCGATCGCCGCAAGGCCATGCTGGCCGACATGGCGATCCTGACCGGCGGTCAGGTCATCAGCGAGGATGTCGGCCTCAAGCTCGAGAACACGACGCTCGACCTGCTGGGCACCTCGCGCCGGGTGGTCGTCACCAAGGACGAGACCACCATCATCGAGGGTGCGGGCGACGAGTCCGAGGTGCGGGGCCGCATCGAGCAGATCAAGAACGAGATCGACAACACCGACTCCGACTACGACCGCGAGAAGCTGCAGGAACGGCTGGCGAAGCTGTCCGGCGGCGTGGCGGTGCTGCGTGTCGGCGCAGCCACCGAGGTCGAGCTGAAGGAGAAGAAGCACCGCATCGAGGACGCGGTCAGCACCACCAAGGCGGCCATCGAGGCTGGCGTGGTGACCGGCGGCGGAGTCACCCTGGTGCGTGCCGAGTCGGCCGTGCAGGCGGTCGCCGAGACGCTGGACGGCGACGAGGCCACCGGCGCGCGGCTGGTCGAGCGTGCGCTGGCCGGTCCGCTGAAGCAGATCGCCGAGAACGCCGGCTACGAAGGCGGCGTGGTGCTCAGCAAGGTGCGCGAACTCGAGGGCGCGATGGGCCTCAACGCCGCCACCGGCGAGTACGAGGATCTCGTCGGCGCCGGCGTGATCGACGCCGCCAAGGTGACGCTGTCGGCGCTGCAGAACGCTGCGTCGATCGCGGCGCTGTTCCTCACCACCGAGGCAGTGATCTGCGACGAGCCCGACGCAGGCGGCGGTCCGGCCATGCCGGACATGGACTTCTAGCGGAGCCTTCCCAAACCCCGCTGAACAACCCCGGAGGCTGAGCCGATAGGCAAAGCCGGGGCCCGAGCGGCCCGTGTGTGCAGCGAACAAGAGCGGGGAACACAAGGTCAACTGGCGCAAGCGCCGACCGATTGACCTGGCTGCAGAACGGCCCGGGTCTCGTGCCCGGGCCGCTGCGCGCCCGGGCGCTGCAGCCGCGGCGGAGCGCAACGAAGGGTGCCGGTACCCTGACCTGATGCGGCGGGGGCGCACGATGCGGGTGCTGGTGGACCGCCTGCGGCGGGACGAATGGCGACGGTCGCCCGACGAGGTCGTGGTGGAGGAGCCGCTCGGGATCCGCCTCGACGGGCACATGGTGGCCACCACCATGCGCACGCCCGGCCACGACTACGAGCTGGCGGTGGGGTTCTGCGCCGGCGATGGGCTGCTGGGCGATGCGGCAGTCACGGGCGTGCGCTACTGCGGCGAGGGCCCCGCGGCCGAGTTCGAATACAACCTCGTCACCGTGGAGACCGCCGGCAAGGCGCCCGTGCCGACGCCCCGTCTCGGCAACGTCAGCGCGGCATGCGGGATCTGCGGCAGCACCACGATCACCGACATGGCGGCACGCTTGGGACCGCTGGTGGGCACCCGTCAATTCAGCGTCGACGCCGTTCACGCAGCCCTGGCTTCGGTGCCGGCGGCACAGGAGATGTTCGGCCGCACCGGCGGGCTGCACGCCGCCGCGACCTTCGACGCCGACGGTCGTATCGACGTGCTGCGCGAGGACATCGGGCGCCACAACGCCGTCGACAAGGTGATCGGCCGGCGCTTGCTCGACGGGCGCGACGACGCAGCAGCCATGGCGCTGTTTGTCAGCGGCCGTGCGAGCTTCGAGATGGTGCAGAAGGCGTGGGCGGCGGGCATCGGCACCCTCGTCGCTGTCAGCGCTCCCAGCTCGCTGGCGATCGAGTCGGCCCGAGCTGCGGCCATCACGCTGGCGGGCTTTGCCCGCGGCGATGAGCTGAACGTGTACAGCGGCAGCCTGGCAGGGGTTCCCGAGCGTCTCGGCGAGACCCCCGCACCTGCCGTTCGTTCCTAGGTATTGGGCGCAGGACTCAAGCCTGCCGCTGAGGCACGTAGTGTTTCCCGCTCTTGTTCGCTTCGCTCACGGGCCGCTCGGGCCACGGCTTCGCCCTGTGCTTCCCGCTCTAGCTCGCTTCGCTCGCGGGCCGCTTGGGCCCGGGGCTCAGCCTCATAGGCTGCCCGGGTGTCGCAGAAGCCAGAGGTGACGACGTCGGTCGGGTGGGGCGTGCTGCACCTGTTCTGCAAGCTCACGCCCGCCGCCGAACGGGCCGGCGTGCTTGCCGCCGTCGAGGACACCGTCGACGACGACCACCAGGTGCTGACGGTGGCCGTGCTGGGTCACAAGGCCGATGTCGGCTTCATGGCGCTGGGTCCTGACCTGTGGCGGCTGCGCGGCCTGCAGACGCGGCTGCAGCACGCCGGCCTCGAGGTCGCCGACAGCTATGTCTCGATGACCGAGGTGAGCGAGTACGCGCCCGATCTGCCGCCGGAGATGAAGACCCCGCGGCTGTACCCCCAGCTGCCGCCCGAGGACAAGCGGGCGTTCTGCTTCTACCCCATGTCGAAGCGCCGCGGCGCCGTCGCCGAGGGCAGCGGCAACTGGTTCACGCTGCCGTATGACACCCGCCGCGAGCTGATGTACGAGCACGGCACGTCGGGCCGCAAGTTCCGGGGCCGGATCCTGCAGGTGGTGACCGGATCCACCGGTGTCGACGACTTCGAGTGGGGCGTGACGCTGTTCGGCGAGCACCTCGACGACCTCAAGGAGGTCGTGTACACGATGCGCTTCGACGAGGCCAGCGCCATCTACGGCGAGTTCGGCACCTTCTACACCGGCCTGCTGTCCGACCCCGTCACGGTCCTCGATCGCATCGGCCTGCGCTAGCAGGCGGATTGGGCACGGCCTGCGTTAGCAGGCGCATCAGATACGGCCTGCGTTAGCAGGCGGATCAGACACGGCCTTCGCTAGCAGGCGCATCAGACACGGCCTCGAGCAAGAGGCGGCTTCGCGGTCGGCGGAGGGCGAGTCGTAGTCTGTTGGCCAGCACATCCGGGCCCTGCTCGGGCTGCCCGGCGAGACCACGCTGCGAGGTTGCGATGTCTGAGTACTCCGCCCCCGTCGACGACATGCTGTTCGTGCTCGAGCACGTGGCGGATCTGGAGGATCTGGCCGGGCATGAGCGGTTCGCGCACGCCGATCTGGAGACCGCGGGCGCGCTCCTCGACGAAGCCGGCCGCTTCATGTCGGCCGAGGTCGCCCCGCTGAACGTGCCCGGCGACCAGCAGGGGCTCGACTTCGACGACGGCGTCATCACCCACCCCGACGGCTTCGCCGATGCCTACCGCAAGTTCGTCGACGCCGGCTGGAACGGCATGGCTTTCGACGACGATTTCGGCGGCGGCGGGATGCCGTGGTGCGTCGGCCTGGCCGTCCAGGAGATGCTGACCTCGGCCAGCATGGCGTTCAGCCTGTGCCCGCTGCTGACCCAGGGCGCCATCGACGCCCTCACCCACCACGCCGACGAGACGCTGCAGCAGACGTTCCTGCCCAAGATGATCAGCGGCGAGTGGTCGGGCACCATGAACCTGACCGAGCCGCACGCCGGCTCCGACGTCGGCGCCCTCACCAGCCGTGCCGTCCCCCAGGACGACGGCAGCTACCTCATCACCGGCACGAAGATATTCATCACCTACGGCGAGCACGAGCTCGCCGACAACATCGTGCATCTGGTGCTGGCCCGCACGCCCGAGGGGCCACCGGGCACCCGCGGCATCAGCCTGTTCCTGGTGCCCAAGTTCCTCGTGAACCCCGACGGCTCGCTGGGGCCCCGCAACGACCTGCGGGCGGTGTCTACCGAGCACAAGATCGGCATCCACGCCAGCCCGACCTGCGTGATGTCCTACGGCGACGAGGGCGGCGCCGTCGGCTATCTCGTGGGCCCCGAGCACGGCGGCATGCGCGCCATGTTCACCATGATGAACAATGCCCGGCTGTCGGTGGGCCTGCAGGGGCTGTCGCTGACCGAGCGGGCGTACCAGCAGGCGCGGGAGTACGCGCTGACCCGCAAGCAGGGGCGGGCAATCGGCGCCGAGCTGCCGCCGGGCGAATCGTCGCCGATCGTGGATCACGCCGACGTGCGGCGGATGCTGCTGACGATGCGGGCCAACGCCGAGGCCATGCGCTGCGTGATGTACCTGAATGCGGCGGCGATCGACCGCTCCATCGTGGCGACCGATCCCGACGAGCGGCAGCGGGCCGACGAGCTCACCGCGATCCTGACGCCGATCAGCAAAGGCTGGGGCACCGACTTGGGCGTCGAGATGACCTCGCTCGGCGTGCAGGTGCACGGCGGCATGGGCTACGTGGAGGAAACCGGTGCCGCGCAGCACTGGCGCGACAGCCGGATCGCCCCGATCTACGAGGGCACCAACGGCATCCAGGCCGCAGATCTGGCCTTCCGCAAGCTGCCGCTGGGCGGCGGGGAGGCCATGGCGCGCCTCATCGGCGAGATGGGTGCAACCGCAGGCAGCCTGGCCGCCAGCGACGATGCCGATCTGGCTGCGATCGGCGCTGCGCTGGGCGACGGCGTTGCGGCGATGGGAGAAGCGGCGATGTGGCTGGGCGGTCAGCTCTCGGCGGCGCCGAACGACGTGGCTGCCGGCTCGTCGCCGTTCATGCGGCTGTCCGGTGTCGTGGTCGGCGGCTGGCTGCTGGGCCGCAGTGCGGAGGCGGCTGCCGGGCTCCTGGCAGACCAGGGCTTGACTCTCGCTGATGCCCGCGAGGGTGGCTCGGGTGGTGGCGACGGCGCTGCATCGCCGGCGTTCCTGGCCGACAAGGTCACCACCGCCCGCTTCTATGCCGATCAGATCCTGCCGTCGGCTCGCGGGCTGGTGCCTGCGGTCACCGGCGGCGCCGAGCTGTTCTACGCCATCCCGGCCGACCGGCTCTGAGCTGTCCGGCGCCGCACTGATGACGTCGGGCGAGGGCGGGAACGGAAGTGGCGAGATGCCCGACCCCGAACGCTCGGGCACCGCATCGACGGCGTCGGTCCCGCGCGGAGAGGAACGGTTGAGCGTGCCGGATGCGTCGACGCCCGCCGGCAGAAAGCTCGCGCGGCTGTGCCGCTTCTTCGAAGAGTCGGGCCCGGTGGTGGTGGCGTTCAGCGGCGGTGTCGACTCGTCGCTGGTGGCTTGGGCGGCCAACGACGTGCTCGGCGACGATGCGCTGTGCATCACTGCCGTCTCGCCGAGCCTCGCGACCGAGGAGGCAGCCGACTGCGCGGCCTTGGCGGCCGAGTGGGGGCTGGCATGGCGGACCGTCGAGACCGACGAGATGACGCGCGCCGCCTACCGCATCAACGACGCAGACCGTTGCTTCCACTGCAAGTCGGCCCTCATGGACCAACTCGAGCCGCTGGCGGCTGCGCGGGGCGCGCTGATGGTGCTGGGCGTGAACCTCGACGACCTCGGCGATCACCGGCCGGGCCAGCGCGCGGCACGCGACCGGGGCGCACGGTTCCCGCTGGTGGAATCGGGCTTCACGAAGGACGACGTGCGACGCGTCAGCGCCGAACTGGGCTTGCGGACGTGGGACAAGCCGGCGGCTGCGTGCCTGGCGTCGCGGTTGCCCTATGGCACCAAGGTGACGGTGCCCTTGCTGGCGCGTCTCGATCGGGCCGAATCGGCGCTGCGCCGGCTGGGCTTCGGCCAGCTGCGGGTGCGCGATTACGGCGACACGGCGCGCATCGAACTGCCGCTCGACGACCTGGCCGAAGCGGTGCGTCGCCGCGAAGCGATCGTGGAAGCGATCGGCGGTGTCGGCTACCGCTATGTCACCCTCGACTTGGAGGGCTTCCGCTCGGGCAACCTCAACGGAGCCCTCGCGGACGGCAACTGCGTCGCACCCGCCGCGGTCTCGACTGAGGCCAACCAATGAGCGCGGCCGGCGCTGACGCCCCGCCGTCGCCCCTGGTGCCGGTGCCCGAGACCGTTGGGCCGGCGGGTGATGGGACTGCAGTGCCGGTGCCGGCATCGGTGGACGAAGCGGCGACGCTGCTGGCCGACGGGGCGATCGCCGCGCTGGGGGGCTGGGTGGAGCGTTGCGTGGCTGAGACGTGCGAGCGAGCAGGTGTCGACGCCGCGGGCCTCGGCGAGCAGGCACGTGCAGCGGGCGAGCAGTGTGTCGCCGAGATCAGCCCACCGCTGCGGGAATTGCTCGAGACCGATGTCGATGACCAGCAGACCACGCCCCTCAGCGTGCTGCGCAGCGCCGTGCGATTCCCGACCCAGGTACTGGCAGACGGCGGAGTGCCCGAGCCCGAACGCGACGATTTCGAACGTTCGCGTTTCGGCGACGATCCCTACGGACTGACGCCGGCCTCGTTCGCCGACATCCACCCCGACCTCGGCCCGATCGGCATCGCCTGGGGCGCAGCCAAGGCATTCGAGGTGCTGCAGCGTCGACGCACGGCCGAGCCTGCGAGGCGCATGGACACGGCCGAGCCTGCGAGGCGCGATGACACGGCAGGGGGGCAGCGATGACGGCATTCAGCGATCGCCGTGCAGCGCTGGTGCAAACGGCCGATGCTGCCGAACTGCCCGGGGCGCTGAGCCAGCTCACCGATTCGTGGCTGGCCGAGAGGTTCGCCGCCGAGGCTGCCGATTGGGGGCTCAACGGCGACCACCGCTCGGGCACCGGTGTGGCGCTCGTGGCCGTCGGCGGCTACGGCCGCGGCGAGCTGTGCCCCGGCAGCGACATCGACCTGCTGCTGCTGCACGACAGCCGCGAATCGCTGCTGGCAAGCGACGGTGCGCTGGGGGACAGCCCGCAGCGGGGCAACCTGGCCGACCGCCTGTGGTACCCGATCTGGGACGAGAAGCTGAAGCTGGGTCACGCCGTGCGCTCGCTGGCGGGGACGCTGGACCTGGCAGCGTCGGACATCGACACGGCAACGGCGCTGGTCGATGCCCGCCACCTCGCGGGCGACGAAGCTCTGACCGCACAACTCATCGAGGGTGTGAACGCCGACTGGCGCGACAACGCCTCGCAGCGGCTCGACGATCTGCAGCGCGCCGTCAACCGCCGGCACAACCAGAGCGGCGAGGTGGCCTTCCTGCTGGAGCCCGATCTGAAGACCGGCCGTGGCGGGCTGCGTGACGCCCATGCGATCCGCTGGGCGCAGTTGGCCGGTGCCGATCTCCCCGCCGCAGACACCGATCGCCTCGCCGACGCCTACCAGACGTTGCTGCGGGCACGGGTGGAGCTGCACCGCACCACCGGGCTGCGCAGCGACGTGCTCTCTGCTGACGACCAGGACGCCGTGGCCGAGCGATCGGGCGCAGTCGACGCCGACGCGTTCATGGCCGAGATCGCACAGGCCGGGCGCATCATCGCGTTCCTGTCAGACCAGCTGTGGTCGAGCGTCGCCCGCAAGCAGACCGAGTTCGAGGCACCCGACGTCGACATCGCCGGGTTGGCCGTGCGCGACGGCGAGCTGGTCATCGACGGCGACCCTGCCGCCGACGTGGTGCTGGTGCTGCATGCGGCCGTGCAGTCGGCCCGCGGCGATATCCCGATCAGCCGGGCGAGCCTCGACAAGCTGGCCGAGCGCCAGGCGCAGTTTCCCGATCCGTGGCCGCACGGCGCCCGTGACCTGTTCGTCGAGCTGCTCGGCTGCGGGCACCAGGCCATCGACGTCATCGAGACACTCGACTACTTCGGCGTGTGGACCAAGGTGCTGCCCGAGTGGGCGCCGAACCGCAATCGCCCCCAGCGGTCCCGCTACCACCGCTTCACCGTCGACCGGCACCTGCTGGAGGCCGTCGCCATCGCGGCTCGCTTCACCCACAGGGTCGCCCGGCCCGACTTGCTGCTGATGGGAGCGCTGCTTCACGACATCGGCAAGGGCTACCCCGGCGATCACACGCAGGCCGGCATGCGGCTGGCAGGCCCGATCGCCCGGCGCTGCGGCTGGAGCTCCGACGACGCCGACGCGCTGGTGCGCCTCGTACAGCACCATTTGCTGCTGACCGACATCGCCACCCGGCGCGATCTCGACGACCCGCTGACGGTTGTCACCGTTGCCCGCGCCGTGGACACACAGGAGTTCTTGGAGCTGCTGGCCGTGATGACCGAGGCGGACTGCATGGCGACGGGGCCGATGGCGTGGGGGGACTGGACCGCGAACCTGGTCTCCGCGCTCGTCGAGATGACCTCTGAGCACCTGAGCGGCGCGGATCAAGCGCAGTCCAGCCATCGTCGTCTGCTCACCGAGGAGGTCGTGGAGCTGATGGCAGCGGGAGAGACGGCGCTGCGAGTCGACGACGACGTGCTCACCGTGGTGGCGCCCGACGAGCGCGGGCTGTTCAGCCGGGCTGCGGGCGTGCTGGCGCTGCGAGGGCTGGACGTGCTGCAGGCGGATGCCTATTCGAGCCCGGCGGGCATGGCAGTGTCGTCGTTCCGCATCGTGCCGCCCGATGCGCCCGTCGACTGGGATCGGGTCGTCTACGACGTGCGTCGGTCGCTGCGCGGCCACCTGGCGCTGGAGGCGCGCATTGCCGAGCGCGCCCGGGTGTACCGCCGCCGCCGGGCGCTGTCAGCCACCAGGGCCGCGACCAAGGTCACCTTCGATGCCGAATCGGCCACTGGCGCGACGATCGTGGAGATCCGCACCGAGGATCACATCGGCGTGCTCTACAAGGTGACCCGGGTGCTGGCCGAGATGGGCCTCGACATCCGCTCGGCCAAGATCCAGACGCTGGCGAACGTGGTGGTCGACTCGTTCTACGTGGTCGGTCCCGACGGGCCGGTCATCGACGAATCACACCAGCGCGAGGTGGAGCTGGCCCTGCACCACGCCCTCGCCTAGCCGCAGCTGATCAGTCTGGTTCTTGCTGACGCAAACTGATCAGTCTGGTTCTTGCTGGCGCAAACTGATCAGTCTGGTTCTTGCTGACGCAAGAACTGCTCCAGCTCGTTGATGAGGCCGTCGGGGTTCTCGACCATCTCGCTGAAGTCCTCGACGGCTTCGGCGGCGGACTCTTCGAGGATCTGCTGCGCGTACTGGGCGAGGGTGTCGTCGCCGGCGACCAGCTCGTCGATCTGGCGGCCGTAGTTGGCGGCCGCGCTGTGCAGCTCAGACTCGCCGAGCGTGACGCCCATGAACTGCGCCACGCGCTCGGCCAGCGCCAGCGCCGCCTTGGGCGAGGGGTAGTTGTGCACGTAGGTGGGCACGGTGGCCCAGAACGACACGCTCGCGAAGCCGGCCCGGTGGCAGGCGTCGTTGAGCACGCCGATGATGCCGGTCGGCCCCTCATAGGTGGACTGGCGCAGGCCCATCGTGAGGTTCAGCGCGGCGTTGTTGGAAGCCCCCACCACGTTGACCGGCGCATTGTGATGGGTGTCGGTGAGCAGCGCGCCCAGCGTCACCACCGTGGAGACGCCCAGCGTCTCGGCCATCTCGATGATCACGTCGCAGAAGGTGCGCCAGCGCAGCCGGGGCTCGACACCCAGCACGGTGATCACCGACCGGCCGTCGTCGGCCTCGCCGACTCGCACATCGGGCGTCGGCCAGTCGATCTCCCGCTCGCCGTCGACGACATGCACGCTCGGCC
This sequence comes from Acidimicrobiia bacterium, assembly GCA_022820925.1. Taxonomy (GTDB): domain Bacteria; phylum Actinomycetota; class Acidimicrobiia; order Acidimicrobiales; family Poriferisodalaceae; genus Poriferisodalis. The sequence continues at coordinate 47,804 of JAJEEO010000014.1, read as the reverse complement.
GCACCGAGGCGAAGTCGTAGAAGAACTCCGGGTCGATCTGGGCGACGGGATGGCAGCGAAAGCGCCGCCGCAGGTACTTGGCCGACTCGGTGGCCGCATCGCCGGCGTCATTCCAGCCCGAGAACGCTGCGATGAGAACGGCGTCGTTGCCTGGTTCGGGGTGCTCGAACCACTCCATATGGCCCACGGACGGGAGGCTATCCGCGCCCTCCCGCGAGCCGACCCTGCCGTGACCGGATGCACCTACCATGCGCTTCGTGGCTTATCAGACCGGTGCCGGCGGCGCAGCGCCCGCCTCGGCGCACCCCGATGTGCGGATCGAGGTGTGCGAGGGGGTCAGCGACGAGCTGGTTGCCGCATTCGCCCGCCTGCACCCGCAGCTGTCGAGCTCGCCTCCTCCCGACGCCGCAGCACTGGAGCGCATCGTGGGCCACGCCGCCAACACGGTGCTGATCGCGCGAGACGGCGCCGGCGGGATCGTCGGTGCCATGATCCTGGTGCTGTTCCCGCTGGCCAGCGGGCTGCGGGCGTGGATCGAGGACGTGGTGGTGGACGAGTCGGCGCGGGGCCGCGGCATCGGCGCCGCGCTCAACCGGCGGGCCATCGAGATCGCCCAGCAGGCGGGCGCTCGCACGGTGGACCTGACCTCTCGACCCGACCGGGAGGCCGCCAACCGCCTGTATGCCCGGCTCGGCTTCAACCAGCGGGACACCAACGTTTACCGGCTCGAGTTGTGAGTACGGTGCGCAGCCAGACAGCCCGCTGCAGGCGGCTGCAACACCCTTGAGGAGGTCCCGGCACCATGGATCCCGACAGCATCAACCTGGGCCTGCTCGTCCTGCGAGTCATCGTGGGCGTCACCCTGGCGCTGCACGGCATCGCCAAGTTCCGCGGCGGCATCGGGGGCGTCGGCAACTGGTTCGCCGCCGAGGGCCTGCGCCCGGGCCTGCTGCACGCCTACCTGGCTGCTCTCACCGAGATCGGCGCCGGCTTCGGACTGGCGCTCGGGCTGCTGACACCACTCAGCTCGATGGCGTTCATCGGCGTGATGTCGACCGCCGGGTGGGTCGGCCATCGCAAGAACGGCTTCTTCATCATCCGTGAGGGCTGGGAGTACGTGTTCGTGCTGGCCGTGGCGGCGGCGGCTGTGGCGGCGACCGGTCCCGGCGACTGGTCGGTGGACAACGCGATCGGCCTCGACTGGAGCGGGCCGGTCTGGTTCGTCGTCGCCGTTGCCGGCGGGCTGGTGTCGACGGTTCTGCTGCTGGCCGCGTTCTACCGGCCGAATGCCCCAGCGGAGCAGTGAGCGCCGCGCTTCGGCTGCGGCACCTCGCCAGAATCCCTCGCGCCCTGAGATCCGGGCGCACTGGGATCGACCCAGTGAGATCGACCCAGTGAGGCGCGGGCGATGAGGTGGGGACTCGTCGGGCGGCTGGTCGGCTACAGCACGGTGTCGGCCGGCACGGTGGTGCTGACCCAGGCCGTGCTGGTGGTGGCGTATGCGGTGCTGGGCTGGCCCGCAGTCGTGGCCAACGTGGTGGCGGTGTGCGTAGCTGCCGGGCCGGCGTACTACGCCAACCGGCGCTGGGTGTGGTCTCGCACCGATCGGCACTCGCTCACCGGCGAGATCCTGCCGTTCTGGGCCTACAGCCTCGCCGGGCTCGGCATCTCGTCGCTGGCAGTGGCGCTGGCCGACCGGTGGTGGCAGTCCACCGTGGCTGTCTCGGCGGCGAACCTCATCGGCTTCGGGGTCTTGTGGGCGGGGAAGTTCATCCTGCTGGACCGGGTGCTGTTCGCCCGGCCCGAGGCCCCCGCCGGCTCAGCCTCTGAGGGCCGATGAATCCCGAGCTGGCGGCGCTGGCCCAGCGGGTGAAGGGATTCATGCCCCACAACGAGGGCCTGGCGCTGTACCGGGCCGCCGCCGAAGCGGCCTCGCAGGGACCGCTGGTGGAGATCGGCTCGTACTGCGGCAAGTCGGCGGTGTACCTGGGCGCCGCTGCGGCAGCGTCCGGCGGGGTGCTGTTCACCATCGACCACCACCGTGGTTCGGAGGAGATGCAGGCCGGCTGGGAGCATCACGATGCTGAGCTGGTCGATCCTCAGACCGGCCGCATGGATTCGCTGCCGATTCTGCGCCAGACCCTCATCGACGCGGGCCTCGAAGAGACCGTCGTGGCCATCGTGGGCGACTCGGTCACGATCGCGGCGCACTGGCCGAGCGCCGCCCTGGTGTTCATCGACGGCGGCCACGGCGAGGCGCCGGCCCATGCCGACTACGAGGCCTGGGCGCCCAAGGTGATGCCGGGCGGCCTGCTGGCCATCCACGACGTGTTCCCCGATCCCGCCGACGGCGGCCGGCCGCCCTATGAGATCTGGCTGCGCGCCCTCGACGACGGTTTCATCGGGTTCGCCGCCGAGGGCAGCCTGCGCGTCCTGCGCAAGCCAGTCAGCGGTCCGGCGTCGTTGTGAGCGTGCCCGCAGCCGCGCTGCGCTGGTCGAGCGCGTCGGTGGCCAGCAACACGGCCGCAGCGGTGTAGCTGGTGCGCTCGGCATCGGGAAAGGTCCGGGACTTGGGCACGACCCAGCCGGTGTAGTAGCTGCCGTCGTCATTGCGCATCGCAAACGTGGCCTCGATGAGCCGGCGAGCTGTTGCCGCATCGCCGGTGCGGAGGTAGGCGATCGCGCACTCGCAGGTCTCCGCCGCGGTCACCCAGGCCTGATCAGCCACGCAGCGCACGCCCTGAGCGAGCACGAACTTGGGCGCGCCGGCGGCGAGATGGGAGCGGGCCTGTGCGCCGGTCAGGGCACCGCACAGCACCGGGTAGTACCAGTCCATCGCCCAGCGGTCCTTGGGCTCGAAACCGTCGGGCCGGTGGCGGATCTGGTGGAGGGTGCGGGCCAGGGTGCGCGCCCACGCGGGACGCTCGTGACCGGTCAGCTCGGCCAGCGCCAGCCCGCACCGCAGCGACTGGCAGATCGACGACGACCCGGTCAGCAGCGCGTACGGCCACGGCGTGCCGTTGGCGTGCACCGCCCAGGGGATGTGGCCGCTGGCGGTGCGCAGGCTCACCACGAAGTCGAGCGCCCGTGCCACCGTCGGCCACATCGACTCGACAAAGCCCCCGTCGCCGGTGGCGAGCCAGTGGTGCCAGACGCCCACCGCGACATAGGCGCAGCAGTTCGTGTCGACCTTGAAGTCCTTGATGCCGAGCGCGGTGTAGTAGTTGTGCCAGCTGCCCGCGTCGTGCTGGTTCGCCTGCAGCCACTCGTACGCGCCTTCGGCCGCCCGGTGGCACCCCGCCGCCGCCAGTGCCATGGCTGCCTCGACGTGATTCCACGGATCTGCATGGCCGCCGTCGAACCACAGGATGAGACCGTCGGGCTGCTGGCAGGCCTCGATGGCATCGGCCGTGGCTGCGACCTCCGCGCCCGTCAGCAGCGGCGCGGTCCGCTCGACGGTCGGCGTCTCGCGGACACGTCCGTGCTCGGGAGCCGCGGCGAGCCGTGGGCGGCTGTCCCGTCCAACGTCTGCCGCCGCCGCGGCTTCCGAGTGCGCGAACTCAGGCTGCATGTGCAGCTCCCACTGGCTCGGCGACCGGTGCTGGCGCCTCATGTGCCCGCGGCTTGTAGGCGTAGAGCACCGTCGACTTGGGCAGCACGGCGTTGAGCAGGCGGTCCAGCGTGCGCGTCAGCGGCGGCGCCGCCGTCATGTCCCACACCAGCAGCCGGTGGTAGGCCCGCACCAGCGGGTGCTGATCGTTGCGCGGCCCGACCAGGCAGCGCAGCCACCAGTACGGCGTGTGCAGACCATGCGCCCCGTGACTGTCAGAGACGTACAGGCCGGCCGCTGCCAGCTTGGCCCGCAGTTCAGCGGCGCTGTAGATGCGCACATGGCCGTCGGGCACTGCGGGTGCGTGGTAGTCGGCCGACAGCGCCCAGCAGACCCGTTCGGCGGCACGCGCCGGAACCGTCACCGCGATGGTGCCGCCGGGCCGCAGCACCCGTGCCAGCTCGGCGACGGCCCGCTCGTCGTCGGTGATGTGCTCGAGCACCTCCGCAGCGATGATCCGGTCGAAGCTGGCGTCGGGGTACGGCAACGCAGTGGCATCGGCCACGACCGCATGGCCGAGCTGCCGGTCGTCCGGCGAGTCGATCTCACCGGCGTCATCCATGGCCGCGAACATGTCGGTGACGGCGCGCAGATCGTCGGGATCACGGTCGGACGCCACGGTGACGCAGCCGCGCCGGGCGCTCTCGAAGGCATGACGGCCCGCGCCGCAGCCCAGGTCCAGCACCCGGTCGCCGCGAACGGCGCCGAGACGCTCGTAGTCGACGGTGAGCATCAGCGTCCGGCGAGTGCTCTCGACTGCAGGCTGTGTGGCGGCCGTGCCGGCATCTCGGCCAGCAGCGCCCGGTATTGCTCGACGGTCTTGCGGGCCGTGGCAGCCCACGAGTAGTTCGCTGCCACCCGCGCCCGTCCAGCCGCTCCCACGGTGGCCCGCAGATCGGGCTGAGCGAGCGCCCAGCCGATGCGGGCCGCCAGCGCCTCCGAGTCGCCGGGCGGCACCTGCAGGCAGGTCTCGCCGTCGGCGCCGGTGACCTCGGGCAGCGCGCCACCGGTGGTCGCCACCAGCGGCACGCCGCACGACATCGCCTCGACGGCAGGCAGCGAGAAGCCCTCGTACAGCGACGGCACCACCGCCAGCTCGGCCTCGTTGTAGAGCTCCACGATGCGCTCGTCGGGCACGCCGCTCACGAACTCGACGCTGCCGCCGAGGTCGAGCCGGTCGATGAGCCGGCTCGCCGCTGAATCGTCCTTGGGCCGCCCGATCACCACGAGGTGCAGCGAGGGATCCTCGGTGCGCAGCTTGGCCAGCGCTTCGAGCAGGTAGGCGAGGCCCTTCATGGCCACATCGGCGCTGGCGGTGGTCATGAGCCGACCTGGCACCGGCGTCACGTCCGACAGAGGCCGGAACTGGGCCGGATCGACGCCGACCGTGACGATGTTCAGGCGGGCAGGGTCAACACCGAGGTCGGTCACGATGTCGTCGAAGCTGTTGGTGGACACGGTCACGATCCGGTCGAGGCGCCGCGCCACCCGGTTCTGCATGCTGGTGAAGGCGTAAAAGCGCCGCATGGCGAGCCGCTTGCCGCGGGTCGGCGCATGGGCGATCTCGAGTCGCCGGTCCACGGTGATCGGATGGTGGATCGTGCCGAGCGTGGGCATGCCAGCCCGCCGCAGCCAGTCGATGCCGTAGCCGAGGCACTGATTGTCATGCACCAGGTCGAAGTCGTCGAGCCGGCTGCGCAGTGCCCGGAACGCTCGCAGGCTGAACGTCAGCGGCTCGGCGAACGAGGCCGTGCAGGTGATGAGCCACTCGAGCACGTCGATCGGCGAGCGGAACTCGGCCACCTTGGGCACCCGGAACGGGTCGGGCATGCGGTACAGGTCGAGGCTGGGCAGCTCAGTGAGCTTGATGCCCGGGTCGAGGTGGGGATACGGCGGGCCGCTGAACACCTCGACGCTGTGGCCGAGCCCCGACAGCTCCCGGGCCAGGTGGCGTACATAGATGCCCTGGCCCCCGACCCAGGGATGGCCGCGGTAGGTCAGCAGCGCGACGCGCAATGGCTGATCGGCGTCGTGACCGTCCCCGATGACCTGTGCGGTGTCGGGTCCCATCGCTGCCTCCGTATGCGTGCGCGGACCAGGCCCCAAGGGCCAGGCGATCGCACAGGTCGCGTGAGGCTACCGGCGACCCGTCTCCGCCCCGGTACCGTTCGCAGCGCATGGCTGACACTTCTGAGGCCGCGGCGGCGCCGGCTGCAGCACTGCCGGCGGATCACCCGATTCACCGGCTCGGCGACAGCCTGTACCTGCGGGCGGCCCGATGCCGGCGGACCGAGCAGGTGCCGGTGTGGTTCCAGCGCCAGGCCGGGCGCTCGCTGCCCGAATACCGGGCGCTGCGAGGCCACGGCAGCATCCTCGACGCCATCGCCGACCCGGCCACTGCCGCCGAGATCACGTTGCAGCCGGTGCGCCGCTACGGGGTGGATGCGGCCGTGCTGTTCTCCGACATCGTGGTGCCCGCCGCCGCACTCGGCTTCGGGATCGACGTCGTGCCCGGCGTAGGGCCGGTGGCCGGCAATCCGCTGCGCAGCCGCACCGATCTGGATCGGCTGCCGCAGCTCGACGCCGAAGCGCACACCCCGTACGTGCTCGACACCGTCCGGCTGCTGGCAGCCGAGCTCGACGTGCCGCTCATCGGGTTCGCCGGAGCGCCGTTCACGGTGGCGAGCTATCTCGTAGAAGGCGCACCCTCGCGCCAGCACCTGCGGACCAAGGCGCTCATGCACACCGACACGGTGCTGTGGCACGACCTCATGGAACGGCTGGCGTCGATTGCGGTGGCCTCGATGCGATCGCAGGTGCTCGCAGGCGCCAGCGCCGTGCAGCTGTTCGACTCGTGGGCGGGCACGCTGTCGCCCGCCGACTATGCGGCGTTTGTGGCACCTCACAGCAAGCGGGTCTTCGACGAGCTGGCCGACCTGGGCGTGCCCCGGGCGCACTTCGGCGTCGGCACCGGCGAGTTGCTCGACCAGATGGCCGGGGTGGGCGCCGACGTGGTCGGCGTGGACTGGCGCGTGCCGCTCGGGCTGGCTCGCGAGCGGGTCGGACCGGGCGTCGCGCTGCAGGGCAACCTCGACCCTGCCCTGTGCGTGGCGGGATGGGATGCCGTGCGCCCCGCCGCCGGCCGCATCCTGGCCGAGGGCACGCAGGAGCTTGGCTACATCTTCAACCTGGGCCACGGCGTGCTGCCCGAGACCGACCCCGCGGTGCTCGAACGGCTGACCGACTATGTGCACGCGTACCGGCGGCCGCTGCCCAAACAGCCCGACTGAGCGGGGCCGATGACACCGCAGCGGGTCGTGGTGGTCGGCGGCGGCATCGCCGGACTCGCGGCCGCGTACCGCCTGCTGCATCCCGCTGACGCGGGGACCGAGGTGCCCCGGGTGGTGCTCGTCGACAGCGCCGAGCGCCTCGGCGGCAAGATCCTCTCGACGCCGTTCGAAGGGCGGCTCGTGGATGAGGGGGCCGATGCCTTCCTGCTGCGGGTGCCCTGGGCGACCGAGCTGTGCGACGAGCTGGGCATCTCGGCCGAGCGCATCTCGCCGGCGGTCGGCGGAGCGTCGGTGGTGCAGGCTCGCTCGCGCGGCCAGCGGCTGGTGCCGTTGCCCGATGGCTTGATCGGCGGGGTGCCCACACGCCTGGGCCCGCTGATCCGCTCGCCGCTGCTGGGCCGGGCGGACACGCTGCGCGCTGCGGCCGACTACGTCCTGCCTCGCCGGTTCACCGCACGCCGATTGCGCCGCGCTGCAATGGACCGGCGGGAGGCGGATGCGGCTGCTTCCAGCGCGCCACGCTCCGTGCGGGTGCGGCCTGGTGATCGTGGCACAGAGACATCCGGCGACGGCGACGCGGTACGCGTCCGACAGGGCGCTGCCAGCATCGGCGACGTCGTGCGTGCCCGCCTGGGAGCGGCGGCGGCGTCGCAGGTGGTCGATCCGCTGCTCGGCAGCATCAGCGCCGGCGACATCAGCCGGCTGGACGCGGCAATGTCTGCGCCGATCCTCGGCCAAGCGCTGGAGCGCAGCCGGTCGCTCATGCGGGGACTGCGCCAGATGCAGCCGGCACCCGCTTCCGACGGGTCCGGCCCGGCACCAATTTTCGGCAGCTTCGATGGCGGCATGGGTCGGCTGGTCCACGCACTGACGGAGCGCCTCGACGGATGCATCCTGCGGCTGGGCACCCCAGTGGAGGCAATCCGGCGCCCCGGCATGCGGTTCGCCGTGCACACCGGGTCCGAGGTGCTCGACGCGGACGCTGTCATCGTCGCTGCGCCCGCCCACTCGGCAGCGCGAATGCTGCCCGGCGCGCCCTCCGCTGCGGCGCGGCTGGCACTCATCGAGTACGCGTCGGTCGCGGTGGTGACGCTCAGCGTGCGTGCCGACGCCATCGAGGCGCCGGCTGAGGCGGGATTCCTCGTCACCCGGGACACCGGTTGGCTCACGACGGCCTGCAGCTACGGCTCGGCGAAGTGGCCCAACTGGTCCGCCGGCGCCGACCGCAGCCCCAGCGACGGTCCGAACATCGTGCTTCGAGTGTCCGTGGGCCGGGACGACGATGACCGCCACACGCGCCTCGACGATGCCGAGTTGCGCGACACGGTGCTCGCCGAGCTGTCGAGCCTGCCGCCGTTGCGGGGCGTGAGCGATCCCGGTGCCGTCACCGAGTGGCGGGTCTCGCGCTGGCCGCAGTCGCTGCCGCAGTACCGGCCCGGCCACAGTCATCTCGTCGACCGGATCGAAGAGGCACTGGCTCGCGAGATGCCCGGCGTGATCGTGACCGGAGCGGCCTACCGGGGCCTCGGCATCCCGGCATGCATCCGCCAGGGCGACGAAGCAGCGGCGGCGGTCGTGCAGCACCTCGGCTTGAGTCAGGCCGCTGACTCGCCGTGAACCGGCTGCTGCGCGACGGCCTCGCGCTCGTGCTCGGAGCGCTCACGATGCTGTCGCTGCCGCCGTGGGGACTGTGGCCGCTCGGACCCATCGGCCTCGGCTTGTGGCTGCGCTTCTGCAACCGGGGAGCGCAGCGCTGGCGTGACCGGCTCGAGGTGGCCGCCGCCTTCTGGCTGGGCGCCTACCTGCTCGGGCTGTTCTGGATGACCGAGCTGACCGTGCCGGGATGGATCGCGGCAGTCCCGGTGGAGACGCTGATCATGGCGCTGCCGTTCTCTCTGGTCGCCGCTGGCGGACGATGGCGTGCCGTCGCCGTTCCCGCGGCCCTGGTGCTGGGCGAGGCCGTGCGCTGGAGCGTGCCCTTCGGCGGCGTGCCCATGTCCAACCTGGCTCTGGGTCAGGTAGACGGGCCGTGGCTGGGCACCGCCGTACTCGCAGGGCCGCTCGGGGTCATCGCCTTGGTCGGGATCGGGGCTGTCGTCGTCGAGCGGATCTGCGCCCGCGAGTGGTGTGCTGTCTCATGGCCCGCAGTGGCAGCCATCAGCATCCCGATCGCCGCGCTGGCTGCGCCGAATACGACCGCCGACACCACCATCTCCGCAGCAGTGGTGCAGGCCGGCGGCGAGCTCGGCACCAATGTCGATACGCCCCAGCGCAGCGTCCGGCTGCGACACCTCGACACCACTGCGGCGTGGCAGGGCACGGCCGATCTCATGATCTGGAGCGAGAGCAGCAACTCCGCCGACGAACCGCTGGAATCCTCGCCGCAGCTGGCCGAGCTGACGGACGTGGCGGCAGCGCTCGATGCCGTCCTCGTCGCCAACTTCTACGAGCGCACCGATGATCAACGCTTCCGCAACGCCACGGTCGCCATCGATCCCCGGACCGGGCTGGCAGATCGCTACGACAAGGCCCACCTGGTGCCCTTCGGCGAGTACGTGCCGCTGCGCAGCGTGGTGGAACCCTTCGCCGACCTGTCGCTGATCTCCCGCGAGGCCATCGCCGGAGCAGGCCCCGGCGTGCTGTCGAGTTCGCTGGGCGACATCGCCGTGGTCACGTCCTACGAGGTGTACTTCAGCAGTCTCGTGCGCGACGGGGTGCGCGAGGGCGGTCGCATCGTGGCGAACCCCACGCTGGCGTCGTCCTACAGCACGTCGGTGGTGCCGTCGCAGTCGCTCGCCAGTGCCCGGCTGCGGGCGGTCGAGACCGGGCGCTGGGTGCTGCAGGCGTCCACCACCGGCTACAGCGCCATCGTGTCGCCCGCCGGCGAGGTCACGCACCGCAGCGAGCTGCGCGAATCGGTGGTCCTGGCCGGTGATGTCGAGCTGCGGTCGGGATCGACCCCGGCGACCGTGCTGGGCTCGTGGCCGCTCGTCGTGGCGGCGGCGCTCGTGCTCGCATGGTGCCTCGCACGCCTCCGCGGCCAAGAAAACCTTGCGGAGTGGTGACTCACCGCGAGTAGCCTTGATCAGCCCAAAATACGGTGACAGGCCAAGCGTGAGCCATCCGGAAATCCAGGCAGAACAAGCTCATATCGACCGTGCATATGCGCTGCTGGAGTCCTCCCGGCAGCGGGCCACGAGACTGCGCGAGATGGTCGAGGTCGGCCGTGGCGGCACCCGCCAAGCACGGTTCGAACGCGACGTGATCGAAGACACTGTGGCCGGCCGCTTGAGCCAGCTCGAGCTGGGCTCGTCGTCGCTGGTGTTCGGCCGCATCGACCGCCCGGCACGGCCCAACGGCGACGCCGACAGTCCTGACGGCAGTCTTGATGGCAGCACTGGCGGCAACGGCGCGAGCGAGACGTTCTACATCGGCAGGCTTGCGGTGGCCGACGAGCGCCAGGAGCCGGTGGTGGTGGACTGGCGGGCGCCGATCGCGGAGCCGTTCTTCCGGGCAACCGGCGGCGACCCGCTCGGCCTGCTGCGCCGCCGCCATTTCGTGTGCCGCGGCCGGGTGCTGGCCGATCTCGAAGACGAGGTCTTCGACCTCGATGCGCTCGAAGGTGACTCCGACGGCAACGGCGACCGCCCGCGCCTCAACGCTCACGGCGCCCTGTACGCGGCCCTCGAACAGCGCCGCGACGGCCAGCTCCGCCAGGTCGTGTCGACCATCCAGGCCGAGCAGGACGAGATCATCCGCAGCCCCCGCAAGGGCATCCTGGTCACCCAGGGCGGCCCCGGCACCGGCAAGACGATCGTGGCGCTGCACCGCGCTGCCTATCTGCTGTACACGTACCGCTTCCCGCTGGCAGGCCAAGGCGTGCTGGTCATCGGGCCGAACCGGCTGTTCCTGCGCTACGTCGAGCGTGTGCTGCCCAGCCTGGGCGAGGCCGGTGTGCATCTGTTCGTGCTGGCAGACCTGTTCAACGAGATCTTCGGTGACGTGCGGGTGCGGCTGGCCGACCCGGCTGCGGTGGCCCGCACCAAGGGCGACATCGTGATGTCGCAGGTCATTGCCAACGCCGTACGCGACCGTCAGCGGCCGCTGCGCAGCGATCTGCGCCTCGAGTTCGGCCTGGGCTACGTGACGCTGTCCGCGGGCAGGTCGCGGGCGATCGTGGCGGAGGCGCGCCGACGTTTCCGCCATCACAACGCGGGCCGGTCCTACGTCGAGCAGGCGGTGTACGCGGCCATGTCGGCGTCGCACCGGCGCCGCCCCGAGCCCGCCAAGCTGCGCGAGCGGTTCGCCCGCCATCCCGAGGTGATGGCGGCGTTCGAGCGCATGTGGCCGCTGCTGACCCCCGCGCAGTTGCTGCGGGACCTGTACGGCTCGCGTGCACTGCTGCGCTCTGCCTCAGAGGGTGTGCTGCCCGATGACGAATGGAAGTCGCTGTACCGCCCCCGCGGCGACAGCGAGGCCGACTACGAGTGGACCGACGCCGATGTGCCGCTGCTGGACGAGGCGTACTCGGTGCTCGGGCCGCGGTCGCGCTCACGCAAGCGCCGCAGCGATACCGAGATCCGCACCTACGGGCACATCGTGGTCGACGAGTGCCAGGACCAGCCGCCGATGGCGTTGCGAATGATCGCCCGCCGTTCGCTCAACGGCTCGATGACGGTGGTGGGCGACATTGCCCAGGCCACCTCGGCGCACGCGCCGTCGAGCTGGCAGGAGATCCTCCGCCACCTGCCCCAGGGACCCGTCGAGCCCCGGCTGTCGGAGCTCACGCTGAGCTACCGCATCCCCCAGCCGAGCCTCGAGCTGGCCAACCAGGTGCTGGCCGCTGCGGCGCCCGGGCTCGCACCGCCTGCTGCAGTGCGCATCGACGGCTCACCGCCACGCTTCGTGTGCACCGAGAGCATCGCTCAGGGGGTCTTGGAAGCGGTCGACGTTGAGGCGGCGGCGCTCGACGGCGGTTCGTTGCTGGTGGTGTCGCCCGCCCGGTTCATGGACGAGATCGCGTCGATGCTGGAGGACGCCGGGGTGGACTTCGGCCGCGCCACCGCCGCCAGCCGCAACGCCACCGGAGCGCTGCACCCCCGCGTCACCCTGGCGCCAGTGCGGCTGTGCAAGGGGCTGGAAACCGACGGCGTGGTGGTGGTGGAACCCGCGGCGATGGTGGATGAGGAACCGCAGGGTTTGCGGGCGCTGTACGTGGCGCTGACCCGGGCCACCAAGCGAGTGGCGGTGGTGTGGAGCCAGCCGCTGCCCGATCCGCTGAAGGGTCCATCGAGCTCAGGGATCGCCGGGGAGGCCGGGGCGTGCAACACTGGCCTCGCCGCTGCGCCGGACATGCCTGCCGTGGGCATGTCGGGTGCGAACCATGTCACCTCGGGAGAATCGAATGGCTGACGTCACCGTGACAGTGCTGGACAACGGACCGCTGCTGGTCCGCGGACCGTGCCAGGTATCGGACCACGAAGGGAACACGCTGTCCGACGGCGACGCCGTCGTAGCGCTGTGCCGGTGCGGGATGTCGGGCACGAAGCCGATGTGCGACGGCACCCACAACCAGGGATTCGACGGCAGCCTGAACCCGCCCGGCTAGCACCGGGTGCCGGTTGGCACCGGCTCAACGGCAGCCGGGGTCTGAACCGGTCTGCGCATCGAGCGTGGCGGGGGGAAGCCGGTGCGCCGAGTGCCGCGCATGTCACAGCCCCGCAGTAGTAATGGGCTCCGATGGCTGGCTCGACGGCTGACGCCGGTGCTTCTGGCCGAATGCACCCCGCACTCGGTGCTTTCTCGGCACCGACGGCTGAGTGGTTCGCGTCGACGTTTGCGGCGCCGACCCAGTGCCAGATCTCGGGGTGGGAGGCAATCTCGGCGGGGCAGCACTGCCTGATCGCTGCGCCCACCGGTTCGGGCAAGACGCTGGCGGCGTTCCTGTGGGCCATCGACCGGGTCATGGGCGAGCCCGAGCCCGCCCGGGCCGAACGCACGCGGGTGCTGTACCTGTCGCCGTTGCGAGCGCTGGCCGTCGATGTCGACAAGAACCTGCGGGCGCCGCTGGCAGGCATCGCCCTGGCGGCCGAGCGGCTGGGCACCGAGGTGCACGCGCCGACCGTGGGGGTGCGCACCGGCGACACCAGTGCCGCCGAGCGGCGGCGGCTGATCACCCGGCCGCCCGACATCGCCATCACCACTCCCGAGTCGCTGTACCTGATGCTGACGTCGCAGGCGCGCGAGACGCTGCGGTGGGTGCGGTGGGTGATCGTCGACGAGATCCACTCGGTGGCGGCCACCAAGCGCGGCACGCACCTGGCGCTGTCGCTCGAGCGGCTGTGCGAGCTCACCGGCGAGCCGCCGCAGCGGATCGGGCTGTCGGCCACCCAGCGTCCGCTGTCGGAGGTGGCACGGTTCCTCGGCGGCAGCGATCCCGACCAGCCGGCGGGGCGGCATGTCGAGATCACCGATGCGGGCATGACCAAGCAGCTCGACGTGGAGGTCATCGTCGGGGTGTCCGACATGGGCGACCTGGCAGCCGCCAGCGCCGGAGCCGCACCCAATGGCGCGGTGCGTGTGGATCATGACGATGACTTCGCGCCACCGCTCGCGGTGGCGCCGTCGGATACAGCGTCGCCGCTCGCGGTGGCGCCGTCAGATGCACCGCAGACGCACTCCAACAGCATCTGGCCGGCCATCCATCCGCGGCTGCTGGAGCTGGTCTACGCGCACCGTTCCACCATCATCTTCACCAATGCTCGCCGGCTGGCCGAGCGGCTGGCCACCCGGCTGAACGAGCTGCACCTCGAGGGGCTCAACCGGGCGGCCGAAGCCGAAGGCACTTCGCCGCCGGAGGGCGCCGAGCTGGTGCGGGCGCATCACGGCTCGCTCAGCCGCGAGCAGCGGCTGGTGATCGAGGATGATCTGAAGGCGGGCCGGGTGCGTGCCATCGTGGCCACGTCGTCGCTGGAGCTGGGCATCGACATGGGCGCGGTCGACCTGGTGATCCAGGTGGCGTCGCCGCCGTCGGTGGCGGCCGGCATGCAGCGCATCGGGCGGGCCGGGCACCAGGTGGGCGAGCCGAGCGTGGGCAAGATCTTCCCCCGCCATCGTGGCGATCTCGTCGAGGCGGCGGTGGTGGCCCAGCGGATGGGAACCGGCGAGATCGAGGCGATCCGCTACCCGCGCCAGCCGCTTGACGTGCTGGCCCAGCAGGTGGTGGCGATGGTGGCGGTCGACGACTGGTCAGTCGACGACATCCTGCGCGTCGTGCGGCGGGCCGCGCCCTACGAGCAGCTCAGCGAGGAGGTGTTCAGCTCGGTGCTCGACCTGCTGGCCGGCCGTTACCCGTCCGAGGAGTTCCGCGAGCTGCGGCCGCGCATCGTGTGGGATCGCACCACCGGGATGCTGCGGGCTCGCCAGGGTGCCGGCCGCCTGGCGGTCACCAACGCCGGCACGATTCCCGACCGGGGCTTGTACGCGGTGTTCACCACCGACGGGTCGCGTGTGGGCGAGCTGGACGAGGAGATGGTGTACGAGGCCCGGGTCGGCGAGACGTTCCTGCTGGGAGCGTCGACGTGGCGGATCGCAGAGATCACCTTCGACCGGGTGGTGGTCACGCCGGCGCCGGGCGAGCCGGGCAAGATGCCGTTCTGGCACGGCGACGGGCCCGGCCGGCCGCTGGAGCTGGGCCGGGCAGTCGGGGCGTTCATCCGCACGATCGGCGACGCGCTGCCGACGGACCTTGAGTCGCACCTGATGCAGCTCGACGCGGAGGCCGAGCGCGCTGCGGTCATGGCACGGCGCGGCGATGTGGAATCAACATCGCCGCCGCGTCGAGCTTCGCCTTGGCGGAGCCGACCGCCGACGCCGGGGCCCGAGCGGCCCGTGAGCGCAGCGAACAAGAGCGGGAAACAACAGGCGACGCAGCGGGAAGGTTCACCTGTCCGAGCGTCTTCAAGAGCCGCAGAGCCGACCGCTCGACTGGTCGAGCAGCTGCAGCGCGAGAACTGCCTCGATCGTTCTGCTGCGGTCAACGTGCTGCGGTACCTCGATGCGCAGCGGGCGGCGACCGGTGCGGTGCCCGACGATCGCACGATCGTGGTGGAGCGCTTCCGCGACGAGATCGGCGATTGGCGCGTCTGCATCCTCACGCCATTCGGCGCCCGGGTGCATGCCCCGTGGGGCATCGCGCTGCAGGCCAAGCTCGCCGAGCAGGCCGCTGGCAGCGGGGAAGTCAACGGCATGGGCGGCGTCGAGCTGCTGTGGAGCGACGACGGCATCGTGCTGCGGCTGCCCGATGTCTGGTCGCCCGACGACCAGGCTCCCAACGGGTCCGCGTGGGATTCGCCGGGCACCAGCGGCGCTCCGGTGCTGGATGCGACCGACTTGGCGCTCGACCCCGACGAGGTGCGCGACGCCATCGTGAGCCATCTGCCCTCGACGGCCCTGTTCGCGTCGCGCTTCCGGGAGGTTGCAGGCCGGGCGCTGCTGCTGCCTCGCCGCCGGCCCGGCGAGCGGGTGCCGCTGTGGCAGCAGCGCCAGCGCTCGGCCGGGCTGCTGGAGGTTGCGGCCAAGTACCCCAGCTTCCCGATGCTGTTGGAGACCTCCCGGGAATGCCTGCAGGAGGTGTTCGACGTGCCGGCGCTGACCGAAGTGCTGTCCGACATCAGGTCGCGCAAGATCCGCATGGTCACCGTGGACACCGACGGCGCCTCGCCGATGGCGCAGAGCCTGCTGTTCGACTGGATCTCGGTGTTCATGTACGGCGGCGACGCACCGCTGGCCGAACGCCGGGCCGCCGCCCTGGCGCTCGACCGCGACCTGCTGGCCGATCTGCTCGGCGCTGAGGAGCTGCGGGAGCTGCTCGACGCCGAGGTGCTCGCCACGCTCGAGCTGGAGCTGCAGCGCCTCGCCGACGGCCGCCAGGCCCGCAGCGCCGACGAGCTCGCCGACGTCCTGAGCCGGGTCGGCGACCTCACCGCCGAGGAGATCTCCTACCGCTGCGTGTCTGGACCGGCACTCTCATTAGCGGAGGAGCAAGCGGGCAACGAGCCAGCCGAAGCCGGCGAGCCTGCAGCGTCCGAGCTGTTGGCAGGATCGGCCGGGGTCCTTGAGTTGCCGCCGGATGTGTCGTCCGGTGGGGAGTCGGTGGCGATTGGGGCGGGTGAGTCGCTGTCTGCCGCGCGCGCAGAGATGCCGGCAGGCGAAGGCTGGCTGGCTGAGCTGCTGGCCGAGCGCCGAGCTGTGGAGTTGCGGATTGCGGGCGAGACGCGGTATGTGGCGGTGGAGGACGCAGCGCGGTACCGGGACGCGCTGGGCTGCGCGCTGCCCGTGGGTCTGCCTGCCGTGCTGACCGTCGACGTGCTGGCGCCGGGAACCGACCCGCTCGACGAGCTGGTGGCCCGCTTCGCATCCACGCATGTGCCGTTCGAAGCCGACGCCGTGGCCGAGCGGCTGGGAATCGCAGTCGTGCGTGTGACGGCGGCGCTGAATCGGCTGGAAACTGCCAAGCGGGTCACCCGGGGAGCGTTCCGACCTGATGGCACCAGCACCGAATGGTGCGACACGTCGGTGCTGCGAACCGTGCGGCGGCGCTCGCTGGCACGGCTGCGGCGCGAGGTAGAGCCGGTGCCACCCGCGGCGTATGCCCGTTTCCTGGCGGCGTGGCACAGCATCGACCGGCCACGGCGGGGCGCCGATGCACTGGCTGACGCCATCACCCAGCTCGCTGGTGCGCCGGTGGCCGCCTCGATCCTCGAAACCGATGTGCTGCCCGCACGCGTCGCCCGCTACAGCAGTGCCGATCTGGACGCGTTGCTGGCCAGCGGCGAGCTGGTGTGGATCGGTGCAGGCTCGCTCGGCCCCAACGACGGCCGCATCCGTCTCTACTGGCGCGACGAGATCGCCACCTTGGCGCCGCCAACCGATGTCGAGCCCGCCGACCCGGTGTCAGCGGCAGTTCTCGCTCACCTCAGCGAACACGGCGCCGCATTCTGGCCAGACCTGCTCAGCGCCGCCCACGCCGCGATGGCGCGAGGTGAGGTACAGACCTCAGCGCCTGATCAATCTCCACCAAGGGACGGTTCGGCCGCGACGCCGCAGCCCGAACCGTCGACGACCAGCCAAGATCTGTCCCCGTCCGATGCTGCAGCAGACCCGTCCGGCAGCGGCGGGCGACCGGAAGCGATCGCACCTACCGAATCGAGACGGCCCACAGACCTAGCGAGCCTGTCCGAGCAGGTGCTGGCGGCGTTGTGGGACCTGGTGTGGGCCGGGCTCGTCACCAACGACACGCTCGCCCCGCTGCGGGCACTCGGACCCCGCCGCAGCGGCAGGTCGACCAGCCGATCTTCTGGAGCCGGCCGTGCCGCAGGCGCACGACATGGCTCGCGCCGCGGCCGGTCGGGCGTGCTGACCCGTTCGGGTCCGGCCCGCCGACGCCCCGGCCGCCTTCGCAGCGGCGGGCCGCCGAGTGCGGCAGGCCGCTGGTCGCTGACCTCGCTGCTGCGCGAACCGGCGCCGTCACCCACCGAGCGCGCGCACGGCGGCGCGCAAGCGCTGCTGGAGCGGCACGGCATCGTCACCCGTCCCGGCGTGCTGGCCGAGGGCCACCCGGGAGGCTTCGCGGCGGCCTACGGCATCCTGCGGGCACTCGAAGAACGCGGCAGCGTGCGGCGCGGCCATTTCGTGGAGGGCCTCGGCGCGGCACAGTTCGCCACCGCCGCGGCAGTCGAGCGCCTGCGCGACTACCGCCAGCACCCGACGCCGTCACACACCGATCGTCCGGCGACGTCAGAGCGCCCGCACGGCCAGAGCCAGGGCTCGGCCGATGTCGTGGTGTTGGCCGCAGCCGACCCTGCCCAGCCCTACGGCGCCGCGCTCAGCTGGCCACCCAGCGACGGCAGACCCAGCCGCACTGCCGGCGCGCACGTGGTGCTGGCCGACGGCACTCCGCTCGTAGCGCTGGACCGTGGCGGGCGCACCCTGCACACCTTCGAGCACGCAGCAGACGATCTGCGCTGGATCGGCGCCCTGCGCCAAGCTCTCGCCGACGGCCGGCTCGCCAAGGTCGAGCTGGCCCGCATCGACGCCGGCCCCGCAGCTGAGCACCCGATTCATGACCTGCTCATAGAGCACGGCTTCACCGCCGGATACCGGGGCCCCACGCTGGGAACCTGAAGAAAACCTGAACATGGGCGGCAGGTCGGCGTGCGTAGAGTTGCGCGCTGGTTTGCAACCTCTCCGGGAGGCTTCATGTCTGTCGCGGCTCCACCCACGCATGCAGCGGCGAGAGCCGTGGCGGCGACCAAGATCTACGGTTCGGGCGACACGGCGGTGCGCGCACTCGACGCCATCGACGTGACGTTCGAGCAGGGCCAGTTCACCGCCATCATGGGGCCGTCGGGCTCGGGCAAGTCCACCCTCATGCACTGCATGGCAGGGCTCGACCGGGTGACCGAGGGGCAGGTGCTGATCGGCGAGGTCGATCTGTCGACGCTGTCCGAACGCGATCTCACGCTGCTGCGCCGCGACAACGTGGGGTTCGTGTTCCAGGCGTTCAACCTGGTCACCACGCTGACCGCCATCGAGAACATCATGCTGCCGATGGACCTGGCCGGCAGCGCGGGCGACGCCGACTGGGTCGACGAGGTGGTCAGCGCCACCGGTCTCGCCGACCGGCTCAAGCACCGGCCCAGCGAGCTGTCGGGCGGCCAGCAGCAGCGCGTGGCGGTGGCACGGGCGCTGGCCGGCCAACCGCAGGTGATCTTCGCCGACGAGCCCACCGGCAACGTCGATCTCAACACGGGCGCTGAGATCCTGGGCTTCATGCGCAACGCCGTGGACGAGATGGGCCAGACCATCGTGATGGTGACCCACGACGCCGTCGCGGCCTCGTACGCCGACCGGGTGGTGTTCCTGGTGGACGGCAAGATCGTCGACGAGCTCACCGACCCCACACCCGAGCGCATCCGCGCACACATGAACCAGCTCGGCGCCTGATACATGCTGCGACTCGGCATCAAATCGCTGCTCGCGCACAAAATTCGCTTCGCGCTGACCGCGAGCACCATCGTCATCGGCGTGGCCTTCGTGGTGGCGTCGTTCGTGACGGCCGACTCGCTGCGCTCGGGCTTCGACCAGCTCGCTGAGGACATCAACACCGGCACCGACTACACGGTGCGCGGCGAGCTGCCGTTCGGCGATGTCTTTGATGCGGTGGCGCCGCCGGTGCCCGCCGAGCTCGTCGACGACATCGCAGCCGTCGACGGCGTGGAGATCGCTGCGGGCGGGTTCTTCGTCGACGGCGTGATCCCGGTGGACGGCAGCGGCGAACCGGTCACCACTTTCGGACCGCCGGCCGCCGGCTCCAACTGGATCGAAGACGAGTCGCTGTCGCAGTTCTACCTGATCGACGGCCGCTGGCCCGTCGGCATCGGCGAGTTCGCCCTCGATGTCAACTCCTTTGCCGACTACGACTTCGAGCTGGGCGGCACGTACCAGATCGTCACGCCCACCGGCCCACGCGAGTTCACCCTGACCGGCACGGCGCAGTTCGGCTTCCCCGAGGATGCCGGCGTGGGCGCCATCTTCTCGCTGTTCGATTCGGCGACCGCTCAAGAAGTGCTGGGCTACCCCGGCGAGTTCACCGCGATCAGCGTGCGGGCCGAGGCGGGGGCCGACATCGCCGAGGTGCAGACCCGCATCGAGGCCGTGTTGCCCGACGGCGTCGAAGTGATCACCGCAGCAGAATCCGCCGAGGAATTCAGCGAGGGCACCGAGACCATCATCGGGCCGTTCCAGACGATCCTGCTGGTGTTCGCGTTCATCGTGCTGTTCGTCAGCATGTTCATCATCTCCAACACGTTCAACATCGTGCTGGGCCAGCGGGTGCGGGAGCTCTCGGTGCTGCGAGCCGTGGGTGCCACGCCCGGGCAGGTGCGCATGTCGGTGCTGACCGAGTCGGCGATCATCGGCATCGTCGCCTCGCTGGCCGGGCTCGGTCTGGGCATGCTGGGCGCGCTGGGGCTGAAGGCTCTCTTCAGCGTGCTCGGGGCGTCGCTGCCAGAGAGCTCGCTGCCGCTGACGCCGCGCACCGTGCTGTGGGCCGTCGTTGTGGGCGTGGGCTTCACCGTGCTGGCGTCGCTGGTGCCGGCCTTCAAGGCCTCGCGTATCTCGCCGGTGGCGGGTCTGTCGGAGGGCACCACCAGCGACGAGCGTGCCAGCCTCGGCTGGAAGCGACTGGCCAGCGGCGGCGTGCTGCTGGCCATCGGTTTGGTGCTGACGGGTCTCGGCCTGTTCGGTGACTTTGACGGTGCGACGCCGCAGCTCAGCACCCTCGGCGCCGGCGCCGCGGTCACCTTTGTGGCGGTGTCGGTGCTCAGCCCGCTGGTGGCCAGGGCAGTGGTGTCGCTGCTGGCGCGGCCGCTGGTGTGGTTCATGCCGATCTCGGGCCGGCTGGCCCGTGCGAACGCTGCTCGCAACCCGCGGCGCACCTCGGCCACCGCGGTGGCGCTCACGATCGGCTTGGCGCTGGTGACCATGGTGTCGATCGTGGGCCAATCGCTCAAGGTGTCGTTCGGCGACCGCTTGGCCACTGCGTTCACTGCCGATTTCATCGTGACCGTCGACACGCAGGCCGGGTTGCCGCAGACGCTGAGCAAAGACATCCGCGCTGCCGACATCGGCACACCGGTGGGATTCAGCTTCGATCTCGCGCAGATCGAAGCCGACGCCGGCGGTGTTCAGACCGGGGTGACCAGGGTGATCGAGACCACGCTCACCGTTGCCAGCGTGCGCGACCTCGACGCAGTCATCAACATCGACGTGATCGACGGCAGCCTGGACAGCTTCGACCCCCAGAGCGGGCTGCTGATACACAGCGACGTCGCCGGTGACGAGGGCCTTGCGGTCGGCGACCAGGTCGACCTGACGTTCGTCAGCGGAGACCGACGGACCTTCAACGTCGCGGCCATCTTCGACGGCAGCGGATTCTGGAGCAACTGGTTCATCGACAGCGCGCTGCACACCCAGGTGGCGACCACTGCCTTCGACGACCTCCTGATGGTGCAGTCGGCGATTGACGACCCCGAGGCGGCCCGTGCCGCCATCGACGACGTGCTGACCGGCTACCCGCAGGCAGTGCTCGAAGACCGCCAGGAGTTCCAAGACAGCATCGAGTCGGGCCTGAACACGGTGCTCGTGCTGGTGAACGTATTCCTGGGCTTCGCCTTGCTGATCGCGCTGATCGGCATCGTGAGCACGCTGACGCTGTCGGTGTTCGAGCGCATCCGCGAGATCGGGCTGCTGCGGGCGGTCGGCATGACCCGCCGCCAGATGCGGCGCATGATCCGCTGGGAGGCCGCCGCTGTCTCGCTGTACGGCGCCGTGGTTGGCGTGGTGCTGGGCGCAGCGTTCGGCGTGGCCACCTCAGCGGCGATTCCCGAGGACATCATCGACACCATCGCGGTGCCTTACCTGCAGCTCTTCGTCTTCCTGGTCATCTCTGTCGGATTCGGGCTGATCGCAGCGCTGTTCCCGGCATTCCGGGCGAGCCGGATGAACGTGCTGGACGCCATCGCAGACGAGTAGTTGACTCGCAGTGCTGAAGCTCGCCCTGCGGAATCTGCTCGACAAGAAGATCCGCTTCGCGCTCACGACGCTGTCGGTGGTGACCGGCGTGACGTTCGTGGTGGGCACGTTCGCGCTCACTGACAGCCTGCGCTCGACCTTCGGCGACCTGGCGCAGGACATCGCCGGCGAGACCGACCTGACCGTGCGGGCCGCACAGGAGATCGGCAACGAGGCCGACCGCCCGACGATTCCGGATTCACTGCTCGACGAAGTAGCGGCGATAGACGGCGTGGTCGAGGCCTCGGGCACCGTGCAGGCGCGCAACGTGGTCATCGTGGACGGCGACGGCGAAGCCATCAGGCCCCAAGGCCCGCCCGCGCTGGGGATGAACTTCTCGTCACGGGTCTTCTTCCTCATCGAGGGTCGGGCGCCCGTTGATCAGGAATTCGTCGTCGACGCGACGACGGCGACGAACAACGACCTGCGGGTCGGCGAGACCTACGACATCAACGGGCCGGTTCGCTCGCAGCCCTTCGAGCTGGTTGGCATCTTCAACTTCGGCTCGCCCGACACCAACACCAGCCTCGGCCAGACGATGTCGGTGTTCGACACCCGCACAGCGCAGCAGTTCCTGGGCTTCGGCGACCGGCTGGCCGAGATACGCGTGCTCGTCAACGGCGACGTCGCTGAGGTGCAGTCGGCCATCGCAGCGCTGGGCTCTGACTACGAGGTGATCACCCAGGAGGTCGCCGCCGAGGAGCAGACCGAGCAGTTCCAGAACGTCCTCAACATCTTCACTTCGATCCTGCTGGTGTTCGCATTCATCGCGGTGTTCGTGTCGGCGTTCATCATCAACAACACGTTCCAGATCGTGGTGACTCAGCGTGTGCGCGAGATCGGGCTGTGGCGGGCCATCGGCGTGACGCCCAAGCAGGTGTCGCGCTCGATCGTGGTCGAGTCGGCGATCGTGGGGTTGCTCAGCACGGCCATCGGCATCGCCGTCGGCATGCTGGTCAGCCTCGTCATGCGGGCGGCCATCCGTGCGAGCGGTTTCGGCCTGCCGTCGGGGCCGCTGGTGCTGCGGCCGCGCACGGTCGTGCTGGCCGTGGTGATCGGGCTGGGCGTGACGATGATCGCCTCGATCGTGCCCGCCCTGCGGGCGCGCCGCATCACGCCGATCGCCGCCTTGTCTCAGGACCACCGCATCGAGCGCAGCGGGTGGCGCCGACGGGTCGCCGTAGGCGGAGCTGTCACGGCTGCGGGCGTGGTGTGCCTGGCGCTCGGCATGGCCGGCGTCGGCAGCACCGCCGCGGTGCTCGCACTGACGGGCATCGGCGCGCTCGTCACCTTCGTGGGCCTCAACATCAGCAGTCCGGCAATCGCGCGGCCGGTGGTGCGTGCGCTGGGCCGGCCGGTCCAGGCGCTGTACGGGATGCCGGGCCGGCTGGCGCGTGAGAACGCGGCCCGCAACCCCCGGCGCACGGCGTCCACCGCAGGAGCTCTGATGATCGGCGTGACGCTGATGGCAACGACCTCGGTGGTCGGTGCCTCGGTGAGCAGCACGATCGCCGACGTCCTCAGCGATGCCGTGCGGGCCGACTACTTCATCCGCAGCGAAGCATCGCCGTTCGACCCTGCGACAGGCTTTCCGGCGCAGCTGCTCGGCGATTTGGAAGATCGCGACGAGATCGAGAGCGTCGTCGGCTACCGGGTGGCGTTCGGCGGCATGGTTGTGGGCGGCGACAGCCGTGATGTCGTCACTGCCGACTTCGACGCGGTGGAGCGCCACATGGACGGAGACGTGATCTCCGGGTCGATCACCGGTGGTGATCCGCTCACCGGCATCGCGCTGCACGTCGATCCCGCCGACGATCTCGGCGTCGCCGTCGGCGACACGCTCGAGGCCACGTTCCCCGACAACCAGACCGTCACGTTGACCGTGACAGCGATCTTCGCCGACGCAGCCATCTACGGCAACTGGCTCATCGACAACGCCCTGTGGGAGCAGCATTTCGGCCGGCGTGACTACCGCTTCGGCACGGCGGTGGCTCAAGCTCAAGACAGCCAGGTCGCTGTTGCCGAGGTGACCGCTCGCTATCCGGGCGTCATCGGCGAGAACCGGGACGAGTTCCGGGCGGCCAACCAGAGCCTGGTCAATTCGATCTTCGCCGTGATCACCGTGCTGCTGGGCCTGTCGTTCGTGATCGCGCTGATCGGCATCGCCAACACGCTGGCGCTGTCGGTGTTCGAGCGCACCCGTGAGATCGGGCTGTTGCGGGCCGTGGGCATGACCCGGCGCCAGCTGCGGCGGGCCGTCCGCTGGGAAGCGGCGATCGTGGCCACCTTCGGCGGTCTGATGGGCGTGGTGGTGGGCACGGTGCTGGGCGTGGCCGGTTCGCTGGCCACGCCCGACTCGTTCATCACCACCGTCGATGTGCCCTACGCAACGCTGGCCGTCTACATCGTGGTGGCGGGGCTGGCAGGTCTGCTGGCCGCACTGCTGCCGGCTCGCCGCGCCGGGCGCATGAATATCCTGGAGGCCATCGCCCACGAGTAGCGGGCCTGTTTCGGGCGCCGTTTCTAGAATGCTGCGATGAAGTGTCCTGCGTGCGCCACTGAGGTCCCGCAGGGCGCACGCTTCTGCCACACCTGCGGCAACCTGCTCGTCTCCACCGAGGAACGGCGCGTCGTCACGGTGCTGTTCGCCGACCTGGTCGGGTTCACCTCGATGAGCGAGGCCGCCGACCCCGAAGAGATCAAGCACCTCATCGACCAGTGCTTCCAGCGGCTCGTGGCCGACGTGACCGCCTTCGGGGGCACGGTCGACAAGATCATCGGCGACGCGATCCTGGCGCTGTTCGGTGCGCCCACGGCGCATGAAGACGATCCTGAGCGGGCGCTGCGGGCCGCATTCCGCATGCAACGCTCGCTGGAGGCCTTCAACGCCGAGCGCGGCCTCGACTTGCAGATCCGCGTCGGCATCAACACCGGCGAGGTGCTGGTGGGGGCGCTCCGGGCCGGGGGCGACTACACGGCCATGGGCGACACCGTGAACATCGCGAGCCGCCTCGAGACGCTGGCCGAAGCGGGCGAGGTGCTGGTGGGCCCCACGACCCAGGCGGCAACGTCGGGCATCGTGAACTACACCCCCCGGGGCGAGATCGGCCTGCGGGGACGGGACGAGCCAGTTCCGGTGTACCAGGCCGGCGGTGAGCTGGCGCCGCCGGGTCGGCATCGCAGCGTGACGATGTCGCAGATGGTGGGTCGAGGTCTCGAGAGCGCGCTGCTGGACTCCGCTGTCGACACTGCCGTCGCCCGCCGGCGTGCCCAGCTGTGCCAGATCGTGGGCGAGGCCGGCATGGGCAAGACACGCCTGGCTCGCGAAGCCGCAGCGGGCGCCGTCGAACGCCATGACGCCGTGGTGCTCGAGAGCATGGCGCTGCCCTATGACGAGACCAATCCGCTGCGCTGTCTGGGCGATGCGATCGCATCGACCGCCGAGGTCAGCGCCGGCGACTCGACCGTGGTGGCCACCCGGCGCATCTCGTCGCTGGTCGCCGAGGTGCTGCAGGCCGCCAACGGGAACAACTCGGCAAGCGCGATCACCTACGAGGAGATCGACGAGATCACCGATGTCGTGCTCGCCGTGCTCGGGCGCGTCGGCAGCGGCGATCCGGCAGAGGTCGAGTGGCGGGCCGAGGCCACCTTCCGTTCCCTGCGCCGGTTCCTGGGCGCGCTGACACGCCGCCAGCCCGTCGTGCTGCTGCTCAGCGACGTGCACTGGGCCGAAGAACGGCTGCTCAGCGTGCTCGAGCAGCTGCTGGCGTCGCTCGCCAACCAGCCCTTCGTCGTCATCACGACGGCTCGGTGGAACATGGACGAGCAGCGCTGGACGGTGCCGCCGGGCCGCCACAGCACCGTCGTGCTCAACCTCGACCCGCTGAGCCGCGAAGCCACCGCGGAGCTGGCCACCGAGCTGCTCGGCGGCAGCGTTCCCTCCTACCTGGCCGATCAGCTCTACGAGCGCAGCGGCGGCAACCCGTTCTTCATCGAGGAGATGTGCGTGCTGCTGCGCGAGTCGGGCGTGGTGGGGCCCGGAGCTCGGCCAGATCATGAGGAACGATCGCTGGCAGAGCTGCCCGACACGCTGCGTGGGCTGGTGGCCGCCCGCCTCGACACCCTGAGCACGCCCGAACGGCGGCTGGTGGACGCCGCGTCGGTGCTCGGGGGCGGAGGCTCGATCAGCGAGCTGCTCGAGCTGGTGTCGGCGACCAATCCGGTCGACGGCGGCGAAGGGGACCTTGCGGTCTTCCAGCGGCTGGTCGACAAGGACATCTTCACCAGCGAGGCCGACGGATGGACGTTCCGCAGCGACGTCGTGCGTGATGTGGCCTACAGCATGCTGACCAAGGCCGACCGGGCCGAACGGCATCTCGACGTCGCACTGTGGCTGTCCCAGAATCGGGACGACCCCGCCAGCGACTCGGTCGGCGTGATTGCCGATCACTTCGCCTCGGCGGTGGAGCTGGGCGCCGATTCGGGTCCGGTCGCTGCCGGCAAGCCCGGCACGGTCGACGGTGACGTCTTCGAGGGCGGGATGACCGAGGTGGCGATCGAATGGCTGGGCCGGGCCGGCCAGTGGGCCGCCGCCCGCGACAGCCACTACGCCGCAGCGCAGTTCTACCGCCGCGCCATCGAGATGCTCGGCGATGCCGACCCGCGGCTCATCGACATGTCGCTGGGCCGTGCATCGGCCCGCCTGCGGCTCGGCGAGCTGCACGGCGCACACGCCGACGCCGAGCTGGCCCGGGCGCTCGCGACGCTCAACGGCAACCGGCTGGCGTCGGCGCACGGCCTGCGGGTGCTGGGCGAGGTTGCGCTGGCCGATGACGAGCACGCCGCTGCCGACAAGCTGCTCGCGGACGCGCTCGACCAGTTCCGCACCCAGGGCGAGGTGCGCGAGGCGGCCGAGTCGCTGCGGCTGCGGGGCCTCGCCGCGCTGCGAGCCGGGGAGTACGCCCGCGCCGACCGGTACATCAACGAGGCCAACGGGACGTTCGCGCATCTCGGCGACGAGAGCGGGGTGGCGTGGTGCTTGCAGAATCTCGCCTGGCTGTCGTTCGAGCAGGGCCTGATCGCCGAGTCCGGCGAGCGACTCACCACCGCCATCGAGCGGTTCAGCGACCTCGGCGACATGGTCGGGCTGGCGACTGCGGAAGGTCTTCTCGCGTTCCTGCGCTTCCACTCGGGCGACCGGGACGAAGCCGAGGAGCTGGCCCGCTCGGTGCATGGCATCGCCCACGAGCGGGGCGAGCGATTCACCGAGGCGATGATGGATCTGCTGCTCGGGTCGCTCAGCCTGTGGGCGGGCCGTGCCGCGGAGGCCGTCGAGCGGGCGAGGGCCTCAGAGCAGGTCTTCCGGGACGTGCACAGCGATTTCGGCGAAGTGCAGGCGCTGGGCCTGCTCGGGCGGGCGTACGCAGCGGTCGGCGAGCTGCAGCGCAGCCGGGCGATGCTGGCGGAGTGCCTGCAGCGCGCCGCCGACATGCCGGGCCGCCCGCTGGAAGGCTTCGCCCGGGCGGTGCGCGCCGGTGCTGCGGTGCAGATGGGCCATCCCGAGATGGTGAAGGAGGACCTGGCACGGGCCGGCTGGGAGCAGTCCGAAGGCCAGCGGCAGCCCGAGTCCGGATTCAGCCCTGGCGAGTCTGCAGTGATCGGCCAACGTGATCTCGACGTCTCGCTGGGGCTTGCATTGGCGCAGCTCGGCCACCCGCACGACGCGATCGATGCGCTCGAGGCGGTGCCCACCGCAGACCTGCCCTCCACCTACCTGCACTCATGCCGCGCCATCGCCTATGCCACCGCGGGGCGCACGGTGGATGCGCTCGAGCAGTCCCGTTTCGCCATGGCGAGCGGCACCGGCACCTACGTGGACGTGCGCAATGCGCTGGTGGCACGGGCGCTCGCACACGCTCGCGACGCGGACCTGCCGGCGATGGAATCGGCGTTCGAGCAGGTGATGGTGCTCAACGACGCCACCGACAGCCGGCTCAGCCAGACCGTCGTGCGCCTCGCCCGCGCCATCGGCCACGAGGCATTCGAGACGCCCGACGCCGGCGCGCTGCGCTCGGAGGCAGAGGTGGCGATCGCGCAGCTCGGGGCTCGCCCGAGCGGCTGGGAGACGGCATTCCGGCTTGCTGCGGGATTGGAGGCCGCCGCCCCTGCCATCAGCGGCCCGCTGCCCGAGGCCATTCCCTTCCCGGGACTCACGGATCAGTAGCTATTCTCCCGGGGTGCCTCGTGTGCTGATTGCGAAGCTCGGCCTCGACGGGCATGACCGCGGGGTCAAGGTTGTGGCCCGGATGCTGCGAGACGCCGGCTTCGAGGTCATCTACACCGGGCTGTTCCAGACGCCAGAGAGCGTGGTGGCGGCTGCGGTCGACGAGGACGTGGACGCCATCGGCATCTCGATGCTGTCGGGTGCCCATGAGGCGCTGATGCCGCTGGTGACCCAGCGCCTGCGCGAGGCAGGCGCTGATGCCATCCCGGTCATCCTGGGCGGCATCGTGCCCGACGGCGACCTCGAGGCGATGCACGAGGCGGGCGTGGCGGCAGTGCTGACCCCGGGCGCCACCGCGGAGGAGGTGGTGGCAGCGGTGAGCGGCGCCATCGAACGATCCGGCCTCGACGGGTAGATTGCCCCCCGTGACTCAGGGCTCAATTGAACGGGTAGGGGTGGTCGGCTGCGGCCTGATGGGGTCCGGCATCGCCGAAGTCGCCGCCCGCAGCGGATGCGACGTCAAGATCGTCGAGGTCGACGAGGACGCTCTCGCCGCAGGCATGGCCCGCATCGAGAAGAGCCTGAACCGAGCCGTCAACGCCGACAAGCTCGACGACGCCGGGCGGGAAGCCGCACTGGGCTCGATGTCGTTCGGGGTGGATCTCGACGAGCTGGCCGATCGTGACTTCGTGATCGAGGCGGTCGTCGAGTCCGAGCCGGCCAAGCTGGACGTGTTCGCTCGGCTGTCCAAGGTGCTCGACGATCCCGACGCGGTGATGGCCTCGAATACGTCGGCCATTCCCATCATGAAGCTGGCGATGGCCACCGATCGACCGGCTCAAGTCATCGGCATGCACTTCTTCAACCCTGTGCCGGTCATGGGCCTCGTGGAGGTCATCTCGTCGCTGCTGACCGCCGAGGCGACCGCTGAGAAGTGCCGCACGTTCGCGGGCGAACGGCTCGGCAAGCGGGTGGTGGACAGCCAGGACCGGGCCGGCTTCGTGGTGAACGCCCTGCTGATCCCCTACATCCTGTCCGCCGTGCGGATGCTCGAGTCGGGCTTCGCTTCGACCGAGGACATCGACGCCGGCATGGTGCTGGGCTGCAACCACCCGATGGGTCCGCTGGCGCTGTGCGATCTGATCGGGCTTGACACCACGATGGCGGTGGCGGAATCGCTCTACGAGGAGTTCCGAGAGCAGCTCTACGCGCCGCCGCCGATGCTCAGCCGCATGTGCGACGCAGGCCTGCTGGGTCGCAAGACCGGTCGGGGCTTCTACACCTACGGATGACTCCGGCGGGCATCGATGCCCCTGCGGTCAGCGCCTGGTTCGCCGGCCATGTGCCGCAGGCCGCGCAGCCGCTGCGCTTCGAGCTGATCGCGGGCGGGCACTCGAATCTGACCTACCGGGTGCACTGCGCTGACGGTTCCTCGGTGGTGCTGCGGCGGCCGCCGTTGAGTCATGTGCTGGCCACCGCGCACGACATGGGCCGCGAGCACAAGATCATCTCGGGCGTGGGCCAGACCGGTGTGCCGGTGCCGCGGGCGATCGCGCTGTGCTCGGACGAGACCGTGAACGAGGCGCCGTTCTATGTCATGAGCTACGAGGAAGGCGCGGTGCTGCACTCGGCGGACGAGTCGGCGCTAGTGCCCGACGCTGAGCGGGTGCCGCTGAGCCGGCGGGTGGCAGACGTGCTGGCTGAGCTGCATGCCATCGAGCCCGACGATGTCGGGCTGGGCGATCTGGGGCGGCGCGAGGACTATCTGGGGCGGCAGCTGCGACGCTGGAAGCGCCAGTGGGAGCAGTCCAAGACTCGTGAGCTGCCGATCATGGATGAGATCGCCGCCGAGCTGGAGGCTCGCAAGCCCGCCCAGATCGGCTCGTCGATCGTTCATGGGGACTACCGGCTGGGGAACATGTTGAGCGGCGCCAGACCCCATGAGCATTGGGACATCGTGGCGGTGCTCGACTGGGAGCTTTGCACGCTCGGCGACGCGATGGCCGACGTGGCCTACCTGATGAACAACTGGGTGACGCCCGATGAGCAGTCGACGGGAACCTCGGCGCCGACGCAGGCGGGCGGGTTCGCATCACGCAGCCAGATGCTGGATTGGTACGCCGATGCCTCGGGGCGTGACCTGTCGCAGGTCGACTACTACCGCGCGTTCTCGTACTGGCGTCTGGCTGCTATATCGGAGGGCGTGCTCAACCGGTACCTGCGCGGGGCGATGGCGGACGCCGACGAAGCCGACACCGATCTGTTCCGTGAGAACGTCGATTTCCTGTCGACCAGCGCAGCCGAACGCCTCGCCGTTCGCTGATGTCCGAGACGGATCTTCCTTCTGACCGTCCCGAGGAGCTGGCAGCAGCATCGTCTGCGTCGTCTCATGTCGAATCGGCAGCCGCTGCCGCAGAGCCCGCCGACGAGTCGGCAGCGCCGGCCAGATCACCGCGGCCTGGGTGCCTGCTGGCCGCGATCGCAGGTGCGGCGGGGGCGCTCATCGGAGCGCTGACGGCTGGGTTGATCCTGGCGATCGTGCTTGCCGGCGGCGATGATTCGATTCCCGCCGGTGAGATCCAGGCAGCATCGACGTCTGCGCCGGAGTCACCCGATTCCGATGAGGCGGTCGACGGCATCGATGCAGATGAGGCCGATGTGTCCGTGACGACGGGCGGCGACGGCTCAGCCGCAACCGGGGACGACATCGTGCCGAACGTCGAGGTCGGGGCCTCCAATCTGGAGCAGCTGCTGGCGGGTGCGTCGGCTGGAGCAGGCGAGCCGCTGGGCGACCGTCTCGCGCACATCAACGTGAAGGCCGTGCTCGAAGCAGTGCAGGAAGCGGTGGTGATTGTCGATGTCACCACCGACGACGGCGGCGACGGGGGAGGATCGGGCTTCATCGTCACCTCGGACGGCCTGATCGTCACCAATGCCCACGTCATCGAGAGCGCCGAGAGCATCGAGGTGCGGTTCTTCGGCGGCGAACGAACCCGGGCCGAGGCCATCGGGGTCGACACCACCCGAGATCTGGCTGTGCTGCAGGTGGAGGTGATCAATCTTCCGACGGTGCCGTTGGGCTCCAGTGCGGGTGTCGAAGTCGGTGACGAGGTGATCGCCATCGGCAACGCCATCGGCATCGTCGGCGAGCCGACCGTCACCGCGGGGATCGTGTCGGGCCTCAACCGCTCGATCGAGCTGGACGACGGCAAGCGCCTGGTCCGGCTGATCCAGACCGACGCGGCCATCAACCCGGGCAACTCGGGCGGGCCGCTGGTGAATGCGGCCGGCGAGGTCATCGGCATCAACACCGCCATTGCGGGCGGCTTCGTCGAGGGCATCGGCTATGCCGTCTCGATAGATCATGTCCGTCCTGTGATCGATCAGCTGCTGGAGGGCATCGTGCAGGCGCGGGCGTTCTTCGGCGTGAGCCTCGTGTCGGTGGACACGCTGGTCGAGTGGCAGGCATCCCAAGGTCCGCCCGGCCTCGAGGATCTGGGCGATACCGGACCCGAGACGGTCGAGCCCGGCCAAGACGCCGACGACGTGCCGGAGATCTTGTTGCCGCCGGGTGTGACCTCGGGCGCGGTCGTCGTGGTGGTGGTGGAGGGCGAGGCGGCGCATGCGGCCGGCATCGTGGTGGGCGACGTGATCGTTGCGTTCAACGGCGTGCGGATCGAGACGAGTCTCGACCTGGTGACCGAGGTGTTGGCGCTCGTGCCCGGCGACGCGGCAGAGGTGACGCTGATCGGGCCCGATGGGACTGAGCGAGTCATCGAGGTGACGCTGGGTTCGTTCCCGACTGACGACGAGTAGACGCTGGGGTTGATCGGGCAATTGTCACAGTGGTTCGCGATACTGCGGGGCCCGGGCGAACCGTTGCCCACATTTGCGAAGGAGTTCTCACATGGCTGACCGAGTCTTCGACACTGGGACCGACGACATTTCCGTCGAGGTGACCGACGGCGTGATGACCGTCACGCTGAACCGTCCCGACCGTCGCAATGCGATGTCGACGCCGATGCTGGAAGGTCTGGTCGCGGCGCTTGCCGATGCCGAGACGGCTGCCGACGTGGGGGCACTCGTGCTGACCGGTGCGGGCGGCGCGTTCTGTGCCGGCGGCGATGTGAAGGGCATGGCTGCCCGGGGCGGCGAGGGCGGCGGCGATCCGCTGCAGTACGACGCTCGGGTGCACAACCAGCGCCGCAGCCAGCGGGACACCTCGGGCAAGCTGTACGAGATGCCCAAGCCGACCATTGCGGCGCTGCCGGGTGCGGCTGCGGGGGCGGGCCTGTCGCTCGCGCTGGCGTGCGACCTGCGGTATGCGGCGCCGAACGCGATCATGACCACGGCGTTTGCCCGTGTGGGCTTCAGCGGCGACTACGGCGGCACGTGGTTCATGTCTCGGCTGATCGGCTCGGCCAAGGCGCGTGAGCTGTACTTCCTGTCCGATCGGGTCGACATGGATCAGGCGCTGTCGCTGGGCTTGGTGAATGGCGTGTTCCCCGCCGAGAGCCTGATGGACGAGGTGGGAGCGATCGCAAGGCGCCTGGCAAGCGGTCCGACCGTGGCGTACCGGTACATGAAGGAGAACCTGAACCGGGCGGTGCACGGCGACATGGGCGAGTGCCTCGACATGGAGGCGGCGCACCACATCCACACCGGCCAGACCGACGACCACAAGGAAGCGGCGCAGGCATTCGTGGAGAAGCGCGAGCCGGTGTTCCACGGTCGTTGATCCTCTAACCGCCATTCGATTTCTGCGATTGGCGCCGATGACTGAGCCGTACGCTGGTACCGATGCGGAACGAGGTCGAACCAGGTCAAGTTGATCTGGCGCGCGTCCCGCAGGTCCCCCCGGTTGGGGCCGATCTACGGCAGGCCGTGCGTACGCCCGTCGGCACTGACGCTGCGGCCGAGGCTGGCGGTCCGCACGAGTCGGATGCGCCGGTGCCGTCCGGTATCCCGGCGGCGACGAGCACGCCGGCCATCGAGCGCCGCGATGTCAAGACCCGTCAGCAAAACGGCGCTGCTTCGACACCCCGACCGGCGACGGCAGTCCGTTCAGCCACAGCGTCTCGCTCGGCGATGGCGGTGCGCCCCGTCCCTGCTGCAGATCGGCAGGTTCCGCCGGACCGGCCGCGCACGCGTGAGGCGGTGTCGGGACGGGCCTGGCGGGCGCTCACGGTGGCGTCGCTCGGCACCGTGCTGGTCGGCTTCAACAGCACCGCCACGAATCTTGCGCTCGACCCGATCCAGGACAGCTTCGCCGGTGCCACCGCGGCCGATGTGGGGTGGGGCATCGCCGGCTTCATGATCGGCACGGCGGCGTTCCTGCCGCTGGCTGGTCGTCTGGCCGATCGCATCGGCCGCAAGCTGATCTTCCAATCCGGGCTGCTGCTGTTCGCCCTGTCGGCCGTGCTGTCGGCGGTGGCGCCGACGGTGTGGACGCTGAACCTGGCGCGGGTGCTGCAGGCCATCGGCGGCGCGGCGATCCTGCCGGCGTCCTTGAGTCTTGTGCTGCCGCTGTTTCCCGAGTCGCGGCGCACGACGGCGGTGGGGCTGTGGTCAGCCGCAGGCCCGCTCGCGGCCGGCATCGCGCCGGGCGTCGCTGCGGTGCTGCTTGGCACAGCGGGATGGCGAGTCCTGTACTTCGTGAGTGCACCGGTCGCTGTGCTGATGTTCGTGGTGGCGTGGCGCTTGCTGACCGAGCTGCCGCCGCCGGAGATCAAGCACCGGCTCGATGTGATCGGCGCCACGGCGGGAACCATCGGGCTCGCCTCGCTGGTCGCCGCGATCATGCAAGGCGGGCGGGTGTGGGGCTGGACCTCGCCGGTGACGCTTGCCGTGGCAGCGGTAGGCCTGGCCGCATTTGCCTGGTTCATCTTGAACTCGTTGCGCCATCCCGAGCCGTTGCTCAACCTGCACCTGTTCCGCCGGCGGGGCGTGTGGGTGACCCAGCTCGCCAACTTCCTGGTGGGGATCACCTCGCAGTCGATCTGGCTGATCTGGCCGTTGTTCATGTTCAACTTCTGGGACTTCTCCGCGTTCCAGGTCGGCGCCGGCGTGACGGTCGGCCCGATCGTGGCCGGCGCGTCGACGGTGTTCTTCAGCCGGCTGGGCGAGCGGTGGAGCGCAATTGCGCTGTGCCGGACGGGGGCCGCCATCCAGATCTGCGCGGTCGGGTGGCAGGTGATGCGACTGGGCACTGCGCCGGACTACTTCGCCGAGATGATGCCCACCATTGCGCTGTTCGGCCTGGGCTGGGGCATGTGCGTGCCGCTGCTCAACAGCGTGGCGCTGGCCTGGGTAGAGGAGAAGTACTTCGGCGAGGTCAGCGGGCTGTTCAACACGCTGCGTTACGCGGCATCGGCGATCGGCATCGCCGGGCTGTTCGCGCTGCTGAAGGAAGAGTCCGGCTCGATCATCTACTACCAGCACGTGCTGGCGTTCTTCCTGGTGTTTGCGATCATCGCCGCCGTGTCGCTGTGGATCCCGATCGGGCGACCGGGCCAGCAACGTCGCTAGCTGCTCGGCGTTGATGCCGGGCGCGTGCGTCTGGCACGCTGAGCGACGATGTCGTTGGATCAGATGCTCCGGCTGTTCGCGGTGGCTGCGCTGGCGTGCAACGTCGCGACGCTGAGTCTGGCGGGTGTGCGGCGCCTCGGCCGACGGGGACTCGCCTCGGACGGCCGTGGCGCTGCGGTCGGGGCCCGGGCGCTTGTGGGAGTTGCCGCGCTGCTTGCCGTGGGTGCCACGCTGGGCTCGCTGTACCTGTCGGAGATCGCGCACCTGGAGCCGTGCCGCTGGTGCTGGTTCCAGCGCATCGCCATGTACCCGCTGGCGGCGGTGCTGCTGATCGGGCTGATCTTCCGGGACCGGACCGTGTACCGCTACGGGCTGCCGATGTGCGTGGCAGGCGCCGCGATGTCGACGTGGCACTACCTGCTGCAGCACTTCCCCGATCTGGAGGGCGCCACGACGTGCAGCATCACCAGCCCGTGCGCGGTGCGGTACGCGTGGGAATTCGGGTTCGTGTCGATTCCGTACATGGCGGGCAGCGTGTTCGTGCTGGTCGGCGTGCTGCTGAACATGTCGCGCCACCGATCCTGACGTCGCCGAGGTTCGTCGCAGCAATCTGTCGCACCTGACCATGAGTTGGTGTGATTGGCTCCTACGGTGGTGGTGATGGAGAGGTTCTCATGAGATTTCTGTCACGGCTGATTCCTCGATCCGCCGGCGGGCGCTGGGCCGCAGGCCTCGGCGTTGCTGCGGTGATCGGCGTCGGCATCTACCTGGTGTTCTTTCTCTTTGCGTTTCATCTGATCTTCGTGGACGAGGTGGTCGACGAGGCAGGCCCCGAGTTCGCCGTCGAGGTTGACATCGACGAGCTGATCAGCGAAGCGCTCGAGACCGGCCCCGCAACGACAACCGCTGCAGTGAGCAGTGACGCAGAGCCGACGGATGAGGGACCGGCCACCGACCAGTCGATGTCGGTGGGCGAACACTCGGCAGACGAGGTCGACACGTCAGATGGGTCTACCGGGTCCGGCGATTCGGCTGGCGCCACCGGGTCTGCTGAGGTCGACGCGTCAGATGGGTCTACCGGGTCCGGCGATTCGGCTGGCGCTACCGGGTCCGCCGAGTCCGGCGAAACCGAGGGGGCTGCCGAGTCTGATGCAGGCAGCGGATCCAGCGGGGAGGAAGATCAAGGCGTGCGGGTGGCCTACGTGGGCAGTTTCGGGCCCCGGTCGCACCCCGCCGAGGGCACGGCGGTGGTGCTCACCGACGGCACGCAGACGTTCCTGCGGTTCGACGACGACTTCGCCACCGACAATGGGCCAGACCTGAACGTCTACCTGCACACTGCGGGTCCGGACGCATCGGTGGATGATCTTGTGGGCGACTTCATCGACTTGGGCGACCTGAAGGGCAACATCGGGGCGCAGAACTACGTGGTCCCCGGAGACATCGATCTCGACCGCTACAGCACCGTGTCGGTCTGGTGCGTCCGCTTCCGCGTGGTCTT
This sequence comes from Acidimicrobiia bacterium, assembly GCA_022820925.1. Classification (GTDB taxonomy): domain Bacteria; phylum Actinomycetota; class Acidimicrobiia; order Acidimicrobiales; family Poriferisodalaceae; genus Poriferisodalis. Next base: position 12,018 of record JAJEEO010000014.1, on the reverse strand, counting down.
CGGCACCGCCGAGCTGGCACCCATGAACTAGACAACCGCTCGGGCCGCGTGGGCGGCGGTCTCGCACTGCGCCTTCTGCTGGCGCTCGAGCTCGGTGCCTGCAGGCCGGACGCTGATGTGCGGATTACGCCGACGGGCAAGGCGACAGCTTGCAGCCCTGCCGCCTGACGGATGCTCGTAGCAGGGGGGTGCCTTTCGCCGCAGCAGCGGGCGCACTTGTTCGTAGGGCTCCTAAGGTCCGGGTGTGGCAACTGAGGCGGGGGCGGTCAAGGACGGGCAGGCTCATCTGGCCGCGCTCGACACGGACCGGTCGGTCTACTTGGACGGCGAGCTGATCACGCGGGTCGCTGAGCATCCTGCGTTCGCCGAGAGCTGCCGGGCGATCGCGGGCCTGTACGACTTCCAGGCCGCGAATCAGGACCTGATGACGTTCGACATCGGCGACGGCCGGCGGGTCAATCGGGCCTGGCAGATGCCTCGCTCGTACAGCGATCTTGTAGCCAAGCGCAAGGCCATGACGGCGTGGGCCGAGCTGCATGCCGGCTTCATGGGCCGCTCGCCGGATCATCTGGCGTGCGCCGTGTCGGGTCAGCTCATGGCGCTCGAGCTGTTCGAAGAGCACAACCCCCGCTGCGCCAAGGCCTACTGGGACTACTACGAGTGGGCCCGGGCCAACGACATCTTCCTCACCTACGTCATCATCAACCCCCAGGGCGACCGGTCCCGGGCGTGGGGCGATCAGCCGAAGCAGATCACCACACACATCGTGGACGAGGGGCCAGACGGACCGGTGGTGCGGGGGGCGAAGATGCTGGGGACGAGCTCGATCATGGCCGAGGAGGTGCTGGTCGCCAACATCCAGCCGCTGCAGAAGACCGAGCATGATCTGGCCATCTCGTTCGCCTTGCCGCTGGACACGCCGGGCCTGAAGATCGTGTCGCGCAAGAGCTTCGAGCAGCATGCGGTGAGCCCGTTCGACAACCCGCTGTCGCACCGGTTCGATGAGAACGACGCCATCATCTACTTCGAAGACGTGACGGTGCCCTGGGAGCGGGTCTTCGTGTACCGCGACGTCGACATGTGCCGGCGCCAGTTCCATGACACGCCGGGGCACGTGTACCAGAACTACCAAGCGCAAGTTCGTCTGGTGGTGAAGCTGCGGTTCCTGCTGGCAGTGGCCCGCCGGCTCACCGAGACCATCGGCACCGTGAACATCGTGCAGGCGAAGCTGGGCGAGCTCGCCGCCCGGGTGGCTGCGGTCGAGGGCCTGCTGTTCGGCATGGAGGCCGCCGGGCAGCAGTTCGGCGAGTACTTCATGCCCAACCGGCATCTGCTGTATTCGGCTCAGGTCACCACGCAGGCCCTGTACCCCCAGCTGATCACTGAGATCCGGGAGCTGGCCGGCGGCGGGCTGATCATGCTGCCGTCCTCGGCCGCCGACCTGTCCCATCGGGAAGTTGCCAGTGTGCTCGACAGCACGCTGGTGTCGGCTCGTGAGGACGAGGGGGCCTACGAGCGGATGAAGTTCCTGAAGCTGGCCTGGGACGCCGTCGGCTCGGAGTTCGCCAGCCGCCACACCCAGTACGAGATGTTCTACGCCGGTGCCCAGTTCGTGACCCAGGGCCACAGCTTCCGCACCTACGACTGGGACGGGGCCGACCGCCTGCTCGAAGCGATGCTCGAAGGCAATGACGCCGACTGGGCCGGTGCCGCCCCCGAGGGCGACCGTTCACGAACGACGGGTCAGCACAGCACGGGACCGCATCCTGCTGGGCTGGATGGCGCCGAGGACGACGCCGCAGTGCCAGACAGCGTCGATGCAGGCAGTGCGGGGCGAGACGCTGTCCGGCACGATGGCGCAATGCCGGACGGTGCAGGCTCCGGCGGGACCGGGTAGGGCGACGCAAGGGGAGCATCGACGTGGAGATTCGCAAGATGCTGACGTTCGTGGAGGACACTCGCCTGGAGGCCGGTGCCGCGGTGGACCCGGTGCTGCGCAAGGTGGCCGTGGTGGCGGTGGTGCGCAATGAGTACGCCGGGAAGCGGATTCATGACCTGTCGCCGTACTACGAGGCCAGCGTCGAGATCGGCAACGAGATCGCCGGGCTGGCGGTGGAGCAGATGAAGCCGTACTCGATCGAGAGCTACGGCAAGGCGGCAATCGTGGGCCTCGACGGCGAGCAGGAGCACGGCGTGGCGCTGCTGACGACTCCGTACGGCAACGTGCTGCGCGAGGCGGCCGGCGGCGGCGTGGCCTGGATCTCGTCGGCGACCAAGCGTGCGCAGCCCGGGGCGTCCATCGACATCCCGCTCGCGTACAAGGATGCGTTGTATGTGCGCTCGCACTACGACGCCATGAGCATCACCCTGCACGACGCCCCGCTGCCCGACGAGATCGCGGTGATCTGCTGCTTCGCCAACCGCGGCAGACCGCACCATCGGGTCGGCGGTCTCAGCATCGATGATGCCAAGGGCGAGGACGGGCTGACCTGATGCCGGCAGATCCGATGTCGGCTGCTGCCACCGTCGGCACTCCGCTGCCCGACGAGATGGCGGTGATCTGCTGCTTCGCCAACCGCGGCAGACCGCATCACCGGGTCGGCGGTCTCAGCGCCGGAGAAGCGATCGGCGAGGACATGATCGGGGGCTGAGCTCATGCGAACTGCGATCACCAATATCGGCGTGGTGCTGTCGGGGGACTGGCGTGAGCCGTTTGTCGATGCCGACACGGTCGTGAGCGACGGCGGGCTGATCGTCGGTGTGGGTGCCGCCGTTGACGCAGATCTCGACTCATGCGACGTTGTGATCGATGCGGCCGGCGCCACGGTGGCGCCGGGGCTGATCGACTCGCATGTGCACGTGGCGTTCGGCGACTTCACGCCCCGCCAGAACACGATCGGCTACCTCGAGAGCTACCTCCACGGCGGCACCACGACCGTGCTGTCAGCCGGCGAGGTGCACATCCCCGGCCGCTCCCACGACCTTGCCGGCGTGAAGGCGCTCGCAGTCGCCGCGCACAAGTGCTACGAGAACTTCCGACCGGGTGGCATGCGAGTCCACGCCGGATCGCTGCTGCTCGAACCGGGGCTCGAGCCCGACGACTTCGCCGCAGTGCGAGCCGACGGCGTGTGGCTCTCGAAGGCGGGCTTCGGCGCCGTCGACAGCGCCAAGGACTACGTCGAGCTCGTGGCCATGGCCAAAGAAGCCGGACTCATGACGACATTGCACACCGGCGGCTGCTCGATCCCCGGCACGTTCCCGGTGACCGGCGAGGACGTGCTCGACATCAACCCCGACATCTCGTTCCACATCAACGGCGGCCCGGTCGCCATCGAAGACCGCTACTACGACGTGATTGCCCAGACGCAGATCGGCATGCAGGTCTGTGCTGCGGGCAACCTGCGCACCGGCATCCTCGCCGCCGAAGCAGCCCACCGCCACGACGCTTTCGACCGCCTGCTCATCGGCACCGACACGCCCACCGGCAGCGGGATCATGCCGCTCGGGATGCTCTACACGATCATCCACATGGCGGCAGTCAGCGACCTGGACGTGACCGACCTGATCGGCGCCGCCACCGGCAACGTGGCTCGCATGTTCGGGCTGAACAACGGCCTCGTCGCCGTGGGCCGCGACGCAGATCTGATCGTGATCGACGCCCCGCTCGGCGGCACCAAGCACACCGCGCTCGACGCCATGAAGAACGGCGACATGGTCGCCGTCGGTGCCGTGATCACCGACGGCGTGCCCCGATTCGTCGGTCGCAGCCGCAACACGCCGCCCACCACCCGCCAGGTGCGAGTGACCCGCTCGTCGGTCTTGCGCGAGTACTGACCTCCGCCAGTCCTCAGACCGCCGTCACCGCGGGTGCGGCGTGCCGCGGGTGCGGCGTGCCGCGGGTGCTTTCGGAACGAGCGGCTTGCCACCGCCGTCAGCTAGCGCTTGCCGTCCACCTGCCGCACGCCTCTCACGGTGGCTGCACCACTCGAGCCGGTCGCCGGTCCGGCCACGCTGGCTGCGTCGAGCGCAGCCCACCGCCCCGATGTCACACCGCAGCGCGACCAGCCGGTCAAGCAGCCGCCATGAAGCGCACGTTGAGGTGCAGGTAGGCGTTCGGGTTGGGGTGCTTCGCCCAGACGTCCTGCCACTCCTGGCTGCCGAGCGTCGACCTGAACCCCTCCTCGCGGGCCTCCCGGCTGTCCCACCGGATGATCCAGCACACGTTGGGCTGGCCGTGCGGCGACACCTGCGGGTCGGACCCGGCCACCTCGGGCTCATGACCATCGTCGACCCAGAAGTCGATGACGTCGAGGTTCTCCCGCAGCCACGGCGCTGCGTGATCGGCGGCCCACTGCTTGTACGCCTCGAACCATTCGGGATCGATGGTGTAGTCGCGGACTTCGACGATTGGTTGTGATGTATCAGCCATAGGCACTCCCTTCGCCGCCGCAGATTCTCCTGCGGTCGTGAGCGCAGTCTTGCAGGGGCCTGTGACACGAACTTGATCGACTGCGGACGAACTCGAGCGTCACAGATGACGTAGGAACATGATCAACCAGAAGATCGACGATGCCGCCAGGATGTACACGGCGATCCACCAGTTCTGGCGGCGCCGCATGATCAGCTGCCGTCGGTGGCGATGGCCTGGATGTCTTGAATCACGTCGGGCGGCAGGTCGGCGCCGATATCCATCGACACCGAGGCGTTGATCTCGTCGACCAGCCCGTCGAAGTGCTCGGCGATCGCGCCGGCGATCTGGTCATGACGCCCGACGGCGGCGAACAGCTGCACGACGTCGTCGTCGACGCAGCCGGCCATCTCGCCCCAACCGTCGTTGCGGGACAGGTGATTCAGCTTCTCGCCGAGATCGCCGAGGTCATGCTGCTCGAGCACCGGCCAGTAGGCCCGGGTGCTGCCGTAGAAGCCGATCCGGTAGCGCACCCACTCGACCATGCGGTCAACCGCCTCATCGTCGGGGCCGGTGCAGATGAACCCGCCGCCGGTGATCCAGAAGTCGCTGCGACTTCGACCGGCCCGATCGAGGCCGGTTTGCAGCTCGGGCATCACCTCCCGTCTCAGGTAATCCGGCGTGCAGAAGCCGTGCAGGCGCACCCCGTCGCAGTGCTGGCCGGCCACCCGCAGCATGGCGGGCCCGACCGCAGCGATCATGATCGGCGGCGTTGCGTCAATAGGCTCGGGCGTGAAGTTCGGCGTCATCAGCGAGAACTGGTAGTGCTCGCCGTCGTAGTTCAACTTCTCGCCAGTGGTCCATGTACGCCAGATTGCCCGGATCGCCTGCACGTACTCGGCCATGCGGGGCGCCGGCGCCGACCACGGCACGCTGAACCGCCGCTCGTTGTGCCCCTTGACCTGGCTGCCGATGCCCAGCACGAACCGCCCGTCCGACGCCGCCTGCAGGTCCCACGCAGTCGATGCCGTCACCATCGGGCTGCGGGGGAAGCTGATCGCCACGCTGGTCGCCAGCCGCACCCGCTCGCTGTGCACGGCGGCGATGCCCAGGGGGATGAACGGCTCGTGCCGGTTCTCCATGGTGACGACGCAGTCGTAGCCGTCGGCCTCGATCCGCCGCACCTCGTCGGGCACGGCTCGCAGGTTGTGCTGGGGCAGGGTGGCGCTGACGTGCATGGGGTTCTCCGATTCGCTGGGGTCCAATGTTGCCGCGGGCGCCGACAGGCTGCTGTTCTCGCTGGCGCTGCGCTGAACGCCGACGCAGTTGTGCGGCGCTGTCGCCGAGCCGAATTGAGGGCAGCCGGTCCAGCCCGGACCCGACACCCGGGCCGACAAGCGGGCGCGCCCACCCACACGGCTGCTGGACACATGACAGGCGAGTGGCATGTCACGCATTCGGCTCGGGCTCGCCCCGGGTGATGTGCCAGCGCAGCGCTCGGCGAAACAAGTGCCAGTCTGTAGGACAATTGATGGCGCTGGGGCTAGGGTGGTCGGTGTGAGCGACACCACGGCCACGCTGAGGGTTCCGGCATCGGCCGCCGAGGTGTGGGCGGTGCTGGCGGAATTCGGCGAGATCGCACGCTGGGCGCCGAACGTCGACCATTCGTGCCTGCTGAGCACCCAGCGGGAAGGCGTGGGAGCGGTGCGGCGGATCCAGTCCGGCCGCAGGACCCTCGTCGAAGAGGTAGTCGAGTGGGTTGACGGCGAACGGCTCGGCTACGTCGTGGAAGGACTGCCGCCGCCGGTCCGATCGCTGCGCAACACCTGGCAGATCGACGACGGGGATGGCGTGACACAGGTCACGTTGACCAGCTCGGTGGATGTCGGGCAGCGCCCGCCGCTGAAGCTGGCGGCGAAGGTGCTGACCCGCCAGCTTTCGAAGGTGTCGCACCAGATGCTGCGCGGACTCGACGATCACCTGCGAAGGGCCGCTCGATGAAGCTGCATTCCTCTCTGCCGTGCGCCTGCCCGGATTCGACCCCGGACAGCGAAGTGCTCCAGGTGCCGTTTGCAGATGACGTCGAACCCGACCCGAACATGACGAGACGTGGCCGTGTCTGGAAGGCCCGATGAGCGCTCGGCCCGACGTCGTGATCCTGATGACCGACCAGGAGCGGGCCGCGCCTCCCTACGAGCCGCCCGAGGTCAGCGAATGGCGCAAGAGTCTGGGCGCCGCATGGTTCACAGAACATGGCGTGTCGTTCGGGCGCCACTACACCGGCTCGCTGGCCTGCGTGCCGAGCCGGCCGACGCTGTTCACCGGCCAGTACCCCGACGTGCACGGCGTCACCCAGACGAACGGCCTCGGCAAGATGGCCGACGACAGCCGGATGCGCTGGCTGCGGCCGGGTGAGGTGCCCACGCTGGGCCACTGGTTCCGGGCCGGCGGCTACGACACGCACTACCAGGGTAAGTGGCACATGAGCCACGCCGACCTGGTCGACGCTGCGGGCGTCCCGCTGGCAACCAACGACGACGAGGGTCAGATCGACGGCGACGCCGTGCAGGCGTACCTCGACGCCGACCCGCTCGACGAGTTCGGCTTCTCCGGCTGGATCGGGCCTGAACCGCATGGCGCCGCACTGGCCAACAGCGGCCTCGTACGCGACCGCCTGTTCGCCGACCGGGTGGTGGCCTGGCTGGCAGACCGGTACGCACGCCGGCGGGCGGGCGAGGCGGCGGCGCTGCGGCCGTTCCTGCTGGTAGCCAGCTTCGTCAACCCCCATGACATCGTGTTCGCCCCGGTGTGGCTCGGCCCGGCGTGGCTGCGCCGCGGCAGCAGCGAGATCCCGCTGACCGCTGCCGAGCCGCCGCCGATCCCGCCGTCGCCGACCGACGACGAGGATCTGTCCACCAAGCCCGCAGCGCAGATCGCCTACCGGGCGTCGTACCCGACCACCTACGGGCTCGCCCCGGCGGTCGAGCGGGTGTATCGCAACCACGCGGCCGACTACCGCAGCCTGTACTACCGCCTGCACGCCGAGGTCGACGGCCCGCTCGACCGGGTGCGCCGTGCGGTGACCGAGGGCGGCTCGTCTGACGCAGTGCTGGTGCGCACGTCGGACCATGGCGAGCTGCTGGGCGCCCACGGCGGGCTGCACCAGAAGTGGTTCAACCTGTACGACGAGGCGACGCGGGTGCCGTTCGTGATCGCCCGGGTGGGCTCGAAGGCGACGGCTGGCCGGGTTGTCGATGCGCCCACGTCGCACGTCGATCTGGTGCCGACGTTGCTGTCGGCGGCGGGAATTGGCCCCGAGGCGGCCGAGGACCTGCGGGCCAGCCACACCGAGGTGCACCCGCTGCCGGGCCGTGACCTGATGGAGGTGGTCGACGGCAACGCCGAGCCCGACCGCGACTGCGCCGTCTATCTGATGACACGCGACAACATGCCCGAGGGCGATTCGGGGGCCAGCGGGATGGCTCGCCGGATGGGCAGGACGCCGCCGCCGCTGCGCATCCAGGTGCCCGCGCATGTCGGCGCCAACTTCGAGAGCTTGGTCTGCCGTGTGGTCGGGGCCGGAGGCACGGCCGGGAGTGGGGCTGGCGGCGCAGACGGGGGCAGAGATACGGACGGGGCCGGGGACGACGACGCGGGTCATCTGTGGAAGATCGTGCGCACGTTCGACGATCCGGTCACGTGGACCGAGCCGGGTGTGCGGCATCTCGCGGCCGACGGCCCTGGGGGCGAGGTGTTCCGCACCGAGCCGCTGCCCGATCAGTGGGAGCTGTACGACCTCGACACTGACCCGATCGAGGCCCACAACCGCTGGGCGGATCCCAGCGCGCAGGAGGTGTTCGAAGAGATGACCGAGCGCCTGGCCGACGAGCGGGCCCGAGCCGTGCCCGAACGCAACCAGCCGTGGCCCTACGCCACCCGAACGCCCAGCCCCATCCCGGCCAAGGCGGGTTCCGCTGCGAGGCGGAATCGCCTTGCGCCGGACAGCCCGAGCGCGTCGCCCTCGTCGACAGACGCCACAGATTCGGCTTCGACGCAGGGCCGCACGGGGTCGAGCAACCAGGCGGGACTCGTGCGATCTGCGGCCGCAACGGACTCTGCGTTCAAGAGGGTTCGCCGTGGCTTGAGCGGCCGCTCCGCGTCTCGGACTTCGGCGGCGAGGGGCGCTCCCGCGAAGAAGGTGCCGCCGCCTGTTCGTGCGCTGCGCAAGGTGCTGCAGCGGCTCGGCATGCACCCCGACGACACCGAGACGATCGACAGCGATGTCGCCGGACGCCGGGCGCTGATCGTGGCGACGAACCATGGCGTGCTCGACGTCGGCAAGCCGACCGGGGTATTCGCCAGCGAGATGACCGTGCCGTACTACGCCTTCGCCGATGCGGGCATGACGGTCGATGTCGCCAGCCCCGCAGGGGGTGTCGTCCCGGTGGATCCCCAGTCGGTGCGTGCCCCGGTGCGCACCGAGGCCTGCGACCGATTCCTGGCCGACGACGACTTCAAGGCCAAAGTGAACGACTCGCTCGCCATCGGCGAGGTCGACATCGCCGCCTACTCGATCGTCTTCCTGGCGGGCGGCTGGGGCGCCGCGTTCGATCTGGGATTCTCCGAGGAGCTGGGCCGCAAACTCACCGAGGCCAACCAGCGCGGCAAAGTCATCGGCGGCGTGTGCCACGGACCGCTCGGACTGCTGCGGGCGGAGGCCCCCGACGGCAGCCTGCTGGTGGCGGGCCGCAGGGTGACCGGGGTGACCGACAAGCAAGTTCGAGAACTGGGCATCACCGCCACGCCCCAGCATCCCGAAACCGAGCTGCGCAGGGCCGGTGCCCAGTTCGAGAGCGTGACCCGGTTCCGTGATGCTCTGGCCAACCACTGGGTCGTCGACGGCAACCTCGTGACCGGCCAGAACCAGAACGCCGCCCCCATGGTGGCCCGCGAGATGCTGAGACTCATGTCATGACTGACCGGCATGCGGCCGGCGCCGGAGGAGGCGCGTCATCCGATACGCCCGGCGCCAAGGAGACCGCAGATGGCGGGGCGTCAGAAGCGGGTGCGTGCATCAGTGACTGATCGGGTGCCATCGGGTGTGCAGGCTGGTCCTCCGCCTGATGAGACGACGCCGACCGACGGACGGGTGGCTCGGCGGGAGCGCAACATCAACGCGGTGCTCGACGTGGTGCTCGAGATGTTCGCCGAGGAGTCGCTGTTCCCGACCATGGAACAGGCGGCGGCCCGATCAGGACTGTCGTTGCGCTCGCTGTACCGGTACTTCGCCGATCCGGGCGAGCTGCTCGAAGCCACGATCAGGCGCAACCGTGAGCGCACCGCCCCCCTCACACGCCTGCACGCCATCGGCCAGGGTCCGCTGGATGCCCGCATCGACGATTTCGTGGCGATGCGTGTGCGCTTGTACGACTCGGTCGGCCCGGAATACCGGGCGACCCTGGCGCATGCCCACCGGCTGCCCCGCATCAGCGAGCAGCTCGCCACGGCCCGCCACGAGATGCGTCAGCAGTTCAAGCTCCAGTTCGCCCCCGAACTCGAAGCCCGCACGCCTGACTCGGGGACAGACGCCCCCGAGTCGGCGTCGCGCTCGCCTCGGCCTGAGACCGATACGCCGACCTCAGGCACGGCCGCAGACGGCGACGCAGTGCTCGCGGCAGGCGATCTGCTGACCCAGCTCGACTCGATCGACTACTTCCGCCGCCACCGCGGCCTGTCCTCCGCCGAGACCAAGGCCGTGCTCACCTCGACCCTGAACACGCTTCTCGCCTGAACCGGCCGACCATGCGCCCTCGGCAGGATTCGAACCTGCGACGCACGGTTTAGGAAACCGACGCTCTATCCCCTGAGCTACGAGGGCGGGGACTCCCTCGAAATGTACTGCTGGCCCTGGGTTGCCGGACTCGCGGCGTCACTGCGCTGAGGCGCGGTGCTGGGCGGCCCCGTCGGGTTCACGGCCCGAGGCCCCGGTGGGCTTCAGGGGGCTCGGGCTTGCCGCTTGCCTCGACGTGGCGTGGGCTTGGGTTCTGTTTCTTGGGCGGTGGTCCAGGTGCCGTCGGGCTGGGGGACCATCCGGTAGCCGTGTTGGTGAAGGAAGTGGTGGTGCCGGTGGCACAGCAGCACCAGGTTGTCGAGGTTGGTGGGTCCGCCGTCGATCCAGTGCCAGACGTGGTGCGCGTCGCAGCGTGAGGGCGGTGCCCCGCAGCCGGGCCAGCGGCAGTGTCGGTCGCGTGCGATCAGCAATCGCCGCAGCCGCAGCGGCACGGTGCGGCGGGAGCGGCCGGCGTCGGCCGACCCGCCTGGGCTGCCCAGGATGATGGGGATGATCTCCGCGTCGCAGGCCATGCGTCGCACGATCTCGGGCGGCAGTTCGACCCCGGCGTCGGTGAGGCCCATCTCGTCGGTCTGCCTTCGCAGCGCATCGAGGCCGATCAGCACGCTGATCTGCGCCGGCGGCAGCTGCCGTCCGAACGTCAGGCCCTCGTCGTTGTCCGCAGCAGCGTCGTCATCGGCCGCACTGGCCTCGGGGCAGGCGTTGTGAGGATGCTCGCATTCCGCGGTGGTTCGTCTCGAGGCACTCTTGCGCGGGGTCACGCGCCGGCTGGGCGGCGGCCCGTCTTCGATCTGCTTGTCACGACCCGCACGGGCGTGGAGCCGGCGGACGGCTGCTGCGTCGGCGTCGGTGCGGGTGAGGCCGGCGAGTGCATACGCGAGCACGTCGGCGTCTCGCTGGGCAGGGGTGCGCCGCCCGTTGCGTACTTGCTTGTCGTCGATCCAGTACTCGCGGCACAGCGCCTCGAGCGCGGCCTCGACGTGAGCGCCGGTGTCGGGGTCGAACTTGGCCCACAGCCGCAGCATCCCCTCGTGATCTCGCCGCCACCCCGCACCACGGGCGTTGCGCTGCCGCTCGAATCGCTCCATCGGGGTCTCCACCGAGAGCTCGGCCTCGGCACGCTGCACCCGGCGGCGGGTGGCATCGGTGTCCTCGCCGACCGCTGCTGCCACCAACTCGGCTCTCACCGGGTCAGGCACGCGTGCGTCGCACAGCGCCTCCGCCTGTGCCGCGTTGATGTCACCCTCCGACAGCGCGTCGAGCACCGTGACGTGCCCGCGGGCCTTCTCCGCTGCACGAAGCATCCGGCGGGCGTCACGCTCGGACACTCCCGCCGCGTCGCGCAGCGACAGATGGAGGCTCGCATCAGGCGCCGCGCCTGACTGGTTCAACACGTCAAGCGCGCCCAGCACTTCGGCCCGATACCCAGCCAGCCGGTTCGCCAGCAGCTCGATGTCGCCCAGCACCCCCAACAGATCGTCCCGACCGAGCTCGGCAAGCACCCCAGCGCCCCACCGAGGCAGCGACAGCGGCCCGGGCGAATCGGCGGCAGCTAGGCCATCGGTGCCGTTGTGGCGCAAGCTGACGTTGCCGGGGCCGGGCGCGACGTGGCCTGTGGGGTCGCGGCCCGCGCAGGCGTGGCTTGAGGAACCGGGGCCGGCGCAGTCCTGTCCCGAGTCGGCGCGGCCGGCGCTGAAGAGCTCGGCCGGCGCGCCAACGCCCGCGCCGCCCACGCCAACGCCCGCGCCGCCCACGCCGG
>JAJEEO010000018.1 GCA_022820925.1 Acidimicrobiia bacterium | reverse complement strand
CCATCGCCGCTCGGGCCGCAGCGGGTCCGGACGCGCCGGGCGCGGGGCGCCCCGCGGCACCGCGTGGCGGCGCGGCAGCGGGTGCGGACGGCGTGTGAGCGCCGAGCACCTCGTCGGCCAGCAGACCCACGAGGGCCGCCTCCAGCGTCAGGCGCCGATCCGCGGATTGCGGCATCTGCGCCAGCGCTGCGCCGAGCGCCTCGAGCGCTCGAACGTTGGCACGACGCCCCATGGCGTCCGCCAGCTCGCGTGCCGACGCGATGTCGTCTGCAGGCAGCTCGGCAGGCTCCACGCCGGCACCCACCAGGAACATGTCGCGCAGGCGACGGGCGGTGCGCTCGGCCAAGTCCCGGGAGTCCACGCCTGCCGAGGCCGCGCCGGCCACCGCGATCAGCGTCGCAGCCAAGTCGGCCCCGGCCAGGGCCTTCACCAGGGCGTCCACGTCGGTGCGCTCGCCGGGGATGCCCCCAGCAGCCAGCACCGTGTCGAGCGCCGACAGCGCATCGCGCACTGAGCCGCCGCCGCGCTCCACCGCGTAGTCGACGATCTGCTCGTCGACGGGGGCGTTGGCGGCTTCGGCGATCGCCCGCACGTGCGCCGCCATCTCGTCCGCGCCGACGAGCGCCAGCTCGAACTGCTGGGTCCGGCTGCGAATGGTGGGCAGCACCTTCTGCGGATCGGTGGTGGCGAGGATGAACACGACGTGAGAGGGCGGTTCCTCCAGCGTCTTCAGCAGCGCATTGGACGCGGCCGCCGACAGCATGTGCACCTCGTCGAGCAGGTACACCTTGCGGCGCCCGGCGCTGACCAGCGCCGCCTTCTCGGTCAGATCGCGGATGTGGTTGACCGAGTTGTGGGATGCCGCGTCGAGCTCGATCAGGTCCATGGAGGTGCCGGTGGCGACAGACCGGCAGCGCTCGCACTCGTCGCACGGCTCGCCGTCAGCGTCGAGCGCCTCGCAGTTCAGCGCCTTCGCCAGGATGCGTGCCGTCGAGGTCTTGCCGGTGCCGCGGGGGCCGCTGAGCAGGTAGGCGTGGCCGACGCGGTCCTCCCGAACGGCGTTGCGCAAGGCCCGGACCAGGTGCGGCTGCCCGACAACTTCTGCGAAGCGTTGCGGCCGGAATCTCCGGTAGAGCGACTGGTGCTGCATCCCGCGGCGATCCTAAGGACTGCAGCCAGCAGCTGCGTCCGCTGTTTGAACGGACGAGCCCTCTGCTCCAGCGATCCAGCAGGTCACAATGTCGCAGAGTTCTCGTCCGTTCATACAGCTAGTGATTCTGTGACGGATCCACGCTGCTCCCGACGGTGACTCATCGGGTGGCGGTGCGGTTAGCGTTTGGCCTGTGTCGCCGTCTGACGTGGCGGCCGGGTCCTGTGCAACGGCGACCCGTGAACCGAGTCAGGGCCGGGAGGCAGCAGCTCTCAGCGGACTTCGCTGTGTGCCGCAGATCGCCTGGCCGCCTCGCCAGACGGCGACACGCCTGCTTCGCAGGGATCGTCGTGCGATCCCTGTAACGGTACGGAGAGTTGCCAGAGTGGACGAATGGGCTCGCTTGGAAAGCGTGTGAGGCTTTCATCGGCCTCCGTGGGTTCGAATCCCACACTCTCCGCCACAGGCTGACCGGCCGGCGCGTTCAGTTGATCGCGCGGTCGTGGCCCTCCCAGTAGGGCTCGCGCAGCACGCGCTTGAGCACCTTGCCCGGGCCCGACTTGGGCAGCGGCTCAACCTGGAAGGCGATGCTCTTGGGCGTCTTGTAGCCGGCGATCACGCCCCGGCAATGGGCGATCAGGCCGGCCTCGTCCACCTCGGCGCCGTCGCGGGGAACGACGACGGCATGCACGGCTTCGCCCCACTGGGCGTCGGGGATGCCGAACACCGTCGCCTCCAGGACACCGGGGTGGGTGTAGAGGGCGTCCTCGACCTCGGTGCAGTAGACGTTCTCGCCGCCCGACACGATCATGTCCTTGGCCCGATCCACCAGGAACAGGTAGCCGTCGGCGTCGACGTAGCCGACGTCGCCCGTGCGATACCAGCCCCCGTCCAACAAGGCGGCTGCGGTCTCGGCGGGTTTGTTCCAGTAGCCCGCCATGACGTTCGGCCCGCGCACGGCAACCTCGCCGGGCTCGCCGGCCGGGAGCTCCGACCCGTCGGTGCGCACGATCCGCAGGTCGACGCCGGGCGGCGGCGGGCCGCAGCTCTTGGCCCGCTCGCTGTCGATGTGCTGCTCCTCGTGGCGGAAGATGGTGGCCAGCGGTGACAGCTCGGTGGCGCCGTAGAGGTGGATCAGCTCGCATCCGAACAGTGCGTCGGCGCGGCGCAGCACCTCCAGCGCAACCGGAGACGCCCCATGCGACAGCCATCTCAGCGTCGAGACGTCGCGCGGCGAGGCCGCCTGGGTCTCGCACATCGCCGCGAGCATCGTGGGCACGGCGATGGCGCAGGTGATGGCCTCGCGCTCGATCACGTCGAGGCTGGCGGCCGGCTCGAAGCCCGGCAGGATCACATTGGCCGCACCGACCCACGGCAGCACGAGCGCGCAATAGACGCCGGCCGCGTGGAACATCGGGGCGATGGTGAGGTAGCGGTCGTCGGCTGCGAGGGGCTGGGAGAGCTGGGTGTGGACCGCGTTGGCCATCAGGTTGGCGTGGGTCAGCATCACGCCCTTCGACGTGCCGGTGGTGCCGCCGGTGTAGAAGAGCCCGGCGAGGGTGTCAGGGCTGATGTCGGGCTCCATCTCGGGCGCGCCGGCAACCAGGGCGTCGTACTCGCCGGTGTCGAGCCGGATGACACGCTCGACGAGCTCGCCGAGCCCGCCGGGATCCCGGTCGCTGATCAGCACCCTGGCGCCCGCGTCGGCGGTGGCGTATGCCAGCTCGGGCTCCGCCCAGCGGGTGTTGTGCGGGACGATCGCCCGTCCCGCTGAGGGGATGCCGATGAACAGCTCGAGGTAGCGGTCGGAGTTGAGGGCCCACAGCGCCACACGGTCGCCGGGCTCGGTGATCTCGGACAGGAGCCCAGCCACCTTCAGCACCCGGCTGCCGAATTCGGCGTAGCTGCGCCGCACGTCGCCGAAGACCACGGCCTCGCGATCGCCGAACAGCTGGGTCGCTCGCCGGACCGGATCTCGCATCGTGTACATGCCGCGAACCTATTGGGCGAACCCATGGGGCGAAACTGCCGGGACGGACTTACGGGACGGACTGCCGGATGAGCCTGCTGCCGCTGCCAAACTCTCAGCCATGACCGACGAGGCGGCGATGGCCGCGGCACTCGAACAGGCCCGGCTGGCGGCTTCGATCGGCGAGGTGCCGGTGGGCGCAGTGGTGGTCATCGACGGCGAGATCGTCGCCGCACGCCACAACGAGCGCGAGGCCACCATCGACCCCACCGCCCACGCGGAGGTCCTGGCACTGCGCGACGCGGCCGCTGTGGTCGGCGACTGGCGGCTCGAGGGCGCCTCGCTGGTGGTGACGCTCGAGCCGTGCCCGATGTGCGCCGGCGCCGCGCTGGCAGCACGGGTGAGCCGCGTGGTCTTCGGGGCCTACGACCCCAAGGCGGGTGCCGCGGCGACCCTGTACAACCTTCTGGTGGATCCGCGCTTCAACCACAACGCCGAGGTCATCGGCGGCGTGCGCGAGGACGAGTGCGGCGCCCTGCTCACCGAGTTCTTCAGCGCCCACCGCTGATCTGGGGGAAGCCGTGAGCGACCTGACGATCCCGACGATCTCCTTTGAGACCAGTCCCCCCCAGTACCGCCACTGGGACGTGGAGATCGACTGCGAGCGCGCCACGCTCACCATGAACGTGGACCCGACCGCAGGGCTGCGCGACGACTACGAGCTCAAGACCAACTCCTACGACCTCGGCGTCGACATCGAGCTCTACGACGCGACCCAGCGGCTGCGCTTCGAGCACCCCGAGGTCAAGGTGGTGGTGGTGACCGGCGGCCTCGAGCGGATCTTCTGCGCCGGCGCCAACATCCAGATGCTGGCGGGGGCCACCCATGAGCACAAGGTGAACTTCTGCAAGTTCACCAACGAGACCCGCAACAGCATCGAGGACGCGACCGCCAACTCCTCCCAGGTGTGGATCGCGGCGGTGAACGGCACGGCCGCCGGGGGCGGCTACGAGCTGGCCCTGGCCTGCGACGAGATCCTGCTGGTCGACGACCGCGCCTCGTCGGTGTCGCTGCCCGAGATTCCCCTGCTGGCCGTGCTGCCCGGCACCGGAGGGCTCACCCGTGTGGTGGAGAAGCGACACGTGCGCCGCGATCTCGCCGACGCGTTCGCTACCCGCACTGAGGGCATCCGGGGCCGCCAGGCCGTCGAGTGGGGCCTCGTCGACCACGCAGCCCCGCTCAGCTCGTTCGGCGATCTCGTCGACGAACGCGTGGCTGCCCGAGCCGCCGAGTCTGACCGGCCCGATCACGGGCCCGGCATCCGTCTCGAACCCCTCGACTGCGCTGTCGACGGCGACAACATCGGCTACTCGGCCGTGTCGGTGAGCATCGACCGGCGAGCAGGCACCGCCACGTTCACCGTCACCGCGCCTGGCGCCGCCCCTGACGCTCCCCAGCCTGCGACGCCCGACGAGCTGATCGACGCAGGTGCGGGCGCCTGGATCCTGCGATGCGCACGCGAGCTCGACGCCGCCATGCTCCACCTTCGATTCAATGAGACCGCCATCGGCACCTGGGTATTCCGCAGCGAAGGCGACGCTGACGCCGTCGCCGCGGCCGAGCAGCTCCTGGCCGAACACCCCGATCACTGGCTGGTGCGCGAGGTCCGGCTGTACTGGGCACGAACCCTCAAGCGCCTGGACCTGTCCGCCCGCTCGCTGGTCACCCTGATCGAGCCGGGCAGCTGCTTCGCCGACATCCTGGCCGAGCTGGTGCTGGCCGCCGACCGCAGCTTCATGCTCGACGGCACGTGGGAGGACCTCGACGACCCGCCGCCGGCCGCGACGATCCGGCTCAGCGCAGCCAACCTCGGCTGGTTCGCCATGTCCAACGGGCTCAGCCGGCTCCAGACCCGCTTCTGGGGCCGGCCGGCTGCTCTCGAAGCAGCCGAGGCCACCGTCGGCACCGACCTCGAAGCAAGCGACGCCGCCGAGGCCGAACTCGTCACCTTCACCCCCGACGACCTCGACTGGGAGGACGAGGTCAGGGTGGCGCTCGAGGAGCGCAACAGCTTCTCGCCCGACGCGCTCACCGCGATGGAGGCGAACTACCGATTCGTCGGGCCGGAAACGCCCGAGACCAAGATCTTCTCCCGCCTCTCGGCCTGGCAGAACTGGATCTTCCAGCGGCCGAACGCAGTGGGGCCCGACGGGGCGCTGCAGCGCTTCGGCACCGGCGCCCGGCCGGATTTCGACACCAGGAGAGTGTGAGCATGAGCATCGTCGACATCGACGCCAAGATCCCCAACAACGTGGACCTGGCCGACGACCGTCGGTTGCAGCGCGCGCTGGAGGGGTGGCAGCCCAAGTTCATCCGGTGGTGGGAAGAGCTGGGCCCGGTGGCCTTCAAGCGCAGCCCGGTGTTCCTGCGGACGGCGATCGACGTTGGCCGCGACGGCTGGGCGCACTTCGATCATGTGGAGATGCCCGAGTACCGCTGGGGGATCTTCCTGGCCGAGCCCGAGCGCGACCGCAAGATCGCCTTCGGGGATCACAAGGGCGAAGACGCCTGGCAGGAGATCCCGGGCGAGTACCGGGCCGATCTGCAGCGCCTCATCGTGGTGCAGGGCGACACCGAGCCGGCCTCAGTCGAGCAGCAGCGACAGCTGTGCCTGACCGCCCCTTCGCTGTATGACCTGCGGAACCTGTTCCAAGTGAACGTCGAGGAGGGGCGCCACCTGTGGGCAATGGTGTACCTGCTGCACCGCTACTTCGGCCGGGCAGGCCGGGACGAGGCCGACGAGATGCTCGAGCGTCACTCCGGCGATGCCGACAATCCCCGCATCCTCGGAGCGTTCAACGAGGAGACGCCGGACTGGCTGTCGTTCTTCATGTTCACGTACTTCACCGACCGCGACGGCAAGTACCAGCTGGCCTCGCTGCGGGAGTCGGGCTTCGATCCGCTCAGCAGGACGTGCGATTTCATGCTCAAAGAGGAGGCGTACCACATGTTCGTCGGGGCCACCGGGGTCGGCCGCGTCGTGCAGCGCACTCTGGAGCTGATGGGCGAGCACGACACCGACGACGTCCACCCCCACGGCGGTCTCAACCTCGACCTGATCCAGCGGTACCTCAACTTCCACTGCTCGGTGTCGCTGGATCTCTTCGGTGCCGAGACCTCGACCAACGCCGCCAACTACTTCGCCGCCGGGCTGAAGGGCCGCTTCGGCGAGGAGCGTCGAGACGACGACCACGTGCTGCGCGACGCCACCCGGCTGGTGCCCGAAGCCACCGGCGAGGGCATCGGCAGCCGGGAGGTGACCCAGCTCGCGGCGTTGAATGAGACGCTGCGCGAGGACTACATCGACGACTGCCAGAAGGGCCTCGATCGCTGGAACCGATCCATCACCGAAGCCGGGGTGGATTTCGAGCTGCGGCTGCCGCACATCGGCTTCAATCGCAACGTCGGCACCTTCCGGGACCATCACGTCTCACCCGACGGCCGGCTGGTCAGCGACGACGACTGGCACGCCAACGCAGCGGAGTGGCTGCCGAGCGATGACGACAAGGCCCAGGTGACATCGCTGCAGGTCAGCGTGACCGAGCCGGGAAAGATGGCCAGCTGGGTGGCTCCCCCGGCCACGGGAATCAACCGCAAACCGCTCGAGTTCGACTACGTGCGACTCTGAGACTGCGGGCGAGGAGGCCGGCAGATGCGCGAACCGTTCAATGCTGCGACCTGGCTGGTCGACCGCCGCGTCGCCGCCGGCGACGGCGACCGGCTGGCAGTGATCTGCGAGGACCAGCGATACACCTACCGCGAGCTGGCCGGCGAGATCGAACGCACCGCGGCTGCCCTGCGGGCGCTGGGCGTGCGACCCGAGGAGCGGGTCGCCATGGCCGTGCTCGACTCGGTCGACTACGTCGCCGTGTTCCTGGGCGCATTGCGGATCGGTGCGGTGCCGGTTCCCATGAACCCGCTGCTGCCGGGGCGGGACCTCGGGGTCATCGCTACTGACGCGCGTGCGACCGTCGCCGTGGTGTCCGGAGCCGTCGCCGGCTGTATCGGCGACCTGTGCTCGGGAGCGCCGGAGGTGGCGACCGTGGTCGTGACCGGTGAGGTGCCGCCCGATGCTGCCAGCAGTGACGCTCGCATCCTGAGCTGGGACGAATTCACGTCGGAGGCCGATGGTGCGGACAGTTCGCCGTACCCGACATGGGACGAGTCGCCCGGTTTCTGGCTCTGCACCTCGGGCTCGACCGGGCAGCCCAAGCTGGCGATGCACCGTCACATCGACATCCGCGTCACCTGCGAGACCTACGCCCGCTCAGTCCTCGACATCACGCCGGAGGATCGCTTCTACTCGGTGGGTCCGATGTTCCACGCCTACGGGCTCGGCAACTCGCTCACCTTCGCGTTCTCGGTCGGGGCGTCGACAATTCTCGAACCGGCTAGGCCCCCGAGCCCGGCCCGCGTGGCCGAGATCGTGACGGCGCACCGGCCCACGCTGTTCTTCTGCATCCCCACCTTCTACGCGGCGCTCAACAGCTCCGATCTGGCGGCCGACACGTTTGCTTCGGTACGTCTGGGCGTCTCGGCTGCCGAGCCGCTGCCGGCCGAGACCTTCGAGCGGTTTCGCGAGCGGTTCGGCGTCACGGTGCTGGACGGCATCGGCTCGACCGAGATGCTCCACATCTACCTGTCCAACTCGCCCGCCAACCTGCGCCCCGGGACGAGCGGCAAGCCAGTCGACGGCTACGAGGTGCGCGTCGTCGACGACGACGGCCAGGACCAGCCGATCGGCGAGCCTGGGCAGCTTCTCGTCACGGGCCAGTCCATGACCACCGGCTACTGGTGCCAGTCCGAGATCAACCAGGCCACGTTCGACGGGCCGTGGATGCGCACCGGCGATCTGTACGCCGTCGACGGCGACGGCTATCACGCCTACCTGGGCCGGGTCGACGACATGCTGCGGGTCGGCGGCGAGTGGGTGTCGCCGGCCGAGGTCGAGGCCACCCTGATCGAGCACCCCGCGGTGCTGGAAGCGGCGGTGGTGGGCGAGCACGATGCCGGCGGCGTGCTGCGACCCGTGGCCTTCGTGATCAGGGTCGATGGCGTGGACACCGGCGCCGACGACCTGGCGAGCGAGCTGACCGCCTTCTGCCGGGAGCGACTGGCCGGCTACAAGCGCCCCCGCCGATACGAGTTCGTCGACGACCTGCCCAAGACCGCGACCGGCAAGATCCAGCGGTTCAAGCTCCGCACATAGTGCGCGGGATGCCCGGCTGCGTGCACAGACTGAACCTCACCGGCTTTTGCGCAGGCTCTGGGGGTCCCTGACTTTGGTGGAGGCGTGATGCTGGATTCATGCTGCTGGTTGATGTTGATGTCGAGCTTCGAACTTGATTGGGGTCAGCATGCCAAGGGACATGTGCCTTCGCTGTCTGTTGTGTCAGATCTCTAGGTATTCGAAGATCGCGTTCGCAAGCTCGATGCGGGTGTGCGGCACTTGCGATCCAGCAGCTCGATTCGCAAGCGAGACCAGAATGACTCGACCATCGCGTTGTCAAAGCAGTCGCTGACTGTGCCCATCGAGGGCAGGAGCCCGGAGTCAATCGCCCTCTGGGTGAACGCCCAGAAGGTGAACTGGGTGCCTTGGTCGGCTGTGGATGACGGTCGCACCGGCGACCGGGTTGCGGTTGTTAACCGCCATGCCCAACGCGTTGGTCACCAACGAGGCGGCGGGCTGCGAGTCGATCGACCAGCCCACGACACGTCGGCTGAACGTGTAGAGCACCACTGCGCAGAACACCTTGTCCTTGCGTGTGGGGTGCTCCGTGATGTCGATAACCCACAGCCGATCCGGCTCGGTCCGGGCGAAGTCGCGGTCCACCAGATCGGCAGCGGTAGCCACATTGGGGACCGCGCGGAACTGGGGCCGTCCCAAGACGCCCAGCAGCTCGGGCCGTCGCATCAGCATCTCGACGGTCTGGCGGCACACCGCGATGCCCCGGCCCAGCACCAGCTCGGCATGGACCCGGTTGGCGCCATAGGTCCGTCGCGAATCAGCATGAACCTCGCCGATGACCCCCGACAGCCAGGCATGCCGAATCGACTTCGCTGATGGCGGCCGGCGTACTCAGCCGCAATAGCCAGACACCGAGACACCCAACAGTCCGCAAGCCCGCTCGACAGGCAGTCCTTTCGCGGCCATCACCTTGATGGCCGCGAACCTCCTTCTGGGTCGACGTCCCCCTTCAACAGCTCAGTCGCCCGGCGATGGATCGCCAGTTCGGTCTCAAGCTCGCGGACCATCTTGCCTAACGCAACCAACTCCACGTGCCCCGCAGTCGTCACGCCCGCTTCCAGCCCCGCGTCGATGCGCGCTTGCCACCGCCACTTATAGATCGACTGGCCGCTGATCCCCAACTCCGTCGCGTACGCAGCCACCGGCCGGCCTCGACCAGATCGATCACGCGCCGCCGGAACTCCGCTGGATATCCCCTCGGTGCCATGAATTCTCCTCCAGCCCATGACAGCAGAATCCAACAGCACCCCAGCGCGAAACCCAGGGAACACCAAAGATGAGGTCAGAAGCCACAAATGTCACATCCCCGTGGGACATTGGACACATGACCAACAACGCACCTGACAAGCACTTCCGCAAGAGAATGGCTGTACCCGAGTTCTTCGGCCGCTCCCCCGACGACACCTCCGCCGAGGAGTGGTTCGTCGAGATGCGCTGGCCCGACGGCGTGGCGTGCCCGCACTGTGACTGCACCAACGTCCAGGACCGTGCGGCGCACCACAATCAGCGGTTCCGGTGCCGTGGCTGCGGTCGGCGGTTCAACCCCAGCACCGGGATCGTCATGGCCAACTCGAACCTGAGATTTCGTGACTGGCTGTTCGCGATCTATGAACTGCGCACATCGCTCAAGGGTGTCTCCAGCATTAGGTTGCACCGCGACATCGGGGTCACACAATCCACGGCGTGGTTCCTGATGCACCGCAACCGAGCCGCGTTCACCGACGAGCACCGCTCCTTCAAGCCGCTCGCGTCGCTCGGCTACTGCCACGCCGCGGTCGCCCACTCGGCCCGTGCGTACTGCGGGGGCGAGGTCCACACGAACGGGAACGAGAGCCTGTGGCCGATGTTCAAGCGCGGCTACGTCGGCACCTACCACCACATGTCTGAGGCCTACACGGGCCGCTGCGTCGGTGCGTTCGTGGTCGGTCACAACATCCGGCCGCTGAACACCGACAAGCAGTTGGCGTCCGTCGCCGCCAGGATGGTCGGCAGAAGCCTGCCGTACCGCCGCCTCGTGGAGGCCTGAGAAGATGCACCAGCTACGCATCGACGGATGCGACACTGGACACGTGCCCATTGTCGGCTCGGCTCACATCACTGAGGCCGACAATCTTGACTATCTCGCCAGTATCGAAAGCGAGTCGGTGAAGTTGGTGGTCACCAGCCCGCCCTACAACTTGGGGAAGGACTACGAGCGGCGTAGCCCGCTCGACGATTACTTGGCTGCACAGACCAAGGTGGTCGCGGAGGCGGTGCGGGTGCTGCACCCCGCCGGGTCGATCTGCTGGCAGGTCGGCAACTACGTGGACAACGGCGAGATAGTGCCGCTCGACATCCTGCTGTACGACACCTTCGCCAAGCACGACCTGAAACTCCGCAACCGCATCGTGTGGCACTTCGGGCACGGACTCCACTGCTCGCGTCGGCTGTCGGGCCGCTACGAGACGATCCTGTGGTGGACGAAAACCGACGACTATACGTGGCATCTCGACCCGATCAGAGTTCCGTCGAAGTACCCCGGGAAGCGCCACTTCAAGGGTCCGAGGGCGGGCGAGTTGTCGGGCAATCCGCTCGGGAAAAACCCCAGCGACGTGTGGGAGATCCCCAACGTCAAGAGCAACCATCCCGAGAAGACCACTCATCCGTGCCAGTTCCCCATCGAGCTTGTCGAGCGGCTGGTGCTGTCGATGACCGACGAGGGCGACACGGTGCTGGATCCCTACGCGGGGGTGGGCAGCGCTCAGATCGCCGCAGCGATGCACGGACGCACGGGCATCGGCTGCGAGCTGGACGCCAGCTACGTCGCAGTGGCGCGCGAACGATTCGCTCAGCTCGCTGACGGCACGCTGAGGACCCGTCCGATGGGCAAGCCGGTCTACGACCCGAACCTGCCCAACGGTGGACACTGATGCGGCTGGCCGAGCATTACTCTCATCTCAACGGCTTGGAGTACCTGCTGGTGCACCACCCCGACCTGTGGGACGAAGTGCAAACCGTGATCTCGGCAGTGGATGCCGAGGCGTGCCGCACCAAGGTCTCAAGGGAGTCCGCCACCGAGGGACAGCTGTTCTACTCGCCGGTGGACATGAACAAGGCGTACGCCGACGGGTTCGCGAGTCGCGGCTGGGTCCAGCGGATCAACACGTTCTGGGTGACCGCTGACGCCAAACTGCTGCGCGGCGTGCACGGTCTGCCCGCAGCCGAGCAACGTGCACAGATCAGCGAGGCGGGCCAGGAGCCGATCCGGTCCTACAACCAGACCGATTTCGTCAAGCAGCGTGTCGCCGTGGAAGTCCAGTTCGGCAAGTACGCGTTCGTCGCCCACGATCTGTTCGTCAAGCATCTCAGCTTCTACGTCTCCGACATCATCGATGTCGGCATCGAGATTCTGCCCATGAAGTCCCTGGAGCGCGAGATGTCCTCAGGCGTCCCCTACTACGCGCGGGACCTGTTGAACGTGATCCGACAGGGCCGCGGCGTGCCGGCGGTACCCCTAGTGCTGGTCGGAGTAGCACCATGACAACTGCGCAGCCCGCGAGGCCAGCTGACCTGCCAAAGCACTGGAGCCCCCACCACCAGCCCACGCCGGAGGAATTGGACGAGCCGATCCGCTTGGAGAGCGACCCCAGCCCCGACGACGTGCCATAAGCCGTGCTCAACCCCGAGCGGCGGTCGAAGCCCGAATGGGTGGCGTACTGGAACGCTGTACGGGTGAGGTGACTCAAGCCAGTCGAGCGTGTAGTCCTCCGATGCCGATGGTTCGTCGTCGGTGGTGTTCATTGGGTTGCCTCCCGGTGTTGGATCGGTCGGCATCCTGGCGTCTCACGCCAGCGCGGCTGGCCATACCGATTGAGGCTCGTGTTCCCGTATTGACCGAGTATTGACCACCCTTGACCGGTCGCATAGGGATGCGCTACATGGTCCACTGCCGCAGTGTGGCAGCGCATTTCCGGGTATCCGCGCTCCGCGCTCCGGCGGACTGCACGTGCGACGCTCGCCATCGATGTCTGATTTCGGAAGCACCGGCAATCTCGCTCGACGATGCGGCAACAGCGGCTGCATGAATCACGTCGCCCGCAACGTGCTGGCGCCGCGCTGAACTACTGCAGTCCGTGTCATCGCGCCTATCACATCGAAGCCAAGCTGGACAGAGTTCTGGCTCTGTTGATCCACTCGGTCAACAGCGGACCGCTCAACCTCCAGACCTTCGGTGCCGAACTAAACGAGACGCAGAAGGTAGCGCTGGCGCAACTCGACGCCAAGCGCGATGCCAGCGAGCAGCAGCGGGAGCGGGATCTCGTCGCCGGCTAAGAGCCGCTGCCGCTCTTCGGTCGATCTGACCTCGGTCAGCGCCGTCGGCATCTGTGCAGGAAGACGA
Source organism: Acidimicrobiia bacterium (assembly GCA_022820925.1). Lineage (GTDB taxonomy): Bacteria > Actinomycetota > Acidimicrobiia > Acidimicrobiales > Poriferisodalaceae > Poriferisodalis. The sequence continues at coordinate 63,720 of JAJEEO010000018.1, read as the reverse complement.
TCATGGATTCGTCGGTTCCGGCGTCCTGCCATTCCCGAACGGTCAGCGGCACGCTGGGTCGCCCGATTTTCACGAGCTGCTTGAACTCGGTCAGGCTGCACAGGAATGGCGGTTCGGGTTTGTCTGTGTCCTTGTTGAACAGGACGCTCAAGGCGATGTTCTGCGGCAGGACCAGATCGCCGACGACGAGCGTCGTGACGGTCGTGGGCGCCGGATAACCGGCGTCGGTCGTGATCTGCCCAAGATGCCGCGCCGTGTTGACCGCTTGCTCATGCTTCCCGAGATACACGTCGACCCAATCCTCCAAGGAGTCGGGATCCGCATAGCGGATGCCACCAGACAGGCCTCGCTTGGTCGCTTCGACCACCAAGTAGTTGCCGTTCACGTCGCCAACGACGACATCGGCACGCTTCCCGGCTTCCCGGTCCACGACCTCATCGATCTCGGCACTGTCGATGGCGAAGTGCCCATCGTGGATGTTGTGGCACAGATCCCTGACCTTCGCTTCGAAACAGTGCCCCATGAGCCCGCCGAGCCGCTGTCTGCGTTTGTTGGGGTTCTCGGTCTGACCGTTGTGCGGCTCCATGCACAGCTCGGTCGTCCGGTAGGCGACATCATCCAGGCCGACGGGGATGATCGAGCCGTCGTCGAATTGGACGAATGGGCGTTGCACGCACGTTTGCTCGATTTGCTTGCGGCGCTCAAGGGCTCGGCTCTGTGCTTGCTCGGCGTCGTCCGGATCGTCCGCGTAGTGCCCGTCATCTGCGCTGAGCAGCTCTTCTCGCAGCGCCTCAGCAGGGACGACGAGATGCTTCGCGATGAAGTCAAGCTCCGGCTGAGCCGAGCCACGCTGCTTCTCGCGAAAGCGCTCCGCGAGCGTCGGCAGTGTCCATAGCTCATTGCCGCTGTCCTGCGACCGGAGCATCGTGTCCACCATCCACAAGACGACGATCGCGACGCGTTGAAGCATGAGCCCCGAAGCGGTCAGCAGTTCTGCTCGGAGGACCGACGGAGCCTGATCGGATGGCCAATTGCCGTGACGGTGATCGTCACGCATGTCCACGAGGTCCACCCAGTCACCCGGAGCCAAGTGCGGCTCGCCCACAGTGCGCATCCCGAAGACCTGTGCCATCAACATGCTCGGTCCGCCGTCGGCGATGATCTCGAACGGCGAATCGTGGTACAGCAGCCAGATCGCCGTGCGAATCTCAGAAGGCGACGGCTGCCGCCCGTTGACAACGCTCGGCAGGAACGCAGCGACGAAGTTGCAGACCATGGGACTGCGCAACGACTGGTCAACGGAGTCACTCATGCCAGCAGTGCCGTCCAAGCACGCTGCGTCGATGCCGATGACTCTCGCCATCTGGGGCACCACCAGCAGTTCAGCTCTGTTGCGCAGCCACTGGCGGTCCGGCTCCGCGGCGGTCACGCTGTGGAACTCGCGAACCACCTCAGTTCGAGACCAAGGGCGATGGGCGATCTCGCAGGCAAATGCGAAGTGCAGCGCAACTCGCATCACTTCTTCGGGTCGCGCGCTGGCAAGCAGGCGCCTCGCTGCAGTCCGCAGCACGGCGCTCTCAGGCGAGACCCTTAGCTCTTCAAGGTCCACCATCAGCGTCACTGGCAACGAGCGCTGGAATGAGACATCGTCGGCGGTTTCGCCGAGCAACCACAGTCCGCTGCCCTGCAGTTCCCGCCACATTTGGTCGATGCCGTTCCCGTCGAACTCAGCCATGAAGGTCACCTCGTCGTACTTGCATCTTCGTTTTTTCGATCTATCGCAAGGGTCAGCCGACCGAGCGGGGACTACCCCCGCATCAGACCCCCACCCGCCAATGCGCCCGCTGCGGTGCCTGATTGCACAAGCGACCCCGTAGTGGACCTCGCAATCTTCGCGCACTAGCCGCCGCGAGCCGGGGCATTTTGCTGCATCCCCGACGCTGCGGGCGCTGCGCCGGTCCGGATGTCGGTCAGCGCGCGGCTGCAGTGCGCGTAGCAGGCACCAGTCGTTGGTGTACAGCGACTGCGGTGGCGTGCGTTCTAGCCAGCGGGCGGGCAGTGGCCTGCCCGTTGCGCGTCGGTGCCCCGAAGTGTTCAATGTCGTTCGGTCGAGGCGTCGCTGGCGGTTTTCCGGGCAATTCTCGTAATGAAACTGGTACCGGATTGCCAGATGGTTCTAAAACTGCTGGTCAGAGGCGTTTTCTGGATTGTCGTGGCGGAAGGTGTGGGATTCGAACCCACGGTGACCCGAAGGCCACAACGGTTTTCGAGACCGCCCCATTCGTCCGCTCTGGCAACCTTCCGCAGCGCACGTTATCGACGCTGCCCAGATCGACCGCACGGCCGCGCCGTGGAGATTCACCCTGCGATGCGCCCGCCGCAAATCGGTCGCCGGCACCGCGAATTCATGACAGCCTCTCCGCCGTGAACAGCGCGCCGGAACGATTCGACGCCACCGCAGGCGGTGGGGTGAGGCCGCCGGACGGCACCTGGTCGGTCTCGGAGCTTGCTGCGACGATCAGCGCGACGATCCGCGAGGCCTTCGGATCGGAGGTCTGGGTGCGCGGCGAGATCGTCGGCTATTCGCAGGCGGCAAGCGGACACATCTACTTCAACCTCATCGAGCCCGGTGCCGGCAATGACCGCAGAGGCGCGCGCATGCGGGTGGCCCTGTTCAAGGGGCGGCAGCGGTTCGTGAATCGCGACCTGGCTCATGCCGGCGGGCTGACGCTCGACGACGGCATCGAAGTGCGCATACGCGCCGAGGTGGAGTACTACGAGCGCGGCGGGCAGGTCCAGCTCATCATGAGCGGCGTCGACCCGCACTTCACCCTCGGCGTGCTGGCTGCCGACCGCGAACGCACATTGGCCGCGCTGGCCGCAGAAGGCCTGCTGCGGCGCAACGCCGCGGTGCCGTTGGCACCGGTCCCGCTGCGCGTCGGGTTGGTCACCGCGCACAACAGCGCCGCGTACGCGGACTTCCTCCACGAGCTGGCCGCCAGCGGCTACGCGTTCGAGGTGCTGCTGTGCGACGCCCGCGTGCAGGGTGCGACCGCCGAGGCCGATCTCGTGGCGGCGCTGCGGACGCTCGCCGGTTGCGACATCGACGTGATCGCCATGGTGCGGGGCGGCGGCGATCGCACCGACCTGCTGGCATTCGATCTCGCCAGTGTGGCGAGGGCTATCGCGCTGTGCCCGCTGCCGGTGTTCTGCGGCATCGGCCACGAGGTCGACACCTCCGTTGCGGATCAGGTGGCGCATACCGCCGCCAAGACGCCCACCGCCTGCGCCGCCGCACTAGTAGCCCACGTCGCCGCGTTCGACGAACGCTTGGCTCGGATCCGCCGGGACGTGGACCAGATCGCCCGCTCGCGGACCGCCGCGGCAGCAGCGCGCCTAGCGACGGCGCGCAGCTCGCTGGGTCTGCTGGCCGAACGCCGGCTCGGCCGGCCGCGTGTGCTGCTGAGCCAGTCTCGGCTGCGGTTGGGTCATCACGCCGAGCATCACTGCCGCATTGCGGCAGGCAAACTCGTCGGCGCTCGCGGGACGCTGCAGCGCAGCCGCGCCCATAGCCACCGTGCCCTGGTGACGCTTCGCGCCCAGCGAGCTCGATTGCTGCGATCATCGACGCAACGCTTCGATGAGGCGAGCATTCGGCTGCGATCCGCATCGGCGCTGGTATCGGCCGTTGCGCCCGAGCGAACCTTGGCTCGAGGATTCTCGATCACGCGCGCAGCCGACGGCAGCATCGTGCGCGAGATGCCTGCTGCGGAGGCCACGATCTCCACCGAGATCCAGCACGCGAGGTTCGCCAGCACGGTCATTGCTCCGGCGGGCGCACCGGACGCCATACCGACAGCGGACAACACCGACCGGGAGATTGATGGCCCGTGACCAGTGCTGTGACACACACGGGCGAACTCCGCGACTACGCCGAATCCACGGTTGAACTCGAGTCGATCTGGGGCCATCTTAGAACGACGACACCAATACCAACGCCCTGACCTCGCTCGACATCAATTCAACCGAAGCTTCGTAACCTACAGAGATCCGCCACTGCCCGGCAAGAGACAGGCAACTGCAGAGCTTCAACCCAGTTACGGCATACTTGGGAATAAGCGCGACGAGAAGGACCAACTCGTACATGCATGAGACAACTTCTGAAGCAACATCAGACGCAGCATCCGAGTCTGACAAATCTGCATCGGACCCATCATCGATACAAGTGCTTCGCACACGAGATGACACTCGCCCTGCACTTTTTAGCGAGAGCTCCTCCGAGGGAGACTCTCGACTGCAATTTTCATTGGCTCCAGGAAGCACCGCGACATGGGCGCAGGCAGATGAACCATTCGGTACTGAAACTTTAAGGCAACGTATCGAACCGTGGCTTACAGCGCTCGTGCAGGCCGAGCACTTGTCTCTGCTAGTCGGTTCGGGTTTGACGACGGCCGTACATTCGCTGGTTTCCAATAAGCCTCCGCCAAGTATGGATCTCGTGGACTTTGGTCCGTTCAGCAACAAGATCAATTCCGAAGCCAAGCGAGCGGCGCTAAGTGCCAATCGAGGCGAGGGCAACCTTGAAGATCAACTACGCGCCGCAAGTGAACTTCTCCGTGGTCTTCAGATTCTAAACAAACAGAACATAGGCGATGTCACGGCTGCGTCTCATGCGAGTACTCTGCATACACGCCTACAGGAAGTGCTGCGGCAACTTGCTGAGTCTATCTTGGCAGCCGAAAGAGAACTCTCGACAGCCGAGAGTGAATGCCGCAGCAGAGCTTTCGGCTACTTGGTCAGCTTCTTAATGAGCTTTGCCAGCCGGACAGGTACGCGCGAACGATTGCACCTCTTTACGACGAACTACGACCGTTATATCGAAGCGGCCGCGGACGTCGCCGGCTTACGCCTATTAGACCGGTTTGTCGGCGCACTTGCGCCGGTATTTCGGGCCACTAAGCTAGACATCGACTATCACTATAATCCACCATGCATTCGCGGCGAACCGCGCTACTTGGAAGGGGTCGCGCGATATACGAAGCTGCACGGCTCGATAGATTGGGTGGCGTATGACGACGCTGTACGCCGGACCGCTTTGCCGTTCGGTGCCGCGTCCGTAGAACCGTATATGGGCGCCTCATCGGATGGTACAAATGGCGCCGACTCGCTTATGATCTATCCCAATTCTGCGAAGGACAGGGAAACGTCATTCTACCCATTTGTTGAATTGTTTAGGGACTTTGCTACGGCCGTTTGTCGCCCGAATTCTACGTTGGTCACATACGGATATAGCTTCGGCGACGAACACATCAATCGAGCTATTGTAGATATGTTGACAATTCCTTCGTCACACCTAGTAATCATTGCCTATACCGACCCCCTGAACCGAATAATGAGAATCTATGAGGAGCTGGCGAAGCCTGCCCAAATCAGCTTACTCGTGGGGAACCATGTAGCGGATTTATCGGCTCTTGTTGATCATTATCTGCCCAAGCCCGCGATAGATCGGACCAGTATACGGATGGCCGATCTACTCAAGGCGCGTTGGCATACGCCGGAGGCGCATTTGCCACATTCATCAGGCGACGAGCAGGATGCTGGGCGCGAGAGTACGTGATGCAACATCCCTTCGAACTATCGCAAGTGCTACACGTGGGCAGCGTCGAGCACGTAGCTCCTGACTACGTTCGCGTTGTATTGGACATAGATGCTCCAGAAGCTGCTGCGCTAAATGCTGGCTCTCCACGTGCCTTTCCTCGAGTCAACGAGTACTTGCTGGTTCCCGTAGACGACAGTTATCTCGTTGGTCAGGTTGAATGGTTGACAGTTGAGCACTCTGCGTTTCCCCAGCGCCGAGGAATGCGCGATTTTGGACTGATTGACTTGCCGTTTCCGTTGCGCAAGCTGCGGCTCAATCCACTAGGCACTATTGCACTCTCACGCGATGCCGATGAGTACACGTTCTATCGCGGCATCTCCGCGCTGCCTTCTGTTGGTGCGGCTGCAATGTTACCTACCGATCGTCAACTGCAAGCCATCGTCGGCATCGCCCCAAACCGACGCATCAAAATTGGCGTCAGTCCACTAGCGGGCGATGCTGATGTATCGGTCGATCCAAATCAGCTATTTGGACGCCATTTGGCGGTATTGGGGAATACTGGAAGCGGAAAATCCTGCTCCGTCGCCGGCTTGGTGAGATGGAGCATTGACGCAGCAGCAAAGGCAATAGATGCGTCCCCAAATTCACGCTTCATTGTACTGGATCCTAATGGAGAGTACGAGCGCGCGTTCAGTAGCGGCTTGGCGCAGAAGGTCAAAGTATTTCGCGTAGGCGATCCTGCACCCGGTGAATCACTCAGCGTGCCAGCGTGGCTTTGGAACAGCGCCGAATGGTCGGCATTCGCACAAGCGAGTCCTGGTGTTTAACGCCCAACTCTGATCCGGGCCCTCCGTGAAATACGCGCGAGCCACACCAACTTGACGCCCGTTGCATCTCCAGATCCGAAGTCCCAGCTAAGGCGTCTCCTGTCGTCGCGCTTAATCAACCTTAGGGCGGATATACAGGCCGTCACCTTTCAGACCGACGAGTCGAAGTTTGGGTTCCGCCTTAAGGCAGTGCGAGATGAACTGGAGTCACGAGTTTCCGAATTCGAAGACGTTGACTTGTCCAGCATTATTTCGACTATAGATGCGGCTCTTGGTCCAGCCTACAATAGCTTTATGGACCAGGGAAAGCTTGTCGAATACTACCGTGCCTTTACTCAGGACTCGATCGAACACATAGTTGTCGCAATGGAGCGGGCAATTGCATCCATCGGAGGAGTCATTCAGCCGGCCATCAATAGTGCTGACGCCCCAGTTCCATTTTCCATTGCCGATCTAGCCGACCATGTAGAAATGATCGGGCTTCATGAACAGACGTCGCAGTATCTCGACTTCCTTGTAGCGCGCATCAGAGAACTGATATCGGACGAGATGCTCAATTCGATCATTGGCGATTCGAACAGCGTCTCCTTGGATGAATGGCTGCAGCTGTATGTCGATGGTGGCGATAGCGATAAACCTAAGCTAACGATCATTGATCTTTCACTGGTGCCATCGAATGTGGTTCAGCTTGTTGCTTCTGTCATAGCCCGCATACTGTTCGAATCGCTACAACGGTATATGAAGTTGCATTTGGCGTCTCTACCCACCGTGCTATTTGTGGAGGAAGCGCATAGCTTTATACGACGCTACCGCGATGAGGTGAACGACAACAATAGCGCGCGTGTCTGCTGTGAAACTTTTGAAACAATTGCTCGTGAAGGCCGCAAGTTCGGATTAGGCCTTGTCTTGTCGTCGCAAAGGCCATCGGAATTGTCTCCAATTGTGCTGTCTCAGTGCAATTCCTTCTTGCTTCACCGCATCAGTAACGATCGGGATCAGGAGCTCATTAGTAGGCTTGTCCCCGATAATCTGAGAGGACTCTTGCGAGAGCTTCCGTCGCTTCCTTCGCAAAACGCGATTCTTGTGGGCTGGGCCAGCGAGTTGCCCGTGCTATTGAGAGTTAGGGACCTCCCGTTAGAACATCGCCCCCGCTCTGACGATCCAAACTTCTGGGAAGTTTGGACGCGTCAGGAAGATCGTGTGTCTGGTTGGCACGCTGTTGCAAACGATTGGCAGTCGATCTCAGACTTACCGAGACTACCGCCGGACTCAAATGTCGACGCGCCTTCGGAGCAGAATGGCTCCGAATCAAGAGATGTGGACCGACGCCTAGAATAGTGACGCAATCAAGCCCATGGACGTTTGGCAAACTGGGTCTGAATTCTGATGTCGATACCTTTGTGTCGGCTAATTCATGATTTATGTGTGTTATTTGTTGGCACCGTTTGCCATCGGCAGCGCACTGCCAACGGCGCACCGGCCTACTGCAACTGCTCGGCTGCGATTGTCCATGATCAGGCGCTACAAAGTGAGATCAGTTTCAATAGCAAGGAACTCTGGAGGCGCAAGACCTATGGCTGAAGAATCCGACACTGCCGGACTCGGCGGCTACGCCGAATCGATGGCCGAACTCGAATCGATCCTGGCCGGCCTCGAGGGCGACGACGTCGACATCGACACGCTGGCTTCACAGGTCGAGCGAGCATCGCAGCTGATCGCACACTGCGAAGGACGCCTGCGCGCCACCGAGCTGTCGTTGCAGACGATCCTCGCGCAACACGATCCGCCGCCAGACGCAGGGCAGGAATCCTGAACCGCATCCGTGCAGGCGCGTGTGGACCGAGGGAGTTGGTGGGCGCTCCCCCGGTCCACCTGCGCGTCACGGGCCGGTGGAAAACCCGGAGCGCACGCTGGGCGCCGCTACGGAACCTGTTCGGAATCGATGATCGCGGCGACGCTTCGAAACCATGGAGGAACCTATGAGTTCGCCATCGAGTTGTCAAGGTGGTGGGCACCGGAATCCCAGCAAATCCGCGGCTTTTCCGTACGGTGCGTGGCCGTCGCCGCTGGTCGCCGCCGATGTCGCAGCGGGCGCCGTGCGGCGGAGCGAGCCGCTGGTCGCGGGCAACTGGGCGTACTGGGTCGAGGAGCGACCGCTCGATCGCGGGCGCGGCGCCGTGGTGCGGGTGCCGCTGGACGAGGCCGGCACACCGCCGGCTGATGTGCCCCACACGGCTGAGGCCGACATCCGCACCTCCGTGCACGAATACGGGGGCGGCGCTTGGCTGGCCGTCGAGGCACCCGACGGCACCCATCTCGTTGCCGGCGCATGCATGGGCGACCAGCGGGTCCGGCTCTTCGATGGGGAGGGGCGCGCCGAGCCGCGCCCGCTGACCCCCGAGCCGCCGAGCCCCCGGGGCCTGCGCTACGCCGATCCGGCATTGGTGCCCCCAGACGGCCGCGCGTCGAGTTCGGCCGGCGGCGCATTCGAGCCCGTCACGATCTGGGTACGCGAAGCCCACGACGACACCGGGCACGAGCCGCGCAACGAGCTGGTGGCGGTCGGACTGGACGGGACGGTGGGCGTCGTGGCGACCGGCGCCGACTTCTATGCGGCGCCACGGCCCTCGCCCGACGGCAGCGTGCTGGCCTATCTGAGCTGGGACCACCCCAACATGCCGTGGGACCACGTCCGGCTGCACCTGGTGGATCTGGACGGCGGCATGGCGGTGCCGGGGACCGATCGGGTGCTGGTGGACGGTCCCGCAGTGACCCAGCCGGCGTGGAGCCCCGACGGTGATCTGCACATCGTGACCGACATCGACGGGTGGTGGGCCATCCACCGTGTCGATCTCGACTCGGGCACGAGCGACCCAGTGCTAGGTGATGCCGCTCAGCCCGACGCGGAGGTCCGCGAGTTCGGCGTGCCTGCGTGGGTCTTCGCGGGGGCCACCTACGGCTGGGACGGAACCGGTGCGCTGTGGTGCACTTGGACGTCGGCCGGGGTGGGCCATATCGGCATCATCCGCGACGGTGTGCTCGACGAGGTCGCGAGCGGGTTCACCGACTTCGGCCGGCTGGCGCCGACACCGAGCGGCACGGTGGTCACCGTCGCGGCCGGCTGGACCCGCCGGGCTGCGGTGGTGGAGATCTCGCCCGACGGCACGCACCGCCGGCTCAGCGATGCCGAGCCGCTGGTGCTCGAGCCCGACGACGTCTCGGTCGCGCAGCCGTTCACCTTCGACAGCGACGACGGCCGCCAAGCGCACGCGTTCTTCTTCCCGCCCACCAACTCGGCCGTGGCGGTGGCTGCTCAAGCACCCGACGCTGGGACACCCGATGCCGGGCCGCCGCTGCTGGTGCTCAGCCATGGCGGGCCCACCGGTGCCGCCCGCAGCTCGCTCGACCTGGGCATCCAGTACTGGACCACCAGGGGCATCGCCGTGGTGGACGTGAATTACGGCGGCAGCACCGGCTACGGCACCGCGTACCGCAATCTGCTCCAGGGCCAGTGGGGCGTCGTCGACACCCAGGACTGCATCAACGCGGCGCTGCACCTGGCCCGCGAGGGTGCCGTGGACCCCCAGCGTCTGGTCATCAAGGGCGGTTCGGCCGGCGGCTACACCACGCTGTGCGCGCTGACGGGCAGCGACGTGTTCGCGGCGGGCATCTCTCGCTACGGCGTGGCCGATCTCGAAGCGCTCGCCCGCGACACGCACAAGTTCGAGGCGCGCTATCTCGACGGGCTGATCGGCCCGTGGCCAGAAGCGGCCGAGCTGTACCGGGAGCGCTCCCCGATCTGGCGGACCGACCAGCTGCGCACCCCGATGATCGTGCTGCAGGGCACCGAGGATCGGGTGGTGCCCCAGAGCCAGTCCGAGCAGGTGGTGGCAGCCCTGGCCGCGGCGGGCGTGCCGCACGCCTACCTGCTGTTCGAGGGCGAGGGGCACGGCTTCCGGCGTGGGCCCAACATCGTGGCCGCGCTCGAGGCCGAGCTGTCCTTCTTAGGGCAGGTGCTGGGCTTCGAGCCGGCCGGCGACATCGCCCGCGTCGAGGTCCGCGATCCACGCCAGCAGTAGTCCCAATAGGTTCATGCCGTGTACAGCTTCGCCCGGAAGCCGATCTGGCTAGCGGGACATGCGCTGGCCGGCGGCCTACTGGTGATCTTCGTGATCGCAGGCTTCTGGCAGCTCAGCCGCCACAACGAGGTAAGCGACCGAAACGCTGCAATCACCGAGCGCCAAGACATGCAACCCCTCGACGCCGATCGCTTCTTCGAGGCGGTGGACGACCCCGAGGCGATTGACCAACTGGAGTACCGAGCCGTGACCTTGCGGGTTCGGCGTCTCGACATGGGCGACCAGGTACTGATCCGCAACCGCAGCCTCAACGGCGTCGCCGGATGCCATTTCGCTGTGCCTGCCGAGGTCGCCTCAAATGACCGTACGGAGTTCAAGGGTGTGCTGGTTGTTGTCGGTTGGCTTCCTCAGCAGACATGCGAAGCGATGCTGCTCGGCGAGCCCCTGGTCATCCGGACTCCGCTGATGGCTGCCACGCTGATGGCTGACACCCAGTTGGAAGTTCGAATTCGACGAAGCCAAGAGCGCGGATGGCTCGGACCTGCAGATCCTGCGCAGGGACGGCTCGAGTCGCTGGCGCGTGTCGATGTCGAACGTATCGACCGCCAAACCGACCTTGACCTGATGCCGGTGTATGTGGAAGTAAACCGCTTCGTCGATCCGACCGGCTCCGCGATCGATCCCCGCAGCGGCGAACCTGATGACACCCCGGTGCTCGAGCTCATCCCGCCGCCTGAACTCGACGCCGGCCCGCACTTGGGCTACACGATCCAGTGGTTCAGCTTCGCCGCCGTCGCCATCGTGGGCTACACGCTCGTGCTGCGCCACCAGGCTCGCAAGGGCGAGTCCGAACAGATCGCCGACGACTGAGCGGCTAGCGGCCGATGGCCTTGGCCATGCGGGCGGTGGCCTCATCCAGCATCGCGGGGGACGTGGCGAAGTTGAGCCGCACGTGGCCTGCGCCTTCGGGCCCGAAGTCCAGCCCGGAGTTCAGGTACACGCGGCCCCGTCCCAGGAAGACCGAGGCAGGGTCGTCGCCGAGGCTCAGCTCGCTGCAGTCCATCCACGCCAGGTAGGTGGCATCGGGCGGCCGGTAGCGGACCTCGGGGAGCCGCTCGGCCAGCAGCTCAGCCAGCAGGCGACGGTTGGCGTCGAGGCCGGCCACCAGCTCGTCCAGCCAGTCCAGCGCCTCGGTCCAGCCGGCGATGGTGGCGACCTGCCCGAGGATCCCGATGCCGCCGATCAGCCGCTTGGGAATGTTGCGGACGATCGGGCCGTAGCGCGACGACGCCGAATGCAGGAACGCCATCCGCAGCCCCGCCATGTTGAACGACTTCGTGGCAGCGGTGACGGTGACCGTCCGCTCTGAGGCCAGCTCGCTGACCGAAGCCACCGGGATGTGCCGCCCCGGTGCATACACCAAGTCGCAGTGGATCTCGTCGGAGATGACCACCAGGTCGTGCCGCTCGGCAATGTCGATCACCGCAGCGATGTCGTCGGCATCGAGCACCATGCCGCAGGGGTTGTGCGGCTGGCACAGGATTACCGCGGTCACATCTGGCGCCGAAGCCACCGATTCGAAATGGTCCAGGTCGAGCTGCCAGCCGTCGTCGTGGCGGATGAGCGGGTTGGGCACCACCCGGCGGCCATGCCCCTCGACGCTGGAGAAGAACGGCGGGTAGGCGGGGGTCTGGAAGATGACGCCGTCGCCGGGTTCGGTGCAATAGGTGATCGCCAGCTCGAGGCCCTGGATCACGTCGTGCACCCGCACGACGTCGAGCGGGTCGACCTGCCAGCCGAACGCCTCGCTCATGCGCTTGGCGAAGACACGCAGCACGGGAATGGGCTGGTCGTAGAAGTCGTAGCCCAGGCCGCCCGAGTCGATGCGCTCGCGCACCGCGTCGAGCACTGCTGCGGGCAGCTCGACGTCCATGTCGGCGACCCACGCCGCCAGCACGTCCGGGCCTTCGCGGCCCCACTTGATGCCCGGCCGGTTGCGAACCCGTTCGGCGTCCAGGTCGAAGATCACGGGGCGACACTACGCGTCCGACTAGCGCGTCCGTCAACTACGTGCCTTGCAGCTCGCGGCCGCCAGGGGGCGGCTCCGCCCTCTGCCGCCCGCCCGTGGCTAATAGAGGCCGATCATGCGGCCGGCCAGGCCGAGGACCGCGACAGCCAGGACTGGGCGGATGAGGCGCTCGCCGCCGCGCACGGCCCAGCGGGCGCCGAGCCAGCCCCCGACGGCGAAGCCCGCCGCCACGATGACCGCGAAGCCCCAGTGCACCTGGTCGTTCAGGATGAACACCGGTACGGCCACCACGGTCAGCACGGCGATCACCACCACCTTGACTGCGTTGGCGTTCACCAGGTCGAGCCCGGCGTGCGACAGCGCCAACACCAGCAGGAGCCCCACGCCTGCCTGAAAGGCCCCGCCGTAGGCGCCGATCAGGAAGAACACCGCGACGGTCAGCGCTCTCGGCCAGACGATCTCGTCGCCGCGGGCCTTCGGCGGCCACAGGCTCAGGATCAGCAGCGGCACCATCAAGATGCCGAAGACCCGCTCGAAGGCCGTGTCGCTGAGCAGGCTCGACACCGCGTACGCGCCGATCACCGAGCCGACCAGTGCCGGCAGCAGCACGGGCACCGACCGACGCAAGCCCGACACGCCCTCGGACCGGTAGCCCGCAACCGATGCCACGTTCTGGGTCACGACACCGATGCGGTTGGTGCCGTTGGCAACCAGCCCGCCGAGGTCGCCCACCACGGTCAGCAGGCTGACCGTCAGCAGCGAGCCACCGCCCGCCATGGCGTTCACCGCACCGGCAATCACGCCCGCGGCTGCGACCAGCGCAATCTGGGTGATGTCCATGGCTGCTCGTCAGCCGGATGACTGCTGCGGCGAGGGAGGCGGGGCGAGCTGGGTCGTCTGCTGGCGCAGCAGGTGATCGGCCAGCACCAAGCAGACCATGGCCTCGACCATCGGCACCGCCCGCGGCAGCACGCATGGATCGTGGCGGCCCCGAGCGGCCAGCACGGTCGCCTCGTTGGCGTTCGTGACGGTCTTCTGCTCGGAGGCAATCGTGGCAGTGGGCTTGAACGCGACGCGCAGCACGATGTCGGCGCCGTTGCTGATGCCGCCCTGGATGCCGCCGCTGCGGTTGGTCACGGCGATGGGTCGGCCGTCAGGACCGGGCGCGAACTCGTCGTTGTGCGTTCGACCCGTCATGAGCGTGCCGGCGAACCCGCTGCCGATCTCTATGCCTTTGGCTGCCGGCAGCGACATCACCGCACCTGCCAGTGCGGCGTCGAGCTTGTCGAACACGGGCTCGCCCAGGCCAGGCGGCACGCTGCGTGCCACGCAGGCCACGACCCCGCCGAGGGAGTTGCCGTCACTGCGGGCCGCGTCGATGGCCTCGATGATCCGAGCTGCAGCGACCGGATCAGCGCAGCGAGTCGGGTCCGCCTCCACGTCGTCTCTCGTTACCTCTGCGGGATCCACGTCGGCGTTGATGTCGCGCACCGAGCTCACCCAGCCCAGCACTTCTACGCCCACCGCGGCGAGCACCTTGCGCGCCACCGCGCCGGCAGCCACACGGCCGACGGTCTCGCGGGCCGACGCCCGACCACCGCCCTGCCAGTTGCGGATGCCGTACTTGGCGTCGGTGGTGTAGTCGGCGTGGCTCGGCCGGTACTTGGTGGCCATCTCCGAATACGCACCGGGGCGGGCATCGGTGTTGGCCACCGTCATGCCGATCGGGGTCCCCAACGTCAGCCCCTCGAAGACGCCCGAGTGGATCGTGACCTGATCGGCCTCCTTGCGCTGGGTGACGATCCGGCTCTGGCCGGGGCGGCGACGGTCGAGGTCGATCTGCACATCGGCTTCGCTCAACTCGATGCGCGCGGGGCAGCCGTCGACGATCACGCCCAGCGCCCCGCCATGGGACTCGCCGAAGGTAGTGACCGCGAAACGCTCGCCGAACGTGCTGCCGCCCATGGGAGAACCCTACGACGGCAAGTACGCGCGAACGCCCCTATTACACCGGCTCGCGGCTGGCGAAGCGACAGGGCTCAACCCGCGTCGTCGCCGTCGCCCTCAGCGTCGTCTGCATCGCCGTCGTCGGCCTCTGCGCTGGAGGGCGACTGGCGCTGCTCGGCCAGGAACTTCTGGAATTCCAGTGCCAGGTCGTCACCGCTGGGCAGATTCTCGGTGGCAGTGCGGTCGGCCTCCGCCTCGAGCTGCTTGATGTAGGCCACGATCTCGGGGTCACGTGCCACCGCCTCGTCCACCCGCTGCTCCCAGGCCTGCACGCTCGAGTCCAACTCCTGGTAGCCGGTCGTGACGCCGGTGACTGTCTCGAAGTGGGCGAGCAGTGCCCGCATGCCCTTCGGATTCGGCGGGCCGGCCACGTAATGGGGCACGCCGACACGCAGCGAGACAACCGGCAGCGACGCCCGGTCCAGCATGTCGTGCAGGGTCCCGATGATGCCGGTGGGACCCTGATAGGTCGGACGGTCAAGGCCCAGACGATCGGCCAGCTCGCCGTTCTGGGCGCTGCCCTTCACCGACGCGGCGCGCGAGTGCGCCACACCGGCGACCATCGCACCGAGCGTCACCACCATCTGGCACTCGAGCCGGTCGGCGATGTCCACGATGCCCTGGCAGAACGTGCGCCAGCGCATCCGGGGTTCGATGCCCGTCAGGAGCACGAGGTCATGCGGCGGCGCTGCGGGCACGACGTGACACTCGATCTCCGGCCAGCGGATGCGGCGCTCCCCCTCATCAGTGATCTCGATCTCCGGCCGGCTCTCCTGGAAGTCGAAGAACTCCTCGGGATCGATGTGGCAGACGCGCCTGGCCTCGCTGCGCCGGCGAATCCATGACAGCGCGCCCGTCGCGCATTCGCCGGCGTCGAACCAGCCCTCAAAGGCGACGAGCAGGAGCGGGTTCTGCAGGTTCGGCGCGCCATCCCAGACAACGATCGGCTGTTCCGCTTCCGAATCGGCACCGTCGGTCAAGTCGTGGGAACTCATGGCATCACTATGGCCCACGCGCCGCCCGATCACGCCCGAATTTCACGACCAGGCCGAAGTCCCGCAGCGGCGTCCACATCGACAATGGCAATGCCGCGGCGGCAGCTCGCGGCGCTGCTCAACGGGTGAGCGGCGCTTGCGAACGTCGCCGGTAGCGGAGTCGGCAGGGTTCCTCTGGTCCTGTCACCCAACTGCCGTAGTGAGGCGCCGGGAACGGGGTGGCCAATTCGAGGTCGAGGCGATCGAGCAGCGCCGACCAGATGACCTTGAGCTGCAAGTAGGCGAAACGCTTTCCCATGCAGCGGTGCTTTCCGCCGCCAAATCCGATCAGGGCGTAGACGTGCTGCTTGTCCTCACTGACGGGCGGCGCGAATCGATCCGGATCGAAGGCGTCGGGGTCGGCGAACACATCGGCCAACCGGTGTGAGGCCGCCGGTGACAGTACGGCCATGGTCCCAGCAGGAATCAGGTGATCCTGGTACCGCATCGGCTGCAGCACCTTGCGGACCAGCAGGATCAGCGGCGGATGGAGCCGCTCGCACTCGCGTACGGCGTTCTCCAAGGCCGCCTGCCGGGTCAAGCCCGCCAGGCTCACGGCGCCCGAGTGGCCGTAGACATCCTGCATCTCGGCCCGGATCCGGCCGACGTAGTGCGGTTCGCGGACGAGTTCGAGCCCGGTCCAGGTGGCGAGCACCGCGCTGGTGTGCTGCCCTGCGAACAGCACCGTCAGCAACAGGCCGGCAATCTCGTCGTCGCTCAACCTCCTGCCGTCCTGATACCTGGCCTGCATGAGCGATTGCATGAAGTCGTCGGGCTCGGCGCCGGAGTTCCGGCGTTCGGCCATGATCCCGCTCAGCAGATCGACGATCTGCCGTCGCGCCCGGTCTCGGCTTCGATGCGCCGGCGTGGGAAATCTGGGGAAGAAGAACCCCAGAGTGTTGATGCCGTTCTGGAGATCGTGGTACGCGTCGGAGAATCCCTCATCGACCCGGTCCCGGACCTCCTGCCCGATGAGGCAGCGACTGGCGATCTTGACCGTGAGATCGTTCATCACACGCGGCAGGTCGATCTCTCCCTCCTCGCCGAGCGTCTCGACCAGGCTCGTGGCCTCATCGAACATGATGCGGACGAAGTTCTCCAGCGCCGCTTCGCGCAGCGCCGGGAACAGAAAGCCCAATTGCTCGTCCATGAGTTCGGGCGAGACGTCGTACGCCACGCCCCGCCCGAAGATCGGCACGGTGAACTGGTAGACGTCCTTGGCACCGAGCTGTTCCTCGGGCGCTCTGAAGAAGGCATCGTGGGCCTCCGGGCCGACGAAGACCACGAACCGGCGGGGTCCCAGCCGGAATCTGACCAAGTCGCCGTGTTCGTGCCGGGCACGAAGGAGCATCGCCACCGGGTCTCGCTGGAACTCCCGCAGGTGTCCGACCAGCGGCCACCCGCCTGACAGCTCCGGAGCCGGCTCGGTGCCGCGCGACTGCTCTGGCAGGCCGGCTTCTGCGCCGTGCCGCAATGAGAAGCTGCCGTCAGACACCGCTCAGGTCAGCTTTCTCGGCAGCTTTCTCAGCCTCACGCGCCAGATGCTCCGACCACTTGCGCACGGTGACGCCCTGGAACTCCCGAACCACCGGATTGACCTCGATCGACGGCTCGTCCCAGTGCTTCTCGTACGCCGCCTGCTCTGCTTCTACTGCAACCTTGTCCTGCCCGAGCAAGGGCCCGATGAGCGTGCGGTTGGCGATCTTCAAGATGGTCCGCATAGCGAAGCGGGGAATGCGCACGGGCAGCAGCGGGAGCTTCAGCGACCGGAAATAGAACAGGAAGAAGGCCCGCGTCGTGCGCTCGTCGATCGGCAGCACGAAGAGCCAATGCTTGATCTCGTCGTCGGTGTTGGACCACTGGTACGGGTACTCGTAGCAGAGCTCGATGTGGTTCGTGTCGAGGCGCTTGTGGTCCACGAACAGCTTCGAGATGCGTCCTCGCCCTACTTGGGTGTCGTATTCGAGGTGCACGTTGTCGCCGACGGCTTCGCAGTGGGTGAGCGTGGCACCGACGAACGGGCGGTAGCGGCGGTGGAGGTAGGCGTGGGAGAAGTCGCTGACGTTGTCGATCACCACAGAGTGATGTGCCGAACAGGTGATGCTCAGCGGCACGCAGGCCCAGCGGTCCGGTCCTTCGAGCTCGGGGATGTCGGGGATCGGGTGCTGTTCGGCCAGATCCGGGTCACCGGGGAACAGCCAGACCAGGCCGTAACGGACCTGGACGGGAAAGGTCGTGACAGAAAGTCGCGGAACGCTCGTGCGGCCGAAGAGGTCGGGCACCCTGGCAACGCTCCCGGCCTCGTCGTACTCCCAGCCGTGGTAGCCGCACACGAGCCGGCAGCCTTCCACCTGGCCCAGCGAGAGCTTGATCTGGCGATGCGCACAACGATTCTCCACGGCCCGGAACTCGCCGTCGTCGGTTCGGTACAACGCGATGGAACGCTGCCAGAAGGTGACCTCGACCACAGATCCGGCTTTGATGTTGCGCTCTTCCTCCACCGCGTACCAGTAATTCGGGTCCATACCGGCAGCGCGTGCTCGTTGGCGAAGCGTCTTGGCGGCTTCAAAGGAAACCGGACCCGCGGGGACTCGGATCGCTTCAACGCTCACCGGGGTGCCCCGTGACTTCATTGTGCGCCGTCCCGGGCGGGCTCAGCCGTCCGAAGAACGGTGCCAGCGGCAGGGCGCTTCGCTTGCGGATTGGCGATTGCGCCGCGGTCATAGTGGAATGCGTAGGCCTCGGCGACGGCGCACGCGATGCTCGTGGGCTGGTAGCCGAGTTCCTCGCGTGCCTTGGTGTTGTCGGCGTGACGGCACAGCTCCAGCAGGCGTATCGCTCCAGGAGTGAACCTCTGGTCGACACTCGGATGGCAGCGGCTCAGGTAGTAGCTGGCAACCTCCGAGAGCCCGAGCATCAGGCGCGCCGGGAGCCGCCGTCCCGGACGCGGGAGTCCCGAGATGTCCTCGAAGAGATCCAACATGTCCGAGATCGTCTTGTATTCGGTGCTGAAGATGTACTTCTCACCAGAACGGCCTCGATCCATGCACAGGATGTGCCCCTGCACCAGATCCTGTGCCGCAACGAACTCGACACCGCCGTCGACGTAGGCCCGGATCTTTCCGGTGGTGTAGTCGCACATGGTCTTGCCCAGCCGCGAGGGGAAGTAGTCATGTCCCCCGACCACCGCGCAGCTGGTTGCAACGACGACGTCCTGCCCGTTCGCCGCGGCCTGCCAGCACTGCAGTTCTGCAAGCGCCTTGCTGCGCTCGTAGGGCATCGTGCGTTCCATCGGATTGAACTGCAGCGTCTCGTCGCTCGGAGCAGACGGGTCGTCGAGGTCGTAACCGACTGCGCTGAGCGAACCCGTCACGACGACCCGGCCGGCCTCCGCCTCCCGCGTCGCCTGCAGGACGTTGCGCGTGCCCAGCACATTGCATTCGAAGATCTCCCGGCGATGGGCGCGGTTGCCGTCGATGGTCGAGACCTTGGCTGCGACGTGATAGACGCCCTCGCAGCCGGCGACGGCCTGTCGCATGGCGTCGAGGTCGCGAATGTCACCGAAGACTCGCTCGACATCAAGGCCTTCGAGCCCGGCATTGTCGTCCTCGTGTCGCAGGAGCACGCGGACGCTCACACCGTCGGCGAGCAGCCGGTGCACGAGATTGGCACCCACATGGCCGGCCGCGCCGGTGACAAAGACGGGTGCCTTGAGTGAGCCGGGGGACGGAGCACTGGCCATCGTGCTCAGGTGCGGTGATCGCCGGCGGCGCGCAGCGCGGGCCTGCCGCAGCACCGTGACATGCGATACGAAGTGGTGAAAGCCAACGTGCAGTCAAGAGTATCCACAACCCCGAAAGGCAACGTCGTGAGGAATTCTTCACTTCGGGCGGCCTCTTAGCATGAGAGTCCGGCGCCACCAGAGAAGGAGGTCCTGCCATCGTCGAGTGGCTTGGGATTGAGCACCTGTTCGAGCTCTCTACGGGAGACAAGGTCGCGGCGCTCTTCGCCCCGCTCATTGCCTTCATCGCCCTCTCGATCCTGACGCTGCTCCTGCCCGGCAAGTGGGTGCTCGGATACGCCACCGACGAGAGGACCGGCAAGCCCCGCAGGTACCGGCTCAACGGTCTCCCCGTCTTCGTCATCGCCAACCTCGTCTGGGGCTTCGAGGTCATCGGGGGGCTGGAGCGCGAGTGGTTCTACCGCACGTCGCTCTACGCAGTCGCCGGCGGCACCGCCTTCGCAGTGCTCTTCACGGCCATCGCCGTCTACACCCAGCCGAAGATCGGGGACCGCAACCGCTTTGCCGACTTCTACGCCGGCCGCGTCCAGGAGATCCGCTTCTTCAATGACCGCCTCGACCTCAAGATGACCTTCTACGTCGTGGGCAGCACGATGCTCGGCATCAATGCGATGTCGGGCGCGGCCTGGCACTACGAGCAGTTCAGCCCCACCAACGAAGTCAACCCCGGCGTCTTCCTCTACGCCGCCATGTACACCTTCTACGTGTTCGACGACCACATCTCCGAGCGCGTCCGGCTCTACACCTACGACCTCCTCCACGAGCGGATGGGCTTCAAGATGTTCTGGGGCGACAACATCGCCTACGGCTGGCTCTACATCGTCCCCCTGTACGGCATGGCCGCCTACCCCGCCCCCGGCTTCTCGACCGCCTGGACCTATGTCTGGATCATCGGCACCTCCGCCCTGTTCCTGGTCGGATGGGGCATCGCCCGGGGCGCCAACATCCAGAAGTACACCTTCAAGCGCTGGCCCGAACGCAAGTTCCTCGGGATCATCGAGCCCCGCTGCATCCAGGCCGGCGACCGCAAGATCCTGATCAGCGGTTTCTGGGGCGTCGCCCGCCACTTCAACTACATGGGCGAGTTCCTCTTCGCCGTGGCAGTGGGCCTCTCCTTCGGATACTTCGGCGTCGCCTGGTCGTGGACCTACCTGGCCTTCGCTCTCTGGTTGTTCATCACTCGCCAGCGGGAAGACGACGTGGCCTGCGCCGAGAAGTACGGCCCCCAGAAGTGGGCCGAGTACCAGGAGAAGGTGCCGTACCGCATCGTCCCCGGCATCTATTGATGCTGGCGGAGCCTGCGCCCGCGTTCAGACCTAGCCGTCGTCGGCTGCCTCGTCGTAGAGGCCGTTGCGGCCGAGGCGCACGAGCAGCTCTTCGGTGCTCCACGGCAGCATGGTGGCGCCGCAGCGGGCATCGCGGTAGTGCTGCTCGAGGCGGCCGGGCCGCAGCAGCGACCGCCCGCCGCAGGTGCGCAGCGCCAGCGATGCCATCTCGGGGGCGCTCTCCATGGTGGTCACCGTGGCCACATGCGCCCGCCGCAGCTCCTCAGGGCTGGGATCGGCCCGGAGCTCGCTGAGCACCCGGTAGGTCAGCGACTGCGCCCGGTCGTAGATGAGCTGCAGCTGCGCCCAGCCGGTCTGCTTGATCGGGTGGTCGCGTGACGCCTTCACCCCCGACTCGCCCCGCAAGTAGGTGCGGGTGGCGTCGAGGATGGCCCGCATCAGCCCCAGATAGCTGAACGACAGGGTCATGTAGAACTGCGGGAAGCGCTCCACCATCGCGTTGAACATGCCCGGCGGCAGCACCTCGTTGCGAGCCGGCACGAACACGTTGTCCATCACCAGCGTGCGGGAGTCGGTGCCGCGCATGCCGATCGGGTCCCAGTCGCCGACGATCTCCGCACCATCGCCGTCGGCCGGCACGCCCAGCAGGCGGATGTGGGGATCGCCCTCCACCACCGCCAGCACGTTGTGAACGTGAGCAGCGCCGCTCAGCGAGGCGAAGATCTTGCGGCCCGTCACGCGATAGCCGCCCTCGGTAAGCACGGCCATGGTGCTGAAGCCCGATCGGGCACCCGGCGCCTGGCCCTCGGAGAACGGCTGGGAGTGGATGACGCGGCCGCCGACCATTCCCTCCCACAGGTGCGGCCGGGTCTCGGCGAGATGAGCGGCCATGGCCCCGTCTGGATCCAGATCGCGCCCGCGCTCGCCGGCCAGCAGTGCCTCGGCGATCGGGCCGGAGAGCAGCGCAGTGGCGGTGTGCATGTTGAACGTCAGCGCCGTGGTGGCGCAATGCCGACCCATCTCCTCGGCCACGAGCGCGTAGCCCACGAAGTCGGCACCCAGCCCGCCGGCCTCGGTGGGCACGCACAGGCCCAAGAACCCGGCATCGGCCAGGTCGGCCCAGTTCTCGTGCGGGAAGCTGGCATCGCGGTCGTAGGTGGGTGCGCGCTCGGCAAACGCAGGCCCCAGTTCGGCCATCCGGGCCACGAGCTCGGCTCGCTCGGGCGTCAGCACCTGTTCATTCATCACTCACCCTGTCTCGCTTGGCAGTTCATGTCACAGCTCATGGGGCACTCGCCCCGCAGCCGCCCGAAGCGGTGTTCCGTAGCCGCCGCCACCGGGCGTATGGATCTCCATCACGTCGCCCTCGCCGACCTCCACTCGCGCACAGCCAGCCAGCTCAGTGACGGTGCCGTCGACGCGTTCGAGCAGATTGCGCCCGCGCGCACCGTCCTCGCCGCCGGCAGCGCCGAACGGGGCGATCCGCCGGCAGCTCGACAGCAGGTTGGCCGTCATGGGCTCGCCGAAGCGCAGGCGGCGCACGACGCCGTCGCCCCCGTTGTTCGCCCCACGGCCGCCCGAGCCGCGGCGCACCTCGAATCGCTCCAGCAGCACCGGATGACGCTGCTCGAGGATCTCCGGGTCGGTGAGGCGGGTGTTGGTCATGTGCGTGTGCACCGCATCGGCACCCGGGCGGCGCGCTGTGGCACCCGCTCCCCCGCAGATCGTCTCGTAGTACTGGTGGGCGGCATTGCCCCAGATGAAGTTGTTCATGGTGCCCTGCGATGCAGCGATGACGCCGAGGGCGCCGAACAGCGCATCGGTGATCTGCTGGGACGTCTCGACGTTGCCGGCGATGACCGCTGCGGGCGGGTGAGGCGACAGCATCGAGGGGTCGGGCACCACCAGTTCCAGCGGCCGCAGGCAGCCGGCGTTCAGCGGGATGGCGTCGTCGACCATGCAGCGGAAGACGTAGAGCACTGCCGAGCGGCACACCGCCACCGGGGCGTTGAAGTTGCCCGGATGCTGACCGCTGGTGCCGGCGAAATCGACGACCGCGCTGCGCTGGTCGGCATCCACCGAGATGCGGACGCAGATCATGCTGCCGTCGTCCAGCTCCATCCGGTAGCTGCCGTCCTCGAGTGCGTCGATGACCCGGCGCACCATCTCCTCGGCGTTGTCGGCCACATGGCCCATGTAGGCGTGCACGACGTCCAGCCCGTAGTACTCGACGATGCGAGCCAGCTCGACGGCCCCTCGCTCGCAGGCGGCCACCTGGGCGCGCAGGTCGGCGATGTTCTGGTCGGGGTTGCGCGCCGGCCACGGACCGCTGGCGAGCACGTCGCGCACCTTGTCCTCGAGGAAGCGTCCCTCGGTCACGATCTGGAGGTTGTCGAGGACGAGCCCCTCCTCGTCGATGGTCGTGGAGTCGGCCGGGGCTGAACCGGGCACGCAGCCGCCGATGTCGGCGTGATGACCGCGTGAGGCCACATAGAAGATCCGCTCGCCGCCAGCGGCGTCGAACACCGGTCGCACCACCGTCACGTCGGGCAGGTGCGTGCCTCCGTTGTAGGGATTGTTGAGCACGAAGACGTCGCCAGGCGACATGTCGGGGTTCTGCTCGATGACCGTTCGGATGGATTCGCTCATCGAGCCGAGATGCACCGGCAGGTGCGGTGCGTTGGCCACCAGCTCGCCGGAGAGATCGAAGAGCGCGCAGCTGAAGTCGCGCCGCTCCTTGATGTTCACCGACACGGCGGTGTGCTCGAGCACCACACCCATCTGCTCGGCGATGTTCATGAACAGGTTGTTGAAGATCTCGAGCTGCACCGGATCGACGCTGGTGCCGATCGCGACGCGTGAGGGCCGAGCCACCACCCGGTCCAGCACGAGATCGCCTCGGTCGGTGATGGTGCCCTGCCAGCCCGGCTCGATCACCGTCGTGGCATTCGGCTCCACGATCACCGCTGGCCCTGCCGCCACCGTGCCGGGCGCCATGGCAGTGCGGTCCCAGAAGGGCGTGTCGTAGCGCTCGCAGGTCGGCTGCGTCTCGCCGTTGGCCGGCGCAGCGCCGTTCAGTGCGGCGTCTGTAGTCGAGCCCATGTAGGTGGGATGGGTGGCGAGCAGCGGCTCGCGGTCGCCGGCTGGCGCTGCGGCTGGCGGCGGATCTACCGCTTGGCCACGGGCCTCGATATGCAGCGCATCCACTACCAGTGCCGTTGCAGAGTTGGCCGCTCCGGGCGGGCTGAAGCCGAACCTCGTCCGGTGTGCGAGCTCGAATGCAGCGGCCACCTCGCTCGCGGTGCCGAGCGGCACCTCGAGCGATGTGTCCGAGCCGCGGTACCGGACGGCGAGACGGCCGGTCACCTCGATCCGGTCGGGCGACACGCCGGCGGCGGCTACCGCGTCGACGGCACCGGGCACAGCCGCTGTCAGGCGTCGGTGCAGCTCGTCAATGAGTGCGGGATCCAGGGGGGCTTCGACCGGCTCGGCGCGCAGGTCGGTGACGTCGGCCAGCCCGATCCCGAGCGCCGACAGCACGCCTGCGTGCGGGTGGATGAGGACCGTGGTGATGCCCAGCCGGTCGGCGACCCGGCAGGCGTGCTGACCGCCTGCACCGCCGAAGCAGACGAGCGTGTAGGCGCTGACGTCGTGGCCCCGTTCGGTGCTGATCTTGCGGATCGCGTTGGCCATGTTCTCGGCCGCGATCTCGCCGTAGCCGAACGCCACCTCGGCGGCACTGCGGCGCACGCCGCTCGCGTCGCCGATCCGGTCGGCCAGCTCGGCGATGCCGCGGGCGGCAGCATCGGCGTCCAGCGGATCGGTGCCGTCGGCGCCGAAGACCGCAGGGAAGTACTCGGGCCGGATGACGCCCAGCACCGCGTTGGCGTCGGTGAGCGCGAGCGGGCCGTCGTTGCCGTAGCAGACCGGTCCGGGATCGGCGCCAGCCGATTCGGGACCGACACGCAGCCGGCTGCCGTCAAACGTGAGCAGCGATCCGCCACCCGCGGCGACCGTGTGCATGTCGATGATCGGTGTGCGGACGCGGATGCCCGCCACCTCGGTCTCGTTCGCCCGCTCGAACTCGCCGGCGAAATGGGAGACGTCGGTCGACGTGCCGCCCATGTCGAAGCCGATGAGCCGTTCGAAGCCGGCGGCTTGGGCGGTGCGGGCCATGCCGACAACGCCGCCGGCAGGACCCGACAGCAGTGCATCGCGGCCGGTGAAGCGGCGGGCATCGGCCAACCCGCCGTTCGACTGCATGAACTGCAGCTGCGGCCCTACCGATGACTCGGTGGTGCTGTCGCTCTGCGCGGCATCGGCTGTGCCATCGCACTGCTCAGCGTCACCGCTGCCATCGCATTCCGCAGCGTCACCGCTGCCATCGCATTCCGCAGCGTCAACGCTGCCATCGCATTCCGCAGCGTCAACGCTGCCGATCCTCGACGCCACAGTGTCGACGTAGCTGCGCAGGATCGGGGACAGGTAGGCGTCGGCCACGGTGGTGTCGCCGCGGGGGACGATCTTGACCAGCGGGTCCACCTCGTGGCTCACCGAGACCTGCGCGAAGCCGATCTCGCGGGCCGCAGCGGCCAGCGCGGCCTCGTGATCGGTGTGCCGGTATCCGTGCACCAGCACGATGGCCACGGCCTCCATGCCGCGCTCACGTGCCGCTGCCATGCCCTCGATGGCCGACGGCAGATCCAGCGGGCACAGCACCGTGCCGTCGGCGGCGAGGCGCTCGTCCACCTCGAGCACCTCCGAATAGAGCATCTCGGGCAAGACGATGTCGAGCTTGAACAGGTGCGGACGGGTCTGGTACCCGATGCGCAGCACGTCGCCGAATCCGGCCGTGGTGACGAACAGCGTCGGCACGCCGCGGCGTTGCAGCAGCGCATTGGTTGCCACCGTCGTGCCCATCTTCACCGACCTGATCCGATCCGGCGGCAGCGGCTCGCCCCGAGGCACCTCGAGCAGGTCGGCTATGGCGGTGGTGGCTGCGTCGTCGTAACGGCGCGAATCCTCGCTCAGCAGTTTGTGCGAGACGAGGCTGCCGTCGGGCCGTCGGGCAACCACGTCAGTGAATGTGCCGCCACGATCGACCCAGAAGTCCCAGCCGCCCGGCCCGACGTTCATGGCAGGACCCTACGTGCCGTCCCTGCCAAGGTCCCCCTCACAGCCTGCTCTCAGTCGGGAACGACGGCCGTGGCGATGATCTCCACCATGGCATCGGGTTCGACCAGTCCGGTCGTGCCCAGCAGCGCCATGGCCGGGAAGTGCCGGCCGAGGTGCTTGCGATGTGCGGCCCCTACGCCGCGGAGGTCGTCCCGGTAGGCCTGCACATCAGTCGCGTACACCACCATCGACACGATGTCGTGCGGTGCGCCGCCGGCGTGCGCCAGCGCTTCGACGACGTTGCCGAGAG
The DNA here is from genome assembly GCA_022820925.1 of Acidimicrobiia bacterium. Lineage (GTDB taxonomy): Bacteria > Actinomycetota > Acidimicrobiia > Acidimicrobiales > Poriferisodalaceae > Poriferisodalis. The sequence goes on along the minus strand of JAJEEO010000018.1, from coordinate 37,632 downwards.
CCACGTCGTACTGAGCAGCAAAGGAGTCGCCGACGACTGCACCGGTCGGATCTGCTGCGATCTGGCCGGCGAGGTACACCGTCCGCCCGTCGGCCGGCACGACCGCATGGGAGAAGCCCGGCGAGGGCGACATCGATTCGGGGCTGATCAGCCGGTGCGGTGTTGTCATTGCAGTGTCCCTGAGTCTCGAGGTCGTTGCGCCAGCTCGTTCATGCGTCTCATCGTCCCGTCCAATTCGGTTCCTCCGACGCTCCGAAGGCACGGTGGAACTCGGCGTGGTCGTCAGTGCGCATGAGCAACGCCTGGGTCATGGCTTCGAATTCGATGGCCGCAGCCAGGCTCATGTCTGCCTCCCGGCTGATCAGCAGCTTTGTGGCCTGGTACGCAAGCCGGGGCCCGTCTGCGAGCCGCCGTGCGAGCGCCAGGGCCTCATCCAGCAGATCGTCGGGTGTGACCACGCGGTTCACCAAGCCGATCTGCACGGCGTCGTCGGCGGTCACCGCGTCGCCCAGCATCAGGATCTCGGTGGCGCGGCCCTGGCCGACCAGCCGGGGCAGCAGGTAGGCCGAGCCCATGTCACCGCCCGACAGCCCCACGTTGGTGAACAGGAAGCGGAACTTGGCATAGGGCACGCAGAGACGGAAGTCGCTCGCCAGCGCGATCACGGCGCCCGCTCCCGCAACCGTGCCGTTGATGGCGGCGATGATCGGGATCGGGCACTCGCGCATGTTCTGAATGACCGCACCCGTCATATGGGTGAACTCGAGCAGCTGCTTGGGGTCGAACGTCACGAGCTCGCCGATGATCTCGTCGACATCCCCGCCAGAGCAGAACCCCCGTCCCTCGCCGGTGATGATGATGGCGTCGATGTCCCCTCGCAGGGGTGCCTCCCGGAACAGGTCTCGCAGGTCGGCATAGACATCGAAGGTCAGGGCGTTGAGCTTGTCGGGGCGCTGGAACGTGATCGTGGCCACCCGGTCGTCGAGGCTGACGTCGAAATGCTCCCAGTCGTCGGTGAAGGGTGCTGATGCACGGAACGTCATGAGGGTCCTCCGTCGAGCACGATCTCTTGGCCGTTGTGATCACCGGCGAGCAGCCCCATCACCGCATCGACCACTTCGGCGATCTCGATGATCCGCCCGTGGGGAGTGGCTTTGGCCAAGGCGGTCTCGGCCTCGGCGAGGTCCTTGCCGGTCTGGCGGGCGATGTTGGCGATTGTGGCGACAGTCATCTCGGTGCGGACGAAGGTCGGGCACACGGAATTGGCCGTGACCCCGGTGCCATCCACCTCGGCCGCCACCACACGCATCAGGCCCATGACTGCGTGCTTGGACGACGCGTAGGCGGCGATGTACTTCGCGCCCTCGACGCCGGCAATCGAGGCAACAGTCACGATCCTGCCGGCGTCGCGTTCCAGCATCCCGTCGATGACGGCTCGGGTGCACAGGAACGCCCCGGTCGCATTGACCGCGATGCTGCGGTGCCACTCGTCGAGGGACGTGCGGCCCAGCCGGTTCGATCCTGACACCCCGGCGTTGTTGACGAGGATGTCCACTGGGCCGATGTCGGAGAACGTCGAAGCGACTTGCGCTTCGTCGGTCACGTCGCAGATGCGGGCGTCGACGCCGGCGAGCGGCTCAGCAGGCGCAGAGGTGGCCAGGGCGATGACGTCGTGGCCAGCACTGGCGAGCTCGATGCTGATGGCCCGGCCGATCCCGCGAGTGCCCCCGGTGACGACAACCGTGCTCACGCGGCAGCTCCGGCGTTGTCGAGCATGGTGGGGACTGTACTACTCTTTTTGACATCGCAAATTTCACGCGATCTCACGGATGCGGCGGACGATGACGGGTCCCGAACGGATGCCTCGATGAAGATCGCCTGCATCGGGGGCGGCCCCGCGAGCCTGTTCTTCAGCATCCTGATGGCCAAGCACGACCCGGGCCACGACATCACCGTGTACGAGCGCAACCGCCGCGGCGACACGTTCGGCTTCGGCGTGGTGTTCTCCGACGAGACGCTCGCCAACATCGCAGAGACCGATCCCGATTCGATCGCGGCGATCGAATCGGAGTTCCGCTACTGGGGCGCGATGGACGTCCGCTATCGGGGACGGACGATCACCTCCGACGGGCACGGCTTCGCCGCGCTGTCCCGGGTGCGCCTGCTCGAGATCCTCACCCGCCGGGCGATCGAGCTCGGCGTCCGTGTTGAATTCTCCGCCGAGGCCGACGCGGACGCGCTCTCCGGCGAGGCCGACCTGGTCGTGGCCGGCGACGGTGTCAACAGCAACACCAGGTCCCGCTATGCCGACGACCTGCGGCCGGCGGTCCGCCACGGCTCAGCGAAGTACATCTGGACCGCCACCGACGCCCCCTTCGACCGATTCACGTTCATCTTCGAAGACATCGAACACAGCGAAGACATCGAATGCTGCGAGGACGGGGCGCGCCGCACGGTGCAGGCGCACATCTATCCCTACGACGACACGCGCTCCACCTTCATCGTCGAGATGGCCGAACCGACCTGGCACCTGGCCGGCCTCGGGGGTCACGACGACGGGTTGGCACCAGGTCAGTCCGATCAGCACGCCCTGGGCTGGTGCAGCCAGCTCTTCTCGGACCATCTCGACGGGCGGCAGCTCATCGGCAATAACTCGAGGTGGATCAGCTTCCCCCGCATCTCGTGCGAGTCGTGGATCGTGAACAACGTGGTGTTGCTGGGCGATGCCGCCCACACGGCGCACTACTCGGTCGGCAGCGGCACCAAGATGGCGCTGGAAGATGCGATCGCGCTCGCCGACGCCATGGCCGCGACGGGTGATGTCTCCACGGCGCTCAAGAACTACGAGTCCGAGCGTCGCCCGCAGATCGAGAGCCTGCAGCGGGCCGCGGCAACCAGCGAGGACTGGTTCGCGAACGTCGACCATCACCGCCAGCGTCCCTTCGAGCAGTTCGCGTTCTCGCTGTTCACCAGATCGCAGCGAGTCACCTACGACAACCTGCGCGAGCGCGATGCGCAGTACCACGACGAAACCCTGCGCTGGTTCGCCGACCAGCAGCCGTCTGCACACCGGCCGCCGACTCCCGACACGCCGCCGATCTTCTACCCCTTCACCCTGCGGGAGGTGAGCTTTCACAACCGGATCGGCGTCTCGCCAATGGCGCAGTACAGCGCCGTGGACGGGATGCCGAACGACTGGCACAAGGTGCACCTGGGCAGCCGCGCCGTGGGCGGGGCCGCCCTGGTGATGACCGAGATGACCTGCACCTCGCCCGACGCCCGCATCACGCCCGCGTGCACCGGGATCTGGAACGCCCGCCAGGCCGAGGCATGGGCCGGGATCACGCGCTTCGTGCACGACTTCACCGAGGCGAAGATCGGCCTGCAGCTCGGGCACGCGGGCCGCAAGGGCTCCACGAGAGTGCCGTGGGAGGGCGAGGACGTACCGCTGGAGGGGGGCAATTGGCCACTGATCTCGGCGTCGCCGCTGCGATACCGAGCCGGCAGCCAGGTGCCGGCCGAGATGTCCTATGCCCAGATGGAGGCCGTGCTCGACGATTTCGTGGCGGCCACCGGGCGAGCGGCCGACGCCGGGTTCGACCTCGTCGAGCTGCATGCCGCACACGGCTACCTGCTCTCGTCGTTCCTGTCGCCGGTCACGAACCAGCGCAGCGACGACCACGGCGGCTCGCTCGAGAACCGGGCTCGCTTCCTGCTGCGCGTCACCCAGGCGGCACGTGAGGCCTGGCCGCAGGGCAAGCCGCTGTCGGTGCGGATCTCGGCCACCGACTGGGTCGAGGGCGGCTTCAGCCGATCGGAGGCCATCGAGCTGAGCGACATGCTCAAGGGCGTCGGCGTCGACATCATCGATGTCTCGAGCGGCCAGGTCGACCCGGTGGGCGAGCCGGCGTACGGGCGCCTGTACCAGACGCCGTTCGCAGAAGCCATCCGCAACACCGTCGGCATCCCGACGATGGCGGTGGGCGCCATCTCCAGCATCGACGACGTCAACACCGTGCTCATGGCGGGTCGGGCCGACATCTGCTTGATTGCCCGTGCCCATCTGGTCGATCCCTACTGGACACTGAATGCCGCGATCGACCTGGGCCGCAGCGAGCAGCCCTGGCCGATCCAGTACTGGCAGGGTCGCACCAGCCGCCGGCGCGAGCAGGTGCCCGACGCGCTGATCGACCGCGACCTGCGCTGACTTGGTCGCTCAGCGACGGGTCGCAGCTTCGAGCGTTTCGAGGTAGAAGCGGTGTGCGCCGGGACGCAGCTGGCGGTGCAGTTTCGTGAACACCTCGCGGGCTTCGTCCGCGAGCCATCCATCGGGTGTGACCGACGGGGGCAGGCCTGGGTCGGCGTAGGGCAGCGGTCGCCAAGCGCTGATGTTGTTCATGTGCGCCACGAATGCGTCGCGGTCAGCGCCTGGTTGGGCCATCCACCCGTCGGAGATCGGCTGCTGCGTCGCCAAGTACTCGCCGTAGAGCTTGTTGATCACGCCCAGGTCCCATGCCCCGGTCGCGACGTGGGGCTCGTCGCCGTGCGGCCGGAAGTCGCCCTCGAAGAACGACACGTAACCGTCGAGCCCATGACGCCGCAGCATCGTGCGAGCCTCGTCCGCCAGCGAGGCGGGGGCGATCCACGACGCAGCCGGACCAGGCGCAAAGCCCAAGCGGGCCAGCTGCGACCGGATCAGGTAGCGCTTGCTGCGCTCCGGCTCGGGGATCGAGAACAGCACCAGCAGCCATCGGTCGTCGCTCGGCCGAACGCCGTTGCCGAAGATGCGCCGGTCGCCTGCTTCGAGGATCCCGCGCCCATCAGCGCTCAGGGCGTACCCGGCTCTGCCATCGACACGTTCGGGCACCAGCAGGCCGGATCGCTTCATGCGGGATGCCGCGGATCGCACGGCCTGCGCATCCACGTCGACCTCGCGCAGCAACGCGATGAGCCCGCTGACGGCGATCCAGCCGCCGTAGTCGCGAGCGAACAGCCCGTAGGTGTCGAGAATGCGATCTCGCGGGGACTGTGCCATACGGACCTGCATCCCGTCCCGCGCTAGCTGACGATCAGGTCAGCCAGCCCTCGCCGCTGGAGCTTCCCCGTCGGCGTCGTGGGCAGCGGCTCGGTACAGAAGGTGATCCGGCGAGGGTACTTGTAGGGGGCAATCGAGGCCTTGACGTGGTCTTGCAGCTCGCACGCCAGCGCATCGGTGGCTGACGACGGGTCAGCCAGACGGACGAAAGCGTGGACGACCATGCCCCGCTCTGCGTCAGGCGTGCCGATCACTCCCACCTCGCACACCATGGCGTGGGTCAGCAGGGCTTCCTCGACCTCAGGGGCGGCGATGTTGTAGCCGGAGCTGATGATCATGTCGTCGGCCCTGGCCTGGTACCAGAAGTAGCCGTCGGCGTCGCGCACATAGACATCCCCCGTGTAGTTCCAGCCGTTTCGTACGTACGCGCTCTGGCGGTTGTCGTCGAGGTAGCGGCAGCCGATCGGCCCCCGCACGGCGAGCAGGCCCGGCTGGCCGTCCGGCACCGGGGCGCCGTCGTCGTCGAAGATCGCCGCCTCCCACCCCGGCAGGGGCTTGCCCGTCGAACCGGGCCGGATCTCGGCATCGGGCGCGGAGATGAAGATGTGCAGCAGCTCAGTTGCGCCGATCCCGTCGTTCAGCCGCAGGCCGAGCTCACGCTCGACGAGCTCGAAGGTGGATCGCGGCAGCCATTCGCCGGCGGATACGCCGCAGCGCAGCGAGGACAGGTCCGGCCGGGGATCGAGCGCTGTCATGGCCCGGTACGCGGTGGGCGAGCTGAAGCACACGGTGGCCTGCCGCTCAGCGATCAGCTCCGCCAGCGCGGCGGGACCCGGCTCGTCGCAGAACCAGGTGCACGCTCCTGCTCGCATGGGGAAGACGACCTCGCCGCCCAAGCCGAACGTGAACGCCAGCGGGGGGCTCCCGACGAACACGTCGTCGGGGCGTGCTCGCAGGATCGGCTCGAACGCGTCGGCGATTACCAGCAGGTCGCGATGGAAGTGCACGGCAACTTTGGGTTCGCCGGTGGTGCCCGAGGTGGACGCCAGCAGGGCAGGATCGGTCGCGGCGGTGTCGACTGCAGCGAATTCGCCTGACTTGGCTGCGGCCGCGGCATTGAGATCTCCGTCCGGGCCCCAGATGGCGATCGGACCGTCGGTCACTATCTGCAGCTCGGCTTCCATTCCCGCTTCGCACAGCGAGACGGCCGGTTCGCATTTCGAGATCACCTTCGCGAGCTCGGCGGCACGCAGCAGCGGCATCGTCGTGACGGCCACAGCGCCGGCATTCAGCACGGCAAACCAAGCAGCCACCATCCAGGGAGCATTGGCGCCGCGGAGCAAAACGCGGTTCCCCGCAACGATGCCGTAGTCGTCGACGAGCACCGCGGCGATCCGGTTGGCGCAGTCGGCCACGTCGGCGTAGGTCCACATGTCATCGCCGAGCCCCATGCATGGACGCTGCGCCCAGCCCCGCTCGATCGCCCCGTCCAGCAGCACTGCGGCGGCATTCAGCCGGCTCGGGTAGCAGTACAGCGACTTGTCGAGCCTGATCTGCGGCCAGTGCTCTGCGGGCGGCAAGCGATCGAGGACGAACCGGTCCACATGTGCCGTCGCAGCCGCGGTGCCTGTGCTCATATCCAGCCGTTCATACCCGTTCGGGTAATGCCGTCGATATGACGATCTCTAATCGAACGCTATATCGAGCGTCGCCGTCGTGCAAGGACTTCGTGCCGCGCCCCGCGGGCGCATATGGCGTCTCGCGTCAGATCGGCCGCCGCTGCGGGATGCAGCCGGAGTCGCCGCAGGTCAGGACGCGATCTTGCGGAAGCGCGCGCCGTACATGATGCCGCCGTAGTAGTTGAAGACTTCGCGGGCGTTTGCGTCGTCAAACGGGTAGTCCGCACCGATCTGGGTGGCTGCGGCGAGCCCGGTCACGAAGCAGGTCTCCTGGCTGTTGACCAGCGTGTGCGCCCCGCAGTGCCAGCTGCGGCGCTTGCCCTGGATGAAGCGGAACAACGGCACGAGCAGCGTCACCTGGCGCACGTCATGCACGACGTGCTGGAACCACCAGCGATGCACGATCTTGTCCTCGTCGATCGGGGTGTTCGAGTTGTAGGTCACCAGGCAGGGCTTGTCGGAGCCGAACGTCCATGGCTGCTGGTTGTGCATGATGTAGGTGAGCTCGTAGTTGTCGGGCCGAGCGCCGTACTGCTCTATGTGATTGCTGCGTGTGCGCAGACATTCCACCTCGTCGTCAGGCAGCACCGACGGGTCGGAGTGCACCAGCGTGTGGTTGTGCAGCTCGCTCTCGTAGCGGACCGACGAGAGCACGTAACGCTCGAGCGCCGTGGGCTTGTCGAGCATCATCAGGGTCTGGTTGGCATTGGAGGCGAAGATCACCTCGTCGAAGGTCTCGCGGACTCCGTCGGCGTCCTCGACCACTACCTCCGACGCCCCCCGGTACACCTTGCGGACCGGTCGGCTCAGATAGATCTTGTCCCGGAAGTCCGCCGTCAGGTGCTCGTAGATGCGCCGCGTGCCCTGGTCCCAGGTCTGCATCGGCGTTGCCTTCTCGATGTCGAAGAATTCGAGGTAGCGGGCGAACAGCGCGGCGGGCATGTCGAACACGTTCGTCGCCATCAGGAAATTGACGAACATCGGCTTGAGGATCTTGTACCTGAAGTCGGCGGAGAACCCGCACACGTTCAGCACCGTCCGCATGCTGATGTAGTTGAACGGGTTCAGCGCATTGAGGAACTTGGACCGCGCCCGGGTGAGACGGCCGAACGAGTGCAGCCGGTCGAGCAGGCGCTGGAATCGTTCGATCTCGGGCTGCAGCTGTTCCCTGATGTCGGAGTCGAAGTCGTGGGCGTACCGGCCGCCTTGGTACTTCACGCTGTAGTTGAACTTGGTCGGGAACAGCTCGATGCCGAAGCGCTCCAAGAGCAGCAGGACGTGGTCGTAGACCGACGGGATCAACGCAGTGACCGAGATGTCGAAGGGAAGCGACGTGCCGTCGTCCTGCGGCATGTCGACAGTGACAGCGTTGCCGCCGAGGCGATCGTTGGCCTCGAACAGCCGGATGTCGAACCGGTCCGGATGGTGAGCCAGCGCCCACGCTGCGCCCAGCCCCGACATGCCGCCGCCGATGATTGCGATCCTGCGCTGCGTCATCGTGCTCCCGGTTCGCGCGCTTGCAGGGATTCGAACCCCGAACCTTCTGATCCGTAGTCAGATGCTCTGTCCAATTGAGCTACAAGCGCTGGTTGCCACTGGTCGGGCCGGGGGCCCGTCGGCGCCCGAACAGTCTAGGAGTAGCTGCCAGCACGCTTCGGTGAGATTTTGCGTTCGGGTCACGCACCGCTGCCGTCGGGGTGGGGTTGGTCGGCCGTTGCCAGCAGCGCGGCGGTGCGGGCGACATCGGCTGGGGTGCGGTCGAGCGCTTGCGCCGCTGCCACCACGTCGGACCATTCGGGCTTGGATCGGTGTGGACCGTGTTTCACCGAGATGCGGTGGCCGTCGATCTCCACGGTGGTGGTGTGCCGTTCGAGCGCCGTGCGCAGGACGGTCCGCGCCCGCAAACCCAGCGTGCCGGTGAGACGCGCCATCAGGTCGCCCAGCGCTGTCACCTCGCTGGCACTGCACAGCGCCATCAGCGTGTGCGCCGGACGGCCGTGCTTCATCACGATCGGGACCGCCCAGGCATCCAGCGCGCCAGCCGCGAGCAGCTCCTCGATCGCGTGGCCCAGCAGCTCGCCCGAGACGTCGTCGAGGTTCGTGGCCAGCTCCACCAGCTCTTCGGTGGATTCGGCGCCTCCGATGGCCGTCATAGTCGCGGCCAGTCCTGCATCAGTACGGCTCACTCCGGTTGCCCGAGTACCGATCAGCACACCGGTGACGTTGGGGCGACCCGGCAGCTCGCGGGTGCCCGCACCGAAGCCGACGCCAGTCACCGTCATGGGCGGCACTGGCCCGAAGGCCGAGGCCAGGGCGGCCACGATCGCGGCCCCTGTCGGGGTCGTCAGCTCCATGTCGACATCGACACCGACCACTGGGTGTCCCGCCAGCAAGTACGCGACTGCGGGAGGCGGGTTCGGCAGCACGCCGTGCGCGGCGTGAATCGTGCCCTTGCCCACAGCCACGGGTCCGCAGGCAACCTCATCGACGCCCAGAGACTCCAGCGCAGCGCACACGCCGACGATGTCGACGATGGCATCGAGCGCCCCGACCTCGTGGAAATGGACCTCGTCGGGCGGCACTCCGTGCACCTGGCCCTCGGCAACAGCGAGCGCCTCGAACGCTGCGAGCGCGCGGCCGCGGATGCGGACTTCCAAGGGTGCGCCCTCCAGCAGCTCCCGGATGTGTCGCCACCGCCGATGGTGATGCCCTTCGGGGGCATCCACGACGGCCCGCGTCGCCGCCAATTCGTTCCGCTGCACTCGCTCGGCACTGAGCTGCCAGCCGTCAACACCCAGCATCTGCAGATGTTCGATGACGAACTCCAGGTCTGCACCGGCATCCAGCAGCGCCCCGAGCGCCATGTCGCCGGCGATCCCCGACACCGGATCGAACCACGCCACCGTGCCGCTGCGCATCACTCGGCACCGCCGTGTCGATGCTTTTCAGTGGCCATTGACGCCTGCCAAGATCGCCTCAGCGCTTCGTCAAGCTGATCGAGCAGCGCCGTCAGCGCCGCTTTGTCAATCTCGTCACCGTCGCGCAGGGCGTTGCGGATTGAGTCCGATGCCGTCGCTAGATCGTCGGCTGCCTCCCGCACTTCATCGGCATCGGAGCGGCTCAAGCTCCACGTCCATGCTCGCTCCGCCAGGTCCAGGGTGCGCATGACGGCCACTGCGGCGCCGAAGCCGTTGTCGATGCCCACCACGGCGATGCCAGCGGCGCACGAAGCGTGCATCGCCAGCAGCGCAGTGACGCCCTCGAGCGCCGCTCCATAGCCAACGCTGGTCGGGACGGCGATGACTGGTGCCGAGGTCACGCCCGCCGCCGCAGTAGCGAGGGCTCCCTCCATACCGGCCACGACGATCACCGCGTCCGCTTCTGCGAGCGTGTCGATCTCCGCGAGAAACCGATGCAGCCCAGCGACGCCAATGTCGGTCACCCGTTGAGCGGTCACGCCGAAGGCGCTCAGCACCGCTGCGGCTTCGCTCGCGACGGGTCCGTCCGACGTTCCCGCAGCGGCCACCACCACACGCTCTCGACGGGCAGACGCAGCCCGCCACACAACCGTCGCCAGGTCGGCCGAAGGCTGTGCAGCGCCATCCGGCGAGTCGGGCTCCCGGTTAGGCGGCCGGTGCACCACGCCGCCGGGGCACGCGGCCAGGGCTGCTGCAACCTGATCGGCGCTCGCCCGGGTCAGCAGCACCGGACCGGAGCCGCCGCTCAGCATCTCGGCCACGATGCGGGCGCACTGGCTCGGCGACTTGCCCGGCCCATAGATGGCCTCGGGATGGCCGGTGCGCAGCGACCGGTGATGATCGATGCGCGCCCCGGCTATCTCCGCGTACGGCAGCCGGCGCAGTCGAGCCAGCGCCTCATCGGCACTCACCGTCCCGTCACGAACCTCTGCCAGCAATCCGGCGAGCTGTTCAGCGTCCATCGCCTGCCGTTCTACCCGCCGCGGCCCGGCGTCCGGTGCCCGCGGCACGGTGCGTATCCTGCCCCGATGGCTGCTGCCGCTGCACCCCAGGGCGCCTCTGCCCTCTCGCCGTCGACGCGTATCGGGTACATGGGCCCGCACGGCACCTTTACCGAGGCTGCGCTGGCGACCCAGCCGGACCTGTCGCAGTGCACGCCGGTCCCGCTCATCTCGGTGCCCGAGGTGCTCTCCGCGCTCGACGACGGGGCAGTCGACTACGGATTCGTGCCCGTCGAGAACGCCATCGAAGGCGCCGTCAACGTCACCCAGGACGCGCTCGCCTTCGACTTCGACTTCCTCATCCAGCGGGAGGTCGTCGTGAACGTGCAGCTCGACCTGATGGCGCTGCCCGGCACCGCCACGGCCGACGACCTTTCGGCAATCCACACCGTGCTGTCGTTCCCGGTGGCCATCGCCCAGTGCCGTGCGTTCCTGCACACCCAGCTTCCCGACGCCGAGATCGAGGCGGCCACCTCCACCGCGCTGGCGGCCCGACGCATCGGCGAGGAACAGCTCGCCGGCGTCGCAGCGATCGCCAGCCCGACGGCGGCTGAGCTCTACGGGCTCGAGACCGTCGTGCCCGGAATCGAGGACCACCGCGACAACCAGACCCGCTTCCTGCTGCTGGCCAAGGGCCAGGTGCCGCCGGCCAGCGGCAACGACAAGACCAGCATCGTGGTGTTCCAGCAGCAGAACGAGCCGGGCAGCCTGCTGGGAATCCTCATGGAGTTCGAGGCCCGCCGTCTCGACCTGTCGCGGCTGGAGTCGCGACCGACCCGGCGCGGTCTCGGCGAATACTGTTTTCTGCTCGACTTCGAGGGTCACATCTCCGACGAAGTGGTGGCCGACTGCTTGCGCGCGCTCAAGATGAAGCAGCGTGACGTCAAGTTCCTGGGCTCGTTCCCTGCCGCGAACGGCAACTCGTCTGGCCGTGAGCGCGTCAGCGAGGAAGCCTGGACTTCGTCCGACGACTGGCTGAAGTCGCTCCGCCGCCTCGTCCGCTAGCCAGTGCCGGCGTCTGCCGAGAGCGGTCGAATATGAGCCAGCCAGCCCATCGACTCGGCGAGATCGTGCGCCACAGCGACGGCACGACGAGCCTCCGGTTCGAACGCGAGCTGGCGCGCCCACCGGAGCGTGTGTGGCACGCGCTGACCGAGAGCGGCCAGCTCCGTCACTGGATGCCGTGTGACATTGTCGGGCCGCGGGAGGCAGGAGCCGAGGTCACAGCGCCGTTCTGGGATGACGTGATCGCCAAGTACCGCATCGAGGACACGGTGCTCACCGGTCGCATCGTCACCTGGGACCCGTCCAGCACCTTTGCCTGGGAGTGGGACGACGAGCTGCTCACGTTCAGCCTCGAACCGACCCCGACCGGCACGCATCTCACGCTGAGGGTCGACTTGGGAGACAAGAGCCCGGAAGTGCACCAGGTGGCCGCCGGCTACCACATGTGCCTGGACCAACTCTGCACCCTGGTCGACACCGACAACCCGCCACCCTTCATCGACGCCAACCCGAGCCGATACGAAGTCGCATACGCAGGATTTCCCCGGTCGGCGAACTACGACCCGGCGTGGGTCGTCGAGAACATGATGGGGCCCAACCCGCTGTGGCTGACGGAGTCATTGTCGGGGTGCATGGATCTCAACTCGACCATGCGCATCCTGGACTTGGGCTGCGGTAGAGCGCTCAGCTCCATCTTCCTCGCCAAGGAGTTCGGCGTGCAGGTGTGGGCCGCAGACCTGTGGATCGACGCCAGCGACAACTTCGGCCGCATCCGCGCTGCAGGCGTCGAAGACAGGGTCTTTCCCATCCGGGCCAACGCACACGAGCTGCCGTTCGCCGACGGGTTCTTCGATGCGGTGGTGTGCATCGATGCCTATCACTACTTCGGGACCGACGACCTCTACCTCGAACAACACCTGGCCCGGCTCATCCAGCCCGGCGGCCAGCTGGGCATCGTGGTGCCTGGACTGGTCGAAGAACTCACGTCGAACGCGGTGCCAGCGCACCTGGGGCAGTACTGGGAGCCAGCCTTGTTCAGCTTTCACAGCCCCGCCTGGTGGCAGCGTCACTGGGAACGAAGCGGGCTGGTGGATGTGGAGCTGGCCGACCTGATGCCCGACGGGTGGAGACACTGGATGGCGTCGGACCTGTCGTGGTCAGAACACCTCGGCAAGCCCAGCGACGAAGCCGACATGCTCGCCGGGGACCAAGGCCGGACCCTGGGGTTGACCCGGGTGGTGGCGCGCCGCAACGACCGACCGACGGCTCGCCTCGCTGAACTGCAGTGACATCCCGCGGCGCCCGGCGCCGCGAGACCAGCGGGGTCAGACCCAGGGGCAGTTGGAGTTGCGGTCGCCGAAGGTGCCGCCGGTGCGGTAGCGGTCCAGCGTGAACGGCTTGAGCTCGTCGGGCTTGGCGCCGTGCACCATCATCTCGGCGGTGAGCTTGCCCACGCCGATCATCTTGAACCCGTGGTTGGAGTCGGCGATCACCCAGGCGTTGTCGGCCACGTAGTCGAACACCGGCACGTTGTCGGGGGTGAAGGCACCGATGCCGCCGTTGCGGCGCTCCTTGAAGTACGGCCGCAGATCTTCCAGCCGCTTGAACAACATGCCCAGCGTGGCGCAGTAGTAGTCGGCGAACCACTCCTCGGCCTGGTACTCGTCGTTCAGGTGGCCGTAGGGCTCCACTGCCGCCCGCGGCCCGATCTTGATCGGGATCGTCCCGCCCTGCAGGCCGGGTGCGCCCACCCGCTCCGCTGCGTAGCGCGTGTAGGAGTAGAAGTGGTCCTTGAGGAACCGGCCGTCGGGTGAGTACACGGGCGTGTTCATGAGCTCCACGTGCAGCACCGGCGAATCGCGGTGCTGGGCAGTGCGAAAGTCGACGCCGGGCGGCAGCAGCACCTCGCCCTCGAGCAGCCGCCAATAGGTCCACATGTCCATCTGCTCCTCGACGTGCCCGTCGGGGTACAGCACGTCGAGCTGGCTGGGGCCGCCGAGCCACTCCCAATGCGTCGGCGTCCACGCCCCCGCACCCACGACGACCTGCTCGCACGCAATCGAACCCTGGGTGGTCTCGACGGCAGTGACCGAGCCCGAGTTGTCGAACTGGTAGCCGGTCACGGTGGCGCCGTACACCCGCTGCACGCCCCACTGGCGGCATTTCTGGTCGAGACCCCACACGGCCAGGTGCGTGCCGGCGTAACCGGAGCGGTGCTCGTGCAGCACCACGTCGCAGTTCTCGGTCTTGAAGTCGGGCCACAGGTTGGTGAGGAAGGCACGGGCCTCTGCACCGGTGTAGACGTCGGAGGGGTAGCCGCTGGCAGCCTGGGACGCCTGCAGCTTCAGGTAGTCGTCGGTTTGGTTGGCCTCGCCCACCGACACGTAGCCGACCTGCTGGAAGCCGAGGTTCACCGGGTCGGATTCCCACACCTCCACGCTGGCCCGCAGGATGGCGTGCAGCGGCCCGGTCATGTACATGTTGCGGACACAGCCGCAGGCCAACCCGGTGGCACCTGCGCCAGGGCCCTGCTTGTCGATCAGCACCACGTCGCTGCCGGAGCCCTTGCCGGTGCGCTCGAGGTACATGGCAAAGTGGTAGGCGCTCGACAGCCCGTGCACGCCCGCACCCACCACCACGAAACGGGCGTGGGGCGGCAATGGCACAGCGTCGAACACCGGGATGGCGGCGGGGTTGACCGCCTGGCCGTTCACCTCCGGCGGCAGGGGCCGGTTGGCGAACGGGTACCACTGGTTGTGCTCTGTCGGATTGTGGATGGTGTCGGTCATGGCTGTCCTTCTTTCAGTCAGGGATCACGTCTGTTCGTCGGCGGGCGGGAGCCGGTAGTCGGCACCCAGAGTCCGCCAGATCAAGGGGACACCGGGCCGGTAGGCGAGATGGTGGCGGCTGGGTGCATCCAGGATGGTCACGTGAGCCGGACTGCCGTTGGTGAGCCGCCCAACGTCAGTCCGGCCCAGCGCGACTGCTCCGCCGACCGTCACCGCGGCGACGGCTTCGTCGATCGTCATGCCCATGTCGCGCACTGCCATCGCAATGCAGAACGAGATGGACGTCGTGTAGCTCGAGCCCGGGTTGCAGTTGGAGGCCATCGCCACCTTGACCCCGGCATCGATGGCCCGCCGGGCATCCGGGTAGGGCTGGCGGGTGGAGAAGTCGGTGGCCGGCAGGAATGTGGCCACGGTGTCGCTGCCCGCCAGGGCCTCGATGTCGTCGTCAGAGAGGTAGGTGCAGTGGTCCACCGACGCGGCGTCCATCTCGACGGCGAGCTGCACGCCCGGTCCGTGGCCGAGCTGGTTGCCGTGCACACGCAAGCCCAGTCCGGCAGCCCGACCCGCCTCGAGCACTCTGCGGGACTGGTCGGTGTCGAATGCGCCGGTCTCGCAGAACACGTCGATCCAGCGGACGTGATCGCGGACTGCGTCGAGCATCGGCCCGCACACCAGGTCGATGTAGTCGTCGGCACGTCCCGCGTACTCGCTGGGCAGCAGGTGGGCCCCGAGAAACGTGGCTTCGGGAGTGACCTCGGCGGCCAGCAACGCCAACTCGACTTCGGAGTCGAGTGACAGCCCGTAACCGGTCTTGATCTCCACCGTGGTCGTGCCCGCCCGGTGCGTCTCGGCCAACCGCTGGTCGAGCGATGCCGCCAGAGCGTCGCGGCCGGCGCCGCGGGTGGCCTCAGTGGTGACCCGGATCCCGCCGCCGTCGTAGGGCTCGCCTGCCATCCGGCGGGTGAACTCCTCTGAGCGGTCGCCAGCGAACACCAAGTGGGTGTGGGAGTCGACGAATCCCGGCAGCACGCACCGGCCTCCGACGTCGAGACACTCGTCCGCGACGGCGCCCGACGGGCCCACCGCCACCACCATGTCGTCGTCGATGACCACCGAAGCATCGGTCACCACGCCCAGCGGGCCATCCCCCAGCGCGGGGTCATTGGTGACCAGCTCACCGATGTTGTCAATCACCAACGTCATGGCGCGGTGACCTCCGTGATGGCCGATGCGAGCTCTGCCGCGACATCGATCGTTGTGTGGCGACCGTCGCGCACGACGGTCCTGCCGCCCACTACGAGGTGATGCACATCGGCGCTGGAGGCACCGAAGATCGTCGCAGCCAGCGCGGAATCGGCGTCAGCTCCGGCCGTCCGCACCGAGTCGAGCCCCACCGTCGCGAAGTCGGCGAGCGCGCCGGCCTCCAGCCGGCCTCCCTCCGGCCAACCGAGCGATCGGCAGCCGCCTGAGGTCGCCATCTCCGCCAGCGACTCGGTACTGAACACGCCGCGGACACCAGAGGCCGCCCGCTGATCCAGCTCGACCGTACGGGCTTCTTCCAAGAGATCGACGGTGGCGTGGGAATCCGAGCCGAGGCACAGTCCGGCGCCCTGGCGGGACAAGCCGATGCTGGGTCCCGTGCCATCGGCAAGGTCCCGCTCGGTGGACGGGCACAGGCAGCAGAACGCGCCAGCCTCACCGATCATGGTCTGGTCACGCCCGTTGGCATGCGTGGCGTGCACCACGGTCGTGCCCGGACCGAGCCCTCCGGCTTGAGCGATCACCTCGATGGGGGACATGCCGTGAACGGCGATGCACTGCTCGTTCTCCGCAGGCTGCTCGGAAGCGTGGAAGTGCAGCGGGGCGCCGCCCTCGCGTGACCAGTCCGCCGCCGCCTTGATCGATGGCGGATCGACCGCCCTCACGGAGTGCACCGCCGCGCCGATCCTCACCATCGGACCGGATGCCATCGAGGCCAGGCGCTCGACCCGCTCGATCCACCGGTCGGCGCTGCCGTCGCCGAAGCGGGCTTGGGAAGGTGCCAGCGGCCCATAGCCGCCGTCCAGCGCGGAGTCGAGTCCGCCGTGGAGGTACAGCGTGTCGAGCAAGGTCAGGCGGATGCCGGCGTCGGCGGCCGCGTCCACCATCGCCGCGCCCATGGCATTGGGGTCGTCGTAGGCATCCCCGCCGGGGCGGTGATGGACATAGTGGAACTCCCCGACCGTCCCGATTCCGGCCAGGGCCATCTCTGCAAACACCGCCCGGGCCAGCCTGCGGTAGGAGTCAGGGTCGAGCCGGCCCGCCACCCGGTACATGAGGTCACGCCACGTCCAAAAGCTGCCCCGCCCAGCGTGCGTGTGGCCCCGCAGGGCCCGGTGGAAGGCGTGGCTGTGCGCGTTGGCCAGCGCCGGCAAGGTCAGTCCCGCCAGCGGCACGGCGCCCTCGGGCCGGACCGGCACGCCAACGCACACCGCGGAGATCCGGTCGCCGTCGACCGCTATCACCACGCCTTCGGAGGCGCGGGGACCGCCGAGCCAGGCCAGCTCGCACCAGTAGTGAGCGGTCATGACCTCACCTGCTGGTTGAAGCGGGTGATGCGCTCGATGAACGCGTCGCGGTGGTGGCGTTCGAACTCGTCCCAGGTGCACAAGGTGGACGGGTCAGCCCGGTCGGTGATCAGCACGCCGTCGAGATGGTCGCACTCGTGCTGCCAAGTACCCGCGGTCAAGCCGCGTGCAGTGATGCAGTGCTGATTGCCATCGCGGTCGAGGTAGCGGACTCCCAAGTTGACCGAGCGCTCTACGTCGCCGCGCAGCGGCACCGAGAGGCAGCCCTCGTTGATCACCACGGTCTCGTCGTCGAGCGCTTCCAGCTCGGGGTTGATGGCCACGGTCAAGGGGATCGGCGGCTTGTAGGGGTAGCGAGGGTTGTCATTCACCTCGATGACGACGATGCGGTCCGTCTCGCCGATCTGGTTGGCAGCCAAGCCCGCACCGTTGGCATGGCGCATCGTGTCGATGAGGTCGTCGATGACGGCCTGCACACGCTCACCGGCTATGTCGGCTGAAGGCACGGCGGCCGCCGACTCTCGCAGCACCGGGTGGCCGATGGAGAGGATCTCCCGGACGGTCATCTCGCGTGTCTTCGTGCGCTGGGCTTCATTGCGTGGCCGGCCGGTCCGATGGAATCTGCACGCCGCGCTCGGCGGCCACGTCCCACGCCCGGTCGTAACCGGCGTCGGCGTGGCGCATGACGCCCGTGCCCGGGTCGTTGAGCAGCACCCGCTCCAGCTTCTGCGCGGCGAGATCGGTCCCGTCGGCCACGCTGACCTGGCCGGCATGGATGGAACGGCCGATGCCCACCCCGCCGCCATGGTGGATGCTCACCCATGACGCTCCCGACGAGGTGTTGACCATCGCGTTGAGCAGCGGCCAGTCGGCGATGGCGTCGCTGCCGTCTGCCATGTCCTCGGTCTCGCGGTAGGGCGACGCCACCGATCCCGAGTCGAGATGGTCGCGACCGATGACGATCGGAGCCTTGATCTCGCCGGAAGCGACCAGCTCGTTGAAGCGCAATCCCAACCGGTGGCGCTCTCCGTAGCCGAGCCAGCAGATCCTCGCCGGCAGGCCCTGGAACGCGACGCGCTCGCCGGCGAGGGTGATCCAACGCTTGAGCGGCTCGTCGTCGGGGAACTCTTCGAGCACCGCCCGGTCAGTGGCGGCGATGTCGGCCGGGTCGCCCGACAGCGCAACCCAGCGGAAGGGTCCCTTGCCCTCGCAGAACAGGGGCCGGATGTAGGCAGGCAGGAAGCCCGGGTAGTCGAAGGCTCGCCCGTAGCCGCCGAGCTCGGCCTCGGCGCGCAGGCTGTTGCCGTAATCGAACACCTCGGAACCGGCGTCGAGGAAGCCCACCATCGCCTCCACGTGGGTGGCCATGGCCGACCGGGCGCGGCGAATGAGCTCGTCGGGCTGGTTGCGCCGCATCTCCTCGGACGCCTCGGGCGACAGGTCGTTGGGCACATAGGTGAGCGGGTCGTGCGCTGAGGTCTGATCGGTGACGATGTCGGCCGCGACGCCGTCTACCAGCAGGCGAGGCAGCAAGTCGGCGGCGTTGCCGACCAAACCGACCGACAGCGGGCGGCGGGCCTGCACGGCCTCGTCGCACCGGCGGAGCGCATCGGCGTAGTCGTCGGCGACCACGTCGAGATAGCGGGTCTCCACCCGTCGAGCGACCCGCTCGGGGTCGACCTCGATGCACAGGGCGACTCCCTCGTTCATGGTGATGGCCAGCGGCTGAGCGCCGCCCATGCCGCCCAGCCCCGAGGTGATCGTGAGCGTGCCTGCCAACGACCCGGCGAAGCGCTTGCGAGCGATGGCGCCGAAGCACTCGTAGGTGCCCTGCAGGATCCCCTGCGTGCCGATGTAGATCCACGACCCGGCAGTCATCTGGCCGAACATGGTCAGGCCGAGATGCTCCAGCCGGCGGAACTCGTCCCAGGTGCCCCAGTCGGGCACCAGGTTGGAGTTGGCGATGAGCACCCGGGGCGCCCATTCATGCGTCTGGACGACGCCGACCGGTTTGCCCGACTGCACCAGCAAGGTCTCGTCGTCGGCCAGGTCGGTCAGCGCCCCGATCATGGCGTGAAAGGCGGGCCATGATCGCGCCGCCCGACCGGTGCCCCCGTACACGACCAGTTCGTCGGGGCGCTCGGCCACCTCGGGATCCAGATTGTTCTGCAGCATCCGGAAGGCGGCCTCTTGGGGCCAGCTGCGGCACGTCAATGCCGTGCCGGTGGGAGCCCTCACCCCGCCAGGCGGGGCGCTGGCGGCGTGCTCTGTGCTGGTGGCCATAGACAACCTCGACGCCGGGTGTGCGGTGCACCGCACGTTACCGAGGTTCGGCCTATGCTGTCAATATGCAGCAAGCAATTTCAGATAGTGAAACTACTGCTGCGTCTCCGCTGCACCGGTCGCGCTCGGCAGAGCGGGTGCTGGAGCTGCTCGAGACCGTGGTCACCAACGGCGAGCTCAGCCTCACCGCGGCAGCCGCCCGCACGGTCATGCCGGCCAGCACGGCGCTGCGGCATCTGCGGGTGCTGACCGACCGCGGCTATCTCGTCAAGGACGCGGCCGGTTCGTACTCGGTGGGCCCCGCGTTCGTGCGCACCGCTCTGGCGTCGCTGCAATCCGGTCCCTACGCCCGGCTCCGGGCTGCTGCGGGGCCGGAGCTCGAACGGCTGGTGGAAGCCACCGAGGAATCCGCATACCTCGCCGTGCGCGACGGCGACGCTGCCGTCTACATCGCCACGGTCGAAGGCCGCCGGGCGATCCGTCACGTCGGCTGGGTGGGCCGCTCGGTACCCATCGACGGCACCGCTGTGGGCACGGCGCTGCTGGCCGCTCCCCTGGGCCGCGACGCCCGTCCAGCGCCTGTGTTCAATACCGGCGCTATCGAGCCCGACGTCACCGCGGTCTGCGCTCCCGTCCACGGTCCCGACGGTGCTATCGCCGCGCTGTCCGTGCTGGGCCCGGCCGACCGGCTCACTGGCCCCCGCCTGCAGACGGCGGCCGACGCCGTCATCGAAGCAGCCATCGCCACATCGGCCGCGCTCTTCTCCGCCCCCGCGGCTCCTGCTGGAGGCACTGAACGATGAACGCTCCGGCGCATTGCCAGTTGTTTCCCGCTCTTGTTCGCTCCGCTCACGGGCCGCTCGGGCCCGGGGCTCAGCCTCTGGGATGACAGTGGAACTCGACGGCCCAGGGGTCACCGTCGCCGACGTCGTCGCGGTCGCCCGCCACCGAGAACTGGTCCGTCTCAGCGCCGATGCCCTCGACCGGATGGCCGCGGCCCGCGGCATCGTCGAAACCCTGGCCGAAGGCGAACCGGCCTACGGCGTCTCCACCGGCTTCGGCGCCCTGGCCAACACCACCATTCCCGCTGATCGTCGCGCTGCCTTGCAGCAGTCCTTGATCCGGTCCCATGCCGCCGGGATGGGACCGCCGGTCGAGCCCGAGGTGGTGCGGGCCATGATGTTCCTGCGGGCCCGCACGCTCGCCTTCGGCGCCTCGGGCGCGAGACCGCTCGTCGCGCAGTCGCTGGTGCACCTGGTCAACGCCGGCGTGGTGCCAGTGGTGCCCGAGCACGGCTCGCTGGGCGCCAGCGGCGACCTGGCGCCATTGGCCCACGCTGCGCTCGTGCTGATGGGCGAAGGCGAAGTCCTCGCCAACGGCGGGGGCACGATCAGCGCGGCCGATGCCCTATCGGCGGCCGGCATCGAGCCGTTAGTGCTGGCCGAGAAGGAGGGCCTGGCTCTCACCAACGGCACCGACGGCATCCTGGGGATGCTCTGCCTGGCCGTCCACGACCTAGCCCGCCTGTTGACCGTTGCCGACATCGTGGCTGCCTGCAGCGTCGAGGCGCTGTTGGCCACCGATCGGGCCTTCGCCGCCGACCTGCTGGAGCTGAGGCCCCATCCCGGCCAGCAGGTCAGCGCCGCCAACCTGCGCGCTGTGCTGGCCGGCTCGCCCATCGTGGCCAGCCACCGCTTCGGCGACGACCGCGTGCAAGACGCCTACTCCATCAGGTGCACGCCCCAAGTCCACGGCGCAGCCCGCGACACCCTCGGTTTTGCGGCCGACGTGACCGGCCGGGAGCTGGCCTCGGCCATCGACAACCCGATGGTGCTGCCCGACGGTCGAGTGGAGTCGTGCGGCAACTTCCACGGAGCGCCGCTGGCGCTGGCAGCCGACTACCTCGCCATCGCCGCGGCCGAGGTGGGCGCCATCGCGGAGCGCCGCATCGATCGGCTGCTCGACCCCAAACGCTCCGCCGGGTTGCCCCCCTTCCTGGCGGACGACCCAGGCGTGGACAGCGGCCTGATGATCGGCCAGTACACCGCAGCCGCCCTGTGCGCCGAGAACCGCCGACTGGCCGCGCCGGCCGCAGTGGATTCGCTGCCCACCTCCGCCATGCAGGAGGACCACGTATCGATGGGCTGGGGCGCCGCACGCAAACTCCGCCGGGCAGTCGCCAACCTGCGCCGCATCCTCGCCATCGAATGGGTGACCGACGCCCGCGGCATCGAGCTGCGCGCCCCCTTGCAGCCCGCAGCGGGCACCGCAGCAGCGCTCAACCTGCTGCGCAGCGAAGTCCCGGGACCCGGCCCCGACCGCTGGCTGTCGCCCGAGCTCGCCGCAGCCGATCAGCTCCTCATCGACGAGGCCCTGGTGCCGGCAGTGCAGGCAGCCGCCGGCCCCCTCGCCTGAACCAGCTCAGCCTGTGGCGGAGGGAGGGGGATTCGAACCCCCGGAGGCTTGCGCCTCAACGGTTTTCAAGACCGTCGCAATCGTCCACTCTGCCACCCCTCCGTCGGCCAAGCTAGCGGCAGGTCTCGCCGGCACCGGTGGTCGGCGGCATCGCGGTTGGTCCCCGCGTGGGGCTATCTTGAGTCGGCGCACCTGCCGCTGTCGGCTGGTTGCCATGGAGAGGTGGCCGAGTCCGGTTGAAGGCGCTTCCCTGCTAAGGAAGTAACTGCCGCAAGGTGGTTCGTGGGTTCGAATCCCACCCTCTCCGCACCTCGTATCCGTCCGAAGTGAAACGACCCGCATGAGAAACCGGCTGCTTCGCTTCGCGACCTATGTCGCCGTGGGCGTCGTGACGGGTTTCATCGTCGCCGCTGTCGCGGTGCTCACCGAGAAGGTGCTGCTCGAGCGGGTCCTGCACCTGCCCCCTTGGCAACGCGTGATCGCGCCCGCACTCGGTCTGTGGGGCGCCGTGCTGATGCTGCGCTGGGCTGATGCCGGCCGGCGGCTCGCGCCATCCACCTCCGAGGAGTACATACGCGCCTTCCACGACCGCAACCACCCGATGCGGTTCCGGGACCTGCCCGCTCGCCTGCTGGCGGGCATCGTGACGGTCGGCTCCGGCGGCGCAGTCGGCCTTGAGGGTCCGTCCATCTACGCCGGCGCCACGGCTGGCAACGCGATCCAGCGGGTCGTCCGCCGGCTGTTCCGGGGCCGGGAGGGCTACGCGCTGCTCGTGGCCGGGGCGGCCGCCGGCGTCAGCGCCATCTTCCAGGCGCCCGCCACCGGTGTGCTGTTCGCGCTCGAAGCCCCGTACCGGAGCGACTTGGGCCGCCGGGCGCTGCTGCCCGCGCTGCTCTCGAGTGCCTCGAGCTACGTCGTGTACGTGCTGGTCACCGGCTTTGACGACCGTCCTTTCGAAATCGGCACCGAGATGGTGAGCGTGCAGTTCGGCCGCCAGGAGCTGCTGGGCGCTGCGGTTGTCGGCGCCCTCTGCGGCCTCGCGGCATCGGCGTTCTGCCGCGTGCTGACCTTGGCCAAGCGGATCCACGCCTCCGACCGGCCGTGGTGGATGATTGCACTGACTGCCGGTGGTATCTTGGTGGGTCTCGCTGTGCTCTGCGAGGTGCTGTTCGAGGCGCCGCTGTCGCTGGGTCCGACCGCCGAGGGGCAGCTCACGGATTGGGCGCTGAACCCCGAGGCGTCGCTGTGGCTGCTCGGCGCCCTGCTAGTGATCAGGATCGTGGCAACCTCCACGGTTCTGGCAGGAGGCGGTGTGGGCGGCGTGTTCATCCCCCTCGCCGTGTTCGGCCTGATCGTGGGTCGTCTGGTCGGCGGTTGGATCGAGCTGGGGCCCGAATCGCTGGCGTTCTTTCCCTTCATCGGCGTGGCCGCTTTCCTGGCCGCCGGCTACCGCACCCCCCTGGCCGCGGTGATGTTCGTGGCCGAGTCCACCGGCGCGCCGCTGTTCGTCGTGCCCGCACTCGTCGCCGTTGCCGTCTCGCAAGTGCTGATCGGCAATGCCTCGGTATCTCAGTACCAGCGCGACAGTCGCACGGGACACTTGGAACGTCGCCTCGAAATGCCCGTGAACTCGGCAATGTCCACCGATGTGCCCTCGGTGCGCTCGGACGCCGCGCTGTCCGAATTCGTGTGGGAGGTCGCGCTGCCCCACAAACAGCTCGAAGCCATCGTGATCGGGCCCGAGCGGGAATTTCTCGGCGTCATCCGGCTCAGCGACACACGCGACGTCGATCGCAACGACTGGGGATCGATCACGTGCGCGGAGGTCATGACCACCGATATCGAACCGGCACGCCCGTCGTGGACGCTGCGCGAGGTCACCGAGGCGATGGCTGATGCCGAGATCGAGCTGTACCCGGTGATCGACAGCGGCGGTCGGATCGCGGGCGTCGTGACCGAGCACGCGATCGTCACGCTGGTGGACTTCCTCAATGAGACACAAGGCAATGGATGATGAGTGAATCAACGGCTGCAGTCGAGTCTGACGATGCATCCGGCGCGAGGCCGCTGGGGCTGCTCGAAGGACTGGCCACCACGCGCGCAATCCGGCGCTATCTGCCCGATCCCATCGGGGACGAGGATCTGGCGACGATCCTGTGGCATGCCGGCCGGGCCCCGAGCGGCTCGAACCGGCAGATGTTCCGCTTCGTGGTGCTGCGGGACGGACCGGTGGCGGTCCAGGCCAAGGCGCTGCTGGGCCGGTGCTTCCGCGAGGGCTGGAATGCGAAGCGCTCCGGGGACGGCTACACCGAGGGCTCCGGCGCCGACGGCGACTCGCCCAAAGCTCGCATGGCCCGGACCATGCAGCACTTCGTCGATCACTTCGAGGAAACGCCGGTCGTGATCCTGGCGTGCCTGGTGCGGTACCGCCGGCCCACACCCACCGAGGGAGGCTCGGTGTACCCGGCGGTGCAGAACCTGCTGCTGGCGGCACGGGCGCTGGGCTACGGCGGCGTCATCACCGGATGGCATCGCGAGGTCGAGGACGAGCTGCGCGAGCTGATCGGCATCCCTGAGGGCGTGGCCATCCACGCCACGATCCCGCTCGGCCGGCCCGCGGGACGACACGGACCGGTACGACGACGGCCGTTGGGCGAGGTGGTCTATGAGGACCGCTGGGAGCAGGAGGCGCCGTGGGCGGTGGACCCGCCTGGCACGCATTTCGCCTCAGCAGGCCCACCGCCCGGTTCCCCGACGTAAAGCACGGGCACGACACCCAGATGGCAGGTCCCTCGGTGCTTGCAGTCTCGGCAGCTCTCAATCAGTGCCAGAGGGACGGTCCGTGTGGCTCCACTGTGACCACGAGCCGATGTACACCGCCGGGCGGCCGAGTCCGGCGCGCTCCATCGCCAGAGCATCCATGCAGGCGCTGACGCCTGAGCCGCAGTACACGACAGCGTTGTTTGTGTCGCCGGTTTCCTGAACGCCTTCGGCCTCATAACGAACGCGCAACGTTGCGGGGTCCGCGAAACGACCCTCGGGGCCGAGATTGTCGGTCATCGGCACGTTGACCGCGCCTGGGATGTGTCCCGGGCGTGGATCGACCGGCTCGGTCTCGCCGCGGTAACGATCGCCGCCGCGGGCATCGATCAATACGACGTCGGGGCTGGCACCGGCTTCGGCGGCACCGTCGATGTCCGCGAACGCCGCTTCGGGCCACGCCCGCACCGGGCACGCGCAAGCGGTTCGCGTGCTCGACGCCGACTCGGTGGCGCCGGTCCACGAGCCCAGTCCACCGTCCAGCAGCGCCGCGTCGTGGCCGAGAACTCGCAGCATCCACACCATCCGGCCGGCGGCGGTGCCGTTCAGATCGTCGTAAGCCACGACGGGGTCATTCGGCCCGATGCCGAGGCTGCCCAGCGATGCGGCGAAGCTCTCCGCGGTCGGCAACGGATGGCGGCCGTGGGCGGGAGCGCCGTGCGCAGACAGGTGTGCGTCGAGGTCCACCCAGATGGCCCCGGCAATGTGGCCTTCGAGGTAGGCGGCATATCCGGACCGGCCGTCGAGATACCAGCGCACGTCGCACAGCACGACGTCGTCACGGCCAGTCAGCTCGGCGGCGCTCACCACCGGCGGCAGCGGGGCCATCAGCCCTGCCCGAACATCATCAACCACTGCGCCACCATCACACTCTCGGCGCAGGACGCCGCACTCATCCCTGCCCGAACATCATCAACCACTGCGCCTCGCTGCTCGGCTTGAAGACGTAGTTCATCTGGCGGGTCTGGCCCATGGTGGCGCTGGGCTCGAACGAGTACTGGTGGCCGGGAAACAGCACGGCCGAGTCGGGCACCTTGGCAAGCGTGTCGTGCAGCGAGCGGTACATCGCAGCCGGGTCGCTGCCGGGCAGGTCCATCCGCCCGCAGCCGTCGAGGAACAGCGTGTCGCCGGCGACGAGCGCACCGCCCACCAGGAAGCACTGGCTGCCGGGCGTGTGCCCGGGGGTGTGCAGCAATTCGATGTCGATGGCACCCACCGACACCACATCGCCAGGGGCGTGCAGCTCCATGTCGCTCATCGAGATGCCGGTGGTCTTGCGCACCAGCTCGGCCTCGGGCGCCTGCAGGTGGATCTTCGTGCCTTGGCGTTCGAGCAGCTGGGCGACGCCCTCGATGCTGTAGCCCATCATGTTCCCGCCGATGTGATCGGCGTGGAAGTGCGTGGCCAGCACGCCGGTGAGCTGCATCTCGTCTTCGGCGAGGATGTCGAGCAGGTCGTCGACGGCATATGCCGGGTCCACCACCACCGCCTCGCGGGTCTCCCGGTCGCCGATGAGGTAGGCGAAATTCACCATCTGGCGGGCGATCGGGTCGCTGGTGGCGAAGTCCTGACCCGACAGCAGCTGGCGGAAGTACAGCCGGCTCCCGTCGGGTTGGCGCGCTTTCGGCTCGTCGGCGGTGTCGTCACCCATGGCAGCGCACAGTACTCAGGGGCCGAGGCCCGGGGGCGGGTTGGCCCGCGGGGTACCAGCACGGCAGTATGCGCCCATGAGCCAAACGCCTGCGCCGCTGTCGGACTTCTACGAGATGGACGAATTCCTCTCTGACGAGGAAGCCATGATCCGCGACACGGTCGCCACGTTCGTGGCCAAGGAGTGGGACCCGATCGTGGGCGAGCACTTCGAGGCGGGCACGTTCCCGATGGATCTGATCCCGACCATTGCCGACATGGGCCTGCTCGGCATGCACCTCGACGGCTACGGCTGCGCGGGCGCCTCTGCCATGGCCTACGGCGTGGCCTGCCGAGAGCTGGAGGCGGGCGACAGCGGGCTGCGCAGCTTCGTGTCGGTGCAGGGTTCGCTGTGCATGTTCCCGATCTGGCGCTACGGCTCCACCGAGCAGAAGGAGCGCTGGCTGCCGCGCATGGCCGCCGGCGAGATCATCGGCTGTTTCGGGCTGACCGAGCCCGACCACGGCTCCGACCCGGCCTCGATGGCGACGCGGGCGGTGCGCCGGGGCGACAGGTGGATCCTCAACGGCGCGAAGCGGTGGATCACCAACGCCGGGCTGGCCGATCTCGCCATCGTGTGGGCCAACACCGACGACGGCTTCCGGGGCTTCCTGGTGCCGACCGACTCGCCCGGCTTCGAGGCTCGCAAGATCCAGAACAAGCTCTCGCTGCGGGCCTCGGTGACCGGCGAGTTCTACATGGACGACGTCGAAGTGCCCGAGTCGATGCGCCTGCCCGACGCGCTCAGCATCGGTGCGCCGCTGAGCTGCCTGTCCGAGGCCCGCTTCGGCATCGCCTTCGGGGCCGTCGGCGTGGCCCGCTGCTGCTACGAGCAGGCGCTCAGCTACCAGCTCGAACGACCCCAGTTCGGCAAGCCCTTGGCCAGCTTCCAGATCAGTCAAACCAAGTTCGCCGACATGCTCACCGACATCACCAATGCCAACCTGCAGGCCATGCGGCTGGGCCAGCTCAAGGAAGAGCACCGGCTGCGACCGCATCACATCTCGATGGCGAAGCGGCACAACTGCCGGGTGGCCATCGATACGGCCCGCACTGCCCGGGCGATGATGGGTGCCAACGGCGTCTCCACGGAGTACGCGCCGATGCGCCATGCAGCCAACATGGAATCGGTCATGACCTATGAGGGCACCGAGGAGATCCACGGGCTGATCCTCGGTCAGCAGATCACCGGCATCCCCGCCTTTCGCTGACAGCGCGTGTAGCCGCATGACAGCGGCGCGCGTCATGGTCTCGCGACCGACACGCAACCGCAATGGCCCTGCCGGAACGACCACGGGACCATGGGCGTCACTCAGGTAGCGCTGCTCGTCGAGCGGCCGACCGAGGGAGGGAACGCCATGGGGGTTCCAAGCAAACGCCGGACCAGCAGATCCTCAGGCAGACGGGCACGATGGCTGGCTGTCACAGCGGCAGCGCTGTCCGTGACGGTCCTGGCCGCAGCGTGCGGCGCCGGCGACGACGATGCCGGCGAATCCTTCGTCGATGCGCCCGCCATGACCATGGCCGCCGCGTCTGAGGACATGTCGATGGCCGCGGACATGGATGAAGCGGCCGAAATCCAGCTGACCCAGGAGGAAGGACTCGAGACCGGCCGGCGGGCTTTGGGCGGTGCCGCTGCAGAAGCAGACATGTCGGACGACTCCGGCTCCGACGCCCTGGCGGCGGGCGTGCCCAACGTGCCCGCAGATCTCGGCCGGGAGATCATCTACACGGCATGGATAGCGGTGGAGACCGCCGATGTAGCAGCCGCTGCGGCGCAGGCCAATTCGATCATCCAGGAACTCGGCGGCTTCACGTTCTCCCAGGACACCCGCACCCAGGTCCGCGCACACACCACGCTGACATTCAAGGTCCGGCCCGAGCAATTCTTCACGGCGCTGGCGCGACTGTCCCGAGTCGGCGAACTGGTCGAGCAGACGGTGAACTCTGAGGACGTCACCGACATCGTCGTGGACCTCTCCAGCCGTATCTCGACCGCCGAGATCAGCGTGAAGCGTCTGCGCGGGTTCCTCTCGCAGGCCACTGACGTGGAAGGCGTCGCCGAGCTCGAGCGCGAGCTGGCAAACCGCGAGACCAGCCTCGAACGGCTGCGAGGGCAGCTGCGCTCGCTGCAAGACCGGGTGGACCTGGCCACCATCACGCTGTCGATCACCGAGTCGGTCGAGGCGGTGCCGCCCACCTCGGTCATCCTGCGGGCCTGGCTGGCCCTGGGCGAGGAGGACCCCTGCCTCGGCTTCACCGACTTGCCCGCGCCGCCCGACAGCGAAGTCGGCTTCTGCATCGAACTCGAGAACGACGGCGAGACGGCACTTGCTGAGGTCAGCCTCAGCTCGAACACGCTGCGTTTCTCGAACGACGATCTGACGCTGGGTGACGGCACCAGCCTGGATCGGATCGAGCCCGGCGAGCGTGCCGTCGCGACGCTGTACGAGACGGTCGAAGACGGACGCATCGCGGGTCGCGTGGCCACACGGGGCTTGGAGATCGACGTGCGCTTCAGCGCCGTGGCGGTGACCGCAAGCGGGGAGGAATTGGCGCGACTCGCTCGGGTCGAGAGCCTCCATCTGTTCGTCACCGAAGACGAGACACCGGCGAGCTTCGGCGATGCGCTGAGCGGCGGCTCGAATGCGCTGGTTGCTGTCGGCAACGGCGTGCTGCTCGTCATCGGTGCACTGCTGCCGTTCCTGCCGGTCATTGCGATCGCACTCGTCGTGGCGTGGTGGTGGCTGCGCCGCCGGCGGGCCCGGCAGGCTGTCGCAGCGGGCACCTCGGACGAGACCTGATCTCATCGTCGTCATACGGCGGTCTTCGACGACCACTGGTGGTATCGGACACAAACGGACATGCTTTGGAATGTCCGTTTGTGTCCGATACAGTCTGCCAGACTCGCCTCATGCAGGTATCGGCCGTTCGCACGACGGGCATCTACTGCCGTGCAGATTGCTCAGCGCAACCGCTGCCGCGCAACGTGACGCACTACTCCAACCCGGTGGCTGCCGAAGCGAACGGCTTCCGTCCCTGCCTGCGCTGCCATCCCGAACGCCGCGCCGGCTCGCTCGCCGATCTGGACGTGCCCGCACCGGTCGGGGCGGCCCTGCTGCGGATCAACGACGGCTTTCTGGACGATCACGACGAAGAGGCGTTGGCGGCCCACGTGGGCTACAGCGCCCGCCAGCTCCGTCGGCTGTTCGAGCACCACGTCGGGGCCACGCCCAGCACCATCGCCCGGTCACGTCGCGCACACTTCGCACGCTGCCTGATCGACGACACCGATCTCACGTTCGCCGAGATAGCCCGGGCTGCGGGCTTCGGCGGGCCGCGCCAGCTGCACCGGGCCATGACCTCGGTGTTCTGCTTCACGCCCACCGAGCTGCGTTCGAAGCGGCGGCAGGGCGAGCGCCCGCAACTCGACGGCGGTCTCGTGCTCACCGTGCCGTACCTCGCGCCATACGACTTCGCGGCCTTCATGTCGCACCAAGCAGCTCGCGTCATCGGGGGCATCGAAACCGTCAGCACCGATCCCGCCACGGGCGTCAGCTACCTCCGCAGCTTCAGCGCCTGCGGCCACCCCGGCATCGCCGAGCTGGCTGTGTCCAATGGCGCCGCCCCAGACCAGCTGCAGCTGCGGCTGCACCTGCCGACGTACGACTCGGTCATCGATGCCGTGGGCCGTTGCCGCGCACTGCTCGGCACCGACGAAGACCCGTCGCCGGCCGACGCAGCACTCGCCCGCGATCCGCTCATCGGTCCCCTGGTGCGCCAGGCGCCCGGGCTGCGGGTGCCGCGGTCATGGGATCGGTTCGAAACTGCCATCCGCATCGTCGTCAACCAACAGATCTCGCTCGCAGCGGCATCCACGATGTGCAGCAGGATCGTCCGGCGATTCGGCACGCCTTTCGACGCCCCGTCGGAATGCTGCGTCGACGTCCAAGTGCCCTTGACTCACCTGTTTCCGAGTGCAGCAAGCCTCACCGATGCCGGACCGTCCGGACTCGCCGGGCTCGGATTCACTCAGCGCCGCGTCGACACCATCGTGGGTCTGTCCGAGGCGGTCGCGAGCGGCGAGCTCGACTTGACCGCCGCAGGCACGCTCCAAGACACCGTGGCGCGGCTCTGCGAGCTGCCGGGGATCGGCCCGTGGACTGCGCACCTCATCGCCATGCGGGTGTTCGGCCATGACGACGCATTCCCAGCATCGGACCTCGGCCTGCGCCGTTCGGCTGAGCGCCTGATTGGTCACCCCGTCACTGCCCGCGAACTCGAGGCGATCGCGGAGAGCTGGCGGCCGTACCGTTCGTGGGCCGCGCAGCACCTCTGGCACGCCGCCAGCCAGCCCAGCCCATCGTCGGGTGACAGACCCAGCACAACCGGGAGCGACTCATGAGCACCGACACGCACTGGCACACCACCATCGACAGTCCCATCGGGCCATTGGGCCTCGTGGCGACCGACGGGGGGCTGCGCGCCGTGTCGTGGCACGGTGACGAGACCTCCGTCAAGCTGCCCGACGACATGGTCGAAGACCCCGACCATCCGATCCTGCGACAGGCAGCCAACCAGCTCGGCGAGTACTTCGACGGCGGCCGCACCAGCTTCGACGTGCCGCTCGACCTGCGCGGCACCCCATTCCAGGAGGCAGCCTGGCGGGCGCTCGGCGACATCCCCTACGGCAGCACCCGCAGCTACGGCGAGCAGGCCGCGCTCATCGGCAGGCCCAAGGCGGTGCGGGCCATCGGACAGGCCAACGGCCGCAACCCGGTGCCGATCGTGCTCCCGTGCCACCGGGTCATCGGCGCCGACGGCTCGCTCACCGGATTCGGCGGCGGGCTCGACCTCAAGACCCAGCTGCTGCAGCACGAAGGTGCGCTGTAGCCGGCGCATGCACGGTCGCACAGGGGCCGAAGGCGGGCAGCTCCGATCATGACGAACACTCAGCTCGTCACCGACATCCGCCGCGCGCTCGCCGACCATGCCGACCCAGACAAGGCCGAACCCATGCGCGCCTACATGAAGTCGGAGATGCCCTATCGCGGCGTGCAGAAACCGGCCCGCCGCAAGCTGCTCAGCGCACTCCTGCGCACTCACCCGTTCGACGACAAGACGGTCTGGCAGAACACGGTCTTCGAGCTCTGGCGCAACGCAGAGTTCCGGGAGGAGCGCTACATCGCCCTCGACATCGCCGGCGCGTCGAGGTGCCGGTCCTTCCGCACACTCGACACGCTGCCAATGTTCGAAGAGTTCATCGTGACCGGCGCCTGGTGGGACTACGTCGACGACGTTGCCACTCACCGCTTGCGTGAGCTCCTCGAGATCTACCCGGGCGACATGTCCGGTCACATGCGCTCGTGGAGCGGCGACAGCGACATGTGGAAGCGCAGGTCGTCGATCATCTGCCAGATCAACAGGAAAGACGAGACCGATCTCGACCTGCTCTTCGATTGCATCGAGCCCAACCTGTCCCACACCGACTTCTTCGTCCGCAAGGGCATCGGGTGGGCGTTGCGCTCGCTCGCGTGGACCGACCTGCCGACCGTCGAGGACTACGTCGCCCGCAACCGCGACCGCATGAGCACGCTCTCTGCTCGCGAGGCCCTCAAGAACGCCGACAAGATCCGGCGCACTGCGTAGACCACCGCCGACGCTGCCGATCTCGGTGCAGTGCGCGAGGAGGGACTTGAACCCTCACACCCTTGCGGGCACAGGCACCTGAAGCCTGCGCGTCTGCCAAATTCCGCCACTCGCGCGTGGGGCGAACAGACTAGCCCGCGAACCACCGCTCCTACACTTGACCGCCGTGGGTGGCCTCAGCCTGGTCGGCAGCGACGGACAGAGCCACGAGCTGGGGCCCGAGACCGTCATCGGGCGGCGAGACGACTGCGACATCGTGCTCAACGGCCCGAAGGTCTCCCGGCGCCATGCCCAGATCCGTTCGGACGCCGACGGCATCCTCCTGGTCGATCTGGCCAGCGTCAACGGGACCCTGCTGAACGGCATCGAAGTGACCAGCGAGCGGCTCGCCGCGGGTGACGTGGTCACCATCGGCGGACACGAACTGCGGCTGGAGTCGAGCTGATGTCCGAGCAGCTCGTGCGGCTGCTCGCGATCTGCGTGCTCGTACTGCTCTACCTCTTCTTCTTCCGGGTGCTACGAGCCATCAGGGCCAGCGTGGCGACGCCACGCAACCATCTCGGCTGGAAGTCCATCCTCACGCTGCGCGGCGACATGCGCGACAACGGACGGGCGGCATCGCAGCCATTGGCCCTCGTCGTTCGCTCGCCGCTGCACGCCCAAGGCGAACGGCACCTGCTGGAAGACACGATCACCATCGGGCGGGACCCCGAGTGCGATGTGGTCATCGACGACGGCTACTCGTCCCAGGCCCATGCCCGGCTGTACCGCCGGGGCGAACAGCACGTCCTGGAGGACTTGGGCTCGACGAACGGCACCTACCTGAATCGCCAGAAGGTTGCAGCCACGACGGTCGTTCGCGTCGGCGACTACGTCCAGATCGGCTCCACCGTCTTCGAGGTCAGCTCATGATCGCCGCGCCCCGTGCCGCCGCACGACAGAGCCGCGAGACTGCAGCGTCATGAGCGCTCCCGCCCGCCAGATGCGCATCCGCTGGGGAGGCGCTTCGGATCGAGGTCTGCGGCGGGCCGAGAACCAGGACGCCATGTATGCCGATATCGGTCTCTTCGTGGTGGCCGACGGCATGGGCGGCCATCTGGGCGGCAGCGTGGCATCCAGCCTCGCCGTCAAGACGCTGGCCGCGAATTCCCCGTCGACGCCGAGCGAGCTGCTCGCGGCAGTGCGCCACGCGAACCAGGTGGTGCACCATCGCTCGACCGCTCACGCGGACCTGACGGGAATGGGCACGACGCTGTGCGCCATCGCCGTCGTGCAGCGCGACGACAGCAGGGTCTGGTGCCTGGTCAACGTGGGCGACTCGCGTGTCTACCGCTACCAGGCGGGCAAGCTGACCCAGCTCACCGTGGATCACAACTTCGTCGCGGAGATGGTCCGCGCCGGCGATCTCACCGAGGAGCAAGCCGCAGAGCATCCCCGGCGCAACACGCTCACACGTGCCATCGGCGTGGAGCCCCAGGTGCTGATCGACGACTGGATCCTCGATCTCACTGGCAATGATCGGTTCCTGCTGTGCACCGATGGGCTCACCAACGAACTCGACGAGTCCGAGATCACCGAGCTGCTCGACGCCGACCACCACCCTTCCGAGGTGGCGCGCGCCCTGGTGCGTCAGGCCAACGATCGAGGGGGGCGGGACAACTCGACTGCGCTCGTCGTGGACGTCGACATCGAGGGCCTGCCGGCCCCGACGGCTGCGCCCGCCGAGCCGGCGGCTGTCGAAGCCAGCACACGCAGCACCGCGAGGCGACGCAGCTGGCGACGTTCTCGCTCTCGCTGAGGACCCCGCTGCGCACGCGACGTCGCACCGAAGCAGCGCTCGCCGCACTCGCGGGCGTGGTGGTCTGCACGACGTTTGCCGTCACCGCGCTGGGTGTGGAGCACAGCTCGGTCTGGAGCGGTGCCGGCCGGCGCGGCGCGACCGAGTCGCTGTGGGGCACCGCCGCTTGGCTGGCAGCCGTCGTGGCCGGCGGAGTCGCGGCGCGCGCCGCGATCAAGCGATGGGCGCCGAACAGCAACGAGATCCTCTTCGGCGTCGTCGGCCTGCTCATGGGCATCGGCTGGGTTTTCGTCGCGCGAATCGACTCCCTGCTGGCGTCCGAGCAGGCGGTGGCTGTGCTGCTGGGGTTTGTTGCCATTGCCGGAACCTTGCTCGTCGCCCGTCACCTCGACTGGTTCTTGAGCCGACCTGGCGCATGCGGCATCGTCGCTGCGGGGCTGCTTGCCGCAGGGAGCTTCTCGGGCGGGGCCAATGTCTCGGCCGGTGCGTACGATCCTCCGCGCCAGTGGCTGGATCTCGGGTCGCTGCTGAGCGTCCAGCCCTACGGCCTCGCCAAGATCGTCGTGGTCATCGCTGCCTGCGGGCTCACCGCAACTGCGCCGCGCTGGCTCGGGTCCCGCTTCATCCCGCATCGCCACGTTGCGGGAGCGAGCGTCGCAGCGATCGGGGCGTGGACGCTGCTCATCGTCGGCGCTGATCTCGCCTCATCGGCGATCGTCTTTGCGGCGGCCTGGCTGCCGCTGTGGCTCGATGGGGACGACCTCGTCGGCAGCGACATCCCGACGGTGCCCCGCTCGACTCGCGCGAGGGCGCTCAACGGGGTGATCGCCACATACGCCATTGGCGTCGGCGTGCTCGCGACGGTGTACGACCGGCTGTCCGCACAGATTCGCTACTGGCTGAACCCGTGGATCGATGCCGAGGGCGCGACCGTGGTCGACGCGGCGTTCGCCATCAGCGACGGCGGCATCAGCGGGGTCGGCCTAGGACTCGGCGCGCCCCAGCATCTGCATGAACCGCACCGCGACTTCATCTTCGCCCTCATCGCCGAAGAACTCGGCATCGGGGGCGCTGCGGCATTGCTCGTCGCGTTCATGCTGCTGGTTGGCGTCGGCGCAGGCATCGCCCAACGGGCGCGAGGCCCGCACAGGCTCGTGGCCGCTGCTGCCACGTCGGTCCTCGGGCTGCAGGCCTTCTTCGCCATCGCCGGAGTGCTGCGATTGCTGCCGCACACCGTCGGCGCGCTGCCCTTCGTTGCCTACGGACAGTTGGCAATGATCGGCAACTGCGTCGCCGTGGGGCTGCTGCTCGCAGTCTCGGACGCCAGCGGCGGGCTGGGTGACGAGTTGGGCTCTCCGCCCCGCACCACCCAGTCACGGCTGCGCATGGTCGAACCTGTCGCCCGGGACAGTCCGACCGGCGAGCTCGGGGTGCCGATCCGCAGGCCAGCCCGGCACCGGCGCCGGACCACCGGCGATCCCGCCCAGGCCGAACCCCAACAACTGCCTTTGGAACGTGCGCGGATGGGCGGAACTCGCCGTCGAGTCGCCCATTGCTTCCCGCTCTTGTTCGCTGCGCTCACGGGCCGCTCGGGCCACGGCTTCGCCGTCCGGCTCAGCCTCCGAGGCGACCCATGAGCCGGCGCATTGCACGGCTGGCAGTGGTGCTCGGCGCGGGTTTCGTCGTGCTCTTGGTGCAGCTCACCAATGTCGGCTACCTCTCTGCCGAGAGCTTGCGGCAGCATGACTTCAACCGGCGCGCTGCCACGGCTGCACTCGACCAAGCGCGCGGCGCGATCACCAGCGCCGACGGTGAGACGATCGCACCCGCCATCGACTCCGATGCCGTCGGAACGCGCCGGCTGCGCACCTACCCCCACGGACCCCTCTATTCCCACGTCGCGGGGTACCTCGCACGTCGAGCAGGCGCGGGCGGCCTCGAGCGCAGCTACGACGCCGAGCTCTCGGGCCGCGCTGCGGACATCGCCCTGCGCGACGTCGCGGACCTCTTCGCCGACAGCGACCGCGTCGGCGATCTGGGTCTGACGGTGCACCACGGAGTGCAGCTCACCGTGCGGGCTGCGCTGGGAGATCGTGACGGTGCCGTCGTCGTCGTGCATCCGCAGACCGGAGCGATCGTGGCGCTGTGGTCGCGTCCCAGCTTCGACCCCAACATCGTCGACGATCTGATGCCTGATGGACCTGCACTCTCGGCGGGATTGCCGGTTGCGCGTGCCTACCAGCGCAGCTACGTCCTGGCGGCGGATGAGGCATCCGGTGCTTCGGGCGCAACGCTGTTGCAGCGAGCCGGCGCCCAGCCTGCAGCGACCGGCATCGACCTGCCCGGTGAGCCCGATGCCATCGCGCAGTTCGACGGTGTGACGCTGACGCCGCTTCAGCTCGCGCTCGCAGCGGCGGCGGTCGCCAACGATGGCATCCGCATGCGTCCCTCCGTGGTGCACCAGATCAGCGCCCGGGCACCTGGCACGGGGACCGAAGATGCCGCCGCCTCAGCCGATGTTGTCCAAGAAATCGCAACGAGCAGCATCGGCCGTCTCTTCGAGCCCGATGAGGCCGCAAGCCTGCTGCGGGGCATGGCCAGCGCGGCCACCCAGGTCCCGGTCCGTCTCGTGCTCACTGACGGCATCGAGGTGTCGGCAGCGATCGCCGGCGGCGCGGCCGGATCCGTCGACGACCTCAACCGACCTGCGGGAAGATGGGCGGTACTGCTGGCACCCGCCGACGCGCCGACAGTGGCCGTTGCGGTGCTCATCGAAGGTGATGCAGCACTTGACGTGGGCGATCCGCGAGGCAGCGGTACCTTGGCAACGATGATCGCTGCGACCGCAGCGGAAGCCGCCCTTGCACTGCGGGCAGTGTCGACACCTGTCGACGACAGCCCCTAGCCCGACCCGCTGCAGTCACCCCGCCGAACCGGGGACCCGATCTGGCAGCACGAGCCCAGCGTCCATGGCAGACACCCCAAACCCCATCTTCGGCGGCCGATATGAGCTGTTCAGCCGCATCGCTCGGGGCGGGATGTCCGAAGTATTCCTGGGCCGTGACCAGCTGCTCGACCGGCCGGTCGCCGTCAAGGTGCTGTTCCCCGAGTTCGCCACCGATTCATCGTTCGTCGAGCGATTCCGGCGGGAGGCTCAAGCTGCCGCCAACCTGAGCCAGCCAAACGTGGTCGGTGTGTACGACTGGGGCAATCACGAAGGCACCTACTACATCGTGATGGAGTACGTCGAGGGGCGAAGCCTCGCCGAGGTCATCCGCAGCGAAGGTCCGTTGCACCCCGACCGCGCCGCGGACATCGCCATCGACATCGCGGCGGCACTGGCGTTCGCGCACGGCAACGGCGTCGTGCACCGCGACATCAAGCCGGGCAACGTGATGATCACCCAGTCCGGCCAGGTCAAGGTTGCCGACTTCGGCATCGCTCGGGCGCTCGGGGGCGGCTCAGATGACCTGACCCGCACAGGTTCGGTCATGGGCACCGCCACCTACCTGTCCCCCGAGCAGGCCCAAGGGCTGGATGCGGATCCGCGCAGCGACCTGTACTCGCTGTCCGTCGTGCTGTACGAAGTGCTCACTGCAGGGCCGCCGTTCACCGGCGACAGCCCCGTGGCGATCGCCTACAAGCATGTGCAGGAGACTCCCGTCCCGCCGTCGCGGTACAACGCCGACGTTCCCCACGAGCTCGAAGCCATCTGCCTGCGCGGGCTCGCCAAAGAACCAGACGCCCGGTACGGCTCGGCCGCCGAGATGCGCAACGACCTGCTGCGCTACCGTGCCGGCCAGCCGACCCACGCGGCTGCCGCTGACGTCACGGCCTACTTCCCAGCGGTGTCCGCTCCCACGCCGACGACCACAGGCCAGATCCCCGCCGCAGCACCACCAGCCCAAGCGGGATACGCACCCC
>JAJEEO010000013.1 GCA_022820925.1 Acidimicrobiia bacterium | reverse complement strand
CGTTGATGCGTGCCTCGATGGCGTGGCCGACAGACGCGATGTCTGCCTGGATGAACGACAGCGTCTCACCCGCAGCCACCCGGATATGCTCGCTCACCAGGTCGATCCCGGTCACCATCTCGGTGACCGGGTGCTCCACCTGCAGGCGGGTGTTCATCTCGAGGTAGAAGAACTCGCCGTCCTGGTAGAGAAACTCCACGGTGCCCGCGTTCGTGTAGTCGCAGCCGCGTGCCACCGCCACTGCCGCCTCTCCCATCGCCGTGCGGACCTCGTCCTCGAGCGCCGGCGCGGGGCTCTCCTCCACCAGCTTCTGGTGCCGGCGCTGGGCGGAGCAGTCACGCTCGCCCAGCCACACGGCATTGCCGTGGTGATCGGCGATGACCTGCATCTCGATGTGGCGCGGCCACGTGAGGTAGCGCTCCATGTAGCACTCGCCGCGGCCGAAGAACGCCTCGGCTTCACGCTGCGCGGACGACAGCGCCGCTTCGATCTCGTCGGGCCCGCTCACCACCTTCATGCCGCGGCCTCCGCCCCCGTAGGCCGCCTTGATGGCGATGGGGTAGCCGTGAGCGTCGCCGAAGGCTGCGACATCGTCGGTCGAGGTGATGACCTCGGTGGTGCCCGGCACGCCCGCAACGCCCGAGCGCTCGGCGGCGAGGCGAGCGGAGATCTTGTCGCCCATGACCTCGATGGCCTCGGGCGGCGGCCCCACGAAGGTGACGCCCTTCGAAGTGATCGACCGGGCGAAGTCGGCATTCTCCGAATAGAAGCCGTAGCCGGGATGCACCGCGTCAGCCCCGCTGCGCTCGATCACATCGAGAATGGCCTCGGTATTGAGGTAGCTCTCGGCGGCAGTCTGCCCGCCGAGCGCGAACGCCTCGTCAGCCAGCCGCACGTGCATCGCATTGCGGTCGAGTTCGCTGTACACGGCGACGGTGCCGATGCCCAGCTCACGGCAGGCCCTGATGACGCGTACCGCGATCTCACCTCGGTTGGCAATGAGGAGCTTGCTGAACACGAATGAGTTCCTAACTGTCACGTACCACTGTCACGTATTGGCGCAGGCGGCTGCCGGTGCCCGCCGACCCCACGCCGGTTGCGCCGACCCAGATACGGCCGGCAGCGGGCAATTCTGTCGGCTGCCGTCCCGAGTGCCACCGTTACGATCGGGGCGTGCCCCGACAGAGCGACACCACGGCGACCGAATCAGCGCACTTCACGTCTGTCGGCGGCACCAGGTTTTCCAGCGTCGAGTGGCACGACGAGATCGACTCGACCAACACCGAGCTGCTCGAACGGGCGCGCCGGGGTGCGCCCGAGGGGATAGTCCTCATCGCTGACGTGCAGACTGCCGGGCGCGGCAGGAGGGGACGCCGCTGGACCGCCCCGCCGGGCACCTCGCTCATGATGTCCGTGCTCCTCCGGCCGCCTTCCCGGGTGCTGCCTCCGCCTCGTGCGGCGCTGGTGACGATGGCGGTTGCCCTCGCCGCGATTGACGCGTGCGAGCGCGTGAGCGGGGTGCGTCCGAGTCTCAAATGGCCGAACGATCTCGTGATCGCCGGCGCGGGCCCCGGGGACCGCAAACTGGCGGGCATCCTCGCAGAGTCACTCAGCACAGAGGGGGAACTGACAGCGCTGGTCGTCGGCATGGGACTCAACACCGGTTGGCCGGCCGTCCCGGACGAACTCGACGGCATCGCGACGAGCCTGAACCTCGAGTCTGGGACACCCGTGGACCGTGCGTTGCTGGCGCACCTGGTCCTCGAGGGACTCGAACAGCGCTATGCGGGCTTGTGCAGCGACGATCACGGCGCCGGCGAGGAAGCCGCATCCCTGCTGGCCGAGGCATGTCACAACTCGGCCACGCTCGGACGCCGCGTGCGCATCTCCTTTGACGAGACATCCAACGGCGGAGCGCTGGAGGGAGTCGCCGGCGACCTCGACGCCGAAGGCCGATTGCTGGTCAGCGACGATGCGGGCCTCATCCACAGTGTGTCGGTCGGGGACGTCGTGCACCTGCGGCCCACCTCGTAGCCGTCGGTGATCGTCCAGAACTGCCTGCGCCGGCTGGCGGCGTCGGGTAGAACCGCGCTGCGGGTTGTCGAGTGCGTCCCCGCGCCCGGCTGAGGAACCACCCTGCAGACCCGACAGATGGAGGAAGCCGTGCCGCTGAGCATGTCCATTGACGCTTTTGAGGTTGTCGCCGACCGTGGTGATGCGCCGCCGACCGCCGCGAGCGACCGGCCGGTTCGCGCCGATGCACTCGAGACGCTGGGCGCTTCGCCGAATTACCTCGCGGCGAGCGGCTTCGACGGCTCCGTCGGCACGACCGCGTTGATGGCCGGCCTTGCCGAAACCGCGGACGACGCCTTGCCGATCGCCGTCGGGCTGGGATCGGACAATCTCGCAGCGGCAGACATCCGCGGTGCGGCTGCGAACCTGTGGCGCTCGGCCTCGAAGCTCGACTCGCTGACCTCGGCGCTGGCAGCGGCTGCGGCCGATGATCTCGGCGCTGACGTCGCGCTCAGCGCGGTCGTCGAGGGAATGCTGCTCGCGTCGTACAGCTTCGACGAGCACAAGGGCGAGCCGTCTGAGCCAGCAGCAATCGATCGGATCGTGCTCTCGGTGCCCGACGGGACTGACGCGGCCGGCGCGCTGGCTCGAGCAGCCGCGGTGGCCGGCGGGATTGCACTCGCCCGCGATCTCGTCAACCAGCCCGGCGGTGCGCTCACGGCCACCAGTCTCGCCGAAACAGCGATCGAAGCGATCGAATCGGCGAGGGCCGACGGCGACCCCGCCGCGGGCACCGCGTCGGTCGAGGTATGGGACCGCGAGCGTCTCGAGGCCGAGCGATGCGGCGGGATGCTGGGCGTCAACGCAGGTTCGACCGAGCCCCCGGCGCTCATCCGGATGCGCTGGCAGCCGACCGCCACGCCTCGCGCGACCGTTCACCTGGTTGGCAAGGGCATCACCTTCGACACCGGAGGGCTCAACCTCAAGACCTTCGAAGGCATGGAATGGATGAAGATCGACATGGGCGGCGCCGCTGCAGTCATCGGGGCGATGAGCGCCATCATCCGGCTCGCACCCGACATCGCGGTCACCGGCATCTGCTGCTGCACCGACAATCAGCCCGGACCGACAGCCACCAAGCCCGGGGACGTGCTGCGCATCCGCAACGGCAAGACGGTCGAGGTGCTGAACACTGATGCCGAGGGCCGGCTCGTCCTCGCCGACGGTCTGTCGCTCTCCGTCGAGGAGGAGCCCGACTTGGTCGTGGATCTCGCGACGCTGACGGGTGCCTGCATGGTGGCGCTGGGTGACAAGTACGGCGGGCTCATGGGCAATGACCCCGCGGCGATCGAACGCGCCCTGGCAGCGGCACGCGCCGCCGGAGAGCTGCTGTGGCACCTGCCGCTGCCGCCCGAGTACCGCGAGCAGCTCGATTCGCCGATCGCCGACCTGCGCAACATCGGCAAGAACCGCTATGGGGGCACGCTGCATGCAGGTCTGTTTCTGTCGGAGTTCGTCGGCGACACGCCGTGGGTGCACTTCGACATCGCCGGACCGGTGCGTACCGACGCCGATGCCGGCGAGCTGTCCAAGGGCGCGTCCGGATTCGGCGTGCGGACGCTGGTCGAGCTGGTCTGCGGCTGGCACTAGCCGCAACAGGGCGCAACCGATCCCGCTCTGGCCGGCCGCCAGCAACCTCGGCGGCACCTAACGCGACATCCGCTGGCCCGTCCGAGACCCCACGCAGTGATTCGCCCACGCCCAGGCGGTTGCCTCGTTCGCCGCCGTCGGCGGCAACCCCATCATCACGAGCCGCTCGGCCGCTTCGTGCAAACCGTTGCCGAGCATCAGCATGCAGGTCGCCAACAGCCGGATCTCACCGACGGAGAAGTCGGCATCACCGTCGGATCTGGTCCACAGACCGATTTCGCTTCGCAGCTCGCGAGGCATGCGCACATAGAGCTGGTGAGGCACAGGAGGCACCCGCCGGCGCACCTGCAGCACCGCATCGTTGTCGAAGTACGCCAGGTCGAACATGCGACATCGGTCGACGGTCCTGATGAACGTGCTCTGGCGGCCCCCGCGATGTTGCAGGCCGATCCGTCGGGCGGTCAATTCGAGATCGAGCTGCAGGTCGTCGTGCGGCCCGAGTTCGTCGAATTCACGAGCAAGCAGCCGCAGCAGCCACACCGCGCT
Source organism: Acidimicrobiia bacterium (assembly GCA_022820925.1). Taxonomy (GTDB): domain Bacteria; phylum Actinomycetota; class Acidimicrobiia; order Acidimicrobiales; family Poriferisodalaceae; genus Poriferisodalis. Next base: position 44,705 of record JAJEEO010000013.1, on the reverse strand, counting down.
CGGACCGAGAACTGTGAGCCAGAACCGTTCCACGTACACCGAGCGCGGATCGTGGCCGGTGCGACGCAGTACTGGGTCGTCCCAGGGGCGCACCTGCAGGACGAGCAGCCGCTCGTCCGGCCAGTCGTCGAGGGCAGACGCACTCAGTGGCTTGCCGGTGCCGCCGACAAGACGCAGCGCCGCCGGCGCAGCGCCGCCGGAGCTGATCGGAGGCGAGGGAACCGTCGGCATCTGGTCAGCTGGCACAGGGATCTCCTTCGCAGTGCTCCGCCGCATTCGGCCGCAGTCGGCAGGCGAACGCAGACTCGTTCTGTGTATATCAGGAAATACTAATACAACATGAGATATATTGTAAAGTACATAACATCAGTCAACTCCGGTACCGTGCCATCGGCCAGACTGTGAGACATGGAAACAGGGGCCGATGCGGGTTCCGGGATCGATGACGACGTGCGGACGGCGGCGGGGTGGATCGATGAGGCTCGTGCGATCACTGTGCTGACCGGTGCGGGGATCTCCACCGACTCGGGCATCCCGGACTTTCGCGGACCCAACGGTGTGTGGACGAAGAACCCCGCAGCCGAGAAGCAGGCGACACTGCAGAACTATCTCGCCGATCCAGAAGTACGTGTGCTCGCATGGCGCGCCCGCATGGACCATCGATCATGGGGAGCCGAACCCAACGACGGGCATCGGGCCCTGGTGCAGCTCGAGCGTCGGCGCAAGCTGGTATCGCTGCTCACTCAGAACGTGGACGGACTGCATCACGACGCCGGCTCCGACCCCGAGAAGATCGTGGAGGTGCACGGCACCATCCGCGAGGTGGCGTGCTTGGAGTGCGACTACCGCGATGACATGGGCGTGGTGCTCGACCGGGTCCGGCTCGGCGAGGATGACCCGCCGTGCCCCGTGTGCGGCGGGATCCTCAAGAGCGCCACGATCAGCTTCGGACAGCAACTCGTCGCCCGCGATCTGATGCGGGCTCAGATTGCTGCGGAGAACTGCGACCTGATGCTGACTGTCGGCACGACGCTGGCCGTGTATCCCATCGCTGCGGTCGTGCCGGCGGCGAAGTCGGCCGGAGCGCGCATCGTGATCGTCAACGCTGAGCCGACGGAGATGGACCACCTGGCCGACATGGTGCTCCGCCGGTCGATCTCGGAGGTTCTGCCCCAGATCTGCGGCGGGGTCGGGCGCCTCGCGTGACGCGTGACCAATTCCCGACCGGCTAGGTAGGATTTAGGACCCAGGCCTGATCGGTTGATCAGGCTGCCTCGAACGCGACGCCAAGCGACGAACAGGGAGGCCCAGATGCCCTCGTTCCGCGAACTGCTGACTGCCACCAAGCAAGAGATCACCGAGATCGACACAGCGACTGCTGCCGAGTGGATCGCCGACCGCTCGCCCGTCGTGCTCGACGTGCGGGAGCCTGACGAGTACGAGCAGGGCGCGCTCGCGGACTCGATCCACATCCCGCGCGGGCACTTGGAGGCCCAGATCGAGAACCGCGTGCCCGATCACAGTGCGGACATCATCATCTACTGCGCCGGCGGGGTCCGCTCGGCCTTCGCTGCCAAGACGCTCGCCGAGCTCGGCTATCCCAACTCGGTCTCGATGGACGGTGGCTTCGGTCGCTGGAAGGACGAAGGCCGCCCGTGGTCGACCCCCGCATCGCTCGGTCCCGAACAGCGCAACCGCTACCAGCGGCACCTGCTGCTGCCCGAGGTGGGCGAGGCAGGCCAGCTCAAGCTGCTCGAGGCCAAGGTGCTCATGCTGGGCGCCGGCGGGCTCGGCTCGCCCGCGGCGCTGTACCTGGCGGCGGCCGGGGTCGGCACCATCGGCATCATCGACATGGATGTCGTGGACGAATCCAACCTGCAGCGCCAGATTCTCCACAACGTCGACCGGGTGGGCGACCGCAAGGTCGACTCGGCCAAGAAGACGCTCACGTCGATCAATCCCGACATCGACGTGGTGACCTACGACACCAGGCTCGGCGCCGACAACGTGCTCGACATCCTGTCCGGTTGGGATGTCGTGGTGGACGGCGCCGACAACTTCCCGAGCCGGTACCTGCTCAACGACGCATCGGTGAAGCTGGGAATACCCGTCGTGCACGGCTCGATCTTCCGCTTCGAGGGGCAGGTCACCGTCTTCGATCCGCTCAACGGACCGACCTACCGCGACTACCTGCCCGAGCCCCCGCCCGCTGAGCTGGCACCGTCGTGTGCCGAGGCCGGCGTGCTGGGCGTGCTCCCTGGAATCGTCGGATCGATCCAGGCGCTCGAGACGATCAAGCTGATCCTGGGCATCGGCGATTCGCTGTCAGGCCGCATCATCGCGTTCGACTCGCTCGAGATGACCTTCCGCGAGTTCCGGCTGCGGCCCGATCCCGCCAACGAGGTGACCTACGACAACCGCGAGCGCATCAGCGTCGCCGAGCTCGACGGGCTCTGCAGCCCCACCCTGAACTGAGCCCGCAGACAACTCCCGTCGCGACGACAGAGGGGCTGGGGGCCACAGGTACGCTGCCCAGTCATGGCCCAAAAGCGCTTCGTCGTGATTGGCGGTGGCCCGGCGGGTCACTCGGCGGCCACCTACGCGGCACGCTACGGCGCGGAGGTGACGCTCATCGAGCGTGACATCGTCGGCGGTTCCGCCCATCTGCGCGACTGCGTGCCCTCCAAGACGATGATCGCCACGGGCTCGGCGCTCAGCTTCGCCGGGCACTTGGACGAGCTGGGCCTGGCCAACGTGTCCACCTCCGTCGACACGCCGCACCTGCGCCAGCGCATCGGCGATATCGAGGATCGGCTGGCCGATGTCGCCCGGCAGATGCTGGTGAGCCAGGGCGTTCAGATCCTCAAGGGCACCGGCCGGCTGCTCGGACCGAACGAGGTCTGCGCCGACACCCCCGACGGAGCGGTCGAATTGTCGGCTGATGTCATCGTGCTGTCGACCGGCAGCCGCCCCCGCATTCCGGACTGGGCGCCGATCGACGGCGAGCGCATTCTTACGACCCGCGACGCCTACCCGCCCGCGGAGCTGCCGGCACACCTGGTGGTCGTGGGCTCCGGGGTGACCGGCGTCGAATTCGTGCACATGTTCACCTCGTTGGGTTCGAAGGTCACCTTGATCGTGAGCCGCCAGCAGGTTCTGCCGCACAAGGACCCCGAGGCAGCGGCGGTGCTCGAGCAGACGTTCGGCGATCTCGGCGTCGACATGCTCAAGGGAGCACGTGCGACGAGCATCGAGCGGCGCGGGGACGAAGTCGAAGTGGTCTGCAGCGACGGTCGGACGGTGCGCGCATCGCACGCCCTGCTCGCCATCGGTTCGATACCCAACAGCGACGGGCTGGGCCTGGACAACACCGATGTCGGGGTCGACGGTGAGGGATTCGTGGAGGTCGACCACAACCTGTGCTCGTCGGTGCCGAGCATCTACGCGGCCGGCGACCTGTCGGGCAAGCTGCCGCTCTCGTCGGTGGCGGCCATGCAGGGGCGCAAGATCGTCGAGCACGCGATGGGCTTGCACGAGACTCGCCCGCACCGCCATATCGACTATGACAAGGCTGCCTCAGCCATCTTCACCGAGCCCGAGATCGCCGATGTCGGCCTCGCCGAAGCTGAGGCGTTTGCGACGGGGCGAAAGATTCGCGTCACCAAGGTGCCCTTCGGCGCGAACGCCAAGGCACTGATCGAGGAGAACCCCCGGGGCTTCGTGAAGATTGTCTCGGACCCGCTGACCGGTCAGGTGCTGGGCGGCTCCATCGTGGGCCGGCACGCCGCCGAGCTGATCTCGGTGGTGGCTCTCGCCGTCAGCGCGAACCTGCGAGTCCAGGACATCGCCGAGAGCCTGTTCGTGTACCCGTCGTTGAGCGAGGCCCTCTCCGAGGCAGCTGAGTGAGCCACCGCAGCTGGCGGGCTCGCCTCATTCTTGTTTCGCTCGCGGTGCTCACCTTCGTCGGGGCGGCGGCGACCGGCGTGTCGGCTTACGTGCTGGTGCAGCTCGGGCGGATCGAACGCCACGAGCTCGCCGGTGTCCTGACGTCGGCGCCACAGCAGCCGGTGACCGCAGCGGACGTTCTGTTCGACCAGCCGTCCGCCATTGCCGCAGATCCTGGCAGCTCGTCTTCCGCAGGCGGCATGGGCAGCGGCAACGCGGCCACGTCGAGCGACGGCGTGGCGTCGGATGTACCCGCCGATGTCATTGCAGAGCCGTCAGGCGCTGCGGACCTCTCCGAGGTCGCACCTGTGCTGCCGGGGGGTCCCGCCGGCGAGAACTACCTGCTCGTGGGCACGGACAGCCCGCTGGGACTCGCTGCTGACGATCCGCTGCGCGCCGGCCACTCCGACGACAACCGGCTCGCGGACGTGATCATGGTGATCCGCCTGCGCGACGACGGCACCGCGGCGATGATGTCGATCCCACGGGACTTCGCAGCGGAGATTGCCGGCACGAGCGATATCGCCGGCACCGGCGTCATGGCCAAGATCAACAGCGCCTACAACCGCGATCGCACCACCGCTGGGCGGGCGGCTCGCCTGATCGACACGGTCGAGGAGAACCTCGACATCACCCTGCAGCACTTCGTGGAGGTGGACTTCCAGGCGTTCCTGCGCGTGGTGGATGCAATCGGCGGCGTCACCATGACCTTTGATCGGCCGCTGCGTGACCAGCCGAAGGAGGATGCAACCGATCCGACGGACAGCCGGAGCGGGTTCTTCACCAGCGCGGGCACCCATCTCCTCGACGGCAGGCAAGCGCTTGCGTACGTCCGCAGCCGCCATCTCGAAGAGCAGCTGCCTGACGGAACCTGGCAGCAGCACGGCGCCTGGAATGATCTCGCTCGCGCCGACCGCCAGCGTGAATTCATGCGCACCGCCGCCGCGCAGGTCGCACCCGCGTTAGGGGCCAATCCGATCAACCTGCTCGCCGTGCTGGACATCGCGGCCGACCACCTGTCGACGTCGGACACGCTGAGCATCACCAACGACGGACGGAGACTTGCGGACAGATTTGCTGGCATCGATGTCGGTGCCGACATCGAGGACTACAAGCTGAAGGTGGTCGATGTTCACGATCCGGTGCGCTGGTCGCTCGGGCTCGATCCGCAGCGCGCCGAGCACAACCAGCGCGTGCTGGATGTGTTCCGGGGCATCGGCTGGGACGACATCGTCGAGGCGCGCGTCCGGGTCCAGGTCACCGGCACCCAGCGCCACCGGATCGCCTCTGAGCTGAGCGAGCTCGGCTTCCTAGCAGAGGCTGCCGGGACGTTGCCGCCCGGCGTGGAGACGCCTCCGCAAGGCACCGTGATCTACCTCGACCCCGGCGGCCGCCTCCCCGCAGGACTGCTCGCGAGCCACTTGGTGCCTGTGCCAGAATTCGCCCGCCATGACGACCTTGAGACCACCACGGTGATCCTGCACGTCGGCGGAGTGCCGCCCCGCATCGATCCCGGCTACCGCAGAGTCGACGTCCCGACCGCAGCCGCACTCGCGTCATGACCGACATCGCGAACGGGCATCGGATCCTCGTCGTCGGGGCCGGGTATGTCGGGCTGACGACCGCCGCGTGCTTCGCCCATCTCGGCCACGACGTCATCTGTGCTGACATCGACCGGGCCAAGGTGGCGTCGCTGTCTGCCGGTGTCGTGCCGATTCGCGAGAACGACCTCGAGCGGCTGGTGAGCGAGGGCATCGCGCGGCGGCGGCTGCGGTTCGTGATCTCGGCGGCAGCGGTGGCGGCGACGTGCGACTTCGTGTTCCTGTGCGTGCCGACGCCCCTGCGCGCTGATGGTGAGACCGAGTTGAGCTACCTCATGTCGGCGCTCGATTCGGTGGCGAACAACCTGCGGTCTGGTGCCGTAGTCGTCACCAAGTCCACAGTTCCCGTTGGCACTGCGCCCAAGATCGGCGCGGCGCTCGGACGCACCGATGTGGCGCTGGCGTCGAATCCGGAGTTCTTGCGGGAGGGTTCGGCGGTAGCGGACTTCTTGGCACCGGACCGGATCGTCATCGGCGCCGAGGATCACGCGGTCGCTCAACGGGTCGCGGCGCTCTACGACAGCGTCGACGCACCGCTGATCCTGTGCGATCCCACCTCGGCCGAGACAGTCAAGTACGCGGCGAACGCATTCCTGGCAGCCAAGGTCTCGTTCGTGAACGCGCTGGCGGCGGTGTGCGAGGCCGTCGACGCAGATGTCGACGCAGTGCTCGAAGGCGTGGGCACCGACCATCGCATCGGCTCGGCGTACCTGCAGCCGGGTCCCGGCTGGGGAGGCTCGTGCCTGCCCAAGGACACCCGGGCGCTCGTGGGGGTCGCGAGCGACGCCGGCTATGTGTTCGACCTGCTCGAGGGCGTCATCGCGGTGAACGAGCAGCAGCTCGACCGGGTGGTGGCCAAGGTCGAGCGCGTTGCTCTTGGAGGCACCGGTACCGAGCGGGTTGCATCGGTGGGCGACGAGCTGGATCTGGACGGCATCACGGTGGCCGTGCTGGGACTGACCTTCAAGGCCGGCACCGACGACCTGCGTGGCTCTCCCGCTATCAGGGTGGCGGAGCGACTGCGCGATGGCGGTGCACGCTTGGTGGCATACGACCCCGCGCTGGGCGGCTTCGAGGAGCGTCCTGATCTCGAAGCGCAGCTTCCCGACGGTCTCGTCCTCAGCGGCTCTCCGCTCGAGGCCGTGCGCGGGTCCCATGTCGCCGTCGTGCTGACCGAGTGGCCCGAGTTCGGCGCCCTCGACTGGGAGCGGGCCGCCGGTGAAATGGCGACTGCCCGCATCGTCGACGCCCGCAACATGCTCGACCCCGACAAGCTGCGTGCGGCCGGATTCCTCTACGAGGGGCTCGGCCGGCGTTAACGCCGGCGCAGATAACCCAGCCGGCGCTGACGCCGGCGCGTAGGACCCAGTCGGCGCTGACGCCGGCACGTGAACGAACTGATGCCATAGCTGCGGGGGGCGGCAGGGAACTCTGCGACATTGCGACCTGCTGGATCGCTGGAGCAGAAGGCACTGCCGCCCCCCGCAGCGGGCGCACCCATCGGCCCTGCGCGCCGGTAGCTTGTCGGCCCGTATGGCGAGATCGGCCGCAGCCAAGAAGGTTGCCAAAGCTGCGAGCGCGGGAGGAGCCGGCAAAGGCTTCCAAGCGCGGCGAAATCTCCTGTTTCCCGCGGCGATGCTGCTCGTCGTCGCCTTGGGCGTCGTGCTCATCCTGTTCGCACGCTCCGAGCGAGCATCCAACGCTCCGGCCGGCCCGCCACGGCTCGGCGACCACTGGCACTCGCTCTACGCGATCTACGACTGCGACGATTTCATTCTCGACCTCTACCCCAACGACGTCGACGACCAGTCCGGCATCCACACCCACGGCGACGGGTTGATCCACATCCATCCGTTCCACACCGGTGTCACGGGCCAGTTCGCCACCGTCGGGGCGTTCATGCGTGAGATCGAGGTCCAATTCGACGATTCGACGATCGAGCTGCCTGACGGCAGGGTCCTCGACGAGTCGGGCGACGGCTGCGCATCGCCGGATCCCAGCAGCGACGATCCCGCTGTCGCCGAGCCGAGAGCGGAGCTGCGGGTCATGCGCTGGGAGACGCTGCAGGCCGAGAAGGCGCTGGCGTTCACCGACAATCTGCGAGATGTGCGCTTCCTGGGAGACGGCCAGATCTTCGTGTTCGCGTTCGTCCATCCCAGCGTCGACAACGCCGATGTGCCGCGGCCCGACGATGCGTTCCTGCGCGCGTACCTGAACCTGCCGCCGGAGGATCAGCCCCTCCTCGACGACGTGCAGCTCGAGGAGGGACCAGTGCTGGGCGGTCCCGATGAGAGCGAGCCGGCACCCGCCGATCTGCCGGTGACCTCCGAGCCGGCCGAGGGCGAGTCTGGATCCGGCGACGAGACTGACCCGGGAGCCTGAGGGCCGGCCCGGGGCGCCTCCACCATGAAGGCGATCTTGCTGCTGGGCGGCTTCGGCACCCGGCTGCGCCCGCTGACCGACGACATCCCCAAGCAGATGCTGCCGGTGTGCGGGCGCCCCATGATCGAGTGGGTCTGCGAGCACCTCGCACGTCACGGCGTGTCCGAGGTGGTGCTGTCGCTGGGCTACCGAGCCGATTCCTTCACCGGCGCCTACCGGCGGGGCCGGATCGGGCCGCTCGACTACCAGGTGGCAGTCGAACCCGAACCCCGTGGCACCGCGGGGGCCGTGCGGTTCGCTGCGGAGGTCACGGGCATCGACGGGGCATTCCTGGTGCTGAACGGCGATGTGCTGACCGATCTCGACATCGGGGCGTTGGTGAGATTCCATGCGGCGTCGGGCGCCGAGGCCACGATCGCACTCCAGCCGGTTGCAGACCCGACGCCCTTCGGCCTCGTCGTTGCTGACGAATCGGGCCGAGTGCTGTCGTTCTCGGAGAAGCCCGATCCCGATGCAATGCTCCCAGGTGGGCCGCGCAGCGAATGGCCCACGATCAGTGCAGGCACGTACGTGCTGACGCCTGCCGTGCTGGATCGCATCGCTCCGGATCGTGCCGTGTCGATCGAACGGGAGGTCTTCTCCCGCATTGCGGCGGACGGGATGCTGACGGCGCTGGTCTCAGACTCCTACTGGCTCGACACGGGAACCCCGCAGCACTACCTGACAGCCAATCTCGACATCCTCGAAGGCCGGCGAGGGGCCGTCAAGGTGACGGACAGCGCTACCGAACGCTCCGCCACCGTCCATCCCGACGCTCGCATCCGGACTTCGGCCATCGGCAGCGGGTGCGTGATCGGGCCCGATGCCGTCGTGCAACGGTCTGTGCTGGGGGAGGGCTGTCGCATCGGACCGGAAGCTGTCGTGTGCGATTCGGTGCTCGGCTCCGACGTCACGGTCGGGGCGGCGGCGATGCTCACCGAGTGCTCGGTGGTCGGCGCCGGTCAGTACGTGGCGTCGGGTGCTCGCCTGCGTGCGATGCGCCAACCGGCCGCCTGAGCGTGGGGCGCTAGCGGAAGAGGTCCTCTGCGGGGTCACGGATGATCTCCGAGCGCACCGATGCCCGCCGCAGCCAACTCGCCTCCAGGCCCCGCACGATGGCGACTGGCACGCCCCGGGCTTTGCCGCACACCAGATCGGCTGCCGAGGCGATCTCGTCCGCGATGCACACCTCGGTCACCATCAGCTCGCGTCCGAGAGCGTCGTCGGTGCCTTTCAGATCGACCACGGCTGCGACGCCGGCGCACCCGATGGCCACGTCGGTGACGCCGCGCCGCCACGGCCGGCCGAAGGTGTCGGAGATGATCACCCCGACGGTGCATCCCGACAGCGCCCGGATGCGGTCGCGGATCTTGTTGGCGGAGCGATCGCTGTCGTCAGGCAGCAGTGCTGCATAGCCCCGCTCGACGTTCGAGAGGTCAATGCCCGCGTTCGCGCAGATGAAACCGTGCTTGGTCTCGCTGATGATGAGGTCGCCGCGGCGGCGCAGGATGCGGACCGACTCCCGCTCGACGAGGGGCTTGTGAGACAGCGGGTCTTCTGGGTCGATCTGTTCCATGGCCCCCTCGGCCTTGGAGACGATCTTCTGCGTCACCACCAGCACGTCGCCGTCGCGAAGGCCGGCTGGCGCTGCGTCGCAGGCACTCCAGATGACGGCGCCGAGATCGTCGCCGTGGACGATCTCGCCGATGCCTTCGACAGGAAGCAGTTCGACACTCACGCAGTTCTCGTTTCTCTCAGGGCCCGTTCACGGCATCGAGCGTCGTGCGAGCCAGCGCGGCGGCCCGCTCCGGGCTGCTCATGATGGTGTCGGTGACCACGGGGGTCATCCCGGCATCGGCCACGGCATCGGCCAAGTCACGATCGGAGTCGTCGATCACCAACGTGCTGGCGAATTCGGCATAGAGCCGAGCGATTCCCACGACGCTGGGCTCGTGGCCCAGCTCGCGCATCATCGCCCCGGCTGGCCCCTTGATCGATGTGCCGCCCACGATGGGCGACACGGCGACGACGCTGTCGCGACGCCGGGACAGCGTCGCGCGCACTCCCGGCACCTCGACGACCGGTCCGATCGAGACAAACGGGTTGGACGGCGCCACCACGACGACCCCTGCGGTGTCGAGCGAGTCGAGCACGCCGGGTGCGGGCTGGGCAGTCTCGATGCCGGCAAACCGGACAGCGCGCACCGCGATGCCGTGTCGCTGTGCGACGAAGTAGTCCTGGAAGTCGATCTCGGGGGCGTCCGCGGGCTCCGCAGGCGTGATGCGAGTCTGGATGGGGTCGTCGCTGATCGGCAACAGCCTCAGCTCGAGCCCGAAGCTCGCAGAAATCTCGCCAGTCACCTGCGACAGGGATGCGCCTTCGCTGCGTCGCTGCGTGCGGAACAGGTGCAGCGCGAGGTCCAGGTCGCCGAGCATGAACCAGTCCTGCCCGCCGAGCCGCCCCAGCTCGGTGAGCACACGCCAGGTCTCGCCTGCACGGCCCCAGCCGGTCTCAGGGTTGATCTGGCCGGCGAGCGTGTAGGTGACCGTGTCGAGATCGGGGCTGATGTGCAGGCCGTGCAGCGTGAAGTCGTCGCCGACGTTGACGATGGCGGCGACATCGGCGGGCCGGCGGACGCGCAGCAATCCGTTCAGGAACCGGGCGGCGCCGACACCGCCGGCCAGCACGGCCACCGTCTCAGCACGAGGGGCAGTCATGCGACAGCGTGGTCGGGCGGGCAGTCTGGCGCTGCTGTGTTCGCCGGCGGGCCGGCGGCCAGCGACACGGCTGCGGCGCGGTGGCTTCGGCTCATGCTGCCCGGAGCTGACGGCGCCGCGACTCCCGCCGCATCCGACGGGGTCGCGTAGCTGCTCGGGCTCCACACCTCGTAGCCGCTGCCGTCGGCCCGTACCTGCACCTCATACAGGGCGGTGTTCTGCAGCCCCGAGATGATGGCGGGCGAGCTGACGTTGCGCATCGTGGTCCACTGCCCCCCGACGGGCCGATACCTGATCCGGTAGCCCGACGGGCCGCTGCTGCCGACCCTCTCCGGCGCCTCCCAGCGGATCTCGAGGGCTCCATTGAGCGGCTGCAACGTCACATCGCGGGGAACCCCTGGCGTGTCTGTGCGGGGGTCGCACTCACGGTCCAGACCCCGCAGCGCATCGGCCGCTGCTGCCGCCGCGGCATCGGGCACCGCAGCGGTGCCGCCGAAGATGGTGAGCTGCACGGTGCCTGCATCGGGAACCGGGCCGGCCAGGAACCTGCGGGTCGCATCGGGAAGCACCGGCTCCGACAGCAGCAGCGGCGCACGCCGCAGACCCAGCAATGCGCCGCCGACCAGCGCGTCGGGGAACTTCCGGCCGTCCGCCAGGCCGAACTCGTCCGACCCGAAGCAGCGATCGGCCAGCGCATCGGCGATCTCGACAGCGGTCTCGAAGCGGTCGCGTCCCCACAGACGCTCGACCCTGATGCCGAGGGCCGAAATCTCCGCCTCGACCGAGTCCGCAATCGCTGCGGTTCCGCCGGCGATCACCACCTGCTCGATTGCGTAATCGACGAAGTAGTTCCTGACCGACGCCGGCAACCGGTCGGGTTCGGAGAGCAGCACGGGGTTCGGGCCCGAATAGGCAAGCGGCGACAGCGCCAGGGCATCGGCGAACTTCTCGCCGGTCGCCAGCAGGGCAGTGCGACGCCCGTCACCGCAGTACCCGCCGATCTCGCTGGCGTCGATCTCGCGAGCGATGTCGACCACGGTCCGGTAGCGGTCGGAGCCTTCGAGCCGGTCGAGCCTGCCGCTGATCAAGCCGGCCAAGGCGTCTTCGACATCGTCGGAGACGGCGGTGGTGCCGCCCGCGATGATGATGTCGTCGATCCGGTGTCGCTCGATGAAGCCCCGGGTTGCTTCATGCAGCTCATCAGGCGGCGACAGCAGGATCGGTGCATTGCGCACGCGTGCCAGCGGGGTGGCTGCCAGTGCGTCGGCGAAGGCCTCGCCGGACGCCACGATGACGGTGTCGATGGACCCGGCAGCGGCCGCATATTCCTCCGCGATCTCTGCTGCGGTCTCGTAGCGGTCGGCACCCCACAGCCGGTCCGAATCCACACGTGACGCAGCCCCCGCAGCGTTTCCGATCCCGAAGACAGCGGGCGTGGCCAGCAACACTGCCGCCACCGCCCGCAACGGGCGAACCCAGCCGAAATGCGGGCGGCGTGCCATCCGCGGCACCGTACCGGAACGCATCGTCAATGCGGGTGAGGCCTTCGAGGAGTCCCATGCTGACTTCACAGCATCGGCGGTGACCCGTACCCTGATCCGCGCCCCCATACGCCTGCCCTGCGATCCTCGAAACCGGAGCCGACCCGTGCCGACGGCCCTCATCACCGGAATCACCGGCCAGGACGGCCAGTACCTGGCAGAGCACCTCCACGGCGAGGGATACCGGGTGGTCGGGCTGATCACGGGTCAGCGCAATCCGCGCTCGGAGACGATGGCGGCCGATCTGCCCTATGTCGAGCTTGTTCCGGGCGATCTCGCCGATCTCGCGTCGCTCATCGCTGCACTCGAGTACACCCAGCCCGACGAGGTGTACAACCTCGGCGCCATCAGCTTCGTGGCGCTGTCGTTCAAGCAGCCCGAGCTGACCGCCAACGTCACGGGCCTCGGCGTGCTGCGCCTGCTCGAGGCGATCCGCCTCGTCGGCGGCAACGACAACCCGATCCGCTTCTACCAAGCCTCCTCCAGCGAGATGTTCGGCAAGGTGCGTGAGACACCCCAGAACGAGCTGACGCCGCTGCACCCGCGCAGCCCCTACGGCTCGGCCAAGGTGTTCGGGCACAACACCACGGTGAACTACCGCGAGAGCTACGGGCTGTACGCCTGCAGCGGCATCCTGTTCAATCACGAGTCGCCGCGGCGCGGCCTCGAGTTCGTGACCCGCAAGGTCACCAACGCGGTGGCCCGCATCAAGCTCGGACTGCAGGACGAGGTGGCCCTCGGGAACCTCGACGCCAAGCGCGACTGGGGCTTCGCGGGCGACTACGTGCGGGCGATGCATCTCATGCTCGCCCAGCCAGAGCCCGACGATTACGTCATCGCGACAGGACAGACCCACGCGGTGCGCGACTTCGTGCAGCTCGCCTTCGCGGCAGCCGGCATCGACGATTGGGAGCGCTACGTGCGGATCGATCCCCGGTTTTTCCGGCCTGCCGAGGTCGACCTGCTCGTGGGCGATGCGTCCAAGGCTTCGCGGGTGCTGGGGTGGGTGCCCCAGATGTCCTTTGAGGAATTGGTGACGACGATGGTCACCAGCGACATCGAGATCGAGCAGCGCAAGCTCACGTGACGACTCCGAAGCCCCCATCCTGCCCGGGGGGCAGCAGAAGGCGCCGGCGCGGGCCGGTGCGCAGCCGTGCCGTATACGGCGTGATATCCGACGGGCACCGCCCGCAGGCCGGTACCACTACAGGGGTGCGGGAACACCCGATGTTTCGTCGCGCAACCGTGACGTTGCGCCGGCTTGCCGCCGTCGTCGTGGCCGCTGCTGTAGCGGCGGCGTCCTTGGCCTTCGCCGTACCGCCCGCAGGCGCCCAGACCGCAGAGCTGGCCCCCGACGTGATCGTCGTGGAGGGCCGGGGTTTCGGTCATGGAAATGGGCTCAGCCAGTGGGGTGCGTTCGGGTACGCGGTGGACCATGGCTGGACCAGCGACCAAATCCTTGAGCACTACTACAGCAACACAACGCAATCCGAGGTGGGAGATCCCGATATCTGGGTGCATCTCACGCAGAACGGGCGCGACCACCTGCTCGTGACGTCGAAATCGGCATTCAGCGTGGCCGGACATCAGTTCGGGAGCAATGAGGCTGTACGGATCGGCGTCAGTTCTGGCAGCTTCTGGGTGCGCTCGGTGGACCCAGAAGATCCCTGCGGCGACGGCGGCAACTTGGTGGCCGACGGGCTTTCGGCAGCGAGCCGCCGCGGCGACCGGTACGTCGAAGCCCTGCCGTCAAACAGCGACTACGCCGTGGACGACCAGACACAGCTCCTGGTGATGATCTACTGCGACGACCAGAACAGTGCCGTGGAGTCAATGTCGGTCGCCTATCGGGGCGCCCTCGGTGTGGTCGACCAGAACGGTCCGTATGCCTTCAGTCGGCTGCCGCTCGAGCAGTACCTGCGCGGCGTCGTGCCCCGCGAGACCCCCGGCCAATGGGGTGCTCACGGCGACGGTCGCGGCCTTGCGGCCTTCGAGGCCCAAGCCATCGCAGCGCGCTCATACGTGCTCTCGTACGCAGCTTGGCGCGAGCGCATCGGGAGGTTCACTGATACCTGTGATACGACGAGCTGTCAGGTGTACGGCGGTGCTGCGCGCGACGGGCAGGCGCTCGATCACGGAACCCGGTACATCCACACCAACACCGCGATCCGGAATACGGCGGGCCATGTTCGTGTCCATGATGACGGCTCGTTTGCCTTTGCCGAGTTCCACTCCTCGAGCGGCGGTTGGACGGCAGGGCTCGACGAGGGTTCCCGGTTCCCCGGCGTCCAGGATCTGGGCGACTCGACGACAGCCGGAGGCGGCAATCCCCACCATGCATGGGAGTTCCGGATCAGCAGGTCGGACATCGAGGCGGCCTATCCGAGCATCGGCAGCCTCGTGTGCATCGAGGTCACGCACCGCAACGGCAACGGCGCGTGGGGCGGGCGCACCCGCGGCGTGCGCATCGTGGGCACCGGCGGCGTCGAGGACTTCGATGGCTACTCGGGCGTCGAGAATGGGCAGTGGAACCGGTGGGCCCGTGACCCGTTCCGAAAGCAGTTCGCCCTGCGGTCGGATTGGTACCGGTTCCCCCAGTTTCCCGAGGGTCAGGCCTGCGAGCAGCCCGCGCCGGGAACTCCGGATCCGCCGGCAGAAACAGACGGTCCGGGCTTGTGGGTGCTGAAGTCCAACGGCACGGTTATCGCTGACGGGTCTGCGCAGCATCTCGGCAACGGGACGCTGCCGTCGTCGTCCGACCGGTTCGCTGCGATGGCTGCCCATCCGGACGGCGACGGCTACTGGCTCGCGACCTCCGGCGGCGATGTGCAGCCTTTCGGCGCAGCCGGCTCCCACGGGAACGCGGTCGGTGCGTTGGGGGACGCTTCGGTGGTGGCCATGGCTGCGCATCCGGACGGGGACGGCTACTGGCTCGCGACCGGCCACGGCGATGTGTTCGCCTTCGGCGCAGCCGGGCACTGGGGAGCGATCGCGCACCTGCGCCTGGCTGCAGACGTGGTCGACATCGAGTCGTCGCCCAGCGGCGACGGCTACTGGCTGGCCCTCGGGGACGGACGCGTGCTGGGGTTCGGCGACGCGCGGGATCTCGGCTGTGGGCCGCTGCTGCGCTCTGGCACGACCGGCATCGGTCTCGCTGCTGTGCCGGACGGCTCTGGCTACTGGCTGGCCGGCGCCGACACGGCCGTGCATGCCATCGGCGCGGCCGATCATCACGGCGATCGCGCGGACCGCCAGAACCGGCTGCGCGCAGTGGGGTTTGCTGCCACCGCCAGCGGCAACGGCTACTGGTTGGTGTGGAGCGACGGCACCAGCTTCAACTATGGAGACGCGCCCGACTACCGCACCTCGCGTGCCGGACTCGGCGTCGTCGCTGCTGAATCGGTCCGGTAGGCGAGCGTGCGAGCCATGACATCGCCATGAACGAGCCCGTCTCGACCGCCACACCGTCGCCGGACACAGACGAGCCGACCACGCTGGCGCCGCCGCCGGCGGTCGCGGTCATCGTCACCGCCTCGTCTCGATGGTCCGACACCGAAGCAACCCTGGGTGCCCTGGCTGCCCAGGACTACCCACGCCTTGCCGTCCTGGTGCTGTGCGACGCCGATGGCCCACAAGGCAGACGTGTCCGCGAGCTGCTTCCCACCGCCGCGGTCGCGCACCCGACGTCGTCCCGCCCCGATCAGCGCCGGGGCTCGCACCGGCGCCGCACCGGATCGGTCAACAATCGGGGCGCGTCGTTGGTGCGGGGCGCCGACTACCTGCTGTTCCTGTCCGATGGCGTCGCGCTGGCGCCCGAGGCCGTCGGCGTTCTCGTCGACGACGCCGAGAACGCCTCTGGCCGGGTCGTCGGCGTCGCGGGCCCGAAGCTGCTCGACGCCGAAGACGGCATGACGCTGCGCGATCTGGGCGGCACAGCGGATCGCCTCGGCGTGAAGATTCCTGCCGCCAGCCAAGGCGAAGTGGACCAGGCACAGCACGACGGGGCACGGGACCTGTTCGTGGCGCCGACGCAGGCCATGCTGGTTCGGGCGGATGTGTTCGGGATCGTCGGCGGATTCGATCCTCACCTCGACGGCGACGGTGCCGTCGTCGATCTGTGCTGGCGGATCCAGCTCGCCGGGTCGCGCGTGCGGATCGTGCCGGCGGCAACCGGGCTGGTGCAGTCCGCGCTTCCTGCGTCAGCCTTCGGCCCCTCGGCTCGCCAGCACGAACATCGGGCCCGGCTTCGCACGATGCTGAAGTGCTACGGCTGGGTGCATCTGGTGCCCGCAGTGCTGCTCGCGGCGGTGCTGGCACTGGGCGAGGTGCTCTTCGCGGCCCTGCGCGGGCGCTTCGCCCAGGCATCTGACGTGGCGCTGGCCTGGGCATGGAACGCCCGGCACCTTCCGGGCACGTTTGCCTTGCGGGGTGCCGCGAAGCGGTACCGGCGCGTGCGTGATGTCGACCTGCGCCGATTGCAGCAGGGCGGGTCGATCCGGGTCGCCGACTGGTTCCGCTATCGCATGAGCCCCGAAGGCGGTCTGGCGGCGCGCACCACCATCGACGAGAGCATCCTCGGCACCTGGCGGCGCAACGCACACCGGACGGTATGGGTGGTGTGGTTGCTCCTGGCAGGCGGGATCGCCTTCGGCTCCCGCCATCTGCTGACCGGGGGCATCCCCGCATACGGCCAGTTCGCGCACTTCGCCGACGCCTCGACGATGCTCAGCGCCTATCTCGACGGCTGGCGGGTCGATGCGGTGGGAGACGCCGGGATCGGTCATCCCGCGATGGGTCTGCTGGGCATCGGCGGGATCGTCGTGCTCGGCGCCGTCGGGCTGCTGCGTCACATCGCTGTGTGGGGGCTGCTGCTGGCAGGCCTCGCCGGCATGTGGAAGCTCTGCGCGCCGTCGAACAGTCGCAATGGCCGGCTGGTCGCCCTCGCGCTCTATGCCGCATGCCCGCTGCCCTACAACGCGGTGGCCAGCGGGCGCTGGGACGTGCTGCTCGCGTACGGCGTCGCGCCCGCAGTGGTGCTGATGGTCAGCCGGCTGATGGGTGCGGTGGCTGTCGGATCCTCCGGTGACGGCAGCCGGCGCGCGACAACGGCCCGTGTTGCGTCGCTGGGGCTGTTGTTTGCGGTCGCCGCGGCGTTCGAACCGTTCATCGTGGTACTCGGGCTGGGCGCCGCAGTGGTGCTGGCCGTCGTCGAGACCGCCTGGCGGGCAGTGGGCCGGTCGTCGCTGGGGACACCGTGGCTCGGGCTGCTGCTGGTGCTCGCTGCAGCGGCGCTCGCCGTGGCGGCACACCTTCCTTGGCTGATCGAATTCGGTTCGCTGCGCGCGTTCTTGGACGTCTCCGGGGGCAGCTCGACGGTCTCGACACCTGAGTCGCTGCCAGAGCTCCTGCGATTCCAGACAGGACCGCTGGGCGAGCTGCCGCTGGGCTGGGGCTTGGCGGCTGCTGCCGCGGTGCCGCTGCTCGTCGGGCGTTCGAGCCGGCTGTGGTGGGCAACTCGTGGCTGGATAGTCGGCCTCGCAGGGTTCGCCGCGGCCTGGGCAGTCGTCACCGGCTGGGCCGACGACGTGCTGGGGGAGATTCCGATCGGAGACTCGCTGGCTGAGGTCTCGCTGGTGCTCGGCGCGGTCGGGCTGTGCTGGGCGGCAGCCGCCGGCCCGCCGGTTCTGGCAACGTCCGGCGGCGACACGTCGCCGCGTGTGCGCAGTGCACTGGTGCTCATCAGCGGCCTCGCCGTGGGAGCGATGGTGCTGCCCACAGCGTGGGCTGCGGTCGACGGAGACTGGTCGGCGCCGAGCTTCGACCACCGTGTGCCGCTGGGGCTGATCGATGATCGAGATGTCGGGCCCGACTACCGCGTGCTGTGGATTGGCGACCCCGATGTCTTGCCGTTGCACGGGTCGGACCTGGGCATCGACGGCCTCGCCGCCGGCACGTCGGTCCGCGGCTATCCCGATGTCCGCCATCAATGGGCGACGCCTCCCACGCCCGGAAATGAGCGCCTGCTGGATGCGGTGAGGGTTGGGTTGGCCGGCGACACCCTGCGCATGGGGCGGCTGCTCGGATCGTTCGGTATCCGTTACGTCGTCGTAGTCGAGCGTTCGGGTCCGTCGTACTCGGGAGGCTGGGAACGGCCGGTCGAGCCGGCGGTCGCAGAGGCGTTGGCTTCGCAGATCGATCTGCGCCCCCTCGCGGTCGATCCGTCCGTGCAGGTCTTCCGCAATGAGGCGTGGTGGTCGTCGCGGGCGCAGTTCTCCCAGCCGATCCCGCCTGGATTCGCAGTCGATCAGACCGATCTGGTGGTGAGCGATCTGAGCGACGGCATCGGTGTGCTCACCGATTACCGGTCCCCGACGGTGCAGCTCGGGCATGTGGGAACTGGCCCGCTGCTCGTGGCCGAGGGGTTCGATCCGGGCTGGAGACTCCAGGTGGACGGGGCGGAGGTCTCCCCGACGCCCGCGCAGGGCTGGGCGATGCGATTCGATCCGCCCCAGGCTGGCCAGGCTGAGCTGAGCTACGAGCGCTCCGCTGCGGTCACCGATCGGTTGTGGGCCCAGGCGCTGATCTGGCTGTCGATCGGGTGGGTGGCCATCGGCCAGCCCACACCCCTCGCCGACCGCGTGTCGGCGGCCTTGCGGAAGTTGCGTCGGCGATGAGGATTCTGCTCTGGCTGCCGAGGCTGTTGATCCCGCTGGCGGTGGCCGCGGCGCTGCTCATCGACGCAAGCATCGATCGCACTCCCGCCGAGGCGGCGGCCCGTACTGATGAGGCGCCGACGCAGATCGAAGTGCCGACCCCGACTGCGTTGACCTCGAGCTGGTTCTGCCCGGTTGTGGGCATGCGCGCCATCTCGCCCGGGTTCGGCGAGACCACAACCGAGCTGCTGCTCACCAACATGACCGGCACATCGGTGTCGGTCTCGGTCGAGCTGCGCGGTCGCACCACGGGCCGCCAGTTCGTGACAGCGGACGTGGCGCCGCTGAGCACCGCTGCGGTGAACACTGCCGACTACGCACGCGACGAGATCATCGGCGCCCTGGTGGAGGCCTCCTCGGGCGGTCTGGCGGTGACGCGCAGGTTCTCCTCCCCGCTTGGGATCGACGAAGCGCGCTGCTCGAGCGTGCTCGCCCCCGACTGGTTTGTGCCTGTAGGCGACACCCAAGCCGATGCGCTCGGAGTGATCGCGATCATGAACCCGCTGCCGCGCGATGCAATCGTCGACATCACCTTTGCCACCGAGGCGGAATTCGGGCCGTTCGTCGTGCCTGAGCTGACCGGGGTGGTGATCCCGGCGTGGAGTTCTGTCGCTGTCGATCTCGGCGAGCATGCGCGCCGGCGTGATGTCGTCGCTGCATCGGTTCAGGCGCGGACCGGTCGCATTGCGGCGGATTCGTTTGTGATCTACGACGGCAGCGTCGGCAGGCGCGGCTTTGCCGCGGAGTTGGCGTCGGTCAGTCTCAGCGACACCTGGCTCGTGCCGGTGGCAGGCATCGACAGCGAGGCTCGTCTGAGCGTCCGTGTGTTCAATCCCTCCGACGAAGTGGCACAAGTGGTCGCGGCCGTCATGGTCGCCGGCGCCGACAGCGACCGCGTGGCGTTCGCCATCCCGGCACACGATGTGCTCGAGCTGAGGGTCGAGCCGCCGAGCGACCGGGCGCCCGGGCTGGACTCCCTGCTGGCTCCCGCGGGAAAGCCGCTGGGAATCTCGGTGACCGGGCAGAACGACGTGCCCTTTGTCGTGTGGGCTGAGGCCTTGGTGGGCTCTGCGGCGAACCCGCTGACGGACATCCCGATCGCTTCGGATCCCGCCGACGACGCGACCCGACCCGCCGACGATCCATCCATCACCCCATCCGTCACCGTCGTGGCCCAGCCGGACGGATCACCCGACGTCTCATCTGAGGCTGCCAGCGCATTCTCGGACGGCTCCGGACCGCCGGACATCTCGGATGATCCCGACGCTGTCGTTGCGGAAGTGCTCCCGCCCGTGCTGGCAGCACGGTCGGGCCTGGCCTCGGTGCCGGGCATCGGCGTGCAGCGCGAGCGCTGGCTTGTGGTCGTGCCCGCCGAGGCCGGTGTCGAGACATTCCTGACGATGGTGAGGGCGCCGCAGGAGCCGGCCGGCGACGGTGAGGTCCCCGATGAGGGGGACGGTGACGGTCGCGTCGTCATCGGGACTCTGCATCGCGAAACCGTCGCAGTGGTCGACGTGCCGGCGTCGGGTGTCGTGACCCACCGGCTGACGAGCGGCACGACGCGCATCGTGGTGTCCGACGTGCCGTTCGCCGTGCTGCTGTGGCAGTCCCGATCCGGCGGTGCCGGCCTCAGCGTGGCCCATCCGGTGGGATGGTGAGACCCTGATGGAACGCCTCGCCATTGCAGCGGCGCTTGTGGTCATCGCGCTCGCGGTCGCCTTCGTTGCCCAGCGCCGCAGCGGCGCCGGCGCCAGCGGGGTACCGCACTCGAGCGTCCCGTCCTCGGTCGATCTTTCCTCGCTGGGCATCGACAATGGCCCGGCAATCGTGGTGTTCACCGAGGAGACGTGCCGGACGTGCGCCGCCGCGATCGCGGCAGTACGCGGACCGGCCGGCAAGGGATTGCCGGTCACTGAGGTTCCCTTCGTAGCCGAGCGGGAACTGCACCGGCGCCACGGCATCGACACGGTGCCCACGACGGTGGTCGCAGATTTCGACGGCCAGGTCGTCGACGGCTGGATCGGTCAGGTGGACGTCTCCGGGCTGGCCGCCGCGCTGGCGCAGGTCAGGGACGGCTGAACGCCCGAGAGGGGATCAGTCGGCGACCTGGGGCGGAGGGGCGGCTTGCTCGATGATCGGCACGTCCCGGGCGGGTTCAGTCTCGGCATCGAGCTCGGATTCGGACTCCGTTTCGACAGGTTCCTCGGTGCCTTCGAGCTTCCCATTGCCGGCCGCCGATGACTCGGCAGGCTCGGGATCGGCGACGAGCGTCGCGATCTGCGAGCCCGTGATCGTCTCGTGCTCGAGCAACGCTGCCGCGATCCGGTCGAGCGCCCCCCGGTGCTCGACGAGGGCCCGCCGAGCCCGATCCTGCTGGGTCCGCAGGATCCGCTCGACCTCCTCGTCGATGACGCGGGCGGTCTCGTCGGAGTAATCGCGCCCCGAGACGAGGTCTTCGCCCAGGAACACCTGGGCATGGGATCCCCACGCCATCGGTCCGACACGATCGCTCATGCCCCACTCCGACACCATCTTGCGAGCCAGCTCGGTGCCTTGGACCAGGTCGTTCGCGGCGCCAGTGGAGGTCACGCCGAAGACTGTCTCCTCTGCCATGCGCCCGCCGAAGAGCACTGCAAGCCGGTCTTCGATGTACTCCTGGCTGTACGCGTGGCGTTCCTCGGGCAGCTGCATGGTGACGCCCAAGGCCTGGCCGGTCGGCAGGATCGTCACTTTGTGGACCGGGTCGGCATGGGCAAACAGCGTGGCGATCAAGGCGTGGCCGCCTTCGTGGTACGCGGTGACCTCCCGCTCGCGCTCGGTCAGGGCGACCGACTCGCGGCGCTGGCCCATCAGCACCCGGTCGCGCGCTGCCTCGAAATCGGCCAGGCCGATTGACTCCGAATCCCGCCGGACGGCGTGCAGGGCCGCTTCGTTGACGAGGTTTGCCAAGTCGGCACCGCTCATGCCGGGCGTGCCCTTGGCCAGGGCATCGAACTGCACCTCGTCGTCGGTCTTCTTGTCCTTGGAATGGACCGCCAGGATGGCCAGCCGCTCGGAGTACTCGGGCAGCGGCACCACCACCTGGCGGTCGAACCGGCCCGGCCGCAGCAGGGCCGGATCCAGGATGTCAGGTCGGTTCGTGGCGGCCATCATCACGATGCCGCCGGTCTCCTCGAAGCCGTCCATCTCGGCCAGCATCTGGTTGAGCGTCTGCTCGCGCTCATCGTGGCCGCCGCCCAGCCCTGCGCCGCGCTTGCGGCCGATCGAGTCGATCTCGTCGATGAAGATGATCGCCCGACCCAGCTTGCGAGCGCTCTGGAACAGGTCGCGCACCCGGCTGGCGCCGACCCCGACGAACATCTCCATGAAGTCCGAGCCGGTCACCGACAGGAACGGCACGCCCGCCTCGCCGGCCACCGCCCTGGCGATGAGCGTCTTGCCGGTGCCGGGCGGGCCCACCAGCAGCACGCCCTTGGGCACCTTCGCACCGATCGCCGTGAAACGCTCCGGCGTCTTGAGGAAGTCGACGATCTCGGTGATCTCCTGCTTGACGCCGTCGTAGCCGGCAATGTCGTCGAACTTCGTCGACGGGCGCTCGGTGGTGTAGGTCTTGGCCTTGCTGCGGCCGATCGACATGATCCCCGACATCTGCCCTTGGGCACGTCGCTGCATCCACCAGAAGAACAAGAAGATCAGGCCGAACGGCAGCAGGAACGGCAGCAGGCTGACGAGCAGGTTGGGCTTGTCGGTGTGGAACTCGATGACCACTTCCTGCTGGCGCAGCAACCTCAGATCGGTCTCGGGCAGCTCGACGGGACCTTCGGAGGAGAACTTGGTTCCGTCGATGTACTCGCCGGTGATCTCGCCAGTGCCGTTGGTGATCGTGACGCTGCGAACGCTGCCTTCGGACACCTGCGCGATCAGCCCGCTGTAGTCGACGGCGTCGCGGTCCTCATTGTTGAGCAG
Source organism: Acidimicrobiia bacterium (assembly GCA_022820925.1). Classification (GTDB taxonomy): domain Bacteria; phylum Actinomycetota; class Acidimicrobiia; order Acidimicrobiales; family Poriferisodalaceae; genus Poriferisodalis. The sequence goes on along the minus strand of JAJEEO010000013.1, from coordinate 21,801 downwards.
GCCCGGAAGGAACATCACCGACAGCAGCACCATGGCAAGCAGCCAGATGGACCAGCGGGGCAAGCGCTCGCGGCGCTGGCGCGTTGGGGGGCCCGACGGCCCGGGATTCTGACGACTCGACCGCTCATCGGGATCGTCGTGCGCGGGGGCGTCCGGGGGTTCGCTGGCTCGGGGCTTGCGTGCTCGGGAGTGCCCCTCGCCGGGGGGCACCTCGGATGCCATGGGTTCATGCTATGGCGGACTGGTCGGAACCCATAGCCGCGCGAATCAGGCTTGGGCACAGCACTAACCTGCGCTGGTGGCCGCACTGACCATGCGCCCCTCGCGCAGGGGGGCGGCGCTGGCGGCGTGGGTCGAAGCGGCAGTGGTCGTGGCGAGCTGCGTGGCCGTCTTTCTGTGGCTCGATCCGGCCGGGATCTTCTCGGCTGCGACGCCCACCGGCGGGGACATGGGTGCCCATGTGTGGGGGCCGTCGTTCCTCCAGAACGAGCTTCTGCCCTCGGGCTCGCTGCGCGGCTGGACGACTGAGTGGTACGCGGGCATGCCCGCCATGCAGTTCTACATGGTGGTGCCGTACCTGTTGATCGTGGCCGTCGACCTGGTGCTGCCCTCGGGCATCGCGTTCAAGCTGGTGGCCGTCAGCGGTGTCGTCTCGATGCCCGCGGCCGCGTGGCTGATGGGCCGGCTGGCGGGCTGGGCGCGGCCGCTGCGGATGCTGTTGCCGGTCGCGGGGCTCCTGTTCGTCTTCGACGTGAACTTCACGATCTACGGCGGCAACGCTGCATCGACCCTGGCGGGGGAGTTCGCGTTCTCGATCGCGCTGTCAGCAACGCTGGTGTATCTCGGGATGCTGTGGCGCTCGCTCGAGCGGGGCACCGGCCGTGCCCGGGCGAGCTTCATGCTGGCGTTCGTCGCACTCTGCCATCCGATACCGCTCGCGTTCGCGGTCGCCGCCAGCGTCGGGATGGTGGCGGTGCGCGGCTTGCACACGTTGCCGGATCGCATCGGCCGGGTGCCGGCGATGGGCGTGTCGATCGCGGCGATCATGCTGTGGGCCGCCGTGTGGAACATCACCGAGGCTCCTCTGTGGCGACTCGCGGTGCCTGCGGCGGCGATCGCCGGACTTGCGCTGAGCGAGTGGCGCAGGTCGTGGCACGCGCTCGTCATCGGCGTGATCGGCGGCGCGGTGTCGGCGTTCTGGACGGTGCCGTTCGCGGCCCGCCGGGCATTCATGAACGACATGGGCTGGGAGCGGCTCACCTCGGTGCGAGAGCACTTGTTCTTCACCGACGAGATCGGGGCTGAGGGGACCTTTCACAGCATCACCTGGCTGCTGGTGCTCGCCGGTGCGGGTGCAGTGGTGGGTCTTGCCCGCTGGCACCGCCCGGCGATGACGTGGACGGCGATCGCGTTCACCATGGCCATGGGATTCGTCCATTGGCCCCAGCACCGCCTGTGGAACGCACGCATCCTGCCGTTCTGGTACCTGGCGCTGTACCTGCTGGCGGCGATTGGGCTGTGGCTCATCATCGAAGGTCTGACACGCCGGGATTCGTCTGCGGGCGAGGGTTCACTGCGATCGGGACTGCCGGTCGTGCACTGGCTGCGGCTGACGCTGCCGGTCGTGGCGCTCATCTCAGCTTTGGGCCTGCTGGCCCTGCGCTTCGGTGATGCCCCCGGCGGCAGGTTCGACGCCAGCGGGGCTTTCCGCTGGGGTCCTCTCACGGTGTCATCGGAGGACCGCAACTTCGTGTCGGGATGGGCGGGCTGGAACTTCCGGGGCTACGAGGGACGTCCCGCCTATCCCGAGTACTACGAGTTCGTCACGACGATGGATGAGGTGGGTCAGCAGCACGGCTGCGGGCGATTGCTGTGGGAATACGACCGCGACATCGTGGGCGCGTACGGCACCCCGATGGCTCCGATGCTGCTGCCGCAGTGGACCGATGGCTGCATCGCCTCGATGGAAGGCCTCTATTTCGAGTCGTCGCCGACCGTGCCGTTCCACTTCCTCATGCAGTCGGAACTGTCGGCTGCGCCGTCGCGCCCCATGCGCGGTCTGCCGTATAGCGCACTGGATTTCGGACTCGGCGTCGCGCACCTGCAGATGTCGGGAGTGCGCTATTACGCGGCGTTCAGTGCCGAGGCCACGACCGCCGCGCACGACTCGGCCGACCTGGTCCACATTGCCTCCTCGGGACCGTGGTCGATCTATCGCGTCGACGGCAGCGACGTGGTGTCGCCGCTGCGCTTCGAGCCCGCCGTCGCCGAGGGCGTGTCCCACGCAGGACGAGCCTGGACCGATCCTGCGGCGATCTGGTTCAACGATCCGGCGGCGTGGGACGTGCCCATCGCTGCCGACGGTCCGTCGCACTGGTCTCGGGTGGCGCTGCTGGCGCCGCCCAACCCTGACGGTGCCCCGCCCGCCTCGCTGACGAGATTCAGCGCAGCCCCGAGACGCGCGCTGGCACCTGTGCAGGTCAGCAACGTGGACATCGACCGGGAACGGCTGTCGTTCTCGGTCGACGAGCCCGGAGTGCCGGTGCTCGTCAAGATGTCCTACTTCCCGAACTGGTCAGTCGACGGCGCCGACGGCCCCTACCGCGTCACGCCGAACTGGATGGTGGTGATCCCCACACGCACCGACGTCGAGCTCACCTACGGCGCCACCGCCGTCGAGTATCTCGCGTGGCTGACGACGCTCATCGGGCTTGGGGCGCTGGCGCTCGTTGCCGTTCGGCCGCCGGGACGATTCGAGAGCCGTTCGGCCGCCGAGGCTCGGCGCGCAGCGCAGCTCGGCGCAGCGACAGCCCAGCTCGGCGCAGCGACAGCCCAGCTCGACGCGGGGGGCGGCCACGACGCAGCAGAGATCGGGCGCGCACAGCCAGCCGTGTCGGTCGTGCTGCCCGCCTATCAGGCTGCACACCTGGTGGGTCCGGCAGTGGCGCAGGTGAGCGCCGCCCTGCGCGACAACCCCGCCATAGGCGGCGACCTCGAGATCGTCGTAGTCGACGACGGGTCCACCGACGGCACCGCAGAAGCAGCTCGGCGTGCCGGTGCCGACATCGTCGTTGCCGAGGCTGCGAATCGTGGCAAGGGCGCTGCAGTGCGGGCGGGCATGCTCGCCGCCAACGGGCGGCTCCGTCTGTTCACCGATGTCGATCTGGCCTACCCCCCGGGCCAGCTCAACTCGCTCATCGATGCGCTGGAGGCCGGCGCCGACGTCGCGCTCGGCAACCGGCGTCATGCCGAAGCCCGCACGATCACTCCTGCGCCGGCGGCGAGAGCGTTCGCGAGCCGCCTGTTCAACGCCTTCACGCGGGTCGTGCTGCTCCGCCGCTATCGCGACACCCAATGCGGCTTCAAGGGCTTTACCGAAGAGGCAGCGCGGACGATCTTCGGGCGCTGCGTCATCGACGGATTCGCTTTCGATGTCGAGGTGCTGTACCTCGTTGAGCATCTCGGATTGACGACGACCGAAGTTCCGGTAGCGGTCGACCACACCGCGGACACCACGGTCCGCCTCGCAGCCCAGTCGCTGAGGGTGGTTGCTGACATCTGGCGCATTCGCCACCGCGCCGGGGCCGGCGCGTACGACCCATACGCTGCGCCGTCGACTGCTGACACAGCCCGGGCGTAAGCCGGTCAGGCCTCCTGGGCGTCGCGCACGGCGGGCTCTGGGGCGCCGCTGGTGCGGCTCTTGGGATGCGGACGGCGATCGGTGCCCCCGACAACGGCCATGAGCGGTGCGGGTCTCGCCGTGGTGCCGGAGCGGCCGTCGCGGGCTCCGTGGTGCCGTGAGCGCGAGCGCGGGATGGCGACGCCGCTCGGTCGCTGCTGGCTGAAGAGGCCCGCTTCGTCAAGCAGAACCCGGTCTTCGTATTCGTCGAACCAGAGCGCCTCGGGGTTCCGGCCGACGATGGTCACCTTGCCCCGATCGGGAGCGTGGGCCGGGTTGCGCAGCACCTTGAAGATCACGACGCCGTTCTCGGCTCCCCGCAGCCCTGCGATCGGACCGTCGGTCACCGCGGAGACCTCCGTCTTGCCCTTGTAGTGCACGATGGTCAGCCGCGCATGCGACTCCACGCCCGACAGGCCGCGCTGGGACTCGTTGAGCAGCTGCCACGCCCGCTCGATCGGCACGTTGAACGCCTTGTAGGCCACGATGTTGCGACCGCAGAAGAAGTAGTGGTTCTCGACGCCGACGCCCTTCAGCGTCCGCTGCAGGATCCGCAGTGCGTCGGGGTCGTCGTTGACGCCGGCGATGATCGGCGTCTGGTTCTCGACGCTGATCCAGCCGCGCGACACCAGCGCGTCGAGGGCCTGACGCGTGTTCGCACGCCAACGCAGGAAGCCCTTGTCGTCCGCGATGTAGCTGCCGTCGGCGTCCTTGACGAGGAACTCGTCGGGATGGTTGAAGTGGATCATGAACCGCATCGCGACATCCGGATAGACCTCGTGAAAGCGATCGAGCATCGCAAAGAACGCATCGTCGAAGCGGTCGGGGTAGAAGGCCAGCTCCTTGGTGCCGACGCGGATGGCTTCGGTGCCGGCCTCCGCCAGCGATGTGAACCAAGCAGCCAGCTTGGAATTGGGCAGCACCATCGGATCGCCGCCGGAGAGAAGGATCTCTCTCAGCTTCGGTCGACCGGTCTCGGGGTGCGTTCCGCCATTGGCCGCCACTGCTTCGTTATGCGACCGGATGTAATCGGTTATCTCCAGAACGTTCGCAAGGCCCTTCTTCTTGAGCGTGCCGTCAGCACGTTCGATTTCCTTGCGACCGATGAGTTCTTCTCTATAGCAGAAGCGGCAATGCGCTGAACATGTCGAAATGACATACAGCAGACCCATCTCATACTTGTGCAGAAGTCCTTCGATCGGGCTGTAGTCCAATTGATTCGCTGGGTCCGGATCTCCTTCCAAATTCACTGTCTCATCCGGCGATGCCTTCACGAGTTTTTGTAGCGCAGAACTTGAGGTCGCCATATCGAAATAATGACGCGTCAACTTGACGGGCATTCGCGCTTCAACGTCGCGCTCAGTACCGCGTAATTCCTGTAAGTCTGCGAGTTCTTGTGGGGTATAAAAGCTCTTGAATTCTTCAGGCGCAGAGCCGCTCATGAAGGGTTCGAGACCATTGACGATCTGGCGGTCATACCGGGGATTTTCGACCGCATCAAGAACCAATTGTTCCCGGTCTGTTGGCTGGTATTTACTCTTGCTCATCACATCTCTCGCTTGCTTCAGGCAGGTTCGTATCCCACTCTCTGCAACCACCATAGGGAGAAGCGGGCGCGAATTGCAAGGGCGTTGCCGCGGAGCGCCGCGCACTACTGCGCGGTTCAGGCGGACTGGGCTTGTGCCGAAGGCCCCTCGAGGAAGCCTCGATTACCTGCAAATCCGTGCCCTCTGAGGCCCTGGCGTCGTGGCGCTGGCAGGGGCTCGCGGCTCCGCCTCATAGGCTCTGGCAGCGTTATGACGGACCGCATCCCACCCGAGTCAACGGCACGTCTGGCAGCGGTTGTCAAGGCATATGACATACGTGGGATTTATCCCGACGAGCTGGCACCCTCAACAGCGCGAGCGATCGGCTTCGCGTTCGCCCAGTGGTCCGGTGCCGAGTGCATCGCGCTCGGCCGTGACATGCGCCCGAGCGGCATCGAGCTCGCGGAATCGTTCGCGGACGGCGTCCAGTCGGCCGGGGTCGACGTCATCGATCTCGGGCTCGCTTCGACGGATCTGCTCTACTTCGCTTCAGGCTGCATGGACATGCCGGGCGCGATGCTGACGGCCTCGCACAACCCAGCGGAATACAACGGCATCAAGCTGTGCGGACCCGGCGCTGCGCCGGTGGGTGCCGACAGCGGCCTCGCCGAGATCGCTCAGCGAGCAGCGGCCGGCGGCATCGCAGGCGCCGCCCGGGGCCGGCGCACCCGGCGCGACCTGCTCGACACGTTCGCAAATCATGTCCGTGCGTTTGTCGATGTCGAGAGCCTGGCGCCCCTGCGCGTCGTGGCGGACACGGCCAACGGCATGGGCGGTCATGTCGTGCCGGCGGTCTTCGGGCCGCTGCCCTTCGAGATCGAGCTGCTCTACGGCGAGCTCGACGGCACGTTTCCCAACCATCCCGCCGACCCCATCCGGCCCGAGAATCTCGTCGATCTGAGCGAGCGAGTGCTGGCCACCGGTGCGGACGTCGGCCTCGCATTCGACGGCGACGCCGACCGCGTCTTCCTGGTTGACGAGCGAGGTCGCGCCGTGAGCGGGTCGATGCTCACTGCGCTGGTGGCGCAGGCCATGCTGCGACGACACGGGCCGGGGCCGATCCTGTACAACCTGATCTGCTCTCGGGCCGTTCCCGAGGCCATCGCCGAATCGGGCGGCCAGCCCGTGCGCACCCGGGTGGGTCACAGCTACATCAAGACCGAGATGGCCCGCACCGGTGCCACGTTCGGCGGCGAGCACAGCGGCCACTACTACTTTGCCGACAACTACCGGGCCGATTCGGGTCTCATCGCTGCGCTCATCGCCCTCGAGACGCTGAGCAGTGCCGCTGTGCCCCTGTCTGAGCTGCTCGCGCCGCTCGATCGCTATGCCTCATCGGGCGAGATCAACACCCGCGTTGCCGATGTCGACGAGGTGCTCGGCCGCACTGCAGAGCACTTCGCCGGGCTGTCGCAGGACCGGCTGGACGGGTTGACCGTGGACGGGGGCGACTGGTGGTTCAACCTGCGGCCGTCCAATACCGAGCCGTTGCTCCGATTGAATCTTGAGGCTCCTGACGCCGATGCGGTGGCGCAGCGGGTGAGCGAGATCAGCACGCTGCTGGCATGATCGGATTCGCAGCCGGCGGCGGCGCACGGCTGGCCGCGGTCTCAGGAGGCGTGCGTGGGTCTTGATCCGGTGCTGGCGGAGGTCCTGGCGTGTCCGGCGGACAAGGGGCCGCTGTACTACGTGGGTGAGGCCGACCTGCTGTACAACCCGCGCCTTGGTCGGGCCTACCGGATCGATGGCGGCATTCCCGTGCTGCTGATCGACGAGGCCACCGACGTGGATCCGCCCACGGCGGCGACCTACGACACGCGCATCGCGGACGGCGAGCTCAGCCCGACCTTTGTTCCGGCCCCCGAGACAGACCAGTGACTGACTCGATGGGAATGGCGGCTGCAGTCGACTCCCTCCCTGAGCAGCTCGAAGCAGCGCTCGCCGCCGCGTCGGCAGTGCCCGGACCGGCCCTCGGCGAGCCGATCGCCGGCGTCGTCGCACTGGGCATGGGCGGGTCGGGCGTTGCCGGCGACATCGTGGCTGCGCTCGCGTCGCCGCAGATGCCGGTGCCGGTGACTGTTGCCAAGGGCTACGAGTGCCCCGCGTTCGTCGGCCCGTCGACGCTGGTGATCGCGGTGTCGTTCAGCGGGAACACCGAAGAGACGCTCGAGGCGGTCACGGCCGCCCACGAGGCCGGAGCGTCGATCATCGCCGTTACCTCGGGCGGGCGGCTGGGCGAGCTGGCCCGCCGGTGGGACGTCCCGCTGTACGAGGTCGACGGCACCATCCCGATGCCGAGGGCAGCGGTAGGGGCCATCTCGGTCGCGCCGCTCATGGCGCTCGAACGGGTCGGGCTGCTGAGCGGTGTCGCAGACGGGGTCACCGCAGCGGCGGCGCAGCTTCGCGTACGCCGGGGCACCGAGCCCCGCAGCGATCTCGACGAGCTGGTGCGTGCCGTCGGCGCCGGGGACATGGTGCCGATCTTCTACGGCGCCGGTGCGCTCGGCATGGTCGCAGCGGGCCGTGCCAAGGCCCAGGTCAACGAGAACGTCAAGATGCCCGCCTACGCGAGCGCGATGCCCGAGCTGTGCCACAACGAGCTGGCCGGATGGGACCTCGCCGACTCATCCAGCAGCGGCTCGCCGCTCGCGGTCATCGCGCTCAGGCACGACTTCGAGCATCCGCAGATACAGCGTCGCTACGACTTCACGCGGGGCGTCCTCGAAGGCGGGCAGGTCGGCGTGCCGTACTGCGAGCTGCGCGCCGCCGGCGACGGTGCGCTGGCGCAGCTGTTCGACCTCGTCTATCAGGTCGACGTGCTGAGCCTGCGCTTCGCCACGGCTGCGGGGCGCGACCCCGGTCCGATCCCGCTGCTCGAAGAGCTGAAGGCATTTCTTGCCTGAGGCGGCAAGCTGTCGGCCGACTGCCAGCGAGGTGATCCCATGACCCCCCCGTCGCGCCTGATCGATGATTTCGAAGTAGCTGATCTCAGCGCGGCCCCGGCTGGGCGTCGCCAGATCGAGCTGGCGGAGACCGAGATGCCCGGCCTGATGGCGCTGCGCGCCCAGCACTTCGATGTGCAGCCGCTGCGGGGTGCCCGCATCACCGGTTCGTTGCACATGACGGTGCAGACGGCGGTGCTCATCGAGACCCTGGTCGATCTGGGAGCGCAGGTGAGGTGGGCGTCGTGCAACATCTTCTCCACCCAGGACGAGGCCGCAGCCGCCGTGGCAGTCGGCCGCGATGGATCGCCTGCTGAACCGCGGGGAGTGCCGGTCTTCGCATGGAAGGGCGAGACGCTGGCGGAGTATTGGAGGTGCAACTACCGGGCCCTGCGCTGGCCTGACGGCCCCGGGCCGACGCTGATCGTGGACGACGGCGGCGACGCCACCTTGATGGTCCACCTCGGCGCCCGCTACGAGGCCCACGGCACCGTGCCCGAGCTGTCAGCCGAGGGCCCCGACGCCGCCTCGCCCGATGAGGTGGCGGTGCACAAGCTGCTTGCCGAGCTGCAGCAGACCGAGCCGGGTCTGTGGACCGAGATCGCCGCTGGCATCCGCGGCGTCTCCGAGGAAACCACCACCGGGGTGAACCGGCTCTACGACATGGCGAGTCGCTCCGAGTTGACGTTCCCGGCCTACAGCGTGAACGACTCGGTCACCAAGTCCAAGTTCGACAACCTCTACGGCTGCCGGCACTCGCTCATCGACGGCATCAACCGGGCCACCGACGTGATGCTCGGCGGCAAGGTGGCGTTCGTCGCCGGCTACGGCGACGTCGGCAAGGGCTGCGCGCAGGCGCTTCGCGGCCAGGGCTGCCGCGTGATCGTCTCCGAGATCGACCCCATCAACGCGTTGCAGGCCGCGATGGAAGGCTTCGAAGTCGACCGGCTCGAGAACGTGCTCGACATTGCCGACATCTACGTCACCGCGACAGGAAATCGTGACATCATCTCGGCCGAGCACATGTCGGCCATGAAGCACCAGGCCGTCGTTGCCAACATCGGGCACTTCGACAACGAGATCGACATGGCGGGCCTGATGGCGATGTCCGACGTGCGTCGCAACGAGATCAAGCCCCAGGTGGACGAGTTCGTGTTCCCCAACGGCAACTCGGTGATCGTGCTCGCCGAGGGCCGGCTGGTGAACCTGGGCTGTGCCACCGGTCATCCCAGCTTCGTGATGTCGATGAGCTTCACCAACCAGGTGCTCGCCCAGCTCGAACTGCACGCACACGCGGAGGAGCTGCCCGCCGACGTGCACGTGCTGCCCAAGCGGCTCGACGAGGAGGTCGCCCGCCTGCACCTCGACAAGCTCGGCGCGAAGCTCACCCGCCTCACGCCGTCGCAGGCCGACTATCTCGGTCTGGACGCCGACGGTCCCTACAAGGCGGACCGCTACCGCTACTAGCGGGATAAATCGCTTCAGCGGCCCGCAGGGCCGCACCTAGGGTCGGCCCATGCTGTTCGAGGTGAGGTGCCCCGGCTGCGGGCAGTTGGGTTGGTGTCCCTGCGCTGCATGCGTGGAAGCACTGGAGGCGCCCGAGCCGGCGTCGGTGCCCGGTGCAGACTCGGTCGCGCTGCTGTTCTCCCACTCGGGGGTCGGGCGCGAGTTCATACACGCGCTCAAGTACCGCGGCGAGCGCGCGATCGCCAGGTGGCTGGGAGATTCGCTCGCGCTCACCCACCTCGGCCTGATCGCGATGGAGTCGGTCGACACAGTCACCTGGGCGCCGACGACGGCCGCTCATCGCCGATCCCGCGGTTTCGATCAGGCAGAAACGCTGGCGCGTGCCGCCGCCAAGGCGCTGCAAGTCCGTCCTGCGCGGCTGTTGCGGCGTATCGGATCTGCCGCGCAGTCGGGCACCGGACGTTCGGCGAGGCTGTCCGGGCCGCGCTTCTCAGGCCGATCGAGTGCGGTTGGCCGCCGGGTATTGCTCGTCGACGATGTGCTCACGACCGGGGCCACGTTGGCGGCGGCGGCCGCTGCGCTGGAGGGTGCCGGTGCCGCCGCCGTCCATGTGGCAGCGTGTGCACGACGGGGTCGCGACCGCGTCCCCGCAGGTGCCTAACATGGCACTCCCTTTATTTCGAGCGGCGCCGACCGAGCCGAGCGGCCGCTCAGAAAGCTGAGGCGATGCAGATCACCATCACGGGTCGAAAAGTTCAGGTTCCCGACGATGTGCGGGCTGCGGTAGAGCGGAAGATCGGGGCCTTGGACCGGTTCGTAGGTGGGCTGGATCGAGCCGAAGTGGTGTTCCGCGAGGAGAAGAACCCGCGCATCACCGAACGCGAGCAGGTGGAGGTCACGCTGCTCGGGCATGGCCATCACGTGCGGGCCTCGGTCGCCGGGGTCGATCAGCACCAGGCCGTCGATCTCGCGGTCGGCAAGCTCGGCAAGCAGCTGCGCAAGCTGAAGACCCGCGTCGTGCGCCGGCATCGTCCGAACCTGCAGCGCGACGAGGTCCATCATCCCCTGGCCCGCCTCGAGAACGATCTCGTGAACGGCGAGACGGCACCGCAGCCGGCGGCGGGTCCCGACGACCCCGGGTGGGTGCCGCGCATCGTGCGTCGCAAGACGTTCGACCTCGAGCTGATGGATCCCACCGAGGCGGTGACCCGCATGCAGCTGCTCGATCACGAATTTTTCCTGTTCGTGAACGCCGACAGCGGCATGCCCAGCGTGGTGTACTTGCGCTCGGACGGGGATGCGGGTCTCATCGAGATCGACGCCTGAGGCTGCGCCTGCGGCAGCCGCTGGTTGAGCACCCATCGGCGCGCCCCGGAAATCTCGGCTACGGGCGCGAACCCCAGCGGTAGCCTGCGAAGGTGGCTCTGTTTCAGCGGATGCTCCGTGCCGGGGAAGGCAAGAAGCTGCGCCTGCTGGAGGCGCTGGTTCCCGAGGTCAACGCGGTCGAGCCGGACATCGAGCGGCTCTCCGACGACGAACTGCGGGCCCGCACCGGTGATTTCCGTGCCGAGCTGGACCGCGGCGCAGAACTGAACGACGTCCTGGTGGATGCCTTCGCAGTGACCCGCGAGGCGGCCCGTCGGGTCATCGGGCAGCGGCACTACGACGTGCAGATCATCGGCGGAGCGGCGCTGCACTTCGGATGGGTCGCCGAGATGCGCACCGGCGAGGGCAAGACGCTTGTCTCGACGCTTCCGGTGTACCTCAATGCGCTGAGCGGCAAGGGCGTGCACGTTGTCACCGTGAACGACTACCTGGCGGCACGCGATGCCGAGTGGATGGGCCGCATCCACCGGTTCCTGGGCCTCGAGGTAGGGCTCGTAGTGCCCGGACCCTACGACGCCGCCCACAAGCGCCGGCAGTACGCGGCGGACATCACCTACGGCACCAACAACGAGTTCGGCTTCGACTACCTGCGCGACAACATGGCGCCCAACCGGGCCTCCCAGACCCAGCGCGGGCACAACTTCTGCATCGTGGACGAAGTCGACTCGATCCTCATCGACGAGGCACGCACTCCGCTGATCATCAGCGGGCGGGTCGCCGACGCGGCGAAGCTCTACCAGCAGTTCGCCCGTATCGCTGCGACGATGACCCGAGACGTCGACTACGAGGTCGAGGAAGACAAGCGCAACGTGGCGGTGCTCGAGCCGGGCATCAGCAAGGTCGAGCGAGCGCTCAACATCGACAACCTCTACGACCAGGTCTCGGCCAACCTCGTCCACCAGATGAACGCGGCACTGCGGGCCAAGGAGCTGTACCGCCGCGACAAGGACTACGTCGTGTCGCACGGCGAGGTGAAGATCGTCGATGAGTTCACCGGCCGGATCCTCGAGGGTCGACGCTGGAGCGAGGGCCTGCACCAGGCCGTGGAGGCCAAGGAAGGGGTGGCGATCAAGGAGGAGAATCAGACGCTCGCCACCATCACGCTGCAGAACTACTTCCGCCTCTACGACAAGCTCGCCGGCATGACCGGCACGGCCACCACCGAGGCCGCCGAGTTCGGCAGCACCTACGGGCTCGACGTCATCCCGGTGCCCACACACCTGCCGGTCGTGCGGGCGGACCACGGCGATCTCATCTACAAGACCGAGGGGGCCAAGCTCGAAGCGGTGGTCGATGACCTCGCCGAGCGGATCGGTACCGGCCAGCCCACCCTTGTCGGCACGGTCAGCGTCGAGAACTCCGAGAAGCTGTCCGCCGCACTCGAGCGCCGCGGCATCGACCACAGCGTGCTCAACGCCAAGGAGCACACGCGCGAGGCCGAGATCATCGCGCAGGCGGGACGGCTGGGCTCGGTGACGGTGGCCACCAACATGGCCGGTCGCGGCGTCGACATCCTGCTCGGCGGCAATCCCGAAGGCATGGCCCGGCGTGACCTGCTGCGCGAGAAGCTGGATCCCGACGATCCCGACAACGCCGCCGACCTGATGCGCCGCATCGAGCGCTACGAACCCGAGTGCCGTGCCGAGGGCGACGAGGTGCGCAAGCTGGGCGGGCTGTACGTGCTCGGCACCGAGCGCCACGAGTCACGCCGCATCGACAACCAGTTGCGAGGTCGCTCGGGACGCCAGGGCGACCCGGGCGAGAGCCGGTTCTACCTCTCGCTCGAGGACGACCTGATGCGCCTGTTCGCCACCGGGGCGGTCAACTGGGTGATGGATCGCACGCTGCCCGATGACGTGCCGCTCGAGGCGAAGATGGTCACCAAGGCCATCGAGCGTGCCCAGAACACGGTCGAGCAGAAGAACGCCGAGGTCCGCAAGAACGTCCTCAAGTACGACGAGGTGATGAACGAGCAGCGCAAGGTGATCTACGCGCGCCGTGAGCAGATCCTCGGAGGTGACGACCTGCGCGTCGAGTCGCTGGGATATGTCCGCGATGCTGCCGAGGCGGCGGTCGTGGACCACTGCGACAGCGACGAGATCACCGAGTGGGATCTCGACGGGTTGCTGGCCACGATCCGCACCTACTGGCCCAGCGAGCTGTCCGACGCCGAGTTGTCGGGAAATGGGCAGTCGGGTGACGGCCAGCGAGGCTGGAGCTTCGACGATGTCGTCGATCTGGTGTGCGCCGACGGCGAGCGCCACTACGAGGCGCGCGAGTCCGAGATCGGCCCCGACGCGATGCGCGAGGTCGAGCGGCAGGTGATGCTGCGACTCATCGACCAGCGATGGCGTGAGCATCTCGCCGACATGGACCATTTGCGGGAGGGCATCCACCTTCGCGGGATCGGCCAGAAGGACCCCGTGGCCGAATGGCAGCGGGAAGGCTTCGACATGTTCGGGGCGATGCTCGAGCGGGTGTACCGCGACTTCGTCACCTACGTCATGCACGTACAGGTCACGCCGGCCCCGACTGACGGCGAGTCAGTCACCGGCGGCGCTGCCTCGCCGGCCGGGGTGTCACAGTCGAGGGCTGCGGGCGGCGCAGGCCAGGCAACCGACGTGCAGTACTCGGCACCAGATCTCACACCGTCCACCGTCGGAGCCGGCAACGGTGCTGCGGCCACTGGTCCCGCACCGTCCGCGCCGCGGGGTCCCTCTGGACCGTCGCAGTCGCGCCGGATTGCCGCAGCGTCGACCGGCACCGTGGTCAAGTCGGCCCAGGAAAAGCTGGGCCGCAACGATCCTTGCCATTGCGGATCGGGCCGCAAGTACAAGCATTGCTGCGGACGCTAGGAGGCTGAGCCGAATGGCGAAGCCGTGGCCCGAGCGGCCCGTGAGCCCGTATCAATTGAAGACGGGGAACAAGAGCGGAAAGCAACAGGTGACGCGACGAGAAGATCCTGCTGCGGGGACTCTGCGATGAGCCGATCCTTGAGCGATTTTGCCGACGCGCTGGCGGATCTGGATCGGCGCGTCGGCGAGGCGCATCACTACCTCGGGATCGACGAGGCGCGCACCGCTGCGAACAGGCTGGAGGCTGAGGCATCGGAGCCGTCGCTGTGGGATGACCCCGACCGGGCCCGAGCGGTCACCACCCGGCTGTCGCGTGTGCGCGACGACATCGATCGCTGGCACCGGGCCCGCGTCGAAGTGGACGATGCCACCGCACTCGTGGAACTGGCCGCAGAGGAGGACGACGCCGAGCTGCTGCCCGAGATCGGCGACGCCGTCGAAGCGGCAGAGCGCAGGCTCGCCGAGATCGAGCTGATGGCGCTGTTCAGCGGCGAGCACGATGAGAACGACGCGGTGTGCGAGATCAACTCAGGTGCCGGGGGCACTGACGCATGCGACTGGGCCGAGATGCTGCTGCGGATGTACCAGCGCTGGGCCGAGCGCAACGACTTCACCGTCGAGCTGACCGAGGCCACCGACGGCGGCGAGGCCGGCATCAGCTCGGCCACCTTTCTGGTCAAGGGGCGGCACGCGTTCGGTTTCCTCGCCGCAGAGCGAGGGGTGCACCGGCTGGTGCGCATCTCGCCATTCGACGCGCAGTCCCGGCGCCACACGGCATTCGCCTCGCTCAAGGTGGTGCCGTTCTTCGACGAGGTGTCCGACGAGGTGCCCATCGACGAGGGCGATCTGCGCATCGACACCTATCGCTCCTCAGGTGCCGGCGGCCAGCACGTGAACGTCACCGACTCTGCGGTGCGCATCACACACTTGCCCACGGGCATCGTGGTGGCGTGCCAGAACGAGCGCAGCCAGCACCAGAACAAGGACCGTGCGATGCAGATGCTTGCGGCCAAGCTGGCCGACCTGCAGCGGACCGAACGCGAGGCTGAGGTTGCCGCGCTGGCGGGCGAGCAACGCGACGTGGCGTGGGGCAGCCAGATCCGCTCCTATGTGCTGCACCCCTACCAGCAGGTCAAAGACCTGCGGACCGGCATGGAGATCGGCAACGTGGACGCCGTGCTCGATGGCGACCTCGACGGCCTGATGGAGGCGTACCTGCGCTGGCAGCGCTCCCTGCAGGTCCCAGACGGCGCGGCCGCACGCTGAGCGAACAAGATCGGCAGCGAGGGCGCTCACGGGGTGCCCGAAAACCGCGGCACCGCTGGCGTACCGTGGGAAGCGATTTGGTGATGTCGGCGCGGGATGGGCCGGACCTACCCCGCCGCACGATCTGAAGGCGCGCATGATCCGCTTCGACAACGTCACGAAGATCTACAAGGGCGAGACGCGGGCGGTCAACGACGTGTCGCTCAACATCACCAAGGGCGAGTTCGTGTTCTTGGTGGGGCCGTCGGGCTCGGGCAAGTCCACGATGCTGCGCCTGATGACCTGCGAGGAGAAGGCCACGACGGGCAACATCCACGTGGCCGGCAAGGACCTGTCCAAGCTCAACAGCTGGCGCGTGCCGTACCTGCGGCGCAACATCGGGTCGGTCTTTCAGGACTTCAAGCTGCTGCCGAACAAGACCGTGTACGAGAACGTGGCGTTCGCCCTCGAGGTGATCGGCCGTCCCGACGGCGTCATCCGCACGCAGGTGCCTGCCATCCTGGAATTGGTCGGGCTGCAGGACAAGCAGCGGCGGTTTCCCGACGAGCTGTCCGGCGGTGAGCAGCAGCGAGTGAGCGTGGCACGGGCCTTCGTGAACCGGCCGCTCATCCTGCTCGCCGACGAGCCCACCGGGAATCTCGACCCGGACACTTCCGAAGAGCTGACGTCGCTGCTGGACCGCATCAACCGCACCGGCACGACCGTGGTGATGGCCACCCACGACCAGACGATCGTGAATCGCATGCGTCGCCGGGTGGTCGCCCTGCGGCACGGCGAACTCGTGCGTGACGAGCAGCGCGGTGCCTACGGCGGCGAGCCTGAGCACGGGCCCGCACCCGACGATGCCGCGCCAGGCGATGCCCCGCCTGCCGAGCCGCGGGACGGGACCGGCTCGTGAGCCGCATCCGCTACTTCGCGCGGGAGACCTGGGCCAACATCCGGCGCAATCTCACGCTGACCTTCGCGGCGATCCTGACCGTCGCGGTCGGCGTGATGCTGGTCGGCATGGGGCTGATGGCGGGTTACGCGAGCGGCAACGCGCTCGACCGCTGGGAGGGCGGCGTCCAGTTCGAGGTGTTCATGGACCCCCAGATCGATCCGAGCCAGATCGACGCGCTCGGTCTTGAGCTCGAGACTCACCCAGAGATCGATCGCATCGAGTTCTTCAGCTCCGAGGAGGCCTATGGGCTGGTGTCCCAGCAGATGGCCGACCAGCCCGAGCTGCTGGCGCAGGTGTCGCCCGAGGCGCTGCCGCCGTCGTACCGGGTGGTGCCGCGCTCGGTCGAGGCCGAGCTGATCGAGTCGTTGGCGGCGCAGTTCCGCCAACGGCCCGGGGTGATGTCGGTCCAGACCGGCCGTGAAGAGGTGGATGCCATCCGCACCTGGTTCACGTCGTTCCAAGGCATCGTGCTGCTGCTGTCGATCGTGCTGGCAGGTGCCAGCGTGATGCTGATCTTCAACTCGATCCGGGTGGCGATGTTCGCCCGCCGCCGCGAGATCGAGGTCATGAAGCTGGTCGGGGCCACTAACAGCTTCATCCGGTTCCCGTTCATGCTCGAAGGCATGCTGCACGGGCTCGCGGGCGGGATCATCGGGGCGATCGCGGCCGGGGCGTTGCGCGGCCACGTCGAGGGACTGTTCTCGAGGTCCGACATCTTGGCGTTCTTCAGGTCGTTCGTGGTGACGTCGAGCCAATTCACCACCGTGGTCTTCGTCACGGTGATCGCGGGCGTGCTGGTGGGGATGCTGGGCTCTGCGTTCGCTGCGAGCCGCTTCCTCGACGTGTAGCGCGGCCTGAGAGCACCGGCCGCTCGACGTAGGGAGCGGCCGGGCGTGTAGAAAAGCCGCCGTTACCGCCATCCGCCACGTCGGGCGGACACCGATCGAGGGGGCGCTGTGCCGGAGTTCGAGACGATCCTGTACGAGGTTGATGACCGCGTCGCCACGATCACGCTGAATCGCCCCGAGCGCTTGAACGCGTTCAACAGCCAGATGCTGCGTGATGTGATGGACGCCATCGACCTCGTCGACGCCGACGACGACGTGCGGGCGGTGATCTTCACCGGTGCGGGCCGCGGCTACTGCGCCGGCGCCGACCTGAGCGGGGGCGCCGACACGTTCGACTTCGACAGCCAGTCAGATGAGCGCAAGGCCGAGCGGGCCTCCGAACGGGGCGGGGGCGGCGACCTGGAATGGATGCGTGACGGCGGCGGGCTGCTCACGCTGCGCCTGTACGAGTGCAACAAGCCGCTGATCGCTGCGATCAACGGCCCCGCAGTCGGCGTGGGCGTCACGATGACGCTGCCCATGGACATCCGGCTGGCGTCCACCAAGGCCCGCATCGGGTTCGTGTTCGCCCGCCGGGGCGTGGTGCCCGAGGCCTGCTCGTCGTACTTCCTGCCGCGGGTCGTCGGGCTGTCACGAGCGTTGGAGTGGTGCTTCAGCGGCCGTGTCTTCGACGCAGACGAGGCTCTCGAAGGGGGGCTGGTGCGCAGCCTTCACGAGCCGGACGATCTTCTGCCGACTGCCCGGGCCATCGCGGCGGAGATTGCCGAGAACACCTCGGCCATCTCGGTGACGGTGATCCGCCACATGCTGTGGCGCATGCTGGCTGCCGATCACCCGATGGAGGCCCACAAGATCGACTCCCGGGGGATCTTTCACCTCGGACGGGGCGCCGACGCTCACGAGGGCGTGGCGTCGTTCCTCGAGAAGCGGCCGCCGGAATTCTCGCTGCGCCCCACCCAGGACCTGCCCGAGTACTTCCCCTGGTGGGACGAGCCCGAATTCAGCTGAGGCTGAGCCGGAGGCGAAGCCGTGGCCCGAGCGGCCCGTGAGCCCGATCACATGAGAACGGGAACAAGAGCGGGATGCAACGGGCGTCGCGACCAGAACGTCTAGCTCTGTGCGCTGTCGATTGAGGCGGGGTCGTCGCCCCAGCCGGTGAGCAGGATGCCTGCGACGCAGGCGGCGACGGCAAGCCCAAATGCGGGGCCGAAGCTGTCGAACCAGTCGGCCGTCGCGCCGCCGAGCTGAGGTCCGGCCGCCAAGCCGAGGCCGAACAAGATCGTGGCAACCCCGTAGGCCGCGCCGAACTCGTCCCCGGAGAGGTTGTCGCTGACCCGGGCTGCGATCGAGGCGATGATGCCGGTGAACGAGGTGCCGAAGACGAACGCCGCCGTCCACGCCAGTGCCTGCCCGCCCACTTCGAGCAGGGGGTACGCGGTCATGAAGATGATGGAGATCATCGATACGCAGAACCCGATGGTGACCGTGCGCCGCCGGCCGAGGCGGTCTGCTGAGCGTCCGAAGATCGGCCCGCCCGCGATGCTGCCGATGCCGATCGACGAGAAGGCGATGGCAGCGTCCCTCGCGTCGAAGAGGTCGGCGTAGCCCTCGAGGTGGTCGACGATGAAGGTGAGCACCGTCGTGACGACGAAGGCGTGCAGCGTGTAGGCGGTGATGAGCTGGCCCGCTCGGGGAACCTTGGCGAGCGCAGCGCGGGCACCCCCGAAGCCCGTGCGACCAGGCGTGCGTGACCACTTGCGCACGGCGATGACGAGGGCGATCAGAATCGCAGCGCCGATGATGAGTTCGACCCGGTACACGTTGCGGGGGTGGCTGAGGTCGGCCGCGGCCAGCGCAGCCTCACCGGGCTGGGTGCCGTCGGGCTGGCTCAGGAGCGCGTCGATGGCCGCGGCGGCAACCATGCCGCTGCCCACACCGCCGGTCATCCAGCCGGCCGCGGCTCCGCGACGCTCGGGTCCCAGCAGCTCCGCGGCGAGCCCAGGAGTGCCCACCCAAACACCGGCCGCGCAGAAGCCCGTCAATGCCAGAGCGAAGGCCGCGACGCCCACATTCGGGCTCCACGACAGCAGCGCCAAGCCGGCCACATTGCCGGCGAGGCCGATGCGCACGGCACCGCTCAGGCCAGTGCGGCCCACCGTCAGCGCAACCACCAGCGAGCCCACCACGTACAGCAGCAGATTCAGCGAGCCGAGCGCGCCGGCGACGGTGTTGGACAGGCTGAACCCGTCGCGCAGATCAGCGAACAGCAGCGAATAGGTGAAGCGGCCGAACGACTGCGACACCGCCGCCGCCCCCGCCAGCGTCAGCAGCGTGGCGATCCGGCGTGCGCGGCTGAACCCTTCGGTGTGAGGCGCGGCAGTCACGATGGGTTTGCTAGCCGGACCATGGCGCGGGCGGACGGAATGTCGTTTGCGGGACGCGAGCGAATCAGTCGTGCGGCCAGGTCACCGCTGGCAGCGGGGGACGCTGGCGGTAGATCGTCTCCGTGGTGACCACGCGCCGCGGCGAACGCTGAGTGTCGGCGAACTTCGCGACATCGGCCAGGATGACCTCCCGATCGTGCTCGTCGCCGAAGAAGCGCTCACGCATGTCGTCGAGCGAGGCGAACGAGACCAAGGCGAAGCCGTCATAGGACGGTCCGTTGAGGGTGCCGACGACGCTGAGCTGGGTGTAGTCCCACATGCCGGGGTGATGTCGCAGCGCGAGCGGAGCGTGGGTGTCACGCCAGTGGCTGTCCCCCTGCGAGTGGGTCAATGCAGGGTGGTGAACCATCGGGAAGATGGCGGTCAGGCCCGGAGAGGGGGTGCCTGGGTCGGACTCCAGCGGGCGCTCGCGGATGATGCGCGAGAAGGCCAGGTAGGTGCCCACCGACGCGGCCGGCGCAAGGGCATCGGGCGCATCGGTCATCGCTCGCACCAACGTGCGGAAGGGGAGCTCACGACGTTCGTCAGGATCTGCTGCGTAACACACGCCCCCGACACTGGCCGCTGCCTCTGCGGCGGCATCCGGATCATTTCCCGTGACGACGAGCTCGTGCATGCCTGAAACCTAGTGCTGGCCTCCGAACCGTGTGTTGCCCCTGACGCGGGCCGGTTCGCCCGGCAGGATGGGGGCGTGCTCGAGATGGACGAGGCTCGATTTGCCGACCTGGTGGAACAGGCACTTGAAGACATACCGGACGCGCTGCGCTCGCTCATGGACAACGTGGCCATCTTCGTGGAGGACCGCGGGGAGGATCCGGATCTGCTCGGCGTCTACGAGGGCATCCCGCTGACCGAGCGCCACGACTACGGCGGGCTGGTGATGCCCGACAGCATCGTCATCTACCGGCTGCCGATCCTGGAGATGTGCGAAACCCCCGACGACGTGGTGGAAGAAGTGCTGGTGACTGTGGTGCACGAGATCGCCCACCACTTCGGCATCGACGACGACCGGCTGCACGAACTCGGCTGGGACTGACCCCGGCCGGCTTGCTTGCTAGCGCTGTCCCGGTGCTCCCGGACGCGGCCGAGCAATCAGGCGCGGCGGGACAGCTACACGCGGCCGAGGCCGAGGTCGAGGCGGCCGCGGGCGACGTTCGCCGCCAGCACCTCTGTGGGTCCCTCTGCCAGCCGAAGGGCGCGGACGCGCCGCAAGATGTCGGCCAGCGGGTGGCCGTCTACGAGTGCGGTTCCTCCGACCAGCTGCACGGCGTCGTCGCAGATCCGGCTCAGCGTCTCGGTGGCCAGCGACTTGGCCGCCATCACCTCGTTGACGGCGTTCTCGCCGGCATCGAGCAGGCGTGCAGTGCGGTAGAGGGCGCTGCGAGCCGCGTAAGCGGCGATCCGCATGTCTCCCAGCGTCACGCGTTCCAGGTCGGTGCCGACCCGCGCCGGTTCGCCTGCCGAGCTGCGCCGCCCGGCCCGCTCCACCAGCGTTTGCTCGACGAGGTCGATTGCGAATCGGCACTGGCCGATGCAGTCGGCTGCAATCGCCATGCGCGTCGCGTTGATCTGGCTCATCGCTCGCCGCAGGCCGCCCCCGGCCTCGCCGATGAGGTGGGTCGCCGGAACGCGCACATCGGTGAACGCAAACGCGGCATGGTGGCTGCCGTCGAGAGTGCCGAATCGCTGCTTGAGCGTTACGCCTGCGCGGTCGGTCTCGATGAGCACCATCGCAGGGCCGACCCCTTCCACCTCCACCAGCGCGTTGATGAAGTCAGCGTCAGCGCCGCCGGTCACGTATGACTTCGCCCCGTTGACCACCAAGTCGTCGCCGTCACGCCGTGCCCAGGTGTGGCGCGTGGCGTCAGCAGGCTCGGTGAACCCGAAACCGCTGCGCAGCTCGCCGGCGAGATACGGCAGCAGGAACTGGCTGCGCAGCGGCTCGCCGACATCGGCGAGCACGCCCGGCGAGGGCCCGAAGACACCCGGCAGGTGGCCGACGTTGCGGCTGCCGAGCGTGTCACGCACGATGGCCAGCGCCAGAGCGCCCGCCTCCGTGCCGCCGACCGACGCCGGCTGGGTCATGCCGAACACACCGGCGGCCTTGGACGCCTCCCGCACCGCCGCCCCGATGTCGCTGTCGTCGACCCGGCCCGGCAGCGCCGCAAGCTCGTCAGCAAGGCGCTCGGCCGTGTGCAGCACGTCGGTGTGCTCCGCGTCCAAGAAGTCGGGCATCGCTGGGGTTGTCTAGTGCTGTGGCCGGTTACGTGTGGGGGGTTGGTGTCCGCGTGGTGGGGTGTGTGGTGTGGTTTGGTCGGGGGTATGAGTGAGCGTGTTCGGGTTCGCCGGCTGACCCATGAAGAGGGCCGGGCGTTGCAGCAGATCGTG
>JAJEEO010000003.1 GCA_022820925.1 Acidimicrobiia bacterium | reverse complement strand
TCGTTCGCCATCCGGCGCTGTGCCTATTCGTTCGCCATCCGGCGCTGTGCCTATTCGTTCGCCATCCGGCGCTGTGCCTATTCGTTCGCCATCCGGCGCTGTGCCTATTCGTTCGCCATCCGGCGAACCATCTTCACCGTCGACGAGGCGCTCTGGTCTCGCAGCGGCAGGTAGTGGACCTCAGCCGTCGGCGCGGCTCGTCGCCGGCGCACCACCAAGCCGGCATACGAGACGGTGAGCCCACCCATGCAGACGAACGCAGCGAGCGCCCAAGGAGAACCGGTCGCCAGCGTGCCGGCCAGGGTCACCAGCATGCACAGCGCGAGCAGCGACCCGATGTCTCGTCGGCGGACTGCTGCTTGCTGCGGTGTGGCGGGCATCGTCGTGGACGGGCCGACCCGACGCCGCGCGGATCCCGGCTGCGATTCTCCGACGTCCTTCAGACGCTGTCGCTGCGAATGACCGGCTGCTGCGGGCACCGACCGACCGAGCGAGTCGAGCTGCTGCCTGAATCGGTCGAGCGATGAAGCTGCCCGGCGACGCGGCCGGATCAGACGAGCGACATCGGGCGCCAACACCACGATCCAAGCCACCGCCAGGAGCACCAAGACCAGTTGTGTCACGCAACACCTGCCTCGCCGGCGGGCCTGCCCACACAGGGTGCCACCCCGTGCGCGCCATAATGCGCATTACCGCTGCGCAAGCACAGCCGGAGACTAGTCCTCCGGTTCCAGCCCGGCGAACGCGCGATCCTTCCAGAAGTGCGACGCCTCACCGGCGCCCCGAGCTACTCCTCGGCCTCGACGCGTCGGTACGTCCCTGACTTGCCGCCCGTCTTCTCCCACAGCGTCAGGTCACCGATGACCATCGAACGGTCGGCGGATTTGCACATGTCGTAAATGGTGAGCGCGGCGACCGAGCATGCCGTCATCGCCTCCATCTCGACGCCGGTTCGATCCACCGTCTCGACTTGGGCCTCGATCTCGATCCACGTATCGGCGATCTCGAAGTTCACATACACCGCGCCGACGAGCAGAGGGTGGCAGAGGGGGATGAGGTCCGGGGCGCGCTTGGCGGCCTGGATGCCGGCCACCCGGGCGACCGCGATGACATCCCCCTTGGCGATCGCGCCACGGGCGACCAGCGACGCTGTCTCGGCTGCCATGTGCACACGGCAGCGCGCGATCGCCCGCCGGTGGGATGCCTCCTTCGGCGTCACATCGACCATGCGTGCGCGGCCGAGCGGGTCGAGGTGGGTGAATGGTGACTCGGCCATGTCCTCAGCCCTAAATCTGATGATCGGCGGCCATCAGCCGCCCCTGGGTTTGATGATCGGCGGCCATCAGCCGCCGATCTGGCTCATCGTGCGCTTCGGTCGGATGAAGTTGACCTGCCCGATCGAGTGACCAGCCCACTTGGTGCCGACCGCACCTCGGATCGCATCGGCCAGCCGGTCGTCCAGCTCATCGCCCGCCGCGCCGCTGCGCAGGATCTCACGCATGTCGAACTCGTCGAGCGCGAACAGGCAGGTGCGGAATTGGCCCTCAGCCGTCAGTCGCACCCGGTCGCAGTTGTCACAGAACGGCTTGGTGACGCTGGCAATGACACCGACATGTCCGCCGCCGTCGAGGTATCGATAGCGCTCGGCAGGCTCATTGGCTCGCCGGACGGGCTCGGTCGGGAACACCTTCGAGATCGCCGCCAAGATCTCGTCTGCGGGCACCACCACTGCCGACGTCCAGACGTCACCGGCCTCGAGCGGCATGAACTCGATAAAGCGGACTTCGATATCGCGCTCCCGTCCGAACCGGGCAAAGTCGATGACCTCGTCATCGTTGATGCCGCGCATCATGACGGTGTTGATCTTGGTCGGCGCGAGCCCGGCGTCAATGGCTGCATCGATGCCGTCGAGAACTCGATCCAGCTCGTCCCGCCGGGTCAACTCAAGAAACCGGTCACGCTGCAGCGAGTCGAGGCTGATGTTGATGCGTGACAGTCCGGCGTCTGCAAGTGGTTTGGCATGCAGGCGCAAGGTGGCGCCGTTGGTCGTCAACGCCACGTCGACACCCAGGGCGGCGAGGCGTTCCACCAACTGGGGCAGGTGCGCCCGCACCAAGGGTTCCCCTCCGGTCAGCCGGATGCTCTCGAAGCCGAAGCGCTCCACGCAAACCTTGGCAAAGCGCTCGATCTCTTCGAAGCTGAGGATCTCCGAACGGGGCAGCCACGTCATGCCCTCCGCAGGCATGCAGTACTGGCAGCGGAAATTGCACCGATCGGTGACAGAGATGCGCAGATCGCCCACGACTCTGCCGAACGGATCGACAAGATCCGCCGGTCGTGCTTGAGCCAGAGCCCCCGCTGAACCGTTCATCGATGTGAGCGTACCCAGTCACCTGCTCGCGGTACGTCGGAGTGGCCTCAGTCGAGCAGGAGCACGTCGACCTTGTCCCCGGCGCGAACTCCGGTGCCGTCGGGCACGACCGCCAGTGCATTCGACTTCGCCATCGCCCACAGCATGTGCGATCCCTGGCCTCCGGCTGAGCGCACCTCGATCCGGCCGCCCAGCGGTGTCGCGAGCACACGCATGAAGTGCGTCTTGCCATCAGGACGCCGGGGCAGGTCTTCGGCCGCGAACGCCAGATCCGAGGGCCGGATCGGCTGCGGGTGACCCATCATCGAGCGCAGACCGGGTCGGGCAAAGAGCTCGAAGGACACCATCGAAGACACCGGGTTGCCGGGAAGCCCGAACACCGGAACGTCGCCCACCGTGCCGAACGCCAACGGCTTGGCCGGCTTGATGGCCACCTGCATCCACCGCATGTCGCCGATGCGGTCGAGCACCGACTTCACGTAGTCGAAGTCGCCCATGCTGACGCCGCCGGAAGTGACGATGGCATCACAGGTCTCAACGCCGGTGCGCAGGGCTGCCTCGATCTCGGCCGGATCGTCGGGGGCGAGACCGAGATCGACTGGCGTCACGTCGGCCCGTTGCGCCAGTGCCAGCAAGGTCCGGCGATTGGAATCGCGGATCTGGCCCGGTTGCAGCGGGCTTCCGTCGTCGACCAGTTCATCGCCGGTGGACAGCACGCCGACGCGTGGCCGCCCGAACACCTCCACTTCGGTCATGCCGAGGCTGCACAGCACGCCGAGGTGACCGGCGGTGAGCTCCGTTCCGGCGGGGAACACAGGCTCACCAGCTCCCAGATCGTCGCCGATGGGCCGAACGTGATTGTCCGCAGGGACGCTGACCTCGACGCGCACGATCTCCGGGTCGGCCGACGGCTCCGAGATGATCGCCGTGCGCTCCACCATGACAACGGCGTCGGCACCTGGCGGAATTGTGGCGCCGGTCATGATGCGGCTGGCTTCGCCGGGACCTACGGTGACCTGCGGCGCGTGGCCCGCTGGGATCGTCTCGACGACGCGCAGCTCGCAGGGGGCATCCGCCACATCGGCAGAACGCACGGCGAAGCCGTCCATGGCCGTGTTCGCGAATTGGGGAATGTCCTCGGACGCGATGATCTCGCTGGAGGTCACCAAGCCCAAAGCGTCTGCAACCGGCACACGCGCCGGCTTACGAGCTGGGCACCGATCCAAGACATAGGAACGCGCGGTCTCCAGTGGCAGCACAGGGCGCAATGTACCTGCGAGGCGCTACCCGCTGGAGGGGATCCCCCTGCTGGCGAGGATGCGAGCGATCTCGCGCCGGCGAGCTTCGAGCTCTTGGGGGTCCTTGACCGGCTGGAAGCGCCCGTCAGGCCCATCGCGGTCGACCAGCAGCATCGTGGTGTCCACGAACGCCGACAATTCGCCGATCAGTCGCTCGAACTGCACGACCTCGGTGCCGTCGGCGACCTTGCGCACCTCGAACCAGGTGAGCGGCCAGTCCGCCTCGAGTACCTCCACATCGGCGATGAGGGAGTTGGTGTTGGTCGCACCGGTCGCCAGCGGATCGACGCCCGGCGGCAAGCGGAAGGCCTCGACGATCTGCAGCCGACCGTCCACCCGCCACGGCGCGCCGCCGACCGCATGGCCCGCGACGACTTCGCAGGTGAGCGGTCGCTGTGAGGCCAAGTGTGCCCCGACGACCGCCGGGTCGAGCGTGGCTGCGGCGTTGTCGACGTTGGTGACGAACAGGTGCCGCCCGCCGCTGCGAGCGAACTGGCGCAGCATCCCGCTGTGGCGTATCGCCCACGGCGCATCGCCATGGCCCGGAGCGTGCAGCGACACAACGCCGTGACGGTCACGGAACAGCCCACCATCGGTCGAGAGCCTCATGGAGATTCCCTGCGGCGCGATGGCGATCGGCACGCGCGCACTGTCGCCCGCCGACGCAGCCCAGTGGCGCAACGCGCTGTCGGACTGGAAGCTGCTCATGAGCACCAGCGGGATCGAGCACTCCAATTCGCACGCAAGCTGCTGCAGGTCAGCGATCTTGACGTCGGCGAAGGTCAGCGACCCAATGACCTCAGCCAACGCCTTGACACCTCCCCCGAAGCGGGTGGCCATGCCTCCTGCGAGCAACAGCACGCCCACGTGACCAGCGGCAATCGCCTCGCGGCCAGCGAGGTCGAGTCGTATGCGTTCAGGCGAACCGGTCGGCGGCAACCGCACGAGATCCCCGTCGCGCGGTGGCTCGATGCGACCCCGAACCCAGTTCGCCTCGACCGTGGCATCTGAGCCGGCTCGAACGGACCGGTCGATGAGCTCGGCGCGCAGCCGATCGAACACGTCGGGATCGAAGCTGTACTCGCTGAGCAACTGGGCCGTGCAGGCGTCGATGCCGTAGCGCTCCCCGAGTGCTTCAGCGTCGTGCACGGCGACTCAAGCTAGCCCGGTCCGAAACCCGGGTACCCGCCACCCCCATGAGCTCGGGCTCCACCGGGGACGCCTCGCTACACTGCCCGACGGTCCGGCTCTCGCCGCTCCCCTCGGGGACAGAGGCGGGACCGGGCTTCTGGCTGGACGCCGCAACGGAGACCTCATGCCGATCTACGAGTATCGCTGCACTGACTGTGGTCAGACCTTCGAGCGCCAACAGAGCTTCAGCGATGATCCGATCACGGTGTGCCCGCTGCCAGCCGACGGCACCGTGCTGAACGGTTCGGCGCCCGAGTGCGGCGGCGAGGTCCGCAAGGTGTTCTCCAGCGTCGGCATCAGCTTCAAAGGCAGCGGCTTCTACCGCAACGACAGCAGATCCGAGAGCCGTTCGAAGTCGACGACTTCTGCCAGCGGCTCATCCAGCACAAGCAACGATTCGCCAAGCAAGGATTCGACCCCGTCGGGAAGCAAGGAAAGCTCTTCCGTCGGGGCCGCCTCGGCGTCAGGCTGACGCCCGCCGCATCGAAACAAGCCCGCAGCGGCACAGTCGCTGCGGTGATCGAGACACGCCCGCAGGGGCAGAGCCGCTGCGGTGATGTGCGACGGAGGCTTCTATGACGCTGCTGTCTCAGCTCGGCGATCTCTGGCAGCGCCGACCCAATCTCGTGCACTGGTCCGCTGTCGGCGCCATTGCGCTTGTCGCGCTGCTTCTCGTAGCCGGAACGCAAGGGCGGGCGCGCTCGGCTGCCGCAGCATGGGGCGCCCCCGTGCGGGTGCTGGCGGCAAGTTCTCCGCTGGCAATCGGGACCTCGGTGGAAGGCAACGTCGACCTGGTCGAAGTCCCGGCCCACCTGGTCCCTGCCGGCGCGCTCACCAGCACCCTCGACGTAGGCGACGTGACCCGGAGCGTGCCCCGCGGCGGCCTGCTGACTGAACTCGACGTGGATCCCTCCGCCGGCGTCACTCCCGGGCGTCGCGGCATCGGCATCGGCGTCAGCCCCCACGCCCCCGAGGTGCGGCCTGGAACCGCAGTCGAGCTGATGCTGTTCGCCGACATCGATCCGTTCAATCCCGCCGAGGCCAGCGCCAGCGCAGATCGTGTCCGGGCCTATGTCCTCGACTCGGAGGCAGAACGGTGGCTGGTCGAGGTTGATGCTGCGGACCTCGAATCAGTCGCTCGTGCGAGCGCAACGGGAGTGATCGTTCCCGTTGTCCTCAGCAGCGGCGCGGACAGGTGAGCCTTCTGGTTGTCGCACCTGTCGTTTCTCGCTCTTGTTCGCTGTCGCTCACGGGCCGCTCGGCCCACGGCTTCGCCGGTCGGCTCAGCCTCTCAGCGCAAGCCGCTGAACACGACTACAGCGACCGCGACCGCCAGCACTGCCCGGTAGCCGAAGAACAGCGCGAACGGCGAGCGCTGCGCGCGCTGGCCCATCCGTTCCAGCAGCCGCACCATGGCAGCGACGCCGGCCCACGACGACGCGACTGCAGTCGCGGCGCCGATGACGATCAGTTGCACGTGCGCCGCGCTGGGCGCGGCTTCTGCCAGCGTGCCCGCGCGGTACAGGCCCGCCCCGGCGATCACCGGCAAGCTCATGAGAAACGCCAACCGGGCTGCCGCTGCGCGGTCGAAGCCCAGCCATCGCCCCGCCGTGATTGTCGCACCCGAACGGCTCACGCCGGGCAGCAGCGCCATCGCTTGCGCGAGACCCATGGCGGCGGCGTCCCGCAGACCGTACGTGTGCTGGGGACGCTGAATTTCCCGCCGGTTGGCCGTCACGTCGGTCCGCCACAGCAACCAGCCGAACGCGGCCAGCAATGCTGCGATGAGCAGCGGCTCCTCCGCCAGGTCGAGCACGACATCCTCCAGTGCCAGTCCCACCAGCGCTGCGGGGATCGCCGAGATGACAAGGCTGACGGCGACCACCGTGTGTGGGGTGGGGCGACCACGGATGCCTCGCCACAGCGCCGACGCGTAGCGGGCGATGTCCGCGCGCAGGTACAGCGCCGCTCCAGCGAGCGTGCCCACGTGCAGCGCCACGTCGAAGGAGTTCTCCAGCTCGTTGTCGCCATCGAAAAGGTCCCAGCCAGCCAGCCAGGGCACCAGCTCGAGGTGGGCACTGGAGGACACCGGGAAGAACTCGGTCAGCCCCTGCAGCAAGCCGAGCACGATCGCGACCACCACGTCCCCGACATCGGCGAGATCACCCAACGCAGCAGCCCCTAGTCGTCGCTCCCCACCGATGGGATGATGCGAGGTCTCCAGCGACGGGGCGGGTCGTAGTGGTGGCCGACCGCCCAGCCCTGGCGCATCGACGCCAGGAAGCCGGCCGGATCGTCGTCATCGAAATCCGGCATCTCCAGGTATGCGCCCCCGAGTGCTTCTGCTACGTGGGCGTCGCTGCCGGCGCCCGGCGCCAAACTGTGCTCATTGGCATAGCGAGATGCTCGCGAGTTGAGGCTGTTGAGGCTCGTCTTGGAGTTCAGCACCTCCATGCCGTCGACGAGGCCTTCGGCGACGAGTTCATCGAGCACGTCGTGACGGAGATTGTTGCGCAGCGGATCGAACGGGTGCGGGATGTAGACGAGCCCGCCCTGTGACTTGATCGCCTGCGCTGCCGCCACGGGTGCCAGTCCCTGCGGCACCCGCTCGGTGAGGAACAGGCCGATGATCTCGCCGGCATGGGTCTTCATCTCCTCTCCCACCACGACCCTCGCATCCAGCTCGCCTTGCAGTTGCTGCGCGCCCCGCACGGCGTTGTGGTCGGTGATGCACACGACGTCGATGCCGCTCTCCGCGAGGCACTCGGCGAATTCCTCCGGCGTCGTCGTCGAGTCCCCCGACCACATGGTGTGGGTGTGGAAATCCACGCGCACCCAGCCCGCGGGGTAGTCGTCTGCCAAGTGCGGGTGCCGCTCGACGGCTGCTGGGGCAGGCGGTCGAGGCACAGCTCACACCCCCGACAACGCGATGTCGGCGACTACCAGCGGCGGCATCGACATGCCTCCTGCCAGCGGCTCGGCTGTCGCTCCGATGCCGCAGATCCCGAGCAGCATCCGCTGAAGCGTGGACGCGATCGTGGCCTCCCTGAAGGGTTCCGCCAACTCGCCGCCGGCGATGCGATGGCCCCACGCGCCGACCGAGAAGTCGCCGCTGGTGGGATTGACCCCGCTGTGCAGTCCGCTGACGCCCCGCACCAGCACGCCATCGGAGACGGACGCGTTCAGCTTGTCGTTGGCGATGTCGCCGGTGGCCACGACGGGCGCGTGGATGCCGACTCCGGGGACTGATCGGGTGCCACGGACAGCCGAGCCGGTAGAGGCCGTGTCTGATCGTCGGGCGGTGTACGCGTTGTGCAGGAATCCGTCGAGCACCCCAGCGGAGATCAGCGCGTTGCGGCGGGCTGCGAGTCCTTCCCCGTCAAAGTTTGTGGCGCCCAAGGTCGCGGGGTCGGTCGGGTCGTCGACCAGGTTCAATCGCTCGTCGGCGATCCGAGAGCCCACGCGGTCGGCGAACGGCGAGCGTCCCTTGAGCACGCTGTCCGCTGCGAGCACGCTCGCGACCACGCTGATGAATGCGGCTGCGACCGAAGGGGCGAGCACGACCGTCAGGTGTTCGCTGGGCGGCTTGGTCGCCCCCAGTTGCCCAGTGGCCAACTCGGTCGACTCGGTGACGACTCGATCGACGTCGAGATCGTCGGGCCGTCGAGCGGCATCGCCGGCATAACCGATCTGGGTCTCGTCACCGTCGGTGGCAAGCGGCTGGGCGCCGATCGAGCAGCTTCCCGTCGAGGTCTGCACGCAGATGCCCGTGCTCGACGCCAGGGCCGACTGCGACCATCCGTCGCTCCACGCGGCGACGCGCACACCCGAGATGCGCGGATCGGCATCCAGGCAGCGACGCTCGAGATCGATGGCCGCGGCAATCTTGTCCGAATCAGGAATGCTCAGCACCGCCGGGTCACCGAGGTCCAGACCGGGCGGCTCCATGCCGTCGGGCTCGGCAAGGCGTTGATGCGGGTCCGACTCGCCGAAGGCGACGTTGCGGCGTGCAGCTTCGAGCGTGTCGGCGACCACATCGGGATCCAGCGAGCCGGCAGAAGCGAATCCCTGGCGGCCGTCATCGAGCACGCGCACGCCGATTGCTGCGGTGACGCCCGAGCGCAGCGATTCCACCTCGCCGTTGTAGGCCCGCACCGTGGTGGAGCGTCCTGTCGAGACGCACACCTCGATCTGCTCATTGCCCGCAGCCCGTTCGCACACCTGCTGCGCCAATCGGGCCAGCTCCTCGGTATTCACGCGCTGCCTCGCTCCGCCGCTTACGCGCCGTATCACTCCGCCGCTTACGCGGCGGTGCCCCCGACGGTCAGGGCTCGCACCCGCAGGGTGGGCTGGCCGTCGCCGACGGGGACGCCCTGACCATCCTTGCCGCAGGTGCCCGGATGGCCCATCGCGAAGTCATTGCCAATGGCATCGATGTCCACCAGCACCTGGGGGCCGTTGCCGATCAAGTTGCCCTCTCGCAGCGGCTCGGTGATCTTGCCGTCCTCGATGAGGTAGGCCTCGGTCATGCCGAACACGAAGTCGCCGGTGGCCGTGTTCACCTGGCCGCCGCCGAGCTGTGCCACATACACCCCCGACGGCGTGTCGGCGATGATGTCGTCGGGGTCGATGTCGCCGTTCGTGACGAAGGTGTTCGTCATGCGCACCATCGGCAGGTGCGTGTAACTCTGGCGACGACCGTTGCCCGACGGCGCGCGCCCGTCGTCGCGGCTCCGCAGCCAGTCCCACATGTAGTCGCTCAGCACGCCGTCAGAGATCAGCACGTTCCGCTGCGTGGGATGGCCCTCGTCGTCGATTCTCAGCGCGCCCCACTCCGGTCCCATCGTGCCGTCATCCACCAGCGTCACACCCTCGGCAGCCACCTGCGAGCCCACCCGGTCCCGAAAAACCGATGCGCCCTTGCGCACCAGGTCGGCTTCGAGCCCGTGCCCGCAGGCCTCGTGAAACAGCACACCGCCACCGCCCCGGGCGATCACCACGGGCACCTCGCCGCTCGGCGCCGGACGGGCGGCCAGCTTGGTGACGGCGCGCTGTGCCGCACGCTGGGCCAGCTCGGCTGGATCGCAGTCGTCGAACAGCTCCCACCCGACCGTATAGCCCACGGTCTCGCGGCCGGTCTGCAGGCCGCCGTCGCCGCTCGCCACGCAGCTCACCGAAAACAGCGTGCGGACCTGATCGTCAGCCGCACAGATGCCATGGGAGTTCGCCACCAGGATCCGGCGGCGGCTGTCGGCGTAGCGAGCGGTGACCTGGGTGATCGCATCGTGCATGGAGCGAGCGGCCTCGTCGGCCGCCCGCAGCAACGCCACCTTGCGATCCTCGCCGACGGTCGTCGGCAGCACCTCGACACGCGGCTCCGCCGTGCCGTCACCGCGGAACGACTCCATGTCCACCGTCCCGCCCCCCGGTGAGCGGGTCGCCACCGCCGCTGCCGTTCGTGCCGCGTCCGCGAGTCCGTCGGGTGTCATGTCCGACGTGTGGGCATAGCCCGTCACATCTCCCGCTGTCACCCGGATCCCGACGCCGCGGTCCCGACCCGAGTTCATTTCCTCAACGCGACCTTCGTCGAAGAGCACGCCAGTCGAGGACCGATCCTCCGCGAACAGCTCGGCCCACTCGCCGCCGGCACGCAGAGCTTCCCGCAGCGTCGCGTCAACAACGTCAAGGTCGACGAGCGGTCCGACTCCAGTGCTGTCGGCAGTGATGGTGGGGGTCGTTGGAGTCATGGAGTGCGCCGTCGTCGTAGGTTGGCCGCGGGGATATCCGAAGGGTCGGCGAGGCGCGTGTCCGCGACTCATGTCCCGCAGTGCGGCCACACTATTGTGCGAAGCCACGTGAAACGCTTTGGGAGGGAAGTGCGCAGCGGTGCTGCGACGAGTGCCGCACTGGGCGGGCTCCGTGGGAGCGCAGCCTGAGTGCGCATCCCGCACGGCCTCGTCACGGTGCTCCGCGTCGGCGTGAGCGCAGGCCTCTTGGCGCTGCTGCTCATCATCAGCCGTGAGGAGCTCTCGGCTCTCGACCTCGACTCCAAGCGGGCAGCGGCTGCCTGGCTGGTAGCCGCATCTCTGGCGATCGCCGCTGCCTTCGTCACTGCCTCCGCGCGTTGGTGGCAGGTGGCTGACACGCTCGACGTCAAGGTATCCGGGCGATCGATGCTGTCGATCTACCTGGCAGCGCAATTTGTCGGCAACTTCCTGCCCACCACCATCGGCGGGGACGTCCTGCGTGTCAACCGGTTGGGCCGCATGTGCGGCAGCGAAGCCAATGCGTTCGCCACGGTCATCATCGAGCGTCTCACCGGCTGGGTCGTGCTCCCACTGCTGACGCTGGCAGCGCTGGCATCACAGCCGAGTCTCCTGGCGCACTCGGGGGGTCACATCGCGGGCGGGCTGGCGCTGGGGACACTCGCTGTGCTGGCACTCATTGTCTGGGTTGCAGAGCACCCCCGCGGACTCGGCCGACTTGGAGGAGGCAGCCGAATTCGAGATGCACTGGGTGCCGTTCATACCGGCCTGAGCGTGTTCCGCCGGCATCCGCGAGCGGCCGGACGGCTGCTGGGCGTCGGCATCGCCTACCAAGTGCTTCTGGTGGTGGCGACAGCGCTGATCGGTTCGGCGATCGGAGTCAATCCCGGCCTGCGCGCATGGCTGGCGTTTGCCCCGATGGTGTTGATCGTCCAGCTCATGCCCTTCACGATCGGGGGCCTCGGCGTGCGTGAGGGCGCGCTCATACTGTTCCTCGACGCCCACGGTGTCAACGAGGGCGAAGCCGTGCTGCTGGGCTTGCTGCTGTACGCGTTGACGCTGCTGGTGAGCCTGACCGGAGCCCCAGCGCTGGCGCTCGGCGGGCGGCGCAGGCGCGGCGAGGTGCCCGCCGAAGTCCCGCTCGGACCCTGAGTACCCTGAGGCTGAGCCGAACGGCGAAGCCGTGGCCCGAGCGGCCCGTGAGCGCAGCGAACAAGAGCGGGAAGTAAGCAGTGACGCAGCGGCAAGTTCCTCCAATCCGCGTAGCTTCGTAGCCACGAATGCACCTCGCCAAGCTCACCAGTCCGGCTGACCTGCGAGCGCTCAGCCCCACGCAGCTCGACGAACTCTGCGCAGAGATACGGCACTTCATCGTGCAGGCCGTCTCACGCACCGGCGGGCACCTGGGATCAAATCTCGGTGCAGTCGAGCTCACCGTGGCGCTGCATCGGGTCTTCGAATCGCCGCGAGATGTCATCGTCTGGGACACCGGCCATCAGGCCTACGTGCACAAGCTCATCACGGGCCGCCGCGAGGGTTTCGAACGCCTGCGCCAGCGCCACGGACTGTCGGGATACCCCAGCGCTGCCGAATCACTTCACGATGTCGTCGAGAACAGTCACGCCTCGACCTCCTTGAGCTGGGCGTCCGGTCTCGCCGCGGGCTTCGGGCTGACCGGCAACGAGCACCGTCGTGTCATCGCGGTGATCGGGGACGGCTCGATGACCGGCGGGATGGCGTTCGAGGCGCTGAACAATCTCGGCCATTACGCACAGCGTGCGCTCATCGTCCTGAACGACAACGGTCGTTCCTACGCACCGACCGTCAGCCGGCTGTCGGCCGCCGTGTCACGACTGCGCCAGTCGCCGCACTATGTGCAGGGGCGGCGGGTCGTGGATCACCTGCTCGAGCGCGTGCCTCTCGGCGACGGCGTGCGGCGGGGACTCGACAGTGCCGCGGCAGCCATGCGCGAGATGTGGGAGCCGCCGGCATTCTTCGAGACGCTCGGCGTGCGCTACCTCGGACCTTTCGACGGCCACGACATCGGAGCCATGGAGTCGGCATTTCGCGATGCGGCCGCCTACTCCGGGGGCCCGGTCGTCGTTCACGTGGTGACCCAGAAGGGCCGCGGCTACGCCCCCGCCGAACACGACACCGAAAAGCACCTGCACGACATCGGGCTCTTCGACCCTGCCACTGGCACATCGCCAGCACTCGCCCCTGCAGCGCGAACCCCGCCAGAACCTGCGGCCGCACCGGACGGGTCAGCCATGGTCGGGACACCAAAGGAGTCCGATGCGTCGGTTCGGCAAGCCGAACCGGCTGTATCCGACGAACCAGTCGTGCGCGACTACACGGCCACGTTCACCGAGACGCTCATCGCCGCAGCCCGGCGTGACAGCAAGATCGTGGCGATCACCGCTGCCATGGGCGGCTCCACCGGCATGCTGCCGTTCCAGCGCGAGTTTCCCGAGCGGTTCTACGACGTGGGCATCGCCGAGCAGCATGCCTTGACCTCAGCAGCCGGCATGGCGCGCGCGGGCCTTCGACCGGTCGTCGCGGTGTATTCGACCTTTATGGCCCGCGCCTTCGACCAGGCGCTCTATGACATCGGGCTGCACCGACTGCCGGTCATCCTCTGCGTGGATCGGGCCGGCATCACGGGTCCGGACGGTGCCTCTCACCACGGCCTCTACGACATCGCCATGTTCACGCGCATCCCGGACATGACGGTGTTCGCACCGTCATCGCCCGATGAGCTGCCTGTCGCTTTCAGTCATGCGCTCGAGATCACCGACGGGCCCGTCGTGATTCGCTGGCCACGGGGCAAGGGTGCGCTGGCACGGCCCATCGAGCCGCTCCCCACGACGCCCCGAAGCATGCGGATGCAGGGTCGCCAGCGCCGCACGGGTGCCGACGCCTGCGTGCTCGCAGCCGGGCAGACCCTCAGCGCGGCCGCCGAGGCTGCCGAGCTGCTCAGCTCCGATGGCGTCGAAATCTCGCTGTGGGATCCACGGGTGCTCAAGCCGCTGGATCGGGCCATGATCCTCGACGCCGCCTCGCATCCTCTCGTGGTGACCGTCGAGGACGGCGTCCGGGTCGGCGGCTTCGGCAGCTTGGTCAGCGATGCGCTGCAGCAGCTCGACGTCCCGACCGTCCCGCGCATCACCCAACTGGGAACACCCGACACGTACCTCCCCCACGGCACCGCCCAAGAGCTGCACGCCGAACTCGGCCTCGACGCGGTCGGCATAGCCGCCTCAGTTCGCAAGACTCTCGCCCGCATCACGCCCTAGGCGAACGCGCACGCGAGGGGACGCGCAACGGCCCGGGGCAGGTACCCCGGGCCGTCAAGCGTTGGGTAGTGGGCGTTAGCCCAGCTCGGAACCGACGACCGAGACGAAGCTCACCGCCGCCCCCGGCTGCCCGCCGAGGTTGTGGGTGAGGCCCAGCGTCTTGCCCTGCTCGGTGACCGATGGGATCTGCCGCTCCGGCGGGGCCTGGCCGCGCAGCTGCAGCCAGCACTCGAAGAGCATCCGCAGGCCGGATGCACCGATCGGGTGGCCGAAGCTCTTCAGACCGCCGTCGGGATTGACCGGGAGATCGCCGTCGAGGTCAAAGGTGCCGGCCATGGCTTCCTTCCAGCCCAAACCACGCTCGGCGAAGCCGAGGTCCTCCATCAGCACCAGTTCGGTGGGCGTGAAGCAGTCGTGCACCTCGGCCATCGCGATCTGCGAACGCGGGTCGGTGATGCCGGCCTGCTTGTAGGCCTCTGTCGCGGACGCCACGACCTCACGGAAGGTCGTGTAGTCGTAGGTGCTGTCCAACGCCCCGGTCGCAGGACCCGATGCAAAGCTGAGCGCCTTGATGTACAGCGGGTTGTCGCAGTACTTGTGGGCGTCCTCAGCCCGTACCAGGACCGCGGCGGCCGAGCCGTCGCTGACGCCCGAGCAGTCGAAGATGCCGAGCGGGCCAGCGATCAGCGGCGAGCCGGCGATGGTCTCCTTGGCGACTTCCTTGCGGAACTGCGCCCGGGGATTGAGCGAGCCGTTGCGGTGGTTCTTCCACGCAATGCGGGTGAGAACCTCCTTCATGGTCTCCTCGTCGAGCCCGTACTTGTGGGCGTACGCCGGTGCCAGCAGGCTGAACGTGGCCGGTGCCGTGATGGTGGAATCGGTGCCGTCGCTCGGCGGGCGTGCACCCGTCAGACCCGAATACCCGGAGTCCTTCAGCTTCTCCACGCCGATCGCCATCACCATGTCGTAGGCGCCCGAAGCAACTGCATAGGCAGCGTTGCGGAACGCCTCAGAGCCGGTGGCGCACATGTTCTCGAGCCGGGTCACCGGCTTGTAGTCGAGCTGCAGCGGCTTCGACAGCGTCAGGCCGGAGACTCCCGAGCCCATCGTGCCAAGCCAGAAGGCGTCGATGTCGTCTTGGGTGACTCCCGCAGATGCGTACGCATCGTGTGCGGCGTCGGTGAGCATGTCATCGACGCTGCGCTCCCAGTGCTCGCCGAACTGGGTGCAACCCATTCCGACGATCGCGACCTTGTCGCGAATGCCATGTGAACTCATGTGTGCCTGCCTTGTGGTGGGTTGGGTATTGACATTATGGCCGCTGGGCACTGTGCTCGCCCGCCGCTGCTCCCGCAGCGCGAGCCCGCCTGCCGCTGCTCCAGCAGCGCGAGCGTTGCTGCGTCAGCTCGCAGCCGGGCGAGCCTTCCAGAAGTAGTTGTGGATTCCCTCTGCGGTGTACAGCCGGCGGAAGGTCATCTCGACGCGGTCGCCGATGCGGACATCATCAGGATCGACGTCAGTCATTTCAGCCTGGAAGCGCCCGCCGCCGTCGTAATCGATGACCACGGCAACCATGGGCGGCGACAGCGAATACGCCAGCCGGTCCACGGTGAATGTGGCGATGGTGGCCGGTATGTCCGCCATGCGGATCGGCTCCATGTCGTCGACGGCGCCGCCCTCCATCGACACGCGCATGGGGGGCATGTGGATGGCACCTGAGCTTCGGTCGCGCGAGCCGATCAGGGCGTACTTCCAGTCCTCTGATCGGAATGCGGGCGGCGCACCGGGACGCTCCGGGTCGGGGCGCCGGGGCGGCTCTCGATCCAAGAATCCACGCCACGTCAGGTACAGGTTGTAGTCGAGCGCGTCGTTGCCGCCCTCGATCTGGGACGCGACCGTGCGAAACGGCTCGTAGTCGGCAATGGCATCGGTGGTGTGCATCACAGTCGCCGTAGCGCCGTCGGCCAGCCGGATGATGAGGTTGTTCTGGTTGGGCTCGGCTTCGTCCAGAATCGAAGCCACCACCAAGCCGGTCTGTGCCCCGCCCGCATTTCCGATCTGGGCGGTGAGATCGTTCACCAGCTTGTCCCCGGCCAGCCGCGACACCGAGCGCACCGCCCGTGCATGCATGCCGGTCACCGAGACGCGGTCGATGTCGTCCATGGTGAGCTCAGCTTCGGCCAAGGCACGTTCGACAGCGCGTTGCGCGAGCGGCAGGTAGGCCTGCTCGCCGAAGCGCTCCTCCCAGACCCGCGAGAATTCGTCGCCGGGCTGGCGGTAACGATCGAGGAACTCGGCGACTTCGGTTGCCGAACCGAGTTCGTGAGCAATGATCGGCGCCGAGCTGCCATCGCCAATCAGGAAGGCGGCCGCGCCGTCGCCGCCGCTGGCCTCGTCGCCGCTGGTCGGCCGACCAGTGCGAATGTCCGACAGGACCATCAGGTTGTCGCCCGGGGCGTTCAATGCCAGCCCGAGGGCGGCCTCAATCGAGCGAGGGGCGCCGTTGAGGTCCAGCGCCGTGACCGATGACGGCAGGTCAAGTGCCGCGTGCATTGCAGTTGCGTTGGTCTTGTCGAGGTAGGCGGGATTGGAGGTCGAGAAGATCAACCGGTCGACCGAAGCATCGGCACTTGCCCGCAGGCAGTTGCGCGCCGCTTCGACGCCCAGCGTGGTGGTGTCTTCGTCGTAGCTGGCCACTGCGCGCTGGCCGCGGCCGCCGCCAGCACCCATCGCCGCAGTGATCTTCGACCGGTCGAGCCGCCAGTAGGGCACGTAGGTGCCGTACCCGATGATCCCTCGTCCTGCCATGTCGTCTCTCCCCGATACGAGTCCTCAGCCGGGTTCCGGCTCGGCCGGCACGTACAACCGCCCGGCTCACCCCGGCCAGCGCAGGAGCCTACGAGGATGCGCGGTCGGGTGTTGAGTCAACCCGCCGGAACGACGCGGAAAGCCTCGGCAAGTCGGCCTCCAGCAAGGCCGCCGGCTTCGGCCGTCCCGGTGCACCACTCGCGAACCCGGTCGGCCAAGCCGTCGAATTGAGCGACTTGGCTGTGGTGCTCCAGCAGCGCTGCGATCTTTTGGGAGAAGGTGTCGGTGATGTCGATGTAGCGGTTCGGCTCGGTGCCGGTCAGCCAGATCTCGGTGACCTCGTGGGGTTCGTGACCCTCGTCGAGCAGCTCGGGAAATGCGCGCGGGTTGCGAGAGTCGGGGTACACCGCGGCCAGCGCAGCGGTGGCTGTGGCGAGATGGTCAGGATGGGAGATGTAGATGTGATCCCAATTGGGGATCGTCGTCTGGCACAGCACCACGTCGGGGCGTGAGATGCGAATCACGCGTGCGATGTCGCGCCGCAAGCCCAGATCGGCCACGACCATGCCATCGGGATGGCCCAGCCAGTGAAGCTCGGTCACGCCCACCCGCTTGGCAGCAGCCGCCTGTTCCGCCTGGCGCATCGCAGCCAGCTCCGCGGGCGTGTGCGCAAGGTCGTCGCCGCCGGCTTCGCCGCTGGTTGCCAGGCAGTACGCCACGTGGCACCCGGCGCCGGTGAGCGCTGCCACGGTGCCGGCCATGCCGAAGTCGATGTCGTCGGGATGCGCGACAACGATCAGCGCCCGTTTTGGCGCGTCGATCTCACCCTGATCGGTGAGGATCACACCCACAGGGGTTGCTTCCGGCACCCAGGCGGTCGGCGGGCCAGGCCTACGTGAAGTAGGGGTTCTCGCCCGACGCGTGGTCGGTGAGGTCGACGACCCGCTCGATCTCGGGGATGAGCTCGCGCAGGGTGCGCTCGATGCCGGCGGTGACCGTTGCGTTGGCCATGCCACAGCCTTGGCAGCCGCCGCCCAGCTTGACGATCACGGTGTCGTCCTCGACGGCGACGAGTTCGGCGAAGCCGCCGTGAGCAGCAATCGAGGGATTGATGCGCTTGGTCAGCACCTCGCGCACGTTGTCCTCGACGCTGCCGTCGAGGTCAAGCTCGGCGTTGGGCCCGAGGTCTGGACGGTTGGGGTTGCGCAGCACCAGGCCCGGCTGGTTGGGATTGGACGGCAGGTCCAGCGAGGCGCCGTCCAGCTTCGCGACATCGCGATCGGGAATCAGCACCGTCAGGCCTCCCCCGACAGCGAACGGCACGTCGGCAGCATCGGCCTCGGCCAGCATCTCGAAGGCGAGGTCGTACGTGTAGTCGACGCCCTGGGCGCCGGTCACCTCGATGCGAAGCGCCAGCTGATCACCGTCGACCTCGCTGTTGCGCAGTTCGACCACCTTGTCGAGCGCGGCGTCGGTGACGGTGAACGTCTCGCGCCGCGTCTCCATCATCGACTCGCGCACTGCGTCGGTGGGCGCCATCTGGTCGCTCAAGGCCATGTCGGCAGCCTACTGACGGCATCGCGCACCACCGTGGGCGCTCCCAACGGCGATTTGGCGAACGGCGGTAACGTCCCGCTGGTTCGAGCCCTGCGGACGCGGGGACGCAAGACACCGAGGGGACGCCATGACATTCCGAGCGCTGATGCTGAACGAACAGGATCGGGTCGTCACCGCCGAGGTCCAGACCGTCGAAGACGGCGAGCTGCCGCAGGGCAACGTCACCGTGGCCGTCGAGTACAGCACCCTCAACTACAAGGACGGGATGATCCTGGGCGGGATCGGCCGCCTGGTGCGCGACTACCCGCACGTGGGAGGCATTGACTTCGCCGGCGTGGTGGAGTCCTCCGAGGACAGCCGCTTCGCCGCCGGCGATCGGGTCGTGCTGACCGGCTGGCGGGTCGGCGAGACGCACTGGGGCGGCTACGCGGAGCGCGCACGGGTCAACGCAGATTGGCTCGTCCGCCTGCCTGAGGGGATGTCGACCTTCGACGCCATGGCCTTGGGCACCGCGGGATTCACGTCGATGCTGGCCGTGCAGGCGCTCGAAGACCACGGCATCGGTGCAGGACCAGTCCTGGCGACCGGGGCCGCCGGCGGGGTGGGCAGTGTTGCGGTGCATCTGCTGTCGGCCGCCGGCCATGCCGTCGCCGCCTCGACCGGCCGACCGCAGACTGCTGACTACCTGCGCTCCCTCGGGGCGAGCGAGATCATCGACCGGGCCGAACTGGCCGAACCGCCGCAACGACCGCTCGGCAGCGAACGATTCGGCGGCTGTGTGGATGCGGTGGGCGGCACCACGCTGGCCAACGTGCTGACGCAGATGTCCTACGGCTCCAGCGTGGCGGCGTGCGGCCTGGCCGGGGGCAATGGGCTGGACACGACCGTGATCCCGTTCTTGCTGCGCGGCGTCAACCTGCTCGGCATCGACTCGGTCATGTGCCCGTTCGAACCGCGCCAGGCGGCATGGCATCGCTTGGACGCGCTGGTCGACCGAGATCTGCTGGCCTCGATGACCACCACCGTGGGACTCGGCGACCTCGCGGCGCTCGGGCCGAAGATCCTGGCCGGCGAGGTGCAGGGCCGCACTGTGGTGAATGTGCGCGGCTGACGCCGCGTCCGTGAATGTGCGCGGCTGATCTGCGCGGGCGATTACAGCGACTACAGCACTGAGGTCAGCGCAGCGAAGCCGGTGAGCAGCATCGCTGCAACAACGAGGACTGCGGTCCACCACAACCCAGGCTGACGCTGGCGCAGCGGGCGCAGGTTGCCCGCCGCGTCATAACGATGACGTGCCATGCGCCGGACCTAGCCCTTCAGGGTCCATTCGATCGCGCCGTTCTCGTTCAGAACCTTCACCTCGATGTCCTGCGTTGCCCCGCTGCCCGACTGGGAGAGTTTGCACAAGAAGGTCTGGTTGACCGAGACGACGAGGTACTGGTCGTCGCCGCAATCTGCCTGGACATCGAAGCCCAAGGCAGTCGCCGCCTCGGCGCCGAGGGCGGTCTCGGTGGCGTTCACCTGCATCACCGCCTGGCGCGGCCGGACCTCCCGGCGGCCCTGCTCGTCGATGATCGTCACGTGCGCTTCGTAGAAGGCACCCTCGACTAGCCCGTTGCACAAGAACGTCGAACCGGGCCGGATCGGAGCATTCGGCGGGCAGCTGACGTCGGTGAGTTCCGCTGGCGCCACGACGCTCTGCAGGTAGTCCTGGACTTCGCGTTCGAGCTGTGTCTGATCCGGTTCGCCGCCGCACGCCCCCACTGCCATGGCCGCCACGGCAAGCACTGCCAGAATCCGAGCGAACCCGTTCGTATGGCGGCATCTTGCCGGTCGCCCGGGCACGCGGGATCGTCCCTGCGTGGACGGTCTGGTCAATGTGGCGACCTCCGGTGTGGGCAGTCGGGACATTAGCCCTTGATCAGACGAAATAACGCCAACTCTCGTTCAGATGAAGGGCCGCTCCTGGTAACGGCCGAAGACATCGGCGAGCGCGTTGGTCACCTCGCCCACGGTGGCCCGGGTGCGCACGGTGTCGATGAGGTGCGGCATGAGGTTCGCGTCGGTCTCAGCGGCGCGGCGCAACGCCGTCAAGGCGTCGTC
This sequence comes from Acidimicrobiia bacterium, assembly GCA_022820925.1. GTDB lineage: Bacteria > Actinomycetota > Acidimicrobiia > Acidimicrobiales > Poriferisodalaceae > Poriferisodalis. Next base: position 216,172 of record JAJEEO010000003.1, on the reverse strand, counting down.
GACCGCGGCCTGGCTGCGGTCTGCCCGCACCTGGGCCAGATGCTTGATCTGTCGCTGCTCGTCGTCGTTGGTGATCTTGAGCAGGTCGATCTCGTCGTCCTCGTTGCCCTCGGTAAACGCACTGGCGCCCACCACCACCCGGCGGCCGGCATTCACCTTCTTCTCGAACTCATATGCCGCATCGGCGATGCCGGACTGGTACCAGCCCTCGTCGATCAGGCGGAACGCCCCCTCCAGCATCGAGCCGTCGCCGGCCGCGTCGATGTGAGCGAACATCTCCTCTGCTTCGGCTTCGAGCTTGTCGGTGAGTTCCTCGATGAACCAGCTGCCGCCGAGGGGATCGATGACGTTCGCCGCGCCGGTCTCATGGGCGATGATCTGCTGTGTCCGCAGGGCGATGCGCGCCGCCTTGTCGGTCGGCAACGCCAGGGCCTCGTCCATCGAGTTGGTATGCAGGCTCTGCGTGCCTCCGAGCACACCGGCGAGAGCTTCGATGGCCGTGCGAGCGATGTTGATCTCCGGCTGCTGGGCCGTCAGCGAGACGCCCGCTGTCTGAGTGTGGAACCGCAGCATCGTCGAGCGCTCGTTGGCAGCGCCATAGCGCTTGCGCATCCAGCGGGCCCAGATACGGCGCGCCGCCCGGTACTTGGCGATCTCCTCGAAGAAATCGATGTGGGCATTGAAGAAGAAGCTCAGCCGCGGCGCGAATTCGTCGGTGGAAAGCCCCCGCTGGGCGGCTGCCTCGACATATGCGAACCCGTTCGCCAGCGTGAACGCCAACTCCTGGGCAGCGGTGGAGCCCGCCTCTCGAATGTGATAGCCGCTGATCGACACCGAGTTCCAGCGGGGCATCTCGTGGGTGGCGAACTCGATGGTGTCGGCCACGAGGCGCATTGATGGCCGCGGCGGGTACACCCATTCCTTCTGGGCTTGGTACTCCTTGAGGATGTCGTTCTGCAGGGTGCCGCCGAGGTTGCGGCGGTCCGCACCGTGCTCTTCGGCGTTCGCGACGAACATCGCCCAGATCGTGGCCGCCGGAGCGTTGATGGTCATCGACGTTGTGGTCGCCTCGAGGTCGATGCCGTCGTACAGCGTTGCCATGTCCTCGATGGAATCGACAGCCACGCCGCAGCGGCCGACCTCGCCGAGCGACATGACGTCATCAGAGTCGAGGCCCATCAGCGTGGGCATGTCGAACGCCGTCGACAGACCGCCCCCGCCCGCTTCGAGGATCTCGTGGAAGCGCTTGTTGGTGTCCTCGGGTGTTCCGAAGCCTGCGAACATGCGCATCGTCCACAGCCGGCCGCGGTAGCCGCTGGGATGCACGCCGCGGGTGTACGGGAATTGTCCCGGCCAGCCCACCTCAGGATCGGGTTCGCCTTCTGCAGGCGCATAGAGCGGGTCAAGATCGAGGCCGCTCATCGTCTCGAAGTCGGCGTCGCGCACCGGGGTGGCCTCGAACTCTGCTTGCCAGCGCTCGCGTGTCACCCGTGGCCTCCTGAGATCCGCATCTTCGTCACTGCCGAGGTGCGTTCAGCATCGACAACACCTACGGCGCTTGAAGTGTATGCAGGCGCCCGCAGGCCGGCCCGGTCTCAGAGGCTGAGCGGGTCGACGGGTCCGCGGCCGCTGCCGAGCAAGCGATCGGCTCCCGCCGAGAGAGCGCGTGCTGTCAGGTCGTGGGCACGGTCAATCGCTCGGTCCACGTCCGTGCCCTTGGCCAGCTCGGCGCAGATGGCGGCGGAGAAGACGTCTCCCGATCCCCGGACGTTGCGGGTCTCGACGCGTGGCGCCGACAGCAGCCGCACGCCGCCATTCTGGATGACCACATCGGTGATCGTCTCACCCGTCCGGAGCCGGCCACCGGTGACGACCACGGCCTCTGGGCCGGTGGCAGCGAGCTCGCGGGCCGCCTCGATCCACGACTCGACCTCGTCGCCTAGGTCTCTGCCCACCAGGCGACCTGCCTCAAGGTGGTTGGGTGTCACGACCCGGGCGTTCGGGAGAAGGCGCGTCGCGACCGACCGCTCTGCCTCGGCGCTCAGCATGGGCTCGCCGGCCCCGTCGACCAGCACCGGGTCCACCACCAACTGGGGGAGCCGTCGCGCAGCAATCGACGCCACTGCCGCGACGGTCTCTGCCGTGAGCAGCAGGCCCGTCTTGGACGCCGCAACGGGCATGTCGTCGAGCACTGCGTGAACCTGGGCGGCCACCAACTCGGCGTCGACGGGTTGTGCGGTCCGGAATTCGGCGGTGTTCTGTGCCGAGACCAGCGTCAGCGCGAAGGTCCCGTGCACGCCGCATGCCGCGAACGCCCGCAAGTCCGCTGCGAGACCGGCGCCGCCAGAAGAATCCGCCCCCGCGATGGTCAGCGCCGCAGGCCACCAGGCGTGCTGCGCGGACCGACGGCGGTTCTCGCTCGCGATCGCACCGGCCATGTCCCCAGTACAACAGTTGCACCAGTCACGCGGCAGTCACCCGCCGGGGGTGGTTAGCGTCGGCAGGCGATGGCCGGATCTGCGTCGAGACCGAGCGACTCCTGCAGTGGCCTCGCCTCCCCCGACGGGACCGTGGGGATCATCGCCAATCCGGTCTCGGGGCGCGACGTTCGTCGGGTGGCGGCGCGGGGCGCGGTGTCCACTACTGAGGACAAGCGCAACCGGATTGCCCGGTCAGTCATCGGCGCCGTCACCGCAGGAGCCACACGGATTGTCGCCATGGCAGAACCGTTCGGCATCGCAACCGGGGCGCTCACCGACCTGCGCATCGACGCCGAGATCGAGATCGTCGACGTGGGGGCGACCGTCTCGCCCACCGACACGATCCGGGCAGTCGAGGCGATGCGAGCCCGTGACGTCAGCGTGCTGGTGACACTGGGCGGAGATGGCACCAACCGCACGATCGCTGGGGTCTGGCCCGATGCGACGCTCGTACCGATGTCCACTGGCACGAACAATGTGTTCCCCAGCCTGACCGAGCCCACCGTCTCCGGTGCCGCCGCGGGATTGGTGGCGAGCGGCGTGGTGGACCCCGAGGCGTGTGCGCCCCGGTCGAAGCTGATCACTGTGACATTGGAAGAGGGCATATCGGGTGACGGCCCATCCCAGACGGGGGAGCCGGCGCGCGGCTGGACCGAGATCGCACTGATCGATGCGGTGACGCTGGCAGATGACTTCGTCGGCAATCGCATGCCTGCGGACGGGGTGCGCATGCGGCAGGTGCTCGTGTCGCGCGCCCATCCGGCCAGCATCGGGTTGAGCTCGCTCGCGGGGCTGCTGCAGCCGTGCTCGTTCTCCGACGATGCGGGCGTGCTGGTGGAGTGCGGGCCGGGCGGGCGCCCGATGCGCGTGGCGCTCGCACCCGGGCTGTACCGCACGGTGCCGGTGATCGATCACCGCAGCGTCGAGCTGGGAGCAGCCGTCGAGCTGCGGGGTCCGACGGTGCTGTCGCTCGACGGCGACCGGGAGCGCACGATCGGCCCCGATGAAACAGCTATTGCCGATGTGCAGCGCAGCGGGCCCCGGGTGGTAGACGTGGATCGGGCACTGGAATTGGGCGCCGCCGCCGGGGTGTTCGAGACCTCTCGGGCGCCGACCGGCGACCGTCCGCTCAACGCGACCGCCAAGGTCCACTACCACCACGCTGACGGCACCCCGATCCGCGATTGCTGCTGAGGCATGGTGCCGCCACCAATTCCTGACTAATCCGGTCGGATTTATCGTCTAATGCGGCTATCCTCCGCGGCACGGGCTGCGCCGACTTGCGCAGCGCCGCACCTGCCGTATCGCAAGGAGGACGACCATGGCATTGCGTCTCAATGACACCGCTCCCGATTTCACTGCCGACACCACCGAAGGCGAGATCAGCTTCCACGATTGGATCGGAGACGGCTGGGCGCTGCTCTTCTCCCATCCCAAGGACTTCACCCCGGTCTGCACCACCGAACTGGGCGCCGTTGCTGCGCTGGCGGATGAGTTCGCCGCACGCAACTGCAAGATCATCGGCATCAGCGTGGACGGCGTGAGCGACCACGTGAGCTGGAAGGCCGACATCGCCTCTGCCACCGGGCACGAGGCCAACTACCCGCTCATCGGCGACCCGGAGCTGGCGGTGGTGAAGCTCTACGACATGCTTCCCGCCGACGCCGGCGACACATCGGAGGGACGCACTGCGGCCGACAACGCTACGGCTCGCACGGTGTTCATCATCGGCCCGGACAAGAAAATCAAGGCGTCGCTGACCTACCCCATGACCACCGGCCGCAACTTCGCCGAGATCCTGCGCCTGCTCGACTCGTGCCAGCTCACCGCAGCCGAACAGGTCGCCACGCCGGCCAACTGGCAGCAGGGCGAGAACGTCATCATCGTGCCCGCGGTCTCGAACGAAGCCGCCGCCGAGAAGTACCCCGACGGCTGGGAATCACCGCTTCCGTACCTGCGCCTCGTGCCGCAGCCAGGCAAGTAATCGCGAACATCGGCGCGAGGCTGCGGCACCTTCCGCAGCACAGGCCGCAGCCCGGTTGCAGCGCCAGCGGATCAGCTCAGGCTGAAGCCGTTCGAGTCGGGCTCTGCAACGACTTCGGCCTCGAACGCGGGCGTGCCGTCAAGACGGCGCATCGATTCTGGAAATTCGGCCCGGACACGCTGATGGAAGACACGATCCTGGGCCAGCGTGTACGGGTAGGCCGCCTGACCGGATCGCAACAGCGGAACGTGCAGCGGCCGGCTGTTGGTAGGGCCGGGACGATCCTGCTCGACGAGCGTCTCCGAAGTAGCTTCGCCGTCGCGCACGACCCTGTAGGGCCGCACCACGCCGCCGCGGGTGGCCTTGCCCTCTGATTCCTTGTGGACAGGCACCACCGGCTCAAAGGTGCCCGAGTACCGTGCGATGGCCACCGCCTTGTACACCATGCCGGCGGTTGCGTGGCCTGAGCCCACCACGAGCTGGGTGCCCACGCCGTAGCCGTCCACAGGCAGATCCGCCAGGTCGGCGATGCGGTACTCGTCGAGATCGCCGGACACGACGATGCGCGTCGATTCGGCGCCTGCGTCATCCAGCCATTGCCGGACCCGGGGCACCTCGACCGTGAGGTCTCCTGAGTCGATGCGAACAGCACCTGGCACGCCGCCGAGACGCTTCGCCGCGGCGAGACCCCGTTCAAGCCCCGTTCTCAGGTCGAAAGTGTCGATGAGCAACGTGGTCTCGAGGCCGTGCGCACGCATTTGTGCCTCGAACGCTGCTTCCTCGTCGTGGTGCGCCAGCGTGAAAGCGTGGGCAGCGGTGCCGGCAGTCGGGATGCCATATTGCTCGCCGGCCAGCAGGTTGGACGTCGCATCGAAGCCCACCAGCCAGGCGGCACGCGCAGCGGCAACGGCTGCAAGCTCGTGGGTGCGACGGCCGCCCATCTCGATGAGATGACGTCCCTCGGCCACGTCGTGCATCCGTGCGGCCGCAGACGCGACAGCGCAATCGTGGTTGAGCACCGAGAGCACCAGCGTTTCCACGAGCAGCGCGGTGCCGACCGAGGCATCGACCCGCAGCACCGGACTGCCAGGCACATAGAAGTCGCCCTCGCGGTAGCTCCAGGCATCGCCGTCAAATCGGAACGTCGCCAGGTGATCGAGCAGGCCGTCGCTGAAACGGCCAAGTCCCGCCAGGTAGTCGAGATCGTCGGCTTCGAACCGGTAGTCAGCCAGCAGCCCGGCCAGCCGGCCCGGACCCGCCACCACGCCGTAGCCGCGTCCCGGCGGCAATCGCCGGGCGAACACCTCGAAGCACGCGCGCCGCGACGCCACCCCCGACTGCAGGGCTGCATCGAGCATGGTCAGCTCGTACAGGTCGGTCATCATGGCCGTGCCCACACCACAAGTCTGCCCGCAGCGGGCACCACCGCGCCCTGCGATCGGTTCGCATCCGCCATTGCGACCCCATGCACAGGGTTGCTCTTCAGTAGCGTCGCGGCGATGGTTGCTGTCGGGCTGGCTCGCCTGGTGGCGGCGTCGCACCTGAGCTACATCGCGTTCCTGCTCGTCGGCGGGTTCATGGCGCAACGCTGGCCGAGGCTGATGAAGTGGCACCTCGGGGCCATCGGCGCGGCGGGGGTGGTGAACATCACCGGTTCCGATTGCCCGCTGACGGTGTGGGAGAAACGGCTCCTGAGCCATGGCGGGAGGGAGCCGTACGAAACCGGCTTCATCTCGAATTACCTGGTGGAACCGGTGTACCCGCCGGGCATCACCGGCCGGGTCAACTTCGTGATCTTGGTCACCTTGACGGTGCCGATCACTGTCAGCTATTGGCGGATGCGCAAGGCCGGCTTCACAGCAGTTCCTCGGTAGGGCAGCTGGACCGCCGCCCGGCTTCTAGACTGGCGGTCGGTTGTCGTGAGCGAAGCCGGTGAGATCCCGGCACTGTCCCGCAACGGTGATGCCCCTTCGGGGGACGAGTCCGGTCGCCTCCCGGCCACCATCACGCGAACCGATTCCTCGAGGCAAGGAGCGGCTCGTGCGGTGGGTGCTCCCGCTGCTCGGCCCTGAACTCGAGCAGCAGGGAGAACACCATGAACCGCACCGCCTCCAAGCGAGCGGCCCTGCCACTGCGGGTGCTGTGGGCGCTCGCAGCCGTGCTCTTGCTCGCGCCAGCCTGCACCGGCAGCGACACCGAAGCGGCACCCGACGATCCGGCGTACCGCTACCAACGAATCGTCTCCATCTCCCCCACCGGCACCGAGATCCTGTTCGCCATCGGCGCAGGCGACCGTGTTGTGGCTGTCGACCAGTTCTCGTACTACCCGCCCGAGGCCCCCGTGACCGACCTCGACGGCTGGAACCCGAACCTCGAGGCGATCGCGTCGTACGAGCCTGACCTCGTGGTGCTGCAGACCAACGGCGATCTCATCGCCGGGCTCGAGGCACTGGGCATCGCTGTGCTCGCCCACGACGCGCCCTCCGTCTTCGACGACGTCTACGTCCAGATCGCCCAGTTCGGCGATGTCACCGGCCAGGTCGACGAGGCAGCCCGGCTCGCTGCTGACATGCAGACCGAAATTGCAGAGCTCATTGCCGCTGCGCCCGATGCCTCAGCGCTGACCTACTACCACGAGCTTGACAACACGCTGTACAGCGTCACGAGCGGCACCTTCATCGGACAGGTGTACGGGCTGTTCGGGCTCGCCAACGTCGCCGATCCCGCCGACGCCGACGGCAGCCACTTCGGTTATCCCCAGCTCAGCGACGAATACCTGGTCGACGCAGACCCCGACTTGATCTTCCTTGCCGACACGCTGTGCTGCGGCCAGAACGCCGAGACCGTGGCGGCGCGCCCAGGCTGGAATCAGCTCACCGCGGTGCAGGCCGGCCTGGTCGTCGAGCTCAGCGACGACATCGTGTCCAGGTGGGGACCCCGCTTGGTGGACTTCATCGCTGCCATTTCCGGCGTGCTGGTCGACGTCGGCGCTGCGAGCTGATCGAACCCTGCCGTGACCGACGCACGCTCGACCGGCTCCAGCACGTGGGCCAGCGCCGACACGGCGCTGCAGGCCGCGGATCTGAGGCTGCGGCAGCTCGGCATCGGCGCTGCTGCGGTCGTCGTCGCCGTCGTCGCGGGGCTGACCATCGGGCCGGTCGGCATCGGCGCACATCGTGTGGTTCTCGAACTCGCGGATGCGTTGCCCGGCTTGGCATTCGACTCGGGGCTCAGCGATGCCCACGCCGCGATCGTGCGGGAAATCCGCTTGCCCCGCGTCGCGCTCGGGCTGCTCGTGGGAGCGACGCTGTCCATGAGCGGTGCCACCTACCAGGCCGCCTTCCGCAACCCGCTCGCGGACCCGTACCTGCTGGGCATCGCTGCGGGTGCAGGCCTCGGCGCCACGCTCGCCATCACCGCAAATCTGGGCGATGGTGCGGGCGCACTCGACCCGGTGCCCCTGGCTGCATTCGCCGGAGGACTCGTGGCCGTGACGGTGTCGTACGCCGCGGGCCATCTCGGCGGGCGCTCGACAGCATCGCTGATCCTTGCCGGCATCGCCGTCGCCAGCTTCCTGACGGCATGCCAGACCTACGTGCTGCAGGCCAACAGCGACGCGTTTCGCAGGATCATCGCCTGGATCCTCGGCCGGATCGCAACATCGGGATGGTCGGAGCCCGCGCTGATGCTCCCCTACTTCGTGATCACCGCAGCCGTGGTGATGCGCTACCGCCGGGCGCTGGACGTGCTGGCGGTGGGCGACGAGGAGGCAGCAGCCCTCGGAGTCAATCCGAGGCGAGTTCGCCTAGTGGTGGTGCTGGCGGCATCGCTGGCTGCCGCAGCGGCGGTCTCGGTCAGCGGGCTCATCGGCTTCGTCGGCATCATCGTGCCGCACACCGTGCGGCTGGCGTTCGGGGCCAGCAACCGAGTCGTGCTGCCGCTGTCAGTTCTCTTCGGGGGCGCATTCATGGTGCTCGCCGACCTGGCGGCACGTACGGTGCTCTCGCCGGCGGAGCTGCCGATCGGTGTCGTCACGGCGTTCCTGGGCGCACCATTCTTCGTGCTCGTGCTCCGTACCAGCCGTCGGGAGATCTGGTGAGCGGCGTCACTGCGCCGGGAGTGACCTCCAAACGCCCCGAGCAGCCCGTCGAGGCCGGCTGCGACGGACTCGCGCCCGTCGTGGGCGTGAACTCGCTGGATGTCCGGCTCGACGGCACCCACGTGTTGCGCGGGGTGCGCTTGGCAGTCTCCGAAGGCGAGTGGATCAACATCATCGGCCCGAACGGAGCCGGCAAGACCACGCTGTTACGGGCAGTCCTGGGCCTCGTGGCCTACGACGGCGAGGTCAGCATCGAAGGACTCACGAAACTGCGGCGTGCCGAACGGGCTCGCAAAGTCGCCTACGTGCCGCAGACGCCGGTGATCCCCCCGGGGATGCTCGTGGCCGACTATGTGCTGCTTGGTCGCACGCCCCACCGGAGCATCTTCGCCGGCGAGACGCCTGCGGACCGCAGGATCGCCGCTGAGGTGCTGGATCGTCTCGACCTGCGCGGGTTCGGCGAACGCACCGTGCAGTCGTTGTCGGGCGGTGAACGCCAGCGCACGGTGCTTGCGAGGGCCCTCGCCCAGCAGGCCGATGTCCTGTTGCTCGACGAGCCGACAACGGCACTCGACCTTGGACATCAGCAAGACGTGCTCGAACTGGTCGACGCGCTGCGGCGTGAGCGAGGCCTGACGGTTCTTGCCACGCTCCACGATCTGACCCTCGCCGCCCGGTACGGCGACCAAGTGGCCATCCTGGCGGGCGGTGTCATCGTTCAGCGCGGCCCACCCGCGCAGGTGCTCACCGTCGCGAACATCGCCGAGCATTTCGACGCTCATGTCCGGGTGATCGACGACCCTGAAGGGCCGGTGATCGTGCCGACGACTGCCGCGCCCGACACGACTACCGCTGCTGATGGGGCAGCATCTCAAGCGCAGCACGCCGAAGGAGTCCAACCATGACGGAAAACGAAGCCGGCGCGCCGGATGCCGAATCGCCGCCGACCGAGGATCCCCGACCAAGCGGCCTGCGGACAGCCCGAAGCCTCGTCGTGGTGAACACCGGCGACGGCAAGGGCAAGTCCTCGGCGGCATTCGGCACGGCGATGAGGGCACGCGCCCGCGGCTGGCCGGTTGCAGTCGTGCAGTTCCTGAAGTCAGACGACTGGGTGACGGGCGAGCAGTTGATAGCTGAACCCCTCGGCATCGATTTCTGGTCGCTGGGAGAAGGCTTCACTTGGGACAGCGAGGACCTGACGCGCGACGAAGCCGAGGCCCGCGAGGCCTGGCGGCACGGCAAGGCACTGGTGTCGGCAGGCGAGCACCGGCTGGTGGTGTTCGACGAGATCACCTACCCGCTCAACTGGGGCTGGATCGACGCCGCAGACGTGGAGGCCACCTTCAGGGATCGGCCAGAGCATGTTTCCTTGGTGCTGACTGGGCGTGACGCGCCGGAGTGGATGACGGACCTCGCCGACACCGTGACCGAGATGCGCAAGGCCAAGCACGCCTACGACTCGGGGATCGCGGCCAAGAAGGGCATCGACTACTGAGCCGCTGTGGGCGCGTGCCCGTGCGCTGCGTTCTCAGATTCTTCTCATCTCGGCTTCGTACCGTGCGTGCACCCCCTTACGGCGACTCGGAGGCAAACCCGCGTGCTGAGATTCTTCCGCCCATCACTGCTCGCAGTCGCGGCAGTCATGTCACTGGTGACAATGGCTTGCTCGGAAGGCAGCCAGAACGACTTGCCGACGTTGCTGGACAGCACGTCGACCAGTGCCGCGGAAGTGCTCACGGCTGCAGGCTCAGACGGCCCGTCCGAGGTGCCCGCATCGCCAAGCGCAACCACCGCTCCTGCATCGACAGACACGGCGTCGACCGGTGCAGCACAGGGTGGCGCAGACGAAGCCCTCAGCGACGAGGAGCGCCTGTTGGAATTCGCGGCGTGCATGCGGGCCAACGGCGTCGAGTTCCCCGACCCGATCGTCGAAGCTGACGGCACGATCAGCTTCGGTCTGCGACCTGGCGCGGGCGGTGCCTCGCAATCGGCCGAGAACCTGCAGCGCATTGGCCGCGATCCGGACCTGCCGGCAGCGCGCGACGCATGTGGGGGCCTGCTCGAGGGCCTTGCATTCGGCCGAGGCAGCCAGGACTTCGCCGAAGCGCAGGCCGAGCGGGCGGACCGACTGCTCGAATTCGCCCAGTGCCTGCGAGACAACGGCATCGATGTCGGTGATCCGGACACGAGCGGATTCGGCCCCGGCGGAGGAGGCGGGGCCGCCCGCCCGTTCGGCGATTTGGACTTCGACGATGCCAATGTGAGCGCCGCAATGGACATCTGCGCCGAGCAGGTGTCGATCGCCCCGGGGCAACGTGGCGGTCAGCCGCAGGCGGGACAATGAGCACGTCACGCACCGGCCGACGGACGAAATTTGCCGCAATCGCCGGAGTTCTCATCGTCATCACTGCGATCGTGCTCAGCGCGCTCGTATTCCTGCGCGATGACTCAGACGGAGCCTCGAGCGACACCGCCGAGTCGAGTCTCACTACGACGCTGATCGAACAGCGTGACCTCACCGAGTATCTCGAGATCGAGGGAACGCTCGACTACGAAGGCACGGTCACACTCGCCGCCCGCAGCGACGGATCGCTGATTCACCTCGCAGCCGAGGGCACCGTCGTGGGCAGGGGCGAATCGATCTATCTGATCCTGGATCCCCCGACCGAGGCCGAAGCCGCCGCTGCGCTCGCCGATCTCGCATCGGCGCAGGACTCGCTCCTCGCTGCTGAAGACGACCTGAGCAGCGCCCGAGCGGGGCCCTCAGACGCCGACATCGCTGCAGCAAGAGCCGAGGTCGCCACCGCCATCGAGGCGCGGGACGAGCTGATCGCAGAGCCGACTGTGTCGGAGGTCCGCAGCGCCGAGGCCGCTGTGTCCGTTGCCGCGGAAGCTCTCGAGCAGCTCGACAACCCCACGGACGCCGCACGCGCGCAGTCCCGCTCCGACCTCGCCGCTGCCCAAGAGCAGCTCGCCCAGTTGATTGCCGGAGCAACACAAGCCGAGATCGACTCTGCGAAGGCCAACTTGGTGACGGCGCAAGAAGCGCTCGCAGAATTGCTCGCTGAGCCATCGGAAGCCGAGATCGAATCGGCCGAAGCGGCGGTGGCGATCGCCCGGGAACGGCTCCGCGAAGAACTGCAGTGCTGCAGCACCGACGCCGAGATTGACGAACTGCGCGCCGTGTTGCTGACCGCCGAAGAGGCGCTCGACGAACTCCTCGCCGGTCCGACCGAAGCTGAGGTCGATGAGGCAGAGGCACAGGTGCTCGCCGCTCAGGAGGCGCTCGACGGTCTCACCGACGGCCCGTCGGACGCAGAGATCGGCGATGCCGAAGCTCAGGTGCTCGCCGCACAGGAAACGCTCGACCTGCTCGACAATCCCACCGAGGCGACCCGAGCCCAGGCACGGGCCGATCTCGCCGCTGCCTCAGAAGCACTTTCGGACCTGCGCGCCGGCCCCTCAGACGCAGAGATCGACGCCGCGAACGCAGCAATCTTGGTTGCGGAAGAGGCCCTGGCGGACCTGTTGGCTCCCCCGTCGGAGACGGAGCTCGCGACGCTCGCGGCGGCAGTCCAGAGTGCTGAAGCAGGGCTCAACGCCGCTGAGGCCAACTGGGCTGATCTCAGTCAGAGTCAGCACTCGCTCATCGTCCTGTACGGCAACATGCCCGCATATCGCACCATGGAGCCAGGAACCTCCGGCGACGATGTCCGTCAGCTCCAGGAGAACCTCGTCGACCTCGGCTACCTCGACCGGGAACAGCTCCCTGCCGACGGCGTCTTCGACGAGGCCACGGCCGAGGCAGTGCAGCGTTGGCAGCAGGATGTCGGGCACCGCGTCGACGCGACGGTGGGCAACGCTGATGTGCTGTTCGTCGATGGTCCGGTGCAGATCGGGCCTTGGTCGGCGGGCATCGAGGTGGGCCAGGATCTGCCAGCCGGCACGACACTTGCGTCGCTCACGGTGATCGAGACGCCGACCGGCGGTGTCATGGCCACCACCCAGCGCGTCGCCGCCAACCTTCCCCTCGGCGACAGGGATCTCGTCAGCGAGGGGATCATCGTCAACGTGGAGTTGCCCGACGGCACCGATGTCGAGGGCACCGTTGTCGCCATCAACCCGTCCCCGGTTGCCGACCCCGCGACGGGCGAGAACGTCGTCGAGTTGACCATTCAGCTCCATAGCCCAGCTTCGGCGGTATGGATCGGCGCGTCGGTGGTGGTGGAAATCACCGAGACCCTCATCGCAGATGCCTTGGTCGTGCCCGCCACCGCGCTGGTTGCCCTCGTCGAGGGAGGAAGCGCCGTGGAGGTCCTCGCCGACGACGGAAGCGCTCGCTTGATCGGCGTCGAGACGGGACTGTTCGTCGACGGCGACGTCGAAGTGCTCAGCCCGGAACTCGAGGCCGGCACGCGAGTGGTGGTTCCCCGTTGAGCGACCGGCGAGCTATGTCCGAGCATCAACCCCCGGCCATCGAGCTGCGTGGCGTCTCGAAGATCTACCCGGGATCGCCGCCCGTCAAGGCGCTGGACGACGTTTCGGTACAGATCGGTCGGGGTCAGATAGTCGCCGTCGTCGGCCAGTCGGGCAGCGGCAAGTCGACGATGCTCAACGTGATGGGCACGCTCGATCAGCCCACCAGCGGTTCGGTGCTGATCGAGGACACCGACACCTCGCTGCTGACAGACAACCAGCTGTCGGCAATCCGCGGGCGGCGCGTCGGCTTCGTATTCCAGCGCTTCTTCCTCCTGTCGGGGATCGCGGTGATCGACAACGTGGCGAACGGCCTGCTGTACACCGGCGCGACACGGCCGCACCGGCGCAAGGCGGCCGAGGCTGTGCTCGAGCGTGTCGGGCTCGGCGCGCGCAGATGGCACAAACCCGACGAGCTGTCCGGCGGCGAGATGCAACGCGTCGCCATCGCCCGCGCGCTCGTCGGTGAGCCGGCGTTCGTCCTGGCCGACGAGCCCACCGGCAATCTCGACTCCGCCTCGTCGAATTCGATCATCGAGCTGCTGTTCTCGCTGCACGACGAAGGCCGGACGATCGTCGTCATCACCCACAACGAGGCAATCGCCGCTGCGATGCCCCGGCAGCTGCAGATTCTCGACGGGCGTCTTGTGCGCGACACCGGGACGGTCCCGCAATGAACCTGGCGCCGAGCCGCTTGCGTCCATCCGAGACAGCGCGCGCCGGTCTCGGATCGTTGGCAGCGCGCCGACTCCGCTCGGCGTTGTCGGCGCTCGGCATTGCCATCGGCATCGCATCGCTGGTGGCTGTCCTGGGCCTCTCGGACTCGTCGAAGTCGGCGCTGCTCGACCAGATCGGCGCGCTCGGCACCAATCTGCTCACCATCGAGGCAGGCTCGGGCTTCGGTGCGGGCGATGCGGCGCTGCCCGAGACATCGGTTGCGACGGTCAGCCGCGTGCCCACGGTGGAGGCAACGTCGGCCGTATACGCAGTCGACGCCGGCGTGTACCGCAACGATCTCGTGCCCGAAGACCTCACCGGGGGCATCAGCGTGTACGGCACCGATCCGGGTCTCCTGGGCGCCCTCAACGGCGAGATCGCCCTCGGCTCATTCCTGACGGAGGCCACCCGCGACCATCCGGTGGCGGTGGTCGGGGCGATCGCCGCCGAACGCCTGGGGGTCCGCAACCTCGACCAGCCGGTGCGGCTGTACATCGGCGACCGCTGGGTCGAGGTGGCAGGCGTGCTGGAGCCATTCGCCCTCGCCGCCAACCTCGATCGCGCTGTGCTGATCGGCGACCGGGCGGCCGAGCGCTACTACGACACCGAGCTGGCTCCGGCGACGGTGTACGTGCGCGTCCACGAGGACCACATCGACGCGACCCGCGACGTGCTGGCCGCGACGGTCGATCCCGAGAATCCCGAAGAGGCCGAGATCAGCAGGCCGTCGGACCTGCTCGAAGCCAGATCAGCCGCGGAGAGCTCCTTCACCTCGCTGTTCTTGGGCTTAGGCGCGGTGGCGCTGTTGGTGGGCGGCATCGGCGTGGCAAACGTCATGGTGATCGGGGTCATCGAACGTCGCGGGGAGATCGGGCTGCGGCGCGCCATCGGCGCAACGAGGGCACACATCCGCCGGCAGTTCTTCACCGAGGCGCTGACGCTCGCGACCCTGGGCGGCACAGCAGGTGTGCTCTTGGGAGTTGCGGTGACCTACGGATACTCGCTCGCCCAAGGATGGCGCGTGATCATGCCACCGGTCGCCGTGATCGGCGGGTTCGCTGCGGCGGTCGCCATCGGCGTGATCGCCGGCGTGTATCCGGCAATCAGGGCATCGCGAGTATCTCCCACGGAGGCGCTCCGCTCCGCCTCTTAGCCTCTGACGCCATGCAATGGCACGGCGGCGCTTCGTGAGCGGCTTGAAGGTCTCCGAGCGGGCGGACATCGCGCCGTTCTTTGTGATGGAGATGATGCGGGCTGCCGCCGACCGGGAAGCGGCCGGCGGCGATGTCGTGCACATGGAGGTCGGCCAGCCGTCCACGCCCGCACCGGCCGGAGCGCGCACTGCTGCCAAGGCCGCTATCGACAGCGACGTGCTGGGATACACGTCGGCCGTGGGCATCGAACCGTTGCGCACGAGGCTGGTCCAGCACTACGCCGACTGGTACGGCCACGACACCAATGCCGGTCGCATCGTCGTTACCCAGGGTGCCAGCGGGGCGTTCACGCTCGCGTTCCTGGCGTGCTTCGAGGCCGGCGACCGTGTGGCGGTGACTGCGCCCGGCTATCCCTGCTACCGCAACACGCTCGAAGCACTGGACATCGAGGTCGTCGAGATCGCCGTCACGCCCGAGTCCGGCTTCCGGCTGAGCGCAGACATGGTGACGAGCGCCGGCCCGCTCGATGGGCTGGTGGTGGCTAGTCCCGCCAACCCGACTGGCACCATGCTCATGGCAGACGAACTGGGCCGGCTAGCCCGCTGGTGCCATGACGCCGGCGTGCGGCTGATCTCCGACGAGATCTACCACGGCATCGCCTACGGAACCGAGGCCGCTACCGCTTCGGCGCACAGCCCGAGCGCGGTCGTGGTGAACAGCTTCTCCAAGTACTTCTCGATGACCGGCTGGCGGTTGGGCTGGCTGGTGCTGCCGCCCGATCTGGTCTCACCCGTCGAGCGCCTCGCCCAGAACGCCACCATCGCCGCTGCCACGGTGAGCCAGCACGCCGCACTCGGCGCCTTCGACAGCATCGACGAGCTGGAAGCCAACGTCGCCCGCTACCGGGCGAACCGCCATATCCTGCTCGACGGCCTGCCCGCAGCAGGGATCGATCGCATCGCCCCGCCTGACGGGGCGTTCTACATCTACGCCAACGTCGATCACCTCACCGACGACAGCGCTGAGCTGGCCGCGACCTGGCTCGCGGAACTCGGCATCGCCACCACGCCCGGCATCGACTTCGACCCCGCAGAGGGACATCGCTACATCCGGTTCTCGTTCGCTGGCAGCAACGACGACATGCTCCAGACCGTCGAACGCCTCACCGCCTGGGCCCAGCACCGCAGCTGAGCCCCGGCTCACTGGCGACGCGTCAGGCGAGGGCGGATCGGGCCTCTGACCAGGACTTGCCCGACTCCACGTCGACGTCGTGAGGCAGGCCCAGCACCCGCTCAGCGATGATGTTGCGCTGCACCTCCGAGGTGCCGCCGCCGATCGTGAGCGCCGGGCTGAACAGGTAGCCGCCGTGCCAGCCGTTCCAGCCCTCCGTTACGGCTTGGGCCTTCGGGAAGTCTGGCGACGTGCCCAGCGGGCCCGTATTGGCGAGCAGTCCGTGGGCGCCGGCCAGATCCTTCGCCAGCGTCATGACGTGCCGGCCGTGATCGTCAGCCAGCGCCTTGCGCACGCTGGCCTCGGGCCCAGGCTGGCGACCGTGCAGGCGGGCGCTCAGCGTTCGCAGCCGGATGAGCCGCAGCACTTCGCCTTCGATGTGCAGGCGCGCGGCCCGGTCGCGCATCACCGGATCCGACACGCCCCCGGCCGACCGGACCACGTCGAGCAGGTCGGCAGCGCTGGGGCCGCTGCCCCACAACGCTCCCTCCCCTGACAGCGACACCCGCTCGTTGCCCAGCGTGATCTTGGCCAGCCGCCAGCCGTCGTTCTCGTCGCCGATCCGGTTCTCCACCGGCAGCTCCATGTCAGTGAAGAACGTTTGGTTGAACGAGTACGCCGTGGTCATGTCGATGATCGGGCGCAACTCCAAGCCGGGCGTGTCCATCGGGCAGATGAAGTACGACACGCCGCGGTGCTTGGGCACGTCGGGATCGGTGCGGGCGATGAGGATGCCGAACTTGCTGCGATGCGCCCCTGACGACCAGATCTTCGAGCCGTTCACGATGTAGCGCTCGCCGTCGCGCACCGCCCGCGTGGCCAGGTTCGCTAGGTCTGAGCCGCTGTCGGGCTCGGAAAACAGCTGGCACCACACTTCCTCGCCGGTGAGGATCGGCCACAGGTAGCGGTCCTTCTGGGCGTCCGTGCCGCCGTAGATGATCGTCGGGCCGGCCCAGCCCAGACCGATGCCGCCCGCGAGGCGCTTCACGCCGGCCGCGGCCAGCTCCTCGTCGATCAGCAGCTGGGTGATGGGATCGGCTTCCAGCCCGTAGGGCTTCGGCCAGTGCGGTGCCACGTATCCGGCGTGTGCCAGCGCCTCCTGGCTCGGATTGCCGTCGTGATCGTCGAGCCAGTCGCGCACCGCGACGCGGCGAGGATCGTCATCGTCCGGCCAGTCGAAGTCCATGTGCGGACCTTAGAGGGCGCGTGGTGACGTACACCTTCTGGTCGTCGCACCTCTTGCTTCCCGCTCTTGTTCGCTGCGCTCACGGGCCGCTCGGGCCACGGCTTCGCCCTGTGCTTCCCGCTCTTGTTCGCTGCGCTCACGGGCCGCTCGGGCCACGGCTTCGCCCTGTGCTTGCCGTTCTAGATCGCTTCGCTCGCGGGCCGCTCGGGCCCGGGGCTCAGCCTCTTGGTTGGGTGCCTTCAGACGCGAACAGGCCCCCGCTCAACCGAGCAGGGGCCTGCTGCTACCCGAAGATCGTGTTCGCGCCACCGCCGTTCGGCGGGGCAGCGGCCGCGTGAGGACCAGCACGCGGATCTTGTGGGGTTCGGTGGTCCGGGTTGGAGTCGCCACCTGATGGAGACGTCCCCTTCTCGGAAGCGGGTCGCCTCAGCGCCCGGCCACCTCCAGAGTCCTGTTGCGTTTCGGCATTGCTTGGACCACCCCCTTTCTCTGGTGCGTCCAGATTGCCACAATCGCGACGCGATCAGGAAACGATTTCCGATCGGATCGCTCGGGCGACGGCGGCAGCCCCCAACAGTGCCACCAGGTCGGGCTGGGTGTCGACCTCGCCTGTGGCGAGCAGGAACAGCGCGTCGCCGTCGAAATTCGTGTGCGGGGGTTCGATCGCCCGGGCAATGCCTGTGTGCGCGAGATCGACCGCTCGGCACGCCTCGGGCTTGGTGAGCCGGGCATTGGTCACGAGGCAGCCGATCGTCGTATTGCCACGTTCGGGCGTCTCGGGCTCCTCGGTGCCGCGCCCGGTGAATCCGGGAATGGCCTCGATCGCGTCATATGGGTACCGCTCAGCCCCAGCCGGCGCCGTGCAGCCGGCCAGCACCGTCCCGTCGGCGTCGATGACGTCACCCAACGCATTGACCGCCACCAGCGCGCCGACGACCACATCGCCTGAACGCTCCACCGCAGCGCCCAGCCAGCCGGGCACGGAGAAGTCTCGACCAGCGACCTTGCCGATCGTGCAGCCCCGCCCGACGCCGACCCGCCCGGTGGCGGGCTCGTCCGCGCTGGCCGCCTCACAGGCAGCCCATCCCGCTGCCGCAGTGGGGCGCTCGCTGTCCGGCGACTGGATGTCGTATACGACTGCCGCGCCCACCACCGGCACGATGCTGTCGCGAATGTCGAGCCCGCGGCCCTGGCTGGCGCACCAGCGCACAACGCCGTCCGCCGCTGCGAGACCGAAGACGCTGTTGCCGCACAGCACGACCCCATGGCACTCGACGCCGGCGCCCGTCGAACCCAGCGCAGCGGCCTCGCGAGTCCCCGGCGCGCCGCCGCGCACGGCCATCGCACCCAAGGTGCCCGGCGGCGGCAGCACCACGGTCACCCCGGTTGCTGCCTCGTCGTCGGTCCACGAGCCGACCAGCACCGACGGCAATCCCAACGCCATGGCCGCGCACCCTACGCGTTGGACTGCACGCCGGCCGCGCCGGATCGGAGGCGCAGCCCAGCTGCCGGGAGCAGCGGCGTGTTACTCCTCGACGGCCCCGTTCGGGGAACCGGCGTCTGCGGTGCGCTCGCGGAACATCTCGCCCATCGCAGCGACGGCGCCGAGCACGCCGCTGGTGTCGAGCGGCAGGAAGATCTTGGTGGCCTGGCCGTCCGCCACGCCTTGCAATGCTTCGAGGTACTTGATCGCGATCAGGTCGTCGGTGGGGTCGCCGTTGTGAATCGCCGCAAACACCCGCTCGATGGCCTGGCCCTCGCCCTCGGCAACGGTCAGCTTCTGGTACTTGTCGGCATCCGCCACCCGCTTGATCGCTTCCGCTTCGCCCTCGGCCCGCAAGATCTGGGACTGCTTGACGCCTTCCGCCTGCAAGATCGCAGCGGTCTTCTCGCCCTCGGCCTCGGTGACGACCGCACGCCTGTCGCGCTCAGCCTTCATCTGGCGATGCATGGCCTGGGTGACGTCGGGCGGCGGTTCGATGCGCTGGATCTCGACGCGCACCACCCGCGTGCCCCACTTGTCGGTCGCGTCGTCAAGGATCTGGCGCAGCTTGGAGTTGATGATCTCGCGCGACACCAGCGCTTCGTCGAGCTGCAGGTCACCGACCACGTTGCGGAGGTTGGTCTGGGCCAGCTTGGTCACCGCGATGATGAAGTTGCCCACCGCGTACTTCAGCTTCACCGGATCGGTCGGCTCGTAGTAGATGACAGCGTCCACGGTCACCGCCACGTTGTCCTTGGTGATGACCTCCTGCGGCGGCACGTCCACGACCTGCTCACGCATGTCCACCTTCAAGATGCGCTGCACGAACGGAATCACAAAGCGCAGGCCGGGCTCGACCGTCGTGCGGTACTTGCCCAAGAACTCGATGAGTCCCTGCTCGAACGGTCGCACGATGCGCAGGCCGGTCGCGGCGACGACGAAGATCGCCGCGGCGATGACAACCAGCAGGATCACTGCGGGGTCGATGCTGTTCATCATTCGCTCCTTGGGGCTTCTGGTTCGGGGGTCTGCTCGCTGACTTTGGCGTCAGCACCGCCCTCGGCGGATTCCTGTGCCGGCTCTGCCGCAGCAACCGCTGCAGGCGGGAAATGGTGAGGCACGTAGTCGGGTGGCGGCGGCTCCACGAACTCGACGAGCAGCTTCGTACCGCGCAGCGCGGTCACGCGAACCACCGATCCCTCCTCGATAGGCCCCGTCTCGGCGACCGCTCGCCATTCGTCGGACTCCACTCGAACGCGCCCGGTGTTCTCGACGATGTCGATCGCCTCGATGACGCGTCCCGACATGCCGATGTAGCGATTCGCGCCCACCGGCAGATCATCGGGCCGGTCTTGACGGCCCATGAAGCGACGCAGGATCAACAGCGATACGGCGGTGCCGCCGAAGAACAGAAGCCACTGGACCCCGCCGTGGAAGTCCAGCCACGCCGCCATGGCCGCGAGGGCCGCGCCGATGGCGAAGGGGAGCAGGAAGAATCCTGCGGTGAAGATCTCGCCGAGGCCCATCACCAACGCCGTGATGACCCAGACCCAGCGCCACAACTCGTTGTCCACCCGAACCCCCGCTCATTTCGTAGTTGGGTGTGGTGCAAGTATGCCCCGCGCCACGAGGCCGCTTGCCACGTCACCTTCCCTGCCGTGCATGTTGACGTCGGCGACGCCGTGCCAGGCGACGTCTGCCCGTCAGCGCCGCTGGCAGGCGGGGCACCACGTGCTGGATCGCTGGTCGAGCACTCGGCGGCGCAATTCGGTGCCGCAGCGCACGCACGGCTCCCCGGCGCGGCCGTAGCAGACGAAGTACTTCTGATTGTCGCCCGCTCCTTCGAGGCTGTAGTAGTCACGCAGCGTGCTGCCGCCGCGTTCGATGCTGGCGGCCAGCACATCGCGCAGCGCTGCGAGCAGCCGTTCAGCGCGGGGCTTCGAGATCGAGCGGGCGGACGGGTTGATGCCGGCCAGGAACAGCGCTTCGTCCGCGTAGATGTTGCCGACCCCGGCAACCAGCCGCTGGTTCAGCAACTGCGTCTTGATGCGCTGGCTGGACCGCCTGCTCGCTCGCCAGAACGCGCCTGCATCCAGTTCACCCTCCAGCGGCTCGGGACCCATGGCTGCGAGCGTCGGCAGCTCGCTGTAGTCGCCGCGGTCGCACACGGCGATCCGGCCGAACCGTCGCACGTCGTGCAGGCACAGCACGTCGCCGCTCTCGAGGCGCCACCAGGCCCGCACATACGGATCGGCGAGCGTGACCTCCGCAGCGGCCATGACCTCGGTCGCGGGCCCGTCCCGTGGCTGGACCGCGGGCGTCGGGGGCGCATCGGGGCCTGATGCAGTCGCCGCGAAACACAGCCGGCCCGTCATGCCGAGATGGATGACCAGCTCACGCCCGCAGTCGAGCTCTGCGATGAGATACTTGCCCCGACGCCGGAGCTCCTCGATCTCGCTGCCCAGCGCATCGGCACCGGAGGCGAACTTGCGCGACGGGTGAGCCCACGCCTCGACGATGCGGCGTCCCACGAGCGGCCCTGCAAGCTGCCGGCGGACGACCTCGACCTCGGGCAACTCAGGCATAGCGGCTCAGCACACCCGCCCCGGCAGGTGTGCCGGAGCGACGGGTGTCACATAGGGATCAGCGGAACCTGGGAGCGCGCTTCTCCAGGAATGCTGCGACCGCTTCACGGTGATCATCCGAGGCGCGCGCGACATTCAGGGCCTCCATCTCACGGCGCTGCACGGCTCCCAGGTCGGTGTCCGAGCCATTTGCGGTGAGCAGTTGCTTGGTCAGCTTCACCATGGTGGGCGGGTTCTCTGCGTAGCTGCGGGCGCGCGCAAGCGCCGCCTCCAGCACATCGCCGTCGGTGACCTCGTCCACCAGGCCCAGCTCGCCGGCTTCGGCTCCGCTCACGATGCGACCCGAGAGCGCCAGATCGGTGGCCGCACCCCACCCGCAGCGCTGCACCAGCATGTGAGAGGAAGCCAGTTCGGGCGTCACGCCCATCTTCACGAACCGGCACGAGATCTTGGCCTCGCTGTGAGCGATCAGGCGATCCATCGAGAGCACCATCGTCAGGCCCACGCCGATCGAGGCACCATTGATGGCCGCAACGAGCGGCTTGGAGTTGCGTACCAAGTCCACCCAGTCATCAGCAGCGCTGTCGTCGTTTGCCGCTGCCTCGCCCACGCTGGCGCCTGCTTCGTCGGCGGCGTCGATGCGGGCGGCGAAGACGTCCGAAATGTCAGCCCCCGCACAGAAGCCTCGGCCCGCGCCGGTCACGACGAACGCGCCGACTGACGGGTCATCGTTGCCTGCGCGCACTGCGTGGGTCAGCTCCGCATGCATCCGCGGAGTCCACGCATTCAGCTTCTCGGGCCGGTTCAAGGTGATGACCCTCACGTCGCCATCGTCGGTGACGGTGATCTGCTCGTACTCCATTTCGGTGCTCCGTGGCTCGGCGATTCGGCCTACAGCATGGCCGCAACTCGCGCAGTCTCGCTCACGCAGCCGGCTGAGTCTGATGCGGCATCGCTCACGCAGCCAGCTGTGCCTGATGCGGCATCGCTCACGCAGCGATGCCCGTCCTCCGCTGGTGCTCGAGCCGGCCTTCGGGGCAATCGTCACGGTAGGGGCACCAGCTGCACAGCGGACCGGTGGTCGGTTCGAACTGGCCACCGCCCACCGCATCGGCGATGCGCTCCCACGTGATGCGATGCTCGTCGACGGCTGCGTTCACCGCGTCGGGATCGAACGAGCGAGCAATCTCGATCGGCTCGCGGATGTCGCGCCCGTTGCCGGTCTCGCCGAGGTACAGCAGCCGCACCTCGCTCACCTCGTCCCCGAGCGCGGCAGCCGCAGCCGCATACAGCCAGACTTGTGTGAGCCGGCTGTCGAGGTAGCGAGCCCCTGGCGGTCGAGCCGTCTTGTAGTCGGTGATCCGCAGACCGTCGGGCATCCGGTCCACGAGATCGACGATGCCGCGGAACGGCACGCCCTCGAGCGTCGCAGTCAGATCGCGCTCGCGGTCGACCACATCGACGTCGGTGGGATCGACCAGCTCGAAGAACCCCTCGATGTCCCGCCAGGCATTCCAGCGGAAGGCGCGTTCGTCCTCGGCGGACAGCTCCAGCGCCTCGAAGTCGGCATTGCCTGCCAGCGATGGCCACAGGTCCCGGCAGATGGCACGCGCCCGTTCGAGCGTGCGATGCGCTGGTGCCACCGCCAGCAATTCCTCCAGGACGTGATGCACGAACGTGCCGCGCAGCGCCGGCTCGCCCGGCGGATCCGGCCGCTTATCGATGTAGCGGAACTTCCAGCGCCGGGCGCACTGCCGGAATGTGGACGCGCCCGAGGGACTCAAGCTCCGGGGAACCGACATGTCGCGGTCGATGCTGGCAGTGACGGCGCCGGCGTGGGCATCCACATTCACAGGGTGGCCGATCTGGTCATGGCGGGCGCGGATGGCTCAGGGACGCCGTCGCCAGCGCCGCCACAGCCACCAAGCGAGCACAGCCGCCACCATCCATCCGACGGCCACTGCACCCCCGAACGCTGCGAGCAGCCGCCGGTCGACCGGCTCAGCCTGTCGCGGCAGCAGTTGCGACGCGGGCGCTGGCGCCGGGTCGGCGTCGTGCTCGACACCGTCGTCCGGCGTTGCGGGCGGCATCTCGACGCTGTCACCTCGGGGTGCGTCACCCGGCAGCGCTGCCGCCGCATCGATGCTCGGTCGAGGTCGGTTGGGGTCGTAGTTGGCCATGCTGAAACTTCGCTGAATCCGAGGGTAGTGGGGCGCCTCAGCTCAATCGGCGCTCGAGATCGGCCCACAGCTCGTCGAATGCCGCCACCGCTTCGGGGGCACCCGGCCGGCGTCCGAGTGCCCGCAGCGGCAGCGACTGACCGGAGGCCTCGGCGATCGCAGCCCGCTGGGGAATCGGCGGCAGCAGCTCGCCGCCGAATCGCTCCGCGAGCTGCCGCCCCCAGTACGCGTTGTCGCGTGTGCGCCCCATGCGGTTCAGCACGACGCCGGCGACCGTCGGCGTGCCCTGGCGCTGGGCAACCCGCGTGATCGTCGACCGCATCAGGTCGACGCCGTCTGCGGCCCACGCGGCGGGCTCAGTCACGACCATCGCCCGATCGGCCGCGAAGAGCCCGTTGATGCACAGCAGGCCGAGCGACGGTGGGCAGTCGATCAACACGAGGTCATGGCTCACACCAGCCATCGCTATGCGCAGCCGATCCTGGGCACCCACCAGGTCGGCGGCCATCTGGGGCTCGCGGCTCGCAAGCGCGTAGCTGCCGGGTACAAGCTGCGGGCACGGACCGTCCTCAGGCCACCCGGAGTCGGTGATGGCTGCCTGCGCCGCCGCAGGCGCAGCATCGGCGAGCACGCTGTCGATGTTGAGCGAGGCATTCCACACACCGAGCCCAGCCGACGCGTTGGACTGCGGGTCGAGATCCACCACCAAGACGCTGTGGCCCGCAGCACACGCCGCTTCGGCGATGCCGAGCGTGACCGTCGTCTTGCCCACCCCGCCCTTCTGATTGACCACGGCCAGTGTCGTCATGTCGCCGATCTCACCCCGCCGACCTCATCCCAGCAGCCCCGAGCCAAGCCTCACGGAGCGCCCGCAACGGGTGGGCTACCCAGGTCGATCCCGCACAGCGCCGCCGAAGCGGCCAGCTCCGAGCGCAGCACGGTGCCTGCGGCGCCACGCTCGATCCTCGCCGCGGCGTCGAGCAGCGCGGCGTGCGCCGCCGGTGCGTTGAGATCGTCATCGAGCACAGCCTGCACCTCCGCGAGCAGTCCCGATGACCCTTGGGCAGCATCGTCGCCTCGCGGCGCCCCGCTCGCAGCGCTCACCAGCGTGTCCAAGTCGCGCTGGCCGGCAAGTCCTTCAGAATCGAACCACTCCCATTCGCCGCGGTAATGATGCGCCATCAACGCCAGCCGTATGGCCCGCGGATCGATGAGCGTCCGCAGTTCCGAGACAAACACGAGGTTGCCGAGCGACTTCGACATCTTGTGCCCCTGGTATGAGACCAGCCCCGCATGAATCCAGTAGCGGGCCGGCGGGACGCCATGCACCGCCTCGCTCTGGGCGATCTCGCACTCGTGGTGCGGAAAGATCAGGTCGCCGCCTCCCCCGTGAATGTCGAAAGTCTCACCCAACGCGGAGTAGCCCATGGCGGAGCACTCGATGTGCCAGCCCGGTCTCCCCGGTCCGAACGGCGACGGCCACGAGGGCTCGCCGTTCGCGCTGGCCTGCCACAGCACGAAGTCGAGCGGGTTGCGCTGGCGAGGATCATCGGGCGTGCCGCCGCGCTCTGCCGCCAGCGCCGTCATCTCCTCGATGCTGCAGCCCGACAGCTTCCCGAACTCGGGAAACGTGCTCACGTCGAAGAAGACGCGATCCCCGGAGACATACCCATGCCCGGCGTCGACCAGCTTCGAGATCATGGCGATCATGTCGTCGACGGACCGGGTAGCCCGTGGCTCGTGCGTCGCGGGCCGTGTCCCCAGGGCCGTCATGTCGGCCTCGAAGCGCTTGATCTCCCGCTCGGCCAGCGACAGGTAGTGCTCGCCGAGCTCGGCCGCCTTGGGCAGGATGCTGTCGTCCACGTCGGTGTAGTTGCGCACCATCGTGACTGTGTGGCCCAGGTCTTCCAGCCGGCGGATGAGCAGGTCATAGGTCAGATAGGTGGCAGCGTGGCCCAAGTGGGTGGCGTCATAGGGGGTGATCCCGCACACATACATGCCGACGTGATCGCCGAGCTCGAGCTCGACGATCGATTTCTGCGCAGTGTCGTACAAGCGCATTCCCACGGCCCGACACGGTACTGTCGGAGCAGGTGGAGAACCGTCGAGGCGATCCTGCCCTGCTCGAACGGATCGCGTTGTACCGGCACCGCCGCGAGCTGCCGCCGATCCAGCCGGTCCTGCTCGACGAGCTGGCCGACTGGTTGAGGAACCACGGCAGCGACCCTCTCACCTACGTGAGCGACCTGTTCGAACGCCATCAGGTGGTCTTCGTGGGCCATCACACGCCGACCCGCCGCGCCGGGCTGTTCCTGCAAGACCTGGTCGCCGCGGCGTACCGCGCAGGCGTCGGCATCGTGGCGATGGAATACGCCTGCGTCGACGATCAGGCACGGCTCGACGCGGTCGTCTGCGGCGCCAATTTCGACGAGGTGCTCGCACGCGAGGCGCTCCTGCGCTGGGGCATTCGCCACAACTTCGTCTACCGCGAGTACCTCGACGTGCTGGGTGCGGTGTGGGAGGTGAACCGTCGCTTCGCCGACGCCGGCACTGGTCCCATGCGCGTGCTGGGGCTGGACTACGACCTGGACCTCGACGCGGTCACCGACACGGCCGACCTGCGCAGCGCGTACGCGTGGCCGCACCTGCGAGACCGCGGCCCGGTGTCCCAGCACATGAGCGAGGTGCTGCTGAGCGAGGTGGTCGAGCCCGGTCATCGTGCGCTCGTGCTGACGCGCACCGCCCATGCCCTCACGCGAGTGCGCCGGCGCCCGCACCAGGTGTGGGATGCCATCGACGCCGAAGTCGTCGACGGACGGGTGGTGGGCGCTGCCAACCGCGTGTACGAGGCCATCGCGGACCGCGCAGTCACCGTGCTGATCCACGAGGCACTGCCCGCCGACGGCGAGCTGTGCGACTACGCGCTGGCCGCCGACGGCGTGGTTGACACCGTGTTCGCGCTGAACGACGACCTCGAAGTGCCGCTCGCGTTCGACGTCGACCGGGGTCCGCCCGCCCGGCTGGGGTGCACCACCAGCCTCGACCGCGAACCGCTCGGCGGGCTGGCCAGCGGCTGGATCTACCTCGAACGCGACTACGAGCGGCGGGCGCCCACCCCGCTTCCCGAGCCGGTGCCGGCGATGCACGTGGAGCACGCGCGGCGGTACGCGCTCGACCCCGGTCTGCGCGATGTCCGATCCACCGCAGGCGACTTCGAGGCCGCGGTCACCGCAACAGCCGCCGCAGCAGAGCTGGCTTGGACTCAGGTGCTCTAGCCGTTCCGGCCGGCCGGCTGTCAGCTTCGGGCCCCAAACCGGGCAGACTCATGGGCGGTGCCGCCCGAAGCCCCCACCGACGACGAGCGGCCCACGTCCGCGCTCCAGTCTCCTGCGGAGTACATCGGCGACATCTGCGGGCGCCACCAGATCGTGATGCTCGGCGACCAAGTCGGGGTGCGCCAGCACCTCGAGTTCCTGGCCGGGTCGCTGAGCGAGCTGGCAGACCAGGGCATCGCCAACTTGGCCTGGGAGTACACCAACTCTCGCCGCCAAGCCGAACTCGACGCGCTGATTGACGCACCCGAGTGGGACGAGCGGGCCTGCGCCGACCTGTTCGTCGACCTGCTCGGCGCCGGCTTCGGCTACCAGGAATATGCCGACCTCCTGCGTGCCGTCTGGGAGCACAACCAGACCGAGCAGCACCGTGACGCCGACCGCAGGCCTATCCGAATGGTCGCGCTGGGGTTGCCCACCTACGTCGAGGATCCCGCCTTGCTCGACGGCCGTTCGGCCGCCGAGGAAGGCCTGCGGAACTGGTGGCTCGGCGGGCACTTCCGCGACATGTCGGCATTCCACGCCGCAAGCGTGCTCACCGCAGAGGTGCTGCGATCGGGCGAGCGGGCGCTGGTGTACATGAACATCACTGCCACCACGACCAGGCTCGTCGAATGGGCCGGCGGCAAGCCGACGACATCGGTGGGGAACCTCCTGTGGCGCTGGATGGACGACGGCTGCCGACGAGTCGTGTTCCACGGGACCATCGCCGACGCGGCGGCAACCGAACGGGTCGAGGAGCTCGTGTCGCGATCGCCCGAAGGCAGGGGCAGCACGGAGGTCAGCTTCGGCCTGGACTTGGCCGCGTCCACGCTCGGCAGCGTCGCCATGACCGAGGTGACGGGCTCGACTGACGGCTCGGAGAGCTCGCTGCGGCTGCGCGATGTGGCCGACGGCTACATCTACCTGGGTCCGCGTGAGGCCTGGGAACCGGCCACGCTGATCGACGGCTTGATCACCGACGACAACTTCGCCAGCGCGGAGGCCCGCTACCGGGCGCTCGACCCCCGGCCAGAGCCCTACAGCCGCGACGAACTCGAAGCCGTACGCCGCTCCGGTCAGGAGGAGCTGTCCGAGGCATGGCCGCCGTTGCCTGATCCGCCCGAGGAACCGAAGGGTCGCTTCGCGAGGTTCCGCAGAGGCGATTCGTAGCTCGCGCCGTGCAGCACCGCATCGACGAAGTCCCGCTGCCGTCGCCTCCGGCACGAGGCCGCCTGTTCGTCACGAACTTCTCCGCCGTCGGACCCGATCCCCAGGCCGCGCTCGACCGCGTCGGGGCATCGACGCTGGCATGCATGCTGACCGATCGCGAGGTCGAGCTGCGCTACCCCGCGTACGGCGAGTGGCTCAACGCCCATGGGAGCGACACCGACAGCCCGCGTGCCCTGTGGCTGCCTACGCCTGACGGCGGTGTCACGGCCGACGATGCGGTGCTCGACATGGTGGGCGAGGTCGTCGGCTCTCTCGACAGCGGCGACGGCGTGCTCGTGCACTGCGGGGCGGGCATGGCGCGCACGTCGGTGATCGGCATTCTGACGATGGTCGCGTTCGGCGCCGAGCCCGCCCAGGCAGCCGTCGACTTCCGCGCTGCCCGACCCGGTGGCGGCCCCGACGGCCCGCCCCAGGAGCATCAGATCGAGCGCCTCGTACCGCGAGTGCGCGGGCTGCGTACGGCCTAAGCCACCGCGGCGGCGGTGCCCTCGTGTTCCTCCCAGCGCCAGCCGGAGCGGACCATGACGCAGCGCCGGCGCGGGCCGGGGGCGTCGAGGTCGCCGTCAGGAAAGGCCGCATCGCCGACATACACGGCGACGTGGCCGGGATCCGACTCGGGCGCCAGGATGATCTCGGTGTGGTAGCAGGTGTGCCCGTCCACTGACGCCAGCACGTCGGCAGCGCGGGTGAAGCCTGACAGCCAGGTGAGCGTCACGAACGTGGGCGTGACGAACTCGATCTCGCCGGCGGCTCGGCGGGCCAGCGCCGCTGCGGGCGAGACCCAGGCGTAGTCCAGGATCTCGCTGCCGTCGACGCGTATGGCGCCCAGCCCGTCCGGTGCCTCGCACACGAAGAAGTGGGTCGAGAATCGCTTGGGCCGGATCGGCGGCGGCACCCAGTGGGCGAAGTGCACGAGCTCGGCCGGTGCCAGGTCGATGCCGGCTTCCTCGGAGGCCTCGCGGACCGCAGCAGTGCGATACCCGCGTCGATCGGCAGCGAATGGGCCTTGGGGACCGGCAGCGATGCGGGGATCGCACTCGGCCACCATGTCGCCGGGAACCTCCCGGTCGGGCGGATCCACCCGACCGCCGGGGAACACCCACATGCCGCCGAAGAAGCCCCGCGAGTTGCGCCGCAGCATGAGCACCTCGATGTGCGCGCCCGCGTCGCTTGCCGCCGGATCGAAGCCGTGGCCTGGCGCAGCGGCGGGCTCGGCATCGCGCAGCACGACGACCGTCGCCGCGTCGATCGGTGCCGGCGGTGCCGGCAGAGCTGGATCGTTCACGCAGTGTCCCGGGTTCGCAGCTCCAGGCGATCGGAGCCGGCGTCCATGCCCGGCAGCGGGCGCGAGACGTAGCCGCTGTGCTTGGCCAGCAGCTCCACCACCATCTCTTCGGCTTCGGCCCAGTCGTGGGCCCTTGGTCCTTTCACCTGGGAGTTGTAGGGCTGGTCGAAGGTGATCGCGTACCCGCCTGCGGCACGGATGTCGATCACGTTGTGCGGAGCGTCTTCGATGTAGGCATCCGCGTTCACCATCGCCTTGTCGGCCACGAAGCAGATGTCGCGATAGGGAATGCGCTCGCGGTCGAGCCACTCAACCGTGTCGCTCACCGTCACGCGGTGGCCCCAGCTCACATACAGGCGGTGGGTGACGATCCGAATCCACACGCCTGCGTCAGACAGCCTCCACAGCGCCTCGGAGCACCCCTCCATCGGCTTCATCTCACGGAACATGCGGTAGTCGATGACGGCGATGCGATGGAGCTCTTCGAACTCGCCGTCGGCGAGACCCCACTCGCTGAAATTCCAGCCACGCACGAGCGGCAGCGATTCTTCCGGAACTCCGCGCTCGGCCGCCACCACGCGACGGAACGCCTCGGTGTGCATGCCACACACACCGTCGAGGTCCACTGCAAGCACGAACGCAGGCACTGCAGCAACCTAACAACCTGGCCGCTGCAGGCTCCGGTGATTCCGGCACGGCGCCAAACTGCGGCGATCATCGCCGCAAGTGCCATGCTGGGCCCGATGCAGTCCGATCCTCACAAGCGCGGCGTCCACGACCTGGGCGGCGCGGGCGGCTGGGGCCGTATTCCATACGAACCGGACGAGCCACCGTTCCACGCCGACTGGGAACGGCGAGTCTTCGGCCTGCTCGGCGCGGTCACGTCGGCGACGGCCCGGAGGCCAGGCGAGTTCCGCTATGCGCTGGAGCGCCTGCACCCCGACGACTACTTCGACAACGGCTATTTCGGTCGCTGGCTGGCGGGCTTCGAGGTGCTGCTTGCGGAATACGAGGTCTTCGACCCGGTCGACTACAGCGCACGACTGGAGGCGCGCACTGGTCCGATCCCCAGCGAAGTCAGGCGCATGTCACCCGAGCGGCGGGTTGCCCCGGTAGCGGACCGCGTCCCTTCGATGCTGCCCCCCGATCGCCCGGTGCCGGTGCCCCAACGCCGGACGGTGCGGCGGGATCTCGCTGAGCCGCCCCGGTTCAGAGCCGGCGACCGCGTGGTTGCCCCGACGCCGACCCAACCCGGCCACACACGGCTGCCGGGCTACGTGATGGACAAGCCGGGCACGGTCGCCAAACTGCATCCGGCCGAAGTGCTGCCCGACAGCACCGCGCACAACAGGGGCGAACGGCCCCAGCACGTGTACTGCGTGGGCTACGACGCCCGAACGCTGTGGGGCGACGACGCCGAGCCCAATGCAACGGTCTACGTCGACCTGTACGAGTGCTACTTGACCGCAGCCGAGAGCGACTAACGCGATGGCAACAGGCTGATCACGGAGGAACGGATGCACGACGAGCACGGGCACGGCCATCACGAACACCACGACGCGTCATCGCCGGAGGTCCGCGTCGAAGCGCTCGAAGACCTGCTGGTCGAGCGAGGCCTGGCCGATCCCGAGCGGATCGACGCCACGATCCGGCGTTTCGAGCACGACATCGGCCCGATGATCGGGGCGCGGCTGGTAGCAGAGGCGTGGGCTGATGCCGGCTTGCGACAGCGGCTGCTGACCGACGCAGACGCCGTCGTAGCCGACATGGACATCCGGGGTGCAGAGATCGAGCACATCGAGGTGAAGGCCAATGAGCCCGGCGTCCACAATGTGGTCGTCTGCACACTGTGCTCGTGCTACCCGTGGGCGCTGCTGGGCTTGCCGCCGAACTGGTACAAAAGCCCCGAGTACCGGGCCCGCGTGGTGCGCGAGCCCCGGGCCGTGCTGGCCGAGATGGGCCTCGAACTCGACCCGAGCACCGAGGTGCGCATCTGGGATTCCAGCTCTGAGACCAGATTCCTGGTGCTGCCCGAACGTCCTGCGGGCACCGAGGGATGGCCCGCCGAACGCTTGGCCGAACTGGTGACGCGCGACTCGATGATCGGCGTGGCGCATGCGGCCGATCCCGGCGGCCACTGAGGCGCCGCCGGTGAGCATCGACCTGCTGGAGGGCACTCCGGCCGCCCCGCCACGAGACAACGGCGAGCTCGTCTTCTCTGAACCGTGGCAGGCACGTGCGTTCGGGCTGGCGGCTGACCTCGTCGGCAGCGGCCACTTCACCTGGGACGAGTTTCGCGAGCACCTCATCGAGGCCATATCCGGATGGGAGACGACCTCGGCCAGCGGCGACGCGGCTGAACCGTGGGAGTACTACCGGTGCTGGCTGACAGCGCTCGAGCACGCCGTTGGCGAGCGCGGGCTGCTGAGCGGCGATGCAGTTGCGGATCGGGCCGCCATGTACGCCTCCCGACCCGCTGGTCACGATCACTGAGCCGAGGGCTCGGCGAGCCAGCGACGCCGCACAGCACGCGCGGCTGCAGCGCGGGTGTCAGACTGGACCCATGAGCACCCTCACCTTCCACGATCCGCGAGGCGAGGCCAAGACTGCGCCCGAGCCCTACACGCTCAGCACACCACTCGATCAGCCGATCACGATCGGCCTGGTTGCCAATGGCTTCCCCGACAGCGTCCGCTTCCTCGACCACGTCGAGAAGGCACTGGCCGAGCGGCTGCCATCAGCGTCGTTCAACCGCTACGACAAGGGCGACGCGTCGTCAGTGGTCGGCAAAGGCATGCTCGACGACATCAGCTCCGAATGCGGCGCGGTGATCGCCGCGTACGGCCATTGAGGCAGCTGCACATCTGGCACCGTGCGTGACAGCATCACCACCGCCCGAGCGGGCATCCCGTCCATCGCGCTCGTCACCGATGCGTTCTGGCCCCAGGGCGACTTCGTGGCCAACGCCACCGGCATGCCGACGGTCCCCCGCGTCCGCCTTCCCCATCCGGTGGCGGGCAGCGGCGAGGACAACATGGCCAAGGTGGCCGCCGACATCGCGCCGCAGATCATCTCGATCCTGACCGGCGCCGATTCCAACTGAACCAGTCGTGACACTGCTGGAGGCCCGCAGCGAGGCCGACGCGCTCGAGCAACTCCACGCTCTCGGGCTCACCGACGGTCTGCCGGTCGTCATTCCCACCCCGGAACGAGTGGCCATGATGGCGCTCGCCGCTGGCCTCGACCCCGACCTCGAACTGGGCGTCATGGGACCCGCGCACGGCGTGGCGAGCGTGGAAAAGGTCGCGACGGCCGCGGTGATGGCCGGCTGCCTTCCGGATCACATTCCCGTCGTCGTGGCCGCCGTGCGGGCCGTGTGCCAGCCCGAGTTCGACCTCACCGAGATGCAGAGCACCACCCACTGCACCGCGCCGCTCATCGTGGTGTGCGGGCCGGCTCGGCACCAGTGCGGCGAAGTGGCGTCGGGATTCGGGGCGCTGGGGCCCGGCCATCGTGCCAACGCTTCGATCGGGCGGGCGCTGCGGCTGGCGATGATGAACATCGGCGGTGCCCGGCCCGGCGTGTCCGACATGGCGCTGCACGGCCATCCCGGCAAGTTCACCTACTGCCTCGCCGAGGACACCGACAGCAGCCCGTTTCCGCCGCTGCACACTTCCTACGGCTACGCCGAAGATGACAGCGCCGTGGTGGTCGTCGGCGCCGAGGCGCCGCACTCGACGATCTTCACCGGCGATGCCGACGATCCCGAATCGGCCAGTCGCCTGCTGAACGTGATCGCAGCCGTCATGGCCAACCCGGGCAGCAACAACGCGCACCTGCGGCACGGTGCTGTCACCGTGATCATGAACCCCGATCACGCGACGGTGCTGGCGCGCGCGGGGCTGACCCGCGAGGACATTCAGGCCGAGCTGGCTGCGCGTGCCACCAACACGGCAGCCACGCTCGCCCATGTCGGGTCGGCCTTCTACCTCGATCGGGATGGCCCACCCGATGAGCTGGTCCCGATCCTGAAAGACCCCAGCAGGATCGTGGTATTCCAGGCGGGCGGCTCGGGTCTGTACACGATGGTGATGCCGTCGTGGTGCGCCGGCCCACACCAGAACTCGGTCGTCCACGCCGAGATCGATCTCGACCAAGCGTGCGAGGTGCCCTGGGCCGATGCTCTCGGCATCGGCCGATCAGACACCGCCGAGGCCCTTGGGCTCGGCCAATCAGACACGGCCGACACTCTCGGTGTCGGCCAATCAGACACTGCCGAAGTTGCAGGAGGAGCTGCCTGATGAGCGATGCGCCCCGCCCGCACGGCGGACGGTGGTTCGAGGAGCTGACGCCGGGACTGGTGATTCACCACCGGTTGCGCCGCACGATCACCGAGGCCGACAACGTCATGTTCACCACCATGACGATGAACCCCGCGGCCCTGCACCTCGACTTCGAATACGCCCGCACTGAGACCCAGTTCGGCAAGCCGCTCGTGAATTCGATGTTCACAGCCGCGGTCGTGGTCGGCATCTCGGTTCACGAGACCACCCACGGCACCACCGTGGCGAACCTCGGCTTCGAGCGGATGGACTTCCCTGCGCCTGTCTTCCACGGCGACACGCTGCGTGTCGAGAGCGAGGTGGTGTCGGCCCGCGGATCCAAGAGCAAGCCCGACCAGGGCATCATCCTGTTCGAGCACCGCGCCTACAACCAGGACGACACGCTGGTCGCCATCATGCGCCGCAACGCCCTCATGTGGCGCCAGCCGGCGGAAGCCGAGACCGGCGCCTGAACACCATGGAGCGCGGCGGCGTCGCCGCGCGTGCATCCTTGACCGCCGTGAGCCCCGGTCCCCCGCCCGATCCCATCGCGCTGCAGCTCGACGCGCAGCAGCTCGCGGATGGCGTGCTGTTCGAGCGGGCCCTGGACGTGGATGAAGCGGGCGAGGTTCCCGAGCGCAATCTGGACCTGTTCCGTGACGCCGGTTTGTATGGGCTGTGGACGCCGACCGAGGTGGGCGGCTGCGGCTTCGACGAGCTTGAGCGGCTCCCGATTCTCGAAGCGCTGGCGGGCGGCTGCCTCACGACGGCGTTCGTGTGGGCGCAGCACGGGGGCGGCTCGGCGAACGCCGCGCGGATGCCGGCCGGTTCGCCGCTGCATGAGCGCTGGGCTCAGGCGCTGGCCACCGGCGAGCGGCGCAGCGGGGTGGCGTTCGCACATGTGTTGCGTCCCGAGCCGTGCCTGTTCGCCGAGCGTTCCGGCGGCGGCTGGGTGCTGCGTGGCGTCGCGCCGTTCGTCACCGGGTGGGGTCACATCGACGCAGTGCTGGTTGCCGCGCACGAGGCGGACCGGCTCGTGTGGATGGTCATCCCGGCCGCCGAGGCGCCCTCGCTGAGGTCCCGCCGGCTGCGGCTTGCCGCGGTGGACTCGTCGGTAACGGTGGAGTTGCACTTCGACGGGCACGCCGTCGGCGATGACGAGGTGGTGGAGGTGATCGACTACGACGACTGGCTGTCGTTCTACCGCCTGGGTCTCCGAACCAACGGTGCCCTCATGCTGGGCGTGGCATCCCGCGCACTCAGGCTGCTCGGGCCCTCGGCACTGGATGCCGAGCTGGACGCGGCTCGCAGCGCGCTCTACGCGGCCGAGGTCGACGAGATGCCCGAACGCCGTGCGCAGGTCGGTCACGTGGGCATCCGGGCCACCAGCGCGCTCGTCTCATCGGTCGGCGGCCGCGCCATCACGCTCGCCCATCACGGGCAGCGTCTCGCCCGGGAGGCGCTGTTCCTGCTCGTCCAGGGCCAGACCGCCGACATCCGCTCAGGCCACCTGCGCCGCCTCGGCGCAGCGGATCCGGACTGCTGAGGGCTCAGAGGCTGAGCCGCATGGCGAAGCCGTGGCCCGAGCAGCCCGTGAGCCCAATCACATGAGAATGGGAACAAGAGCGGCAGACAAGAGGTGACGCGCTGGGAGGCTCAGCTCTCGATGCGGCAGCTACGGCAGGCCGGCTCCGGGGATATCGACGCGGACGGTCTCGATGCGGCCGAGGGCTGGGGCGTCGTCGGGCGGGCGCGATGTCGGCGCAGTGACCATGTAGAGGGTGCGGCGGTCGTCGCCGCCGAGCATGCAGGCGAAGCAGTTCAGCTCCAGCTCGATGACATCGGTGACCTCGCCGCCGTCGACCACCCGGAAACAGCTCGCGTTCAACGGATCAGCCACCCAGATGCCGCCGGCCTCGTCCAGGCAGATGCCGTCGGGCACTCGGTCGCCCAGATCGGCGAAGGTGCGCCGGCCGCTCAGCGAGCCGTCGGGGTCGATGTCGAAGGCAGTCATGCGGCGGCCGTAGCTCTCTGCGACGACCATGTGGCACCCGCTCGGATCGATGACCGTGCCGTTGGGGAAGTCGAATCCGTCGGGCCCAGGTCGAGCGGTGCCGTCCGGACTCACGATGGCCAGCGTCGCTTGGGCGAATGTCTCCCCGGCACTGTCGTCGAAGCCGAAGTTGCCGACGTATGCCGTGCCGTCGGCAGCAACCACCATGTCGTTGCACGGCCCGCCGGCGATGCCGGACAGGTCGGCGTGCAGCGACTCGTTGCCGTCGGCGTCGAGCCGGCGAAGCTGCCGGTCGAGCATCGACACGAACAGCAAGTCGCCGTCGGGCAGCCAGCCCAGCCCCGACGGCTGGGTGGGCACCGTATGGATCAGCTCCTCGCTGCCGTCAGGCGTGACCGTGAAGATGCCGTGCCGGTAGAAGTCGGAGTACCAGAGCCGGTCGCCGCGCCAGCGCGGCCCCTCGCCGAATCGCAGCCCCGTCACCACCACATCAGTCGTAGTCATGGCCGCCGACGCTAGTCCTGGCCTCAGATGCGATCTGAGTACACCGGTCGTGTCCAGCTACCCGACGCCGTGGGCGGATCAGGACCGCGGGGTCACCATCTGGTGCTTGATGGGGCCGACGTGCAGGTGTCCGATGCGCGACTGCTCCCCGTCGAGCTGCAGGCCGTCGAGCAGGGGCGCTACCACCCGGAAGAACGCTCGCAGCTCCCAGCGGGCGAGGTGCACTCCCAGGCAGAAGTGGGCGCCGTGGCCGAAGGCGAGGTGATCGTTGGGTGTGCGCCCGATGTCGAAGCGGTAGGGCTCACCGAACTGGCGCTCGTCGCGGTTGGCCGAGGGGTACCACACCCCCACGTGCTCGCCGGCCTTGATCGTGTGGCCTCGCAGTTCGGTGTCTTTGGTGCAGGTGCGGGCGAACTGGATCACCGGCGAGGTCCAGCGCAGGATCTCCTCCACGGCCGATTCCACGGCATCGGGGTCGTCGATGCGCTCGTTGAGCAGTTCGAGCTGATCGCGGTGCTCGAGCAGGGCGATCACCCCGCCGCTCGCAGCGTTGCGAGTGGTCTCGTTGCCCGCGGCGATCATCAAGCGCAGGTAGCCCACGAGCTGCTGCGGCGTCAGCGGGCCTGATTCGATCTCGGACCGCAGCAGGATGCTCACCAGGTCCCGGCCGTCGGTGCCGTCACGTCGACGCTGAGCGATCAGCTCGCCGATCCACGTGTCGAACTCGCGGATCATGCGCGCCCGCATCTCGTCACGGGGCTCGCCGGGCCGGCAGAACCTCTCCAGGTCGGGATCGTCGAACAGCACCGATGTCCAGGCGTGCACCTGCTCCCAGTCGTCGGCCGACACGCCCACCATCTCGCAGATGGCAGCCAGCGGCAGCTTCACCGCCAGGTCTTCCACCACATCGGCCGTGCCCTCGTCGGCCACCTTGGTGATGAACTCGTCTGCGAACCGCTGGGCATGCAGCTCGAGCGACTCGGATCTGCTGCGCATCGCCTTCGGCGTGAACTCCGGCACGACCAGCCGGCGCAGATCCCAGTGGTCGGGACGGTCCTTGAAGATGAAGTCCGGCGGCTCGTCGGGATCCCAGCCGATCTCGATTGCACGCTGGCGGTACTTGGTCCAGAAGCGGGCATCCCGGTCGGCGTCGGCCAGGCGTAGGCGACCGCCGCCGTTGATGAACGTCTTGTTCTGGCCCGAGATCCACTTCACGTCCTCGTACCGGGTGATGGCCCAGAACGGGACGATGTTGTCGCGCACATACCAGTAGACGGGCGCCTCGTCGCGCAGCAGGTCCCACTCGGCCCACGGGTAGCCCTCGGCGGCGTACCGCTCGGTGTCGTGGATGACCGCCTCGTCGACCTGCATCAATCCGTACTCCTGCCCGCCGGTAGACGTCGTCATAACGGTAGCGACGCCCTCGGTGCCGGTGCCGGGCGAGATGGACCGGGTGCACTTCGGACAGCGAAGCAATACTGACGCAATGACCGAACAGTCCGCAGCGCTGCCCGTTGTGTGGTTCGACCGGCCCGCCGGCAGGCTGCAGCGCGAGCTGCTGGACGGCCGGGCAGAGATCGTCGACGTGCGCGGCGACGATCCGCTCGAAGGCATCGAACGGGCGCACGGCGCCATCGTGGGTGCCGCCATCCGCTACGACCGCACCGTGTACGAGCGTGCCCCGCTGCTGAGGGTGATCGCCCGGGCCGGCATCGGGTTCGACAATCTCGACCTCGACGACGCCACCGATCTCGGCATCGCAGCCTGCAACACGCCCGAAGGCCCGACGGTCTCCACGGCCGAGCACGCCGTGGCGCTGATCTTCGCCGTCACGAAGGGGCTGAAGGAATCGGCCCTCCGACTCGGCGCCGGCGAGGGCGACTACTGGGCACGCCACGGGCACCTCGAGCTGGCCGGCTCGACGCTCGCATTGCTGGGGCTCGGACGCATCGGCGGCTCGGTGGCGCGGATGATGTCGGCGGTCGGCATGGAGATTGTGGCGTATGACCCCTATGCGGGCGACGAGCGATTTGCGGAACTCGGGGCGCAGCGGGCGGCAACGCCCGACGAAGCGGTTGCCGGCGCGCATGTCGTGTCGGTGCATGCGCCGCTCAGCGATGCGACCCACCATCTCGTGGATGCCGAGTTGCTCGCTGCGATGCGCGACGGCGTCTATCTGGTCAACACGTCCCGCGGCGGCCTCGTCGACCAGGACGCCCTGCTGGCTGCCCTCGACGCGGGCAAGGTGCGTGGCGCCGGGTTGGATGTGACCGAGCCCGAGCCGCTGCCACCGCACCACCCGCTGCTGGTGAACCGCCCTGACGTGGTGGTCACGCCCCACATCGCGTCCGCGACGGTCGCCGGCCGCCGCCGCATCTTCATCCACGCCGTCGACGAGGTCATGACCGCACTCGGCGGCAACCAGCCACCCAACATGCTCAACCCCCAGGCTTGGCCCGGCCGCAGCGCCTGAGGTTTGGGCCTTCGATGACGATGGCGGTTGAGCGATCGGCGGTAGGGCGGCTGACGGCATTCCTGCCCCGCGAGCCGGATGGCGACTCGCTGCTGGAGGGCTTCCTGGACTACACGGCCGAGATCGGCCTCGAGCTCTACCCCGCCCAAGAAGACGCCATCTTGGAGATCTTCGGCGGCAACCACGTCATCATCACCACGCCGACCGGGTCGGGCAAATCGCTGGTGGGCCTCGCGGCGCATTTCGAGGCGGTGGCCCGAGGCCAGCGCAGCTACTACACCGCGCCGGTCAAAGCACTCGTGTCGGAGAAGTTCTTCGCGCTTTGCGAGGAATTGGGCGCCGCCAGCGTCGGCATGGTGACCGGCGACGGCGCTGTCAACCCCGACGCACCGGTGGTGTGCTGCACGCAGGAGATCCTGGCCAACCTGGCGCTGCGCTCAGGCGCCGGCGCCCCGGTCGACAGTGTCGTCATGGACGAGTTCCACTTCTATTCCGACCGCGACCGGGGCTGGGCGTGGCAGGTGCCACTGCTCGAGCTGACCCGCACCCAGATGATCCTGATGAGCGCCACGCTCGGCCCCACCCAGCGCTTTGCCGACGACCTTCAGCGGCGCTCGGGCCGCGACGTCGCCACCGTGACTGGAGCCGAACGGCCGGTGCCGCTCACCTTCACCTACCGCGAGACCACGCTGCACCAGTCGCTCGAAGAACTGCTGGAGCTGCGGCGGGTGCCCGCCTACATCGTCCATTTCACTCAGAAGGCGGCCACCGAGCGGGCACAGGCGCTCACCAGCCTCAACGTGCTCTCCAAGGACGAGAAAGCGCAGGTGGCCGCTGAGATCGTCGACTTCCGGTTCGACTCGCCGTTCGGCCGCGACATCTCGCGCTTCGTCAAGGCCGGCGTCGGCGTGCACCACGCCGGGATGCTGCCCAAGTACCGGCTGCTGGTGGAGCGGCTGGCCGGGGCGGGCCTGCTCAAGCTCATCTGCGGCACCGACACGCTCGGCGTGGGCGTGAACGTGCCCATCCGCACGGTGGTGTTCACCCAGCTCTGCAAGTACGACGGCCGCGACACCCGGGTGCTGTCGGTGCGCGACTTCCAGCAGATCGCCGGGCGGGCGGGGCGCCGCGGCTTTGACCACGAGGGTTTCGTGTGGTGCCAGGCGCCCGAGCACGAAGTCGAGTACGCGATGGCGCTCGAAAAGGCCCGCGAGAAGTTCGGCGACGACCCGGCCAAGCTCCGCAAGGTGCGCCGCCCGTCGCCACCCAAGCGGGGCTACGCGCCGTGGAACGCCGACACGTTCGAACGCCTGGCATCAGGCGAACCTGAGCTGCTGCGCTCGCAGTTCGACGTGTCGCATTCGATGCTGATGAACGTGCTCGACCGTCCTGGCGACGGCTGCGCGGCGATGCGCCGGCTGCTCACCGACAACCACGAGACCCGGGCCGCCAACCGCACCCACATCCGCCGGGCCATCGCCATCTACCGCTCGCTGAGCGAGACGCAAGTGGTCGAGCAGCTCGCAGAACCCGATGAGCTCGACCGCCTGGTGCGGGTGAACGTGGACTTGCAGGCCGAATTCGACCTGACCCAGCACCTGTCGCCGTTCGCGCTCGACGCCATCGAGTTCCTCGACCCCGACGAGCCGACCTACCCGCTCGACGTGCTCAGCGTGCTGGAGGCGACGCTCGAGAACCCCGCCGTCGTGCTCGAACGGCAGCGAGACCTGGCCCGCACCGACCTGCTGGCCGAGATGAAGGCCGAGGGCGTGGAGTACGAGGAGCGCATGGAGCGCCTCGAAGAGGTCGAGTGGCCCAAGCCGCTGCGCGACTGGCTGTATGACAGCTTCAACGCCTGGTCCACCCATCACCCCTGGCTGCGCAGCGAGAACATCCGCCCCAAGTCAGTCGCACGCGACCTGCGCGAGCGGGCGATGACCTTCCGCGAGTACGTCAACCACTACGGCATCAAAGGCTCCGAAGGGGTGCTGCTGCGCTACCTCAGCGACGCGTACAAGGCGCTCGTGCGCAACGTGCCCGAGGATCGCCGCACCGACGACATCGTGGAGCTGACGCGGTGGCTCGGCGAGCTCGTGCGCGACACCGACAGCAGCCTCATCGACGAATGGGAGCGGCTGGAGCAGCTCAGCAAAGAAGAGGACGAAGATCAGGTCGGCGCCCGGTAGTTGGGCGCCACTGTGCACATCAGGTCGGCGCCCGGTAGTTGGGCGCCTCCTTGGTGATCATGATGTCGTGGGGGTGGCTCTCGCGCAGGGCGGCTGCGGTGACACGCACGAACCGGGTGCGGAGCCGCATGTCGTCGATGCTGGTGGCGCCGCAGTAGCCCATCGCCTGGCGCAGCCCGCCGACGAGCTGGTGCAGCACACCCGCCAGCGGGCCCTTGTACGCGACGCGCCCCTCAATCCCTTCGGGCACCAGCTCTTCCACCTCGCGACCGTCCTGAAAGTAGCGATCCTTGGAGTAGCTGCGGCCCTTCATGGCGCCCACCGAGCCCATGCCGCGGTACTCCTTGAAGCGCTCGCCCTGGTACAGCACCACCTCGCCCGGCGACTCATCGGTGCCCGCCAGCAGGCTGCCCACCATGGCGCTGTGCGCCCCCGCTGCGATCGCCTTGGCGAGATCACCAGAGAACTGCATGCCGCCGTCGGCGATCACCGGTACGCCGGCCGCTGCGGCCTCCGATGCGCAATCGAACACCGCCGAGATCTGCGGCACCCCTACCCCGGCCACCACCCGGGTCGTGCAGATCGAGCCTGGTCCGATGCCGACCTTGATCGCATCGGCGCCGGCGTCGATGAGCGCACGAGCCGCATCGGCGGTGGCCACGTTGCCCGCCACCACCTCGGCGGGGTGATTGGCCTTGATCTTCGCGACGGTCTCGATGACGTCGCGGCTGTGGCCGTGCGCCGTGTCGACCACGATGGCATCCACGTCGCGCTCCACCAGCGCCGCCGCGCGTTCCATCGTGTCGGGACCGGTGCCGACCGCAGCGGCCACCAGCAGACGGCCCCGTTCGTCCTTGGAGGCGTTGGGGAACTGGATGCGCTTCTGGATGTCCTTCACCGTGATCAGGCCGACGAGCCGGAAGTCGTCGTCGACGATCGGCAGCTTCTCGATGCGGTGGCGGGCCAGCACCACCTGGGCCTCTTCGAGAGTGGTCGGGGCGCTCGCCGTCACCAGCCCTTCCGATGTCATCACCTCGTGGATCGGACGGCTCCAATCGGTCTCGAAGCGCAGGTCGCGGTTGGTGAGGATCCCGACCAGCCGACCCGCCGGGTCGGTGATCGGCACGCCGCTGATCTTGAAGCGGGCCATGAGGTCCTCGGCTTCGGACACCAGGTTGTCGGGACCGAGTGTGAAGGGCTCGTTGATCATCCCCGACTCGGAGCGTTTCACCTTGTCGACCTCGGCGGCCTGATCGGCGACCGACAGGTTGCGATGGATCACGCCGATGCCGCCGTGGCGGGCCATGGCGATGGCGAGACGCGCCTCGGTGACGGTGTCCATGGCTGCGCTCACCAGCGGAACGGCGAGCGTGATGCCCCGCGTGAACCGCGTCGACGTGTCGACCGCGTCGGGCAGCACATCGGACGCGTCGGGCACCAGCAGCACGTCGTCGAAGGTCAGTCCATCGGTCGTGAACTTGCTGTCCAGCGAGGGGAATCGGCCCCGCTCAGGGGGTTGAGATCGGGCCATGGCGCACCCTACCGCGCGGCCCTGAGGCTGAACCGTATGGCGAAGCCGGGGCCCGAGCGGCCCGTGAGCCCAATCACATGAGAATGGGGAACAAGAGCGGGAAGCAACTGGTGCGTCAACGAGAAGATTCGCCCATCCTCGTGCCCGGCAGCGAGCCGGTGAACCCAGCAGGGTAGGTTCACCAACAGCAAGCGAGCCGAGCGAGTCATCGTGGCCGATTTCCAGCAGCACGAGTCGATCGCGACGCTTCATCGCCTTGGTGACCGATCTGTCGAGAGCCTCGAAAGCGAACTGTTCGACTACTCGCGCCGCAGGCCCATCGCGCTGATCATCCCGGCGCTGTACAGCGAGCTGCAGGGGCCGGCGCTCGGCAACATCGTCGACGAGATCGCCAAGGTCAACTACATCGACGAGATCATCGTGGGCATCGACCGGGCCGACGAGGCTCAGTTCGCCGACGCCAGGCAGTTCTTTGCCCGGCTGCCGCAGCGCACCCGCTTGCTGTGGAATGACGGCCCGCGACTACGCAAGATCGACGAGGTGCTCGCCGACAGGGTGCTCGCACCGACGGAGCCGGGCAAGGGCCGCAATGTCTGGTACTGCCTCGGCTATTTCCTGGCCTCGGGACGCTGCGAGAACGTCGCCCTGCACGATGCCGACATCCTCACCTACGACCGCGGCCTGT
Source organism: Acidimicrobiia bacterium (assembly GCA_022820925.1). Taxonomy (GTDB): domain Bacteria; phylum Actinomycetota; class Acidimicrobiia; order Acidimicrobiales; family Poriferisodalaceae; genus Poriferisodalis. The sequence continues at coordinate 173,054 of JAJEEO010000003.1, read as the reverse complement.
TGGCACGCCTGCTGTACCCGATCCTGCATCCCACCTTCGGGTACTCCTTCTCGAAGGGCTACTACTACCGGGCCGGCGAGGGTCCCTCCGGTCGGCTCAACGGCCGGGTGGTGCGGCTGCTGGTGACACCGCTGCTGCGGGCGCTGCGGGCCACGATCGGCGAGCACGACTACCTGCGCTACCTCGGCGCCTTCCGCTACCCGCTGGCCGGCGAGTTCGCGATGAAGCTGGACATGACCCGCAGCATCCGCATCCCCAGCGACTGGGGCCTCGAGATCGGCGTGCTGTCGGAGGTGTACCGGATTTACCAGGGGCGCCGGATCTGCCAGGTCGATCTCTGCGGGCGCTACGACCACAAGCATCAGGACCTGTCGCTCGACGACGCCAACGCAGGTCTGCACAAGATGAGCCGCGACATCGCCAAGGCCATCTACCGCAAGCTGGCCATCGACGGCACCACGCTGGGAACCGAGATCTTCCGCACCGTCAAGGCCGTCTACTACCGCAACGCGCTCGACCTCGTCAGCCACTACCGCAACGACGCCACGTTCAACGGCTTCGACTTTGACCTGCATGCCGAGGAGACCGCCGTGGAGCTGTTCGCCTCGGCGATCATGGAAGCCGGCGACGAATTCCTGAACGACCCGATGGGCACACCGTTCATCCCGAACTGGTCACGCGTGCAGAGCGCGGTGCCCGATGTGCTCGGCCAGCTCTACGACGCTGTCGAGCTCGACAACGCCTGAGCCTCACAGCGGCGAGCCCTGCCGGGCGACTCGATGGCGAGGAGCTACAGGTTCGTCGGGCGGTGCGCGTGCGCGGGCTCCCGGCGCTCGGATTCCAGGCACAGCCACATCGTCTGTCCGGCCGCTAGATCCGAGCCGTCCGACGGGCCGTGAAGCGCACCGTCCAGCAGGTCCACGCAGCCGGCCTCGCCGAACTGCCTCCCTGCGCTGCCTGCCGGGCAGAGCGACGACAGCACCTCGAGATCGACCGTGAGATGGGTGTGGCCGACGTTGGTCACCGACACCACCGTCTGGCCGATCTGTTCATCGCCGCGCATCACACCCAGTGCCTGCGGCCCCAGATCCAGCGACACCTGCGGGCTGTCGGGATGGAATGCCGGCTGGGCACGACGGATGAGCATGCGGTGCACGAGCTCCACCAGGGTCCTGCGCCGGATCCCGTCCTGAGCGCCGAGCAAGTCGACGGCCTCGTCCAAGGTGACCTTGCGCCGGTTGATCGTGCGCTTGTTCTGCTCCACCGGGGGCAGGCCGTGCTCGGTGACGATGCGCGGCGGCTCGCTGATCGGCGTCCAGTAGCTGGGGGTGCCCAAGAGTGCATGCACGTAGAGGGCGGGAACGCCGGCGAGGCTCAGCATGATCGTGTGCGCGGCAAGGAACTGCGCCACGCCCAGCGGGTCTCCATCGCCGGCGAAAAGGTCCCACAGCGAGACGTTCAGCTCATACGCCTTGGGTCCCGCAGGCGTGTCGAACTCTGAGTGGGTGCCGCCTGCGCTGTGCGCCGCGGCGATGAGCCGGTTGATCTCGGCGACGCTCAGCAGCCCCTCCACCGGGCGCAGCCCGATGCCATCGTGGCTGGCGATGAAATTGAAGAACGACGTTCCCGCAGGCGGCGCCTCCAGCTTGCCCAGCCATTGCTGCATCGCCACCGACGAGCCCGACAGCATCGTGTGAGCCACCAGCGGCGGCAGGCTGAAGTTGTAGACGAGGTGGGCTTCGTCGCCGCCGCCCCAGTACGCCACGTTCTGGTCGTGCGGCACATTGGTCTCGGTGATGATGACCGAGTCGGGACAGCGTGCATCCAGCAGCGTCCGCAGCAGCTTCACGAACTCGTGGGTCTGGGGCAGGTTCATGCAGGAGGTTCCGAGCTCCTTCCACAGGTAGGCGATGGCGTCGAGCCGGAACCACCGCACGCCGGCCTCGACGAGGCGGGCCACGGTGCGCAGCAGATCCAGCAATACCTCAGGCTCAGCGAAGTCCAGATCAATCTGGTCGAAACTGAACGTGCACCACAGCAGCCGGGGGCCGTCAGGGGTCTCGATTTCGCGGAGCAGTGGCGTCGTGCGGGGACGCACCACGCTCGACAGATCGTCTTCGGGTTCGGCGGTGAGCAGGTAGCGGCTGCCGGGCTCCTCCCCGCTGCAGAACTGGGACATCCATGGGTGATCGGCGCTGACATGATTCACGACCAGATCGGCCATGACCGTGTAGGTCTCGGCGAGGTCAGTGATGTCTTCCCAAGTTCCCAGGCGCGGGTCCACCGCACGGTGGTCGGTGATAGCGAAACCACCGTCTGAGCTCGCCGGGTAGAAGGGCAGCACGTGCACGACGGTCACGACGTCGCCCGTCAGGTCGTCGAGCAGTTCGTGCATCGTCTGCATCGGGACTTTGCCCGCCTCGGTGATCGAGTCGGCGTAGGTGATCACCGCCACGTCGTGCTCGTCCCAACGCGGGCCGGCCGCTGCAGCGACCTCAGCGCCGTCGAGCCCGAGCGTGGCGAGCACGTCGTCGACGAGACGATCGGTATGCAGTGCCGGATAGATGAACTCGAGGTGGCGCCTGACCCGGCTTCGGAGATCCCCCTCGGTCACGACGTGCGGACCCCAGTCTTCAGGCCAGCTCTGGGCCAATCGGGTGCGGAACCGTAGTGAGCGAGATTAGTGACGTTCATGGCCCCGACCGCGTATGCGCGGTGAACCGCGTAGCGTGAGCCCATGGCCGAAACCCTGCTGGAATCACCTGTCGAGGGCGCCGACGCACCCTCGGTTCACCCGCTGTCGATGATGACCGAAGCCGAGGCCCACGCCGCCCTCGAAGTGCTGCGCCGCGCCGGGCATCTCGGCGACGGAGCACGCATCCACGGCTTCTGCATCGCCGAGCCGCCCAAGGCCGAAGTCGCCGCATGGACGCCCGGCACCGCCACCGACCGCCGCTTCGAGATCGTGGTGCGCGAGCACGGCGAGGTGCACACCGCCGTGGTGTCGGTGACCCGCGGCGAGGTCGACTCGTGGACGCACCATCCCGATGTGGTGCCCCGCGTCGGCATGGCGGAGCTGTTTGCGGTGATGGACGCCTGCCGCAAGGACCCGAGGTTCGCCGAGGCCTGCGCCAAGCGAGGCATCACCGACACCTCCCAGGTGCAGATCGACCCCTGGCCCACCGGCGACTACGGCTTCGACTTCGAGAACGGACGGCGGGTGCAGCGCTGCATCGGCTTCTGGCGCCCCAACCCGACCGACAACGGCTACGCCTACCCGCTCGACGGGCTGATGGTGCATGTGGACGTCGACACGCTCGAAGTGCTGCACGTCGAAGACTTCGACCAGTGGCCGCTGGCGTCCGAACGGGGCAACTACGACGTCGACGCGGTCACCGAGGATTTCGGCCCGATGCGCACCGACCTGCGCCCGATCGAGATCACCCAGCCCGAGGGCACCAGCTTCACGCTCGAAGACAACGAGCTGTGCTGGCAGAAGTGGTCGATGCGCGTCGTCATGGACGACACCGAGGGCTTGGTGCTGCACCGCATCGCCTACAACGACGGGGGCCGCGTGCGGCCCATCATCGACCGGGCATCGCTGGCCGAGATGGTGGTGCCTTACGGCGACACTCGTCCCTCCCAGACGTTCAAGCACGCGCTCGACTCCGGCGAGTTCGGCCTGGGCCTGATGAACAACTCGCTGCAGCTCGGCTGCGACTGCCTCGGCGAGATCGCGTACCTCGACTCGACCCAGGTGTTCGACGACGGCTCTGTGGTGACCACGCCGAACGCCATCTGCATCCACGAGGAGGACTTCGGCATCGGCTGGAAGCACTTCGACTGGCACGCTGACACCACCGAGGTGCGCCGCTCGCGCCGCCTGGTGGTGAGCGCCATCCACACCGTCGGCAACTACGAGTACGGGTTCTTCTGGTACTTCTACCTCGACGGCACGATCCGATACGAGGTGAAGCTGACCGGCATCCTCACGACGCGGTCACACCGCGACGGCGACGACCTGACGTTCGCCCGCCAGGTGGCACCCCACGTGTCGGCCCCGATCCACCAGCACATTTTCTGCGTGCGGCTGGACATGGCCGTCGACGGCAACGCCAACCGCGTCGTCGAAGTCAACACCGAGGCGCTGCCGCCGGGTCCGGACAACCCGCACGGCACCGCGTTTGCCGCCCGCGAGACCGTGCTCGAAAGCGAGCTGGCAGCCCGGCGCGACACCAACTCGGCGTCGAGCCGGTACTGGCGCATCCAGAGCGCTGATCACATCAACCGTCTGGGGCATCCGACCGCGTTCCGACTGCTGCCGCCTCCCACGGCCACGATGTTCGCTGCAAAAGACAGCCCGCATTCGGAGCGTGCCACATTTGCCCGGCACAACCTGTGGGTGTCGCCTACTCGGCCCGACGAGCGCTATGGCGCCGGGCGGTTCCCGACCCAGCGCAACGCCGGCGACGGCCTCGAGCGCTACACGTCGGGCGACCGGTCGGTGGTCGACACCGACATCACCGTGTGGCATACGTTCGGGATCACGCACGATGCGCGGCCTGAGGACTTCCCGGTAATGCCCACCGAGTACGTCGGCTTCGGGCTGGTGCCCGACGGCTTCTTCGACCGCAACCCCATGCTGGACGTGCCTCCTTCATCCAACGGCCACTGCGCCTGAGGTCAGCGCGGCCTACTGTGGCCGGATGGCGGGAGAACCGGACACCGGCGCAGCGGCTTCTGACGGCTCGACTGGGTCCCCGGCACTGGGAATCGAAAACGTCGAACTGCTGCTTCCGGCGCCGACCGACGGGCTGAGGATCGCGCCGTTCCTCGACATGATCGAGGAACAGGCGGTCGCGGCCGATCAGAGTCGCTCGGTCGCGAGCGATGTGGTGGAGGCCATCCGGGGCACCGACTTCATGCGCATGTCGGCCACCCGCAACATCGGCGGTGTCGAAGAGACGATCCTGCACATGGGCCGTGAGCTCGAAGCAGTTGCTGCCCGCTGCCCGAGCCTGGCATGGTGCCTGTGGAACCACCTGTGCGTGTTCCACCTGTTCGTGGGCGCGATGGGGCCCGAACAGCAGGACTTCCTCGCCGACATCGTCAGCAAGGGTCACTGGGTTTCGTTCCCCGGCGGCGCCCGCAGCTCGGTGTACGGGCGCATCGACGGCGATGTGGCCGTCCTGAACGGCACCGGGCGCTGGGGGACCGGGGCCCGCTACGCCGACTACTGCGGGGTGGCCTTCGCCATCGCCGGCGACGACGGCAAGCCCAAGCGACCGATGGACATCCGCTTCACGATCGTGCCCACCAAGACCGAAGGCATCAAGATCGACCCGTCCTGGGACGGCTCGGGGCTGCGAGCCTCGGCCACCGACGACGTCCACTACACCGATGTCCCGGTGCGTCTCGACGACTGTGTGCCCTGGTACGGCGTGAACCGCGCCGAGTCGTTGCGGACGATCCCGGTGGTGCACCCCCGCTACCGCGAGGACTGGGTGGGCATCTCGGACCTGTGGCTGGCCTGGATGGCAGTGGGCCTGGTGCGGCGCACCCTGTCAGAGGCAGTCTCCCAGGCGGCGGGACGGCGGGTGATCATCGGCGGCGAGATGACCGAGCGGCCGACGGTGCAGATCAACTTCGGCCGCGCCGCGTCGCTCGTGGCGGCAGCCGCAGCGGCCACCGAAGCCGGCTGCTTCGACGTGGACCGCCGCATCGAGGCCGACGTCGCCCCCGACGAGAGCGACTACCTGCGGCAGATGGCCGTGACCACCATGGCGGTGGAACAACTCGACGAAGCAATGGCCATGCTGAACCGTGCCCAGGGCGGCACGGCACTGCGGGAGGGCGGCACGTTCGAACGTCGTTATCGCGACTTCCGGGCGATGCCGGTGCACATCAACGTGCACTACGACCGCATCACCCACCAAGTCGGCCGCCACGTCCTGGGCCTCGAGTTCAACCCGTTCTGAGCCAGACTCGGGACGCCGGCGAGCGGTGTCGCGCCCGACTCGGATGCACGCGGCCGTCCCGGCGCTGGTCGATAACGGTCGCAACGCTGGCCGTGCGCTCTGGCCAGCGAGATTAGGCTCGATCCTGATCGCCCCGAGCGTGCCTCGCGGGCGCGAACGGAGAGGGAGATCATGCGTTCGAGGACTCTGATACGGCTAGCCACCGCGCTTGCCGCCATAGCACTGGTCAGCGCCGCGTGCGGCACCGACGACGAGGAAGCAGCCGACACGGCTGCGGCCCCGGCCACCACCGCAGCACCCGCAACGACGGCCCCGCCGGCCGAGGAGCCAGAGCCTGAGCCAGAGGGCATGTCGGCGGAGGACATCACCGCGGCGTTCATCTTGGTGGGACCGGTCGGCGATGCCGGCTGGAACTGGGCTCACGACCAGGGCCGCATCTTCGCCGAGGAACAGACCGGGGCAACGACGCTCGTCGTCGAGAGCATCCCCGAGAACGCCGAGGCGTTCAAGGAGGTCGCCGTCGACTTCATCGAGAACGAGGGCGCGAACATCATCTTCGGCACATCGTTCGGCTACATGGACCCGATGGAGGAGCTGGCCGCCGAGTATCCCGATGTCGTGTTCGAGCACGCCTCGGGCTTCAAGATGAACGACTCCAACTTCGGCAACTTCTTCGGCCGCATGTACCAGCCGCGTTACCTCTCGGGCATGGCAGCCGGTGCCATGACGCAGAGCGGCCAGATCGGCTACGTCGCAGCCTTCCCGATCCCTGAGGTGATCCGTGGCATCAACGCCTTCACCCTGGGCGTGCGAGAGGTCAACCCGAGCGCTGAGGTGCACGTCAACTGGACGTTCACCTGGTTCGACCCCGCAGTCGAGGGCGACACCGCCTCGGCGCTGCTCGAAGCCGGCGCTGACGTGATCGCGATGCACCAGGACTCGACGGCCGCAGGCGTCGCAGCACAAGACGCCGGCGCTCGCTGGGTGGCCTACAACTCCGATATGCGCAACTTCGCGCCGGAGGCGTTCATCACGGCGCCGGTCTGGCACTGGGGCCCGCGCTACGCCCGCACCATCGAGGCCGTGGCAGCCGGCACCTACACACCGGGTGCGTACTGGGGTGGCATGGACGACGGCATCGTCCAGCTCGCTGAGCTGTCCGCCGATGTGCCCGGCGATGTCGCCGACCGCATTGCCGACGCAGCCGAGCAGATCCGCTCCGGCGCCTGGGACGTCTTCACCGGCCCGATCAACGATCAGGACGGCGCCGAGCGAGTCGCCGCAGGCGAGACCATGGAAGACGGGCCGATGCTGGGCATGGACTGGTTCGTCGAAGGCGTCGTGGGTGACGCCAGCCCCTGATCCGTCTGGACGAACAGCACTGAAACCGATGTCGGATCCGGGGGATGCCGCGGTGTCCCCCGGATCCGGCGACGGTCGCGTTGTCGTCGACCTGCGCGGCATCCGCAAGGAATTCCCCGGGGTCGTCGCCTGCGACGACGCCAATCTCACCGTGCGCGCAGGCACCATCCATGCGTTGCTCGGCGAGAACGGCGCCGGCAAGACGTCGCTGGTCAACGTTCTGGGCGGTGTGTACCTGCCCGACGACGGCGAGATCTGGGTGCACGGCCGCCAACGCCAGTTTCACTCCCCCGCCGACGCGATCGCCGCGGGCATCGGCATGGTCCACCAGGAGTTCCGCCTGGTGCCCACCCTCACCGTGTTCGAGAACGTGGTGCTGGGCTCGGCACCCCGCTATCTGGACATGGGCCAGATCATCGAGCGGGTCGCCCACCTGGCAGCCACGTACTCGCTGCAGACCGACCCTTCGCGGCCCGTGTGGCAGCTCTCGGTCGGCGAGCGCCAGCGCGTCGAGATCCTCAAGGCGCTGTGGCGCGACGCCGATGTGCTGGTGCTGGATGAGCCGACGGCGGTCCTGACCCCGGCCGAGGCAGCCGATCTGGGCCTGACGCTGCGCTCGATGGCCGATCGAGGCCGATCGGTCATCTACATCAGCCACAAGCTGGACGAAGTGCTGTCGGTGTGCGACGAGGCGACCGTGCTGCGCAACGGGGTGACCGTGGCGCAGCCGCGCAGCCTCGCGGGCATCGACCGCTCCGACCTGGCCGAGATGATGGTGGGCGAAGCAGCGGCAGAGATCCAGCGTCCGACCGATCAGCCCAGCGGCGACGTCGTGCTCGCGCTCGAAGGCGTGTCGGCGCTCAGCGACCGCGGGCTGCCGGCGCTGCACTCGGTCGACATCGATGTACGTGCCGGCGAGATCGTCGGGGTCGCTGGTGTCTCGGGCAACGGGCAGCGAGAGCTGGCCGAAGCAATCGCCGGGCTGCGCCCGACCACCGCAGGCACCATGCAGCTCGAAGAGGCCGACATCACCGGCGCCTCGCCGCGGGCTCGCTCACGGGCCGGGCTGGCGTACGTGCCCGAGGACAGGCTCGGCGTGGGGCTGGCACCCACCATGTCGGTGGTCGACAACGCGGTCGTGCGCTCCTACCGGTCGATGAGACGCAGGATGATGCTGGACCTGCGTCGCTGCGAGGATTTCTGCAGGCGCCTCGTCGAGCGCTTCGGCGTGCAGGTGGGACGCGTGCACGAACCCGTGAGCGCCCTGTCGGGCGGCAACCTGCAGCGTCTGCTGCTCGGACGTGAGCTGACCGGCGAGCCCAAGGTGCTCGTAGCGGCGCAGCCGACCCGCGGCCTCGACGTGGCAGGCATTGCTGCCATCCAGTCGCAGATCGTTGCGCAGCGGGCCGCGGGCGTCGGCGTGCTGCTGATCTCCGAAGACCTCGACGAACTGCTCGCCCTGTCGGACCGGCTGATCGTGATGTACGAGGGCGAGGTGGCGGCCCGCATGGATCCCACGCAGGTCACCCGGGCCGAAGTCGGGGCTGCCATGGCCGGAACGGCGCAAGCGTGACCGAGCCGACACACGCCCCGCTGCACACGGTCGCCCGCGGCCGGGCGCGCTGGCATCGCGTCATCGTTCGGCCGGTGCTGCAGCGGCGGGCCCGGGTTGCGCCGGCCGCCCAGGCCATCGCGTTCGTGATCGGCATCGTGCTGGCGCTGATCGCCGGGGCGATGCTGCTGTGGGGTTCGGGCAACGATCCGGTCGCGGTGTATGAGCGCATGGCCGAGTCATCGCTCGGCGGGTTCGACGCGCTGTCGCGGACGCTGCTGCGTGCCACGCCGCTGGCGATCGCCGGGCTGGCCGTGGCGGTGGCGGGCTCGATGGGCCTGTGGAACATTGGCGCGGAGGGCCAGATGATGGCGGGTGCCACCGTCGCGGCCGGATTCGCCATGGTGGCCGGCGACCTGCCCGGCCCCGTGCTGATCGTGCTGATGCTGGTTGCCGGTGCCGTGGGCGGTGTGGTGCTGGTGGTGGGGCCCGCACTGGCTCGGGCCTACCTCGGTGTGAGCGAGATCATCACCACGCTGATGCTGGTCGAAGTGGCGATACGCATCGTGGAATGGCTCAAGGTGGGTCCGTGGAAGGACCCCGAGTCGTTCGGGTTTGCCCAGATCTCGCCGTTGCCCGACCAGGCCTCGCTGCCTGGGCTGTTCGGCCAGGTCCACATCGGCGTGCTGTTCGCAGCGGCGCTGCTGCTGGCGTTCTGGCTGGCCGTCTCGCGCACGGCGTGGGGCTACGAGCTGCGCATGGCGGGTTCGTCGCCGGCAACCGCTCGCTATGCCGGCATCTCGCTGCAGCGCAAGGTGCTGACGGCGCTGCTGCTGTCGGGTGGGCTGGCAGGCCTTGCCGGAGCGATCGAGCTGACCGGCACCGCCACCCGGCTCGAGCCAGGTTTGTCGAGCGGTTACGGCTTCGCCGGGATCATCGTGGCGGCGCTCGCGCTGATGCGACCGTCAGGCGTCGCCGTGGTGGCGTTCGTGTTCGGTGCGGTGCTGCGGGGCGGCCAATCCATCCAGACGCTCGGTGTCACGAGCTCGATCGCCACGATCCTGCAGGCCATGATCCTCATCGGCGCGCTGGTCGCGGCGGTGCTGCTGAACTACCGCGTGCGCTGGGTGCGGCCCGTGGGCAGCGGGACCGATGCCGACGCCACCGAGAATCCAGCGAGCGCAGGAGCGTCCGGTGTCTGAGGACGCGGTCATCGGACTGCTGGTGGCGACCGTGCAGTTCGCCACGCTCGTGTACCTGGCCGGTCTGGGCGAGCTCATCGCCGAGCGTTCCGGGGTGCTCAACCTCGGGGTCGAGGGGATGATGGCCATGGGCGCCGTGACGGGGTTCATGGCGGCTATCGCCACCGGCCGTCCTTGGGTCGGCTTCGCCGTCGCGGCGCTCGTGGGCATGGCGACAGCGGGCGTCCATGCGGTGGTCAGCGTGATCATGGGTGCCGGCCAGGTCGTGTCGGGCCTCGCAATCACCATCGGCGGCCTGGGTTTCGCAGCATTCATCGGCCAGGACGCCGTGCGCGAACGCGCCGATGCGGTGTTCACCGACCTCGGCATCATCGGCCTCGCCGACATCCCTTGGGCTGGACCGATCCTGTTCGATCAGCCGCCGGTGGTGTATCTCGCGGGCGTGCTGGGAGTTGCCGCGTGGTTCGTGCTGAGCCGCACCCGGCTCGGCCTGGCGCTGCGCGCAGTCGGCGAATCCGCTTCCACCACCGACTCGGTCGGCCATTCGGTCACCCTCCTGCGCACCAGCGCTGTGCTCGTCGGAGGCGCATTCGCCGGTGCCGCCGGCTCGTTCCTCTCGCTGTACATGGCAGCAGGCTGGACCGAGGGCTTGATCGCCGGGCGGGGCTGGATTGCCGTGGCCCTGGTCATCTTCGGCGCATGGCGCCCCGGACGGCTGGCGGCCGGCTCGCTTCTGTTCGGCTTCACGCTGGCCTTGCAGCCACGCGTCCAGACGTTCGACCTCACGATCTTCGGGCTGGAGGTCAACACGATCTCGCCGGCGCTGCTGGGCATCCTGCCGTTCCTGCTGACCGTGGTGGTGCTGATCGCAATCAGCTTCCGCGCCCGCCACCGCCCGAGCCCCGCTCCGGCCGCGCTGACGTTGCCGTACCGGCGTGAGGAGCGCTGAGGGCGCGCATTCTCACCCGCAGGAGCATCGCGAAGTGTCCTGACGCAGCCGCCGAGTAGGTTTCCGCAGGTGACAGACGGCAACACCCATGAAGCCCTGCCGGACGGCACGAAACTGCAGATCCGGTTGCCGCCGGAACTCGAGGCCGGTGTGTGGTCGAACTTTGCCGTGGTGCGCCACTCGCCCTATGAGTTCACGCTCGACTTCATACGGCTGGACTTCAGCGGCAAGCAGTCGCCCCGGCGCGGCGTCGTCGTGCAACGCGTCAACATGTCGCCGCAGTTCGTGGAACAGCTGATCAGTGCGCTCACCGACAACATGTCCAAGTTCGCCTCGAACCTTGCGCCGTCCAGCCTCGAATCGCTCGGCGAGTCCAGCGACGACGCGGAGGGGTGAGTGCCCTCAGACGGGCTTGACGTTCTGAGCTTCGTCGCCCTTGCGGCCGGGTCCGATATCGAAGTCGACCTCCTGCCCCGCCTCCAGCGTCCGGTAGTTCTCTCCGACGATGTTGGAGAAGTGGACGAAGACGTCATCGGCGCCTTCACGGGAGATGAAGCCGAAGCCCTTCTCGTTGTTGAAGAACTTGACTGTTCCGCGCATGCTGTGCCTCTCGAAGCTCGGCCTCGCCGGCCAAGGGCCGCAAGGGTACGGCGCGAAGGCTGCGATCAGGCCCGCGCGTGCGCGCCGGGCACGAATTCGGCCAGGAACTTGAGCGTCGCCTCGACGAAGATGTCGTTGCGGTCGCCGGCCACCATGTGCGCCGCGCCGCCCACGTTGGCGTAGTGCGCATGCGGCACCGTCTCGAGGAACGACTGGGCGCCCTCCTCTGACAGCACATCGCTCATGCCGCCCCGGACCAGCAGGGTCGGCAGTGTCAGGTTCTCCGCAGCGGCCTGCTGGCGCGGGATGCGCTCGGCAAAGCTGCGCGGGCGGTGCATGAAGGCGGGATCCCAGTGCCAGCGATAACGGCCGTCGGGCCAGAGGCGGACATTCTTGGCGAGCCCGTCGAGGTTGCGCGGCCGCTTGCGGTGCGGCTGGTAGTTGGCAATGGCCTCGGCCACCTCTTCGAGCGACGCGAATCCATCAGCGCCTTGCGCCATGAACTCCCGGATCTTGCGCACGCCGGCCGCTTCGATCTGCGGCGCGGTGTCGACCAGCACGAGCGCAAGTGCGTCCACAGCACCTTCGCCGACCGCGGTCAGCGAGGTTCCCCCGCCCATCGACGCGCCCACCAGCACCGGCCGCTCGCCGAAGTGCTCCACGATCGCCACCAAATCGGCCACCGATGCCTCGGTGGTGTAATCGCCGTCCGGTGCCCAGTCCGAGTCGCCATGACCCCGGGCGTCGAGACACACCGCCCGGTAGCCGCCGTCGGCGAGGGCTTGGCCCGCTCCCTTCCAGGCGTGGCGGGTCTGACCGCCGCCGTGCTGCAGCAGGACTAGCGGTCCGTCGTCGCCGTAGAGGTCGGCGGCAACCGTCACGCCTCCGGACGCTTCAATCATGACGTCGGGGACGAGCGTGTCGGTAATGCGCTCGCCGTGCTCGGAGGGGTGCGAATAGACATCGGCACCGGCCGGCTCTGACGGCACGAAGTCAGGCGCGTCGGCATCCGCGGGGTCGAACAGCGGCTTGCGCGGTTGGTCTGTCATGTGCGGCCTTTCGTTTGCTCTGGGGCCACGCGCGGTATCGCCGGCCAGCCCTGCCGCTGGTGCCCGGGTTGCTCAGCTCGTCCGGGCGCGGCCGTCGGCCTTCGCGGCAGCCTGATCGCGCCGACGTGCCTCGCCCGCCGCGGCCAGAGCATCCCGGTTCGAGTCGTCGACGCGCATGAAGTGGTCACGCCAGCCGTCGTTGTCGTCGGCGTCCCACACGAATGGCGTCTGCACCGTGGTGCGCGGCAGCCACGCGCGCTCGAGCAAGTCGAGTGCGGTGCCCACGATGGCACGCTGCATGTCGACGTCGCCGGGCTTGCCCGTCGGGTTGCCCAAGGGGAAGTCGGTGAACACGAACCGCGCCACGCCGCATTCCTCCACGATGTCGCGGGCGCTTCCGGCCACCACCGTGGGAATGCCGGCCTCTTCCAGGTGTCGAGCGATCAGACCGATCGTCTGGTGGCACACCGGTCAGAGCGGCACCAGGAAGGCGACGTCCACGCCGTCTGCGCGCATCCACTCCTCGATGCGGGGCGAATCGTTGCGCTGCGTACGGCGATGGCTGTAGTCGGTGGGAATCCCGTAGAAGCGCTCCGACAGCGCGCCGATGCGCCCCTCGGCCTCGAACTCTCGCAGCCGGTTGATGGGCAGGTAGGTGTCGAGGTCCTCGGTGTGGGTGTTGTCCTTGTCCCAGAAGAGATCGCTGTTGTACAGGCCGTCGAGGGCGTCGTCGCAGCGAGCCGCGTAGGGCTGCTTGGGCCGGGCCACCGGCACTCCCGCGGGCTCGCGGCCCTTCTCGAAGAACGACGTGGTGACCAGCCCGACGGTGCACTCCGACAGCGGCTTCGGCAGCGGAGCGAATGCCACCTCGTGGCTGTACGCCCACTGGTAGGGCTGCGGGTAGCCGTGCGCTGCGTAGTACTCACGCGACTTGTCGATGTAGCTGAGGTACGACCGGTGCGCCCGCCGCCCATCCGGCTTGCGCCCGTTCGTCGTCCGCTGGGGCCGTTCTGTCAACGCCATCGTGTCTCCCGTGCCTGCCTGCTGGCCCAAACGGGCCTCACCGCTGAGCGCCGACTGAGCGGGCCGGCGCACCATGACTGTACGCGCCCCGCCCTGCGGGATGCCCGCTGTCGCTCTTAGCCTGAGCGCTGTGAACGACGCCGACGTTTCCGGAGCGGATCAGGCCGCATCATCCGGTGACGGCTCCGCTTGGGGCGCCGGCGGCGTGACGCTGGGCGGCAGCCTGGCCGAGGCCGTCGAGCAGCCGCCGACGGTGTTCGCCGCCGTCGGCGGGCAGCAGTTCTTCGACGATCTGGTGGATCGCTTCTACGACGCAGTCGAGCAGGACGAACTGCTCCGGCCGATGTATCCCGCCGACATGGGACCCTCCCGGCAGCGTCTGGCGGGCTTCCTGGCCCAGTACTGGGGCGGCCCGGCCGACTACAGCGCTGAGCGCGGCCACCCGCGCCTGCGAATGCGTCACATGCCTTTCACCATCGGGCCGGCCGAACGCAATGCTTGGATGCGACACATGGTTGCCTCGCTCGAAACGGCGCAGATGCCAGACGGGTCTCCCCTCGATCCCGACATCGCTCAGGCCATGTTCGCCCATTTCGACAACGCCGCCACCCACCTCATCAACCGACCCAGCTAGCGGAACGCGGAGTAAACCATGCGACGGGCGCGTCAGATGTGGGAGTGCGTGGAGCGGTATCACCAGGTCTGCTATTGGGCGCCTGAAGTGCGCGAGACCGGCGCTGCAGCAGGGTTGAAGGGCTTCTGGATGAACTACTTCGCGACCCGGTCGGCTCCGTTGGGGCCGGTACCGGCGAGTGTCGTGGAATCGCTGTTCTTCTATTACGCACCGGCGCGGGTTCGGCGGGCGATCCCCGATGCTTGGACGTTCTCGACGCCGTCCCGGGTGCTGGAGGCGCGCTGCGAGGGCATGGACTCCGCCTTGAGGCGCGAACTGGGCGAGTCGGTCGGCGGCGATCCGATTCGCCGCAGTGCCGAAACCGTTCGGGCCGCCTGCGATGCCGCCGACCCCGTCGGGCGGGTGCTGTTCGCGGGATGGGCGTCGCTGGACTGGCCCGACGAGCCGCATCTTGCGCTGTGGCACGGCTGCACGCTGCTGCGGGAATACCGCAGCGGGTGCCACCTGATCGCACTGGCAGCAGCCGGTCTGGATGGCTGCGAATCGGTGGTCTCCCAGGTCGCCGTCGACGAGGCACCCCGTGAGTGGATTCAAGAAGAAGCCGGCTGGACCGAGACAGAGGCGGCGGACGCCTACGAGCGCCTCCGCAGCCGCGGCTGGGTGGATGCTGACGGGCGGGCCACTGCTGCAGGCTCCGCCGGTCGTGCCGAGGTCGAGGCCATGACCGACCGGCTCGACGGCGTCCACTGGGCAGCGATCGGCGACGATGCTGCCGATGCCCTGCTGGCCGACATGGCGCCAATCAACGCCGTGCTGCCGAAGGACGACCAGATCGACTGGCGAGAGCTCTACCCCGCCAACGACGACTGAGCAGGTGACAGCCGAGTCGTGGCCAACTGCGCTGTGGCGACCCTGAGCAATCCGGCGCACTGCGGACGCTGACGGCATCTGCAAGGCTGCGGCCCATGAGCGAGCAGTTGCCCGGGCACGTTGACGACCCGGTGATGTCCCACAGCGAGTCAGTCGATATCGAAGCCCCGCCGGAAAAGGTGTGGGAGATGGTGACGGCGCTGGACCGCTACGGCGAGTGGAGCAACGAGAACACGGGCGGGTATTGGCGCAAGGGACCTGACGGTGTGCCCGGCACGGGGCAGGTCGGCGACATGTTCGTCGGCATCAACCGACTCGACGGCGAGGAGTGGAAGGCCCCCGTCGAGATCATCCGCCGCGTCGAGAACGAGGACTTCGCCTTCGTGACCGGCGGCCTCGAATACAACATCGTCCTGTGGCGCTACCAGCTCGCGCCCAAGGGAGAGGGCACCACGTTGACCGAGACCTGGACGCTTCGTCAGCTGTCACCGCGCATGGTCGAGTTCGGGCAGAAAGAACTCGACTACCGGGCCGGCAACGCCCGCGCCGGCATCCGGGCCACGCTCGCGGCGATGAAGGCAGCCGCAGAGGCTTGACGCCTCGAGGTGAGGCAGCCGATCAGCCGGGGATGCCGATCATCTGCGCGGTCGCGTGCATGTTCACCAGGCGGCCGAAGTCGACGAATTCGCTGAAGCCGTCCTCGGTGATGGTGGCCCGGTAGTCGTCCCAGCCCTGCGGATCGCGGAAGTACAGCTCCGCCATGCCCAGGTAGGACTCGTTCGCGGGGTCCTGGCTGTGGTTCACCACGTAGCGCAGGCCGCCGATCTCGCCCATGACCCCTCGCACGTTGGGTGCATGCGCTTCCAGCCAATGGCTGAATGCAGCGTCGTAGTCGATCCCGTCCCGGGCGGGCACCAGGAACGACACCTTGAAAAAGCCCGACCGTGTCGCCGGGAACGGCTCGTTGAGGGTGTTCGGCACGACAGGCAGCTCGCCGTCGATCACCACGTACTCGGTGGTCGCCCACCCCACGTACGGCTCGGCCTTCTGCTGGAACGTGTCTCGGGGCACCGTGCCGTGCGGCTCGGGCGGGTTCGGGATCGCCCGGTCGAACCAGAGCTGCGCCATGCCGTCCCACGGCACGTCTTTGCCGGGCCGCTGATCGAACAGCGTCGCGATGTACTTCGTGGCGTGGACCTTGCCCTCGGCGGCGGCGCGCTCCTGGCCGGCAATCACGTCGGGCATGTGATTCTTGAACCAGTTCGCGACCAGCTCGTCGCGGGTGGCTTCGGGCCGGCGCTTGATGAGGAAGATCATCTTGGCGCCGGGTGTTGCTGCGATGGCCGATGACATCGGTGCCTCCTGGACTGCGAACCTCGGGCGGGTCTCGCCCTGCGTCCCGCGATCCTGCCACCTGGCCCCAGGCCGCCGCAGCGCTGAGCCGCCACGACGCAGCCGTCAACCGATCCGGCAGCCCTTAGCCGGCCAGTTCCGTGGTGAGCGCCTTGGCGAGCAGGTCGTAGTCGCCGGACTGGTTGTAGAGGTGGGCCGAAATGCGCAGGACGCGGTCGGGCGGCGCCGGCCAGGTGAACACCGGCACCTCGATGCGGTGGCGGTCGCGCAGCGCCTCCATCAGCGGGTCGAAGATCGCCGAGCCCGAGTTGCCGGCCGGCGACAGCGGCACGCTGGCGATGGCGCCGATCATGTCCGCCGGTGCCGGCGGCTCGATGCCGAGCGCATCGATGAGCACGCCGCGACCGGTCAGGCAGAGTTCGCGGATTGCCGCTTTCACCCCCGGCCAGCCTTCGGGGTGCATGGCCTCGACCGCCGCCAGGGCATCGGCGATGGTCAGCCAGGCCGCCGGATCATGGGTGCCCGTCCAGTCGAACTGGGCATGCAGATGCCCTCCCTCGGACGGCCAGCCGCCGTTGTAGCCGTGGCTGATGACGGCATGGTGCATGCCGTCACGCCGGTCGGATCGCACCCACAGGAACGCCGCGCCCTTGGCCGAGCACATCCACTTGTGGCAGTTGGCCGTGACGTACGAGGCGCCCAGCTCGGTCACATCGAAGTCGATCATGCCGGGCGCATGGGCCGCGTCGACGAGCACCCGAACATCGGGCTCCAACCGCGCCACCAGCTCGTCCACCGGCATGACCAAGCCCGTCGCCGAGGTCACCGCGTCGATCAGCAGGATGCGCGTGCGGTCGGTGACGGCATCAAGCACAGCGTCGATCACCTCGCTGCGGTCGTCGAGCGGGAACGGCACTGCTGCGGTGGTGACCACGGCGCCTGCACGCGACGCCGACACGACCGCAGCGTTGGTGCAGGCGTTGTACTCGTGGTCAGTGACCAGAATCTCGTCGCCGGGCGACAGGCTCGGCTCCAGCGAGCGCAGCACCGAGTTCACGCCCGCCGTTGCGTTCGTGACGAAAACGAGTCCTGCCGGGTCGGCACCGACGAACTCCGCCACCGCCTGCCGCGTGCAGTCCAGCCGTTCCTGGTACTCGCCCTCGAGGAAGAACCGGGTCGGGTTGGCCTCGATGCGGGTACGGATGGCCTGCTGTGCGTCCAGCACCTCCGCAGGAGTCGCGCCGAACGAGCCGTGATTGAGATGCAGCACTTCTGGGTCCAACAGCCATGCAGTCACGCAGGGCACGCTAGGGCAGCGGCTCGCCTCAGCGAAGTGATTGAGGACTGGAATCAGGCGCGAACATGTTGACCGGACACGGGAGATGTCCGCGGGAGATGTCCGCGGGAGATGTGATGGAGAAGCTGCTCGTAGCGAATAGGGGCGAGATCGCCATACGTGCCTTCCGGGCGGCAACCCAACTCGGCATTCGCACCGTTGCGATCCTGCCCGTCGAGGAGGAGCGCAGCGGCGCCCTGCATCGCATCAAGGCCGACGAGGCCTATGTCATCGGCACTGAGGGCCGACCGGTCCGGGCCTACCTCGACCACGAAGCCATCGTCGCCAAGGCGGTCGAAGTCGGCGCCGACGCCGTCTACCCCGGCTACGGGTTCCTGTCCGAGAGCCCGGATCTCGCCGATGCGTGCGCAGCGGCCGGCATCACCTTCGTCGGGCCCAGCGCCGGGGCGCTGCGCCTGACCGGCAACAAGATGCGGGCCCGTGAGGCAGCCGAGGCAGCCGGCTTGCCGGTGCTGCGACAGTCGCCGCCCGTCGACGATGACGCTGCCGAATCCGACATCACGAGCGCTGCGTCAGCAATCGGCTTCCCGCTGTTCGTGAAGGCCGCATCGGGCGGCGGGGGTCGCGGCATGCGCCGCGTGGAGCGCCCCGAGAACTTGGCCGAGGCGGTCGAGGCCGCTCGCCGGGAAGCCCACAGCGCCTTCGGCGACGGCACGGTCTTCCTCGAAGAGGCCATGACCGACGTGCGCCACATCGAGGCGCAGGTGCTGGCCGACGCCGGCGGCAACGTCGTGCACCTCTACGAGCGGGACTGCTCGGTGCAGCGGCGCTTCCAGAAAGTGGTCGAGATGGCGCCCGCCCGCGACCTCGACCCAGCGGTGCGGCAGCAACTGCTCGCCGATGCCGTCCGCTTCGCGCAGGCCATCGGCTACGTCAACGCGGGCACGGTGGAGTTCCTGGTCGAGCCCAGCGGTCGGCACGTCTTCATCGAGATGAATCCGCGCATCCAGGTGGAGCACACGGTGACCGAGGAAGTCACCGACATCGACCTCGTCGAGTCGCAGCTGCGCATCGCCGCCGGTGCCACGCTCGACGATCTGGGGATGTCCCAGGACCGAATCAGCGTGCGCGGCTTCGCGATGCAGTGCCGGGTGACCGCCGAGAACCCCGCCAACGACTTCCGTCCCGACACCGGCCGCATCGTGGCCTATCGACCCGCCAGCGGCGCTGGCGTGCGTCTGGACGGCTGCGTGTACCAGGGCGTGGAGATCACCCCGCACTTCGACTCGATGATCGAGAAGATCACCTGCCGTGGCCCCGATTTCGACACCGTGGTCCGGCGCATGCAGCGCACCCTGGCCGAGTACCGGGTGCGGGGCGTGTCGACCAACCAGCCGTACCTCCAAGCGATCCTGGCCGATGCCCAGTTCCAATCCGAGCCCGTCACCACCACGTTCATCGACGACCGACCCGAGCTGACCGCCGCCTCTGTCGGCGCCGACCGGGCCACCCGGCTGCTGCGCTACCTGGCCGACGTGACCGTCCACCAACCCCACGGACCGGCTCCGACCCATGTCGATCCCGCCACCAAGCTCGCACCGACGCCGCGCACGCCGCCGGATGGGTCCCGCCAGCGGCTCGACGAACTCGGGCCTGCGGGCTTCGCGGCCGACCTGCGAGCCGCCGGCACCGTGGCCGTCACCGACACCACGCTGCGCGATGCCCACCAGTCGATCCTGGCCACCCGGCTCCGCACCATCGACCTGGTGGCGGGCGCCCGCCAGATGGCCCATTACATGCCGCAACTGCTCAGCATGGAGTGCTGGGGCGGCGCCACCTTCGACGTGGCGCTGCGCTTCCTGCACGAGGACCCGTGGGAACGGCTGCGGCGCATTCGCGCCGCGGCACCCAACATCTGCACCCAGATGCTGCTGCGAGGGCGCAACACGGTGGGCTACTCGCCCTATCCCGACACGGTCGCCCACGAGTTCGTGGCCGAGGCGGCCGAGTGCGGGATGGACATCTTCCGGGTGTTCGACGCGTTCAACTCCATCGATCAGATGCGGCCCGCCATCGAAGCCGTCATCGAGGCCGGCGCGGTGGCCGAGGGCACCATCTGCTACTCGGGCAACCTGTCCAGCCCCGATGAAGACCTGTACACCCTCGACTACTACCTCGGGGTCGCCGAGCGACTCGACGCCGCCGGGGTGCACATCCTGTGCATCAAGGACATGGCGGGGCTGCTCCGCCCGCCGGCCGCAGAGGTGCTCGTCAGTGCGCTGCGGGATCGATTCGCACAGCCGGTGCACCTGCACACGCACGACACCGGCGGCGGGCAGCTCGCGACCTACCTCGCAGCGATCGACGCCGGGGTGGATGCCATCGACGGTGCCGCTCCTCCCCTGTCGGGAATGACGTCTCAGCCGTCGATCGCCTCGATCGTGGCGATGACCGACGACACCGACTGGGCCACCGGGCTCAGCCTCGACGCGATCGGCGACATGGAGCCCTACTGGGAAGCGGTGCGGCACGTGTACGCGCCGTTCGAAGCCGGCCTGCCGTCGCCCACGGGCACCGTCTACCGCCACGAGATTCCCGGCGGGCAGCTGTCGAACCTGCGGTCGCAGGCACGGGCACTGGGCCTCGGGCACCGCTTCGAGGAGGTCGAGCGCCTGTATGCGGCGTGCAGCGACCTGCTCGGCCGCCCCATCAAGGTCACGCCGTCGTCGAAGGTCGTCGGCGACCTTGCCCTGCACCTCGTGGCCTCGGGCGTCTCACCCGAAGAGCTGGCCGGCGACCCGGCCGGGGCCGACCTGCCCGACAGCGTCATCGGCTTCCTGCACGGCGAGCTCGGCACCCCGCCGGGCGGCTTCCCCGAGCCCTTCCGCACCCATGCCACCGAGGGCCGCGGCTGGGCGCCCAAGACCAAGGACCTCACCGACGACGACGTGGCGGGCTTGGCGGCCGATCGCGCCGCCACGCTGAACCGGCTGCTGTTCCCCACGCCCTCAGCAGCCCATAGCGAGAACACCCACCGCTTCGGCGACCTGTCGGTGCTGCCGTCGCTGCTGTTCTGGTACGGGCTGGACCCTCACGACGACGACACCGCCGTGGTGCTCGGCCCCGGCGTGCGGCTGCTGCTGGGCCTGCGGTCCATCGGCGAGCCGAACGACGAGGGCATTCGCCTGGTGAGCTTCCGTGTGAACGGCCAGCCCCGCGACATCGACACGCTCGACCGCACAGTGGCCGTCGATCGGCCCGAACACGCCAGGGCTGACCCCAGCGTTCCGGGTCACGTGGCGGCACCGTTCCGGGGCTCGGTGAACGTGTCGGTGTCCGAAGGCGATCAGGTGGAAGCCGGGGACACCGTTGCGGTCATCGAGGCCATGAAGATGGAGTCGTCCATCTCCGCGCCCGTCACCGGCACGGTCATCTCTGTCGCGGCAGCCTCGGGGTCGCTGCTCGAGCCCGGCGACCTGATCGCGGAGATCCGCCCTGCCGGACGTTCGGGCAGCCCCGAGAGCGAGCACGACGGCTGATCGGGAGAGGCGCTCGTTTCCGCGCACTAGTGTTCGGAGCAGGAGCCCAAGGGGTAGAACTGCGACATGGCGGCAGACGGGACACAGCCGGCGGCTGAATGGACACGGCCGGTAGCTGACTGGACACAAGCCGAGGCTGAATTCTGGGCTCCCCAACGCAACGCCGTCGACGCATCCTTCGCCATGCAGCCGACGGTGTACGCCGACGAGGACTTCTTTGCCGCTGAGCAGGAGCGGCTGTTCGGCCGCGCGTGGGTTGCGGTGGCGCTGGCTGAAGAGGTGAAGCGGCCGGGCCGGCTGCTCGTGCGCTCGGTGGGCGGACGCTCAGTCCTGCTGACCCGATCTGACGCCGGGCTGCATGGCTTTCTGAATTCCTGCCGCCACCGCGGCACCGAGCTGGCCGAACGCGATTGCGACATCGCCAACACGATTCGCTGCCCGTACCACCGGTGGCATTACAGCGCTGACGGGCGACTCGTAGCGGCACCCCTGTTCGACGAAGTGCCCAGAGACGACTTCGACATGGCCGACTATGGCCTGATCCCTGTGCGTACCGAGGCCTGGGGCCCGCTCGTGTTCGTCTGTCTCGACGACGACACACCACCGCTCGAGGAGTGGCTCGGCGATCTGCCGGAGCGGCTGGCGGCCTACGGGTTCTCCGAGTGGCGCTCGACCGGGCTCGACGGGGCAGCACGCACGTTCGACGTGGCGGCCAACTGGAAGCTCATCGTGGAGAACTTCGCGGAGTACTACCACCTTCCCTGGGTGCACCCCGAGCTGGCCAAGGTGTCCCGAGTCCCCGACCACTACCGCTACCAAGGTCCTGGGATGTACTGCGGCCAGACCACCACCCCGGTGTCGGGCGACGAACGCGACGACTGGCTGACGCTGCCCGCCGCTGGGGGACTTGACGACTCTGATGCCGCCAGCGGCAGATTCGTGGCCCTGTTCCCCAACGTGACCCTCGCGGTGCTGCCGAGCCACATGTTCCTGATGGTGCTGCAGCCGCTCGCCGCGGGCCGCACGCTCGAGCACTGCACGTTCCTGTTCCCGCCAGGCCCGATGACCGCAGCCGAGCCGTCGGCCGAGCTGCGGGAATCGTTCGAGATCACGCGCCGCTTCTGGATCGAGGTGAACGACGAGGACATCGACATCTGCGAGCGGGCTCAGCGCGGCATCTCGCTCGGCGGCGCACCTCCCGGACCGCTGGCCCCCCGCTTCGAGGAACCGCTCAACCGCTTCCACAAGATGACCGCCGACCTGATGACGCTGCCCTCCGTTGCCGACCTGACGGTGCCGTCGGGCGACCGTCCCGGAGGCGTCGACCTGTACGGCAGCGAGCCGAATCCCTCGCCGCCGGCCATCGAACTCGACCCTGTGACGCGCTAGGTGCAGGCTGCCGCCGCCTGCGAGACTGCTCAGCCGTGACTGATCGGGTGCAGGCCGTCGTCATCGGCGGCGGAGTCGTGGGCGCCTCGGTGCTGTTTCACCTCACCCGAGCCGGCTGGACCGATGTGGTGCTGCTCGAACGCTCCGAGCTCACCGCAGGTTCGACGTGGCATGCCGCCGGCGGCATGCATCCCATCAACTCCGACCCCACGGTCGCCAAGCTGCAGAAGTACACGATCGAGCTGTACCGCGAGATCGAAGAGCTCTCAGGCCAGGACTGCGGCATCCACCTCACCGGAGCGGTCTTCCTCGCAGACACGGCCGAGCGCCTCGACTGGCTGCGGATGACCGACGCACGCGGCAAGTACCTCGGCATCACGTCCGAGATGATCACCGCCGAAGAAGCCGCCCGGCTCATGCCGATCATCGATCCCAGCCAATTCGCCGGAGCGATGTACGACTACGAGCACGGCCACGTCGACCCGACTGGCGTGACCTATGCGTATGCCAGGGCGGCGATGGCAGCGGGCGCACAGGTCCGTCGCCACACCTGGGCGCGACGCATCGAGCGGACGCCTGACGGTCAGGCGTGGCGCATTGGGCTGTACGACACGTCCGGAGGCGATCTCGCCGGCGCATCGGACCCAGCCGCCGAGTGCGACGACTGGCTGGAAGCGACCCATGTCGTCAACGCGGGAGGGCTGTGGGCACGCGAGGTGGGCCGCATGGTCGGGCTCGAGCTGCCGGTGCTCGCCATGGAGCACACCTACGTCATCACCGAGCCCATCGATGAGATCGTCGCCCACAACGAGCGCTCCGGCGCCGAGCTGATGGGTTCCATCGACTTCGGCGGCGAGATCTATACGCGCCAAGAGGGTCAAGGTCTGCTGGTCGGCACGTACGAGCAGGCGGCCGTGGCATGGCAGCGCCGGCAGACGCCATGGGACTTCGACAAGCGCCTGCTGACCCCTGACCTCGAGCGGATCGCACCGTCGCTGGACACGGCGTTCAAGCACTTTCCGGTCCTGGCCGACGCCGGCATCGCCCGGGTGGTCAATGGGCCGTTCACGTTCGCCCCCGATGGCAACCCCCTCGTCGGCCCCATCCGCGGCCTGCCGGGGCTGTGGTCGGCCTGCGGGGTGATGGCGGGACTGTCCCAAGGCGGGGGTGTCGGGCTCGCCCTGTCGAACTGGATGACCACGGGCGATCCCGGATTCGACGTGTGGGCCATGGACATCGCCAGATTCGGCGACTGGGCAACTCGCGCCTACACGGCCACCAAGGTGCGAGAGAACTACCGGCGGCGCTTCAGCATCAGCTTCCCCAACGAGTTCCTGCCCGAAGGCCGGCCGCTGGCCACGACCTCGATCTACGAACCGCAGCGTGCGGCGGGTGCCGTCTTCGGAGATGCTTACGGCCTCGAGGTGCCGCTGTGGTTTGCTCCCGAGCCAGGGACCGTCGAGGACGTCACGTTCGGTCGCTCCAACGCATGGCCCCATGTCCGCGAGGAAGTGCTGACTGTCCGCAACAGCGTCGGCCTCATGGAGACGTCGGGCTTCGCCAAGTTCCTGGTGGAAGGACCGGGGGCGCGGGCATGGCTCACGCATCTCACCGCAGGCAGGATTCCGCGACCGGGTCGCATCGCGCTTGCGCCGATGTGCAACGAGCATGGCAACCTCACCGGCGACCTCACGATCGCCTGCCTGCCGACGGCTGGAGGCATGGCTGACGGTCCGGTCGAATCAGTGACCGCCGGCGCCACCGCAAACGCCGCGACGGCCGAGCGCTTCATCATCTTCGGTTCGGGCATCGCCGAGCGCTACTACGAGCGCTGGTTCGACGCACACCTCGCTCACTGGGAGGGCACAGCGCCGCATGGAGCGGCGTCATCGAGTACAGCGCCGCATGGAGCGGCGTCATCGACTACAGCGCCGCATGGAGCGGCGTCGCGGGAACCCGTGCGGTATCGCACACTCGGCGCTGCGCTGTGCGGCGTGGCCGTTGCCGGGCCGGAGTCGAGGGCGCTGCTCGCCGAGGTCACCGACGCCGATGTCAGCAACGAGGCGATGCGCTTCGGCAGCTTCACGGCGATCGACGTCGGCTGGGCCCGAGCGTGGTGCAGCCGTCTCAGCTACACGGGCGATCTCGGTTACGAGCTGTGGCTCGATGCAGGCCATCTCCGTTACGTTTTCGAGTTGCTCGTCGCCCATGGCGCAGCGCACGGGCTGCGGCTGTTCGGATTGCATGCGTTGGACTCTCTGCGCTTGGACAAGAGCTTCGGCAGCTGGGCACGCGAGTACCGGCCCGTCTACGACCCGTTCGAGGCGAATCTGGGCCGTTTCGTGCGCATGGCCAGAGGCAGCGACGACGGGTCGGACTTTGTGGGTCGCTCAGCCCTTGTCGCCAAGTACGGGCCTCGGGGTCCGGATCCGGGGAGAGACCTGCCGCCTAGTTCGATGACGTTGCGCACGTGGACCGTGCCCGGACCGGCTGATCAGACCGGATTCGATGCACTGGCCGATGAACCGATCTACTGCAATGGCGAACCGGTCGGCTGGGTGACTTCCGGCGGCTATGCCCACTTCAGCGACATGTCGGTCGCCATGGGGTACGTGCCAGTCGAACTCGCAAATGAGGGCACCGATTTCAGCATCGAAATCGTAGGCGAGCGGCGCACAGCCCACCTCATCGACGGCTGCCTCTGGGATCCAGCGGGCACGGCGATGCGCCGCTGAGCACTGCGCATCCCCGTAGCCGACTGAAGGTAAGCGCTACGGGATTCGAACGTGTCGATTGTGAGCGTTTCTGGACATCAAGTTTGACAAAGTTGAGAACTTTATGTTCTATCTGGTGACGATTCTTGGCAGCTCTTCACGAGAATCCGGCTTGGTTGTCATTCCCGCCGAATGCACATATTCTCTTGCACTTCTTGCCTACATTGGGAAATGAACTAGATCAAATGTCGGCGATGCCTTAGCCATGTCTTCACGTTTGGAAATGCACCACTACGAGACCATTGTGGCGGTCTCGGAAACGGGCTCGGTCACGGCGGCTGCCGGTCGGCTTCATGTCAGCCAGTCGGCCGTGAGCCATCGGCTCGCGGAAGCAGAACGGCGGCTGGGCGGTCGATTGTTTGAGCGCAGGCCCTCTCGCGGCATGCAGCCGACACCCGCTGCACTGGCACTGTGCCAAGCAGCACACCGTGCGATGCCGGATCTGGCTCGCGCCGAGACCGACTTCATGCGCAGCGTGGGCGGGACGACGGCCACGGTGCGCATCGGTGTCGGCTCCTATGACTGCTACCACTGGCTGGCGCCGTTCGCGGCAGCGTCTGCCGACCGGCTGGAGGGACTGCTGCTCGAACTGGTAGTCGTGGGTGACGCCCCGGTCCAACGGCTCGCCGACGGAACCGCTGATCTCGTGCTCGCCCCGGGACCCGCACAAGGGTCCTGCGACGCCCAGCATCTGTTCACCGACGAGCTGGTGCTGATCACGCACCCCGAACACCGGCTCGCGAGCCGAACCTGGATCGGCCCCGAATCGATGGCCGACGAGAACTACTTCACCTACAGTCGCCAGCCCTCGCCGGGCTTCGAGTACGAACGGTTCCTGCGGCCAGCCGGGGTCTCGCCGCGCACGATCACCGTGCTCGAGCAGACGGGCGCGATCGCCGAGATGGTTGCCGCCGACTTCGGCGTCTCGATACTCAGCAAGTGGGCGATGTCGCCCTGGCTGGATTCGGGACGGCTGTCCTCGGTGCGCTGCGGCCGGTCGGGACTCGACCTGGAATGGGCGGCTCTCACCAGGGCCGAGAACAATGGCGAGGCTCCCGAACGCCACGTTGCTGAGGCCATAGTCGACTGGCTCGGAGACCGGCGCAACGTCTGAGCCCGGCTCCGGCACCCGGCCAGCACGAACCCGGCCAAGTCGGACTCAACACCGGCTCAGTCGAGCAACGCCCTGCTGATGACCACGTCCTGGATCTCGGTGGCCCCGTCGACGTAGTGAGTCAGTCGTGAGGCGGCAAGGTGGCGGGGCAGCGGATGGTCGCGCCGGCCGCCCGCAGCGCCCATCACCTGCATGCAGTCCGCCAGGCCCCGCTCGGCGACTCGGGTGGCGAATTTCTTGGCATGTGCTGCGTGGACTGCCGCTGGGCGGCCCTCGGCAACTGCCAGCGCAGCCCGGTAGGCCAGCAGGCGGGCGGCCTCCAGGTCGGTTGCCACGTCTGCCAGCTTGAAGCGCACGCCCTGCAGATCGGCAATGCGGCCGCCGAATGCCTGCCGCTTGCGGACGTAGTCGATGGCAGTTGCGAGGCCCGTGCGCATCATGCCGCAGCACATGGCCGCGACCAGCACTCGAGCGATATCGATGCCCTCCATCGCGGCAACGAACCCTTCCCCGAGCGGCACCATCACATCGGCGTCAGACACCCGGCACTCGTTGAAGCGGATCTCATTGGTGCCGATGCCGTGGGCGCCGATGAGCTCGTAGCCGTCGGTCCGCTCGATGCCGTCGGCGCTGCCGTCGACGAGGAACGTCATGATTCCCCGGTGCCCGGCTGCGGGGTCGGCCTGCGCGTACACCGACATCACATCGGCTGCTGTGCCATTGCTGACCCACGCCTTGCGACCGTCGATCACCCACTCGTCGCCGTCTCGACGCGCCGCAGTGGTGATCTTGGCGGCATCACTGCCGACGCCCGGCTCCGTCAGCAGGAAAGCGCCGAGCTGCTCGCCGGAGACCAGCGGCCCCAGCGCCCGCTTCCGCATCTCCGCAGGGGCACGCCTGCTCACCGCACCCGCCAGATTGTTGTGACAGACGAGCACGAATGCGATGGCGAAGTCGGCCGCGGCCACCTCTTCGAGCACCCGTGCCAAGCCGACCTGGCTCAGCCCCGAGCCGCCGTCGGCAACAGGCACGAGCAGACCGCACAACCGCTCGTCGCCGGCGCTCGCGAACGCCTCGGCAGCGAAGCGACGTTCGCGCTCCCAGGACTCGGCGTGCGGCGCGACCGCCGAACTGGCCCACGACGCCGCCCGGTCCACGACCGCCTGGTCTGCCCCTCCCACCGCAGCGTCGGCCACCTCCGGCATGAGTTCGTCGGCCAGTTCCGATGGGGGCATGACGTCGAGATCGATCGCAGCAGAGGTCATGGCCCGCATCTTGCCATCCGCACGTGCCGCCCATCTGGGAGCTGGTTGCGGATCGCCGCGGTGAGGCCATTGGCCCGCGACGCCATGGCGGGGCGTCGTACAGTTCGCCAACCGGTCGACTGCCGGGCCCCCGAGCGCCGAGAAAGACTGCCGAGATGAATCCAGACCGCCCCCCGGCGCGCCGAGGCGATCGTGCCGGTGTCCAGCTCGGAGTCGACGAGACCATCGGGCGCATCGGGCATAAGGCACGCGTCTATGTCGCACAGGGCTCGGCCACGCCGTTCGGGTTGCTTGCGGCCATCGACGCCGCTCACGACCGCTTCGACCAGCTCGAGTTCGTCAGCGCATTCCTGCTGGATCGGCCCAAGCCACTGGATCACCTCGGCAATCCGTTCGCTTGGACCTCGCTGCAGCCCAGCGGTGCTGTGCGCGATGCCCTCGACAGCCCGCACTTCGGCGTGGTCCCGGCTCGCTATTCGGACATCACCGGCCTCGTGGGACCGGGCGGCGGGTTGGAAGCCGATGTTCTGCTGTGCCAGGCCAGCCCGCCTGACGCCGACGGCCGCATGAGCCTCGGCACGGGCGTCGGAGGTCACGTCGGGCTCTTGGGATCCACTCCGCTGGTCATCGCGCAGGTGAACCCTCAAATGCCCTACGTGCACGGCGAGGGCGAGTGCCATCGAACAGACTTTGATGGGCTGGTCGAGATAGACGAGCCGCTGGCGGAGCTGGCGCCAGCCGTCATCGACGAGACCGCAGAGGCAATCGCGGCGCACGTCGGTCAGTTCATCGGCGACGGGACGACGCTGCAGTTCGGGATCGGCTCGATTCCCGACGCAGTGCTCTCGAGCCTCGCCGACCGCCGCCACCTCGGCCTGCACGGCGGCATGATCAACGACGCCTGCATCGACCTCATCGACAGCGGCGCAGTGGACAATCGCCACAAGGGATCACTGGGCGACGGTGTCAGCGTCGCCGCGGAGGTGATGGGAACACGCCGTCTGTATGACTGGGTCGACCGCAATCAGGCCGTGCATCTTGCGAACGGTTCCCTGAGCCACGGCATCGAGGGCATCGCCCAGGTGCGCAACTTCGTGGCGCTGCAGTCGACGGTGCAAATGGCGCTTGACGGCTCAGCCAATTCCGAGATGATCGGGGGCCGCTACATCTCAGGACCCGGCGGAGCACCCGACTTTGCATTTGGCGCCTGTGTCGCGACCGGCGGCCGGGCCATCGTGGCGATGCCGTCCACCGCTGCCGGCGGGCGCATCTCGCGCGTCGTGCCGCGCCTCGGGCCGGACGCCCCGACGACGCTGCCGGCCTACACCGCCGACATCGTGGCAACCGAATTCGGCGCTGTGGAGCTGCGAGGCCGCTCGCTGGCCGAGCGAGCCGAACTGCTCACCTCGATCGCCCACCCCGACTTCCGCGACGAGCTCAGCGGCAGTGCTTCCTGTTAGGCGCAGCTAGAGGCGGCGGACCGTGGCGGCCTTGCCGGTCGTGCCGTAGGCCATGCCAGACATGCGGTGGATGTTGCGGGTGTTGTGCATCCTGCCGTGAACGCGAGGCCCGGCCGCCAGAATCGCCCCGTCCACCACCAGCTCTTGGCCGCTCACGAACTTGCTGTCGTCGCTCGCCAAGAAGAGCGCCATGCCGGCGATGTCAGTGCCTTCGCCGCGGTCGGGCCACGGCTGCAGTTCCGACATGATCTCCTCGGCCTGTTCCTCGTTGCCGCTGTGCATCAATGGAGTGAAGATGAGGCCCGGGCAGATGGCGTTCACGCGAATGCGGTGCGGCGCCAGCTCCAGCGCCGTGGTCTTGGCCAGGCTGATGACCGCAGCCTTGGCCGCTGAGTACGCCTGCGGGCCGGCGCCCCCGCCCATCCCGGCAATCGACCCGGTGTTGATGATCGAGCCGCCGGTGCCCTGAGGGATCATCACCCGCGCCGCGTGCTTGGTGCCAAGCATCACCGATCGCACCAGGATGGCGAACGTCTCGTCCCAAGCGTCCACCTCCAGCTCGGTGATCGGGCCGAACGCCCCGCCGATGCCGGCATTGTTGAACACGACATCCAACCGGCCGAAGGCCTCCACCGCCAGCTCGGTCATCGCAGCCACGTCGTCCTCCATCGACACGTCGGTGCGGGTGAAGCGGGCGCGATCGCCGAGTCCGGCGCCGGTCAGCTCCTCCATGAATGCATACCCAGCGTCCGCGTTCAGGTCGCCGATCACGACCGAGGCGCCCTCGGCCAAGAATCTCTCGACCGTCGACCGTCCCATGCCGCTGGCCCCGCCGGTGATCACCGCGGCCTTGCCATCCAGCCGTCCCCCGGAGTTGCCACTGTTCTCGCTCATCGTGCTGTCCTCCCCTGCTGTCGAATATGACGCCGCGATTGTCGCCTATGACGCGAAGTCGTGCGCCGTGCGAGAATACGAGCCGGGATTCGGGGAACCCGCGGACATCGGGGAACGACATGACGACGACCGTTCAGCGACAGCTCACCGCCGAGGGCGGCCAACGCCACATGCACGAGGTGCACAAGATCGCGCACGCCGGCGCAGTGGATGCCGACGGGCACATCCTCGAGCCGCCCGACCTGTGGGAGGAGTATCTCGAGGATCGCTACAAGGACCGGGCGCTGCGCATCGAGATCGAGCCTGAGCGCGGTCTCGAAGTGCTCATGATCGACAACCAGCGGAGCAAGCTGGCCCGGCCCGGCATGGTCTCGACGCTCGGCGCCATGGGCGCACCCGACCTGCCCGACATCATGTTCAACCCGGATCGCACCTACGTGGGCGAGATCCCTTACGGGGCCATGGACCCTCACCAGCGGATCGAGCTGCTCGATGCCGAAGGCCTCGACATCGCGGTGCTGCTGCCGACGATGGGGCTGCTGTGGGAAGCCGAGCTCGAAGACGCCGAACTGAGCCAGGCCTACACGCGGGCCTACAACCGCTGGATCTGCGAGTTCTGCCGGGACCACTCCGACCGGCTCGTTCCCGTCGCCCACATCTCGATGACCGATCCGGTGGCCGCGGCGGCCGAGCTGCGACGCTCGGTGGCTGACGGGGCGCGCGGCTGCTTCGTGGCGCCGTTCACGCATTCGACGCGTCCGCTCGGCCACGCCGACCACGACCCGGTGTTCGAAGCGGCACAGGATCTCGGAGTGCCGTTCGCCATCCACCCCACATTCGAACCGCAGTGGACGAAGGGCACCCGCATGGGCACGTGGGAGCACGTGCGCGAACTGCGGCTCACGGCGTCGATGACCGCATCGGATGGGGTGCGCCACCAGTTCGTGTCGCTGTTCGACTACGGCGTCTTCGAGCGGTTCCCGGAGCTGAAGGTGCTCGTGCTCGAGTCAGGCGGCGGCTGGCTGGGCTACTGCTTGGACCGCATCGATGCCGTGTTCGGCCATACCTACACCGGCACCCGCGTGCCGCTGCAGATGAAGCCCAGCGAGTACTTCATGCGGCAGGTGTGGATCTCCTGCGACCCAGACGAGCGCTCCATTCCCGCGCTGGCGCAGCGCTACGGGCACGACCGGTTCATGTGGGCCAGCGACTTCCCCCACGCCGACCACACGCCGGAGTACGTGCTTGATCTCGACGAACTGGTCGACATGTTCCCCGCGGAGTGGCAGCGGGCTTTCGTCGGCGACAACGCCCGCACCGTCTTCGGCCTGTAGATCTAGTCGCCGACGGCGGACCGGCTCCTTCAGTCAACTCGGCAGTTCACGCTGAGCGGGACGATCCCAATGCGGCGAGCGCTCTTGTGGCGGCGTTGAGGCCGCAGAGGCCGTGTGCTCCTGCTCCGGGCGGGGTGGACGCTGAGCACAGGTAGGTGCCCGGAATACCAGTGAAGTAGGGATCCCGGGCGGGTCGGGGCCTGAACAGCAGCTGGAAGGGCGACGACGCACCGCTCAGGATGTCGCCACCGATGTAGTTGGGGTTGTAGACCGACATCTCGGTGGTGGAGCGCACCGCCGTTCCCACCACCCGCTCGGAGAAACCTGGGGCGAACCGCTCGATCTGGGCGATGATCGCCTCAGTGGCGTCGCCGGTGTAGCCGTGCGGGACATGGGCGTAGGTCCACAGCGGGTGAACATTGCCGACTGAACGGACTGGATCGGCGCGGTACTGCTGGCCGACCAGGACGAAGGGTCGCTCTGGCATCTGGCCGCGGTGCACTGCGAGTTCGTTGGCGATCACTTCGGCTGCATCCCCGCCGAGGTGCACCGTGCCCGCGTCGCTGGCGGCCGGTGCCCGCCACGGCACGTCGCCCTCGATGGCGAAATCGACCTTGAACGCGCCGGGGCCGTGATGGAACCGGCGGTAAGCACGATCGATCCGGGGCGGCAACCGGTCGCCCAGGATGTCGGCCGCTATCGACGGTGACACGTCGAGCAGCAGCAGGTCGGTCGGCGGCAGTTCGGCTGCGGACCAGACGCGAACTCCGGTCTCGGTCCGGCCGCCGTGTGCGGTCAAGTCGGCAACGAGCGCATCCGCGATCGCCTGCGAACCGCCTTCGGCGACGACCCAGCCGTACTGGTGTCCCGCGGCCAGGATCATGAGGCCCACCGCGCTGGTCATGGGGCGGTCCAGGCGCCAGAACGCATGGGCTGCGACGCCCGCCCACAGAGCCCGAGCGGACTCGTCGCGCCACAGGCGGCCCATGACGGTGGCGGGGGTCATCGCGGCCGCGCCGAACCGCGCCGTCAGCACCGGGTGACGGGGCAGCCGCAGCAACGGTTGGGTGATGTCTTCGAACAAGCTGTCGAGATCAGCCGTCAGTGCCCCGAACAGCCAGCGCCAGCGCGCTCCGTCGTCGCCGAGCCCGTCAGCCGTGTCGTCGATGGACTGGTACAGGACGCTGGCAGAGCCGTCGTCGAGGGGATGCGCGCAATCGACGAGCGGCGCTCGCCATCGCAGGCCGAGCGCTTCGAGGTCGAGCGAACGCAGGAACGGCGACGCCGCAGCCACCGGGTGTACGGCGGAGCACTGGTCGTGGATCAGGCCCGGCACGATGGCCTCGGCGCTGCGCGTGCCACCCCCGATGGTGTCTGCCGCCTCGAGCACCGTCACGTCCACGCCTGCTTGCGCCAAGTGGACCGCAGCGGCCAACCCATTCGGCCCGCTGCCGACGACAATCGCCGTCGTCACCGCACTAGCCGGTGTCGGCTGGGGGCATCACGACACCGTCGGCCGTGTGGCGGGGGATCAGCCAGTTTCCGTCGTGATCGATGGACGGCACCTTGCGAGCATTGCCGGGATGCGGCACGCCCTGGGGCTCGTAGCCCTCCTTGCGCCACGTCACCGTGTGGGGAATCGGGCCGTCAGGCAGCCACGGCTGGGTGTTGTAGGCGTCGTCGTGGCGATACCAGCCCTTCTCGACGGTCCCCAATGCTGCGTCGATCACCCGGTACTGGACGCGGTTGGTGTACGCCGGCCGCGACTCGGTGAACACCGCAATCACATCGCCGGGCTCGTACTCGCACCGCTCCTGCCAGGCCGCGATCAGCCGCTCGTCGAGGCAGTGCCCGTCGCCGAAGTTCCACCCCGTCAGCACGTTGCTCAAGAACTCGCCCTCGCGCTGGATGCGATTGTCGAGATCGTCGACGTGGCACATCAGGCCCGAGATGTGCATGCGGCCCATCGGGTGCATCATGCGGAACGCCACTGCCTTCTGGATGAAGATCTCCGAGATCTCAGGGCCGAACAGCGGCTCGAGCTGATCGATCTGGTTGTCAGCGGACTTCACGATCTTGTCGTTGATCCGGTCTTCCATCTCCTTGTTTCGAAGCGAGAACGTAGCCGCCGCCCAGTTGCCGGCGTACTGCTTCATTCCCACCAAGAAGCTCACGTACTGCGGGCGGAAGGCTCCGAGCACGATGGGCGACAGCGCTGCAACCAGCACCACGACCAGCAGCACCGGCTCCATGTCCCACACCGCGTAGCCGTTCCCGGCGTGGAAGTTCGAGAACAGGAACGCTGAACAGAAGATGAAGAACACGTTCCACTCCAGCGGAACCGCCAGCGGGAACGTCGAGATGATGAAGGTGTGCAGCATCCAGATGGACACGATGGCAATCCACGTCGCCCATCCCCACGGAGAGAACAGCAGCACCAACGGCATGATGAGCTCGCAGGTGGTGCCGCCGATATGGGCCAGCAGGTGCGTCGTTCGAGCCGGCCGGATGTCGCGGGGATAATCCTTGACTGTCGCTTTGCGGAATCGGTCCCACACCACCCACGGTGTGTTCTGCACCATGATCGACACGGTCGAAGAGAACCCGTGCTGCAGCTTCGAGAAGCCGGCGCCCATCCAGATGATGACGATGAAGACCTTGGCGGCGATGATCATGTCGACGAAGTTGCTGAACAGCGAGAAGCACAGCAGCGTGGGCACGTACTGCTCGGCCCGTGACGACAGGAAGATGATCTTGTCGCGCATGGCCATCAGCAGGATCAGGCCGCAGTAGATCAGCGTCGCCCACTGCGGCAGGATGCCGGTGCGGCCGTCGGGAAGCCCGTCCACCTGCTCCGGCGACAGCACCAGCAGCAGGATCAAGCTGGCCAGGATCAGCTTGTAGAGCCCGGTGTCCCAGGGCGTACGCCGATTGCCCTTGGTGAGCGGCACATGTTTGGGATACGGCGGCACACGCAGGGTGTCGTTCTGCCACCAGTAGAGGATTCCGCCGATGGGCGGGTCGAAGTGAAACGCGAGCGGGCCGCAGGTGGCCGCCAAGCCGGTGATCTCGAGCAGGATCGTCCAGATCATCAGCTTCTGGTAGAGGATCGGCTCGTCCCACCAGCCGCCGATGTCGTTGAATTCGAGTCCGGCAGTGAATGCCCCGGCCACGATCAGCCCGAACAGGGCGTACAGGAAGATCTTCCACGCGTAGAACGTGCCAGTCTGCTTGGGCGTCCCGAAGCCGTGCTCGACCCAGTGCAACTGCAGCAGCTTCATCCGTTCGAAGAACGGGATCTTCGCAAATTCGTCGAGATCGACATCGGGCAGCTCAGCGGTGCGATACCCCATGGTGATTACCTCTTTCGGCGGACCATCGCCGCGTGTCGTCGTTGTCGTTCGCGTTCGAAATAGAAGTCGTCTTCGGCGGCGGTGCGGGTCGAGGCAAGCTTGCCGGACAGCCGTGTCAGCTCGCGCTCGCGCACCCGCAGGCGTCTCCAAGCCTTCCGCTTGTTCTTGCGCCGCAGGCGCTC
This sequence comes from Acidimicrobiia bacterium, assembly GCA_022820925.1. Classification (GTDB taxonomy): domain Bacteria; phylum Actinomycetota; class Acidimicrobiia; order Acidimicrobiales; family Poriferisodalaceae; genus Poriferisodalis. Next base: position 137,881 of record JAJEEO010000003.1, on the reverse strand, counting down.
GATGTGGTCTTCCTCGGTCTCGGACGTGCCAGTCAGGTACGTCTCCTCGATCTCGTCGAGGCGGCTGAGGGCTTCAGCAGCCGGCAGTTCCAGCAGGATCTGGCCGCGGGCCATCAGGTACATCCGATCAGACACCGCCAGCGCCTTGCGGGCGTGCTGCTCGACGATCAGGGCGCCGGTGCCCGTGGCGTCGGCCACCTTGCGGACCGCGCCCAGCAGCCGGTCGACGATGATCGGCGCCAGCCCGAGCGACAGCTCGTCGGCCAGCAGGATCGACGGTTGACGGCTGAGCGCCCGAGCCAGCGCAAGCATCTGCTGCTCGCCGCCCGAGAGCATGCCGCCGCGCACCCCGAGCCGGGGCTCGAGCTCGGGGAACAGTTCCAGCGCTGCTTCCACCGAACCGCCGCCGACGCGCAGATTGTCCCGAGCCGACAGCTTGGTGAACACCAGGCGCTCCTCAGTCACCAGCCCGATTCCCCCTCGCCGGATGCGCTGGTACATAGGCGTGAAGGTCGGCGTGTTGCCGAACATCACGATTCCGTCGACCGGCGTCAGCTCGCCGGCGATGGTCAGCAGCGTGGTGGTCTTTCCGGCGCCATTGGGACCGAGCAGGCAGACCACCTCGCCCTGGTGCACCTTCAGGTTCACTCCTTGGACGACTGCCCGGTTGAGGTACCCGCACTTGAGGCTGCGCGTCTGCAGCAGCGGCCTCATGCGCCGCCTCCCACAGCTTGCGTCGTACGGGGCTCGGCTTCGCTGTCGCGCTCGTCGGCTTCGGTGCCCAGATATGCGGCCACGACGGCCGGGTCAAGACGGATTTCCTCGGGGCTCCCGACGGCGATCTTGTTGCCGAAGTCCAGCACCACCACCTCGTCGCACACCTCGTTGACGAAGTTCATGTCGTGCTCGACAACCAGCACCGCCATGCCCCAGTCCTGGGCCAAGCGGCGGACCACCTCGGCCAGCTCTTCGCTCTCGGCGGTGCTCAGGCCGGCGGCCGGCTCATCGAGCAACAGCACGCTCGGGTGCATCGCAACCGCCCGGGCAATCGCCAGCAGCCGGTGCTTTCCGTAGGAGAGATCCTTCACGTCGCGGTGCAAGTCGCCGTCGAGCTGGAACTCGATGATCGCCCGCACGACCTCAGGCGGGAACGGGGGGCTCGCCGGCGCTACCAGATCGCGCAGGTACGACCGCATGTCCTGAGGGTCCGCGGCAACGCTGATGTTCTCGAACACCGTCGCATCTTCGAACAGCTCGAGCGTCTGGAACGAACGAGCAATGCCGTTGCGGGCACGCTTGGAGGGCGCCATGCGCGAGATGTCCTCGCCGTCGAGCACCACGCGACCCTCCGCCGGTGCGAAGCCGCACACGGCGTCGATCAGCGATGTCTTGCCGGCGCCGTTCGGGCCGATCAGCCCCGTGATGGTGCCCGGAGTGAGGTTGAAGCTGACATCGTTGACCGCTACGACGGCCCCGTAGCGCACGGTCATGTTCTCGATGCTCAGCACGCGAGCCGGGACCTTCGACTGTTCGCTCCCTGAGGTATTCGAGTCGGCGGCGTTCGGGTCGGAGACGTCTTCGAGTTCGATGAAGTAGGAGCGGCCCCACTTGCGGGCCCGCTTCACCAGCCGGAAGATCTTCACCCACTCGGCGGCGACACCGTCCTTGTACCCGAGCACCATGAGCAAGATGGCGATGCCGCTGATGAGCTGGGTCCAGCGGCCCACCCCGTCCCACGTCGATTCGAGCACCTCCTGGCTGAAGGCCGCGGTCGCCATGGTGGCGCCCACGAACGCACCGAGCAGGTGACCGACGCCGCCCACGATTGCCAGGCCTACGAACAGGATCGAGGTGAGGTTGGTGAACGATGTGTAGCTGACCGAGGTCAGCCGGAATGCCAGCACGATCCCGCCCAGCGCCGCGATTGCCGAGCTCAGCGAGAAGGCGAACAGCTTCGCCTTGGGCACGTCGATGCCGAGCGCCGTGGCGGCCCGCTCGTTGGTACGAATGGCGAGCAGGCGCCGGCCGCTGCGCCCACGACGCACGTTCGACACAACCCACACCGCAAGCAGCGCCATCGCCAGGACGAAGAGGCCGTATCGCTCCGGGTAGCGAATGGAGCCGATGTCGAGGCCGAACAGCTCAGGGCTGCCGACCTGCGTGCCTTGCACGCCGCCGGTGTATTCGCGGTTGCGGAACAGCATCAGCTCGATGGTGGTGCCGAGTCCCAACGTGACAATGGCCAGGTTGATGCCGCGCGTTCGGGCAGCCGGCAAGGCAAAGATGAATCCCAGCGGCACGGCGGCCAGCACGCCGACGACCAGCGCCAACAGGAACGGGATGTCGAACACGGCAACGAGGCGTCCTGACACGTACGCGCCGAACCCCGCGATGGTGTACTGCGCCAGCGACAGCTGGCCCGCGTAGCCAGTCAGCAGCACGATCGACAACAGCACGATCGAAACGCCCATCGTGACCGTCAGGGCGTCGATCCACTTGGCCTGCTTGGTGAGCATCAGGAACGCCACCGTGCCGATGCCGAAGATCGTCCAGTCCCGCGACATCCGTCCGTTGCCGATCATCGGCAGCTCGCGCAAGAAGTAGTCCCGAGGCGGCAGCGACCGGCCCTTGAACACCAGCACAGCCACGATCACCAGGAAGGGCAGCGACTGCCCCAGCCCTTGCTGGTCGACATAGCGGCCCACCAGTGTCTGCCCGATGCCCAAAGCCAGCCCAGCGGCGGTGGCGATAGGGAATGACCGGAAGTCCCCGACCAGCGCAGCGGCCAAGGCTGCGAGCACCAGCGATGTCATGGCCGTGACCTGCAACGTGATGATTGGCACCACCAAGATGCCCGCAATGGCAGCGATGGCCGAGCCCAGCGCCCAGTTCTGGATGGCGATCGCATTCGGCGACAAGCCGATGGCCGAGGCGGCTCGCTCGCTCTCGGACACTGCCTCGGTGGCGAGGCCGAAGTGGCTGCGTCGATACATCGACCACAGCACCACGGCGAACACGCACGCCACACCGAACAGGATCAGCCGATCGACGGTGATCGCAACTTCGCCCCACAGCGTCACCCGGTTGGTGGGCAGCCAACTGGCCACCTGGCGGGCATTGGAGCCGTACCGGATGACCACGCCGGCCTGGATCAAGATGAGCACGCCAAGAGTGGCGATGACGCGGATCAGCGTGCTGGCGCGTCGCAGCGGCCGCATGATCACCCAGTGCGTCAGGGCGCCGAGCAGCGCTGACAGCGCGACACCCGTCAGTGCCGAGAGCAGGAACGGCCAGTTGGCCCGGTTCTGCAGTTCCCACTGCAGGAACACGCCCGCGATTGCGGTTGCACCGAGGGAGAAGTTCAGTACGCCGGTGCCGCGGTAGACGACGATCAAGCCTTGGGAGGCCAGCGCGTACAAGGCACCGACCCCGAAACCCAGCAGAGCGAAGCGGATGACCTCGTCCAATGATGCTCCCGTTGCAACGACGCTCGGCCGGCGTGCCCCGGCGCCGGGGTGGCGGGTGATCGCTCACCCGGACCACCCCGGCGAGGGGCGTGGTGTCTCAGTTGACGGTCAGCCGGCGTTGCCAGTGGCCAGGTCGCCGACGTCTTCGAATTCGGTGGTCAGCGGGACGACCTTGCCGTTCTCCAGCTTGCTGAACACGACGCTGCGGTTGAACAGGCGCTGGAATCCCGGCAGACCATCGGTCCACTCCTGGGTGAAGTCGAGCACCGGGACCATGCCGCCGAGATCGAGGTTGTCGGTGGCCGAAGCAGCCTCGAAGAACGAGGTCGCGTTGATCTCGCCGTCGATGGTCTCGGCGATCAGGGTGAAGGCTGCGAACGCCGCCCACGTGCCCATGCCGCCCAGGCTGTTGTAGTCGTGCTCGGTGGTGTCCCAGCCGCCCTCTTCAAGGGCCAGCCGGTACTCGTCCCACGGCGCAGTCGAGATGTCGGGGTACATGCCGCCGATGATGTCGCCGTCAGTCGACTCCTCGTTGCCGGCGGCGGAGATCTCGTTCAGGTTGCCCTGCGGACCGTACTGGCGAGCGTCGGTGCCCGACTGGGTCCACGCCGTATTCCACGTGATGTACGGCGTCTCCGAGACGATGCCGATCACGCAGTCGGCGTCGGTCGTCGCCTGGGCGACCTCGGAGGAGTAGTCCTGCGCTGTCGGCGGCAGGATGATGATGTCTCCGAAGCTCTGGCCGAGCGCTGCGATCGCGTTTTCCATGGGCGGCAGGAAGATCTGGGCGCCGTCGATGATCACGGCATTGATCGCCTGGCACCCATCGTCGATCGCTCGCTTGATGATCCCGACCGCGTACATGGGCTGGTTGCCGATGGGGAACGAGTGCGGGCTCGTCAGCTCAGACGGCGTGATCGGGCAGCAGGGGCCGAACCAGGTGATGTCGGATTCGGCAATCACCGGCACGATGCTCTCCGCGAAGAACGTAAACGAGCCGACGACCGAGACCATGTTCTCCTCGACGGCTTCGCGGGCACATGCCGCAGCCACCGCAGGGTCGAACATTTCGTCGCAGACGGTGACCTCGAGCGGCCGGCCGCCGATGCCTCCCCGCGCGTTGATGTAGTCGGCGTAGGCCATCGCCGTGTTGGCGATGTTGTGATAGGTCGGACCTGCTGCGTTCAGCGTCGTGACCGTCATGACCTTGATGGGCTCACCGCTCGGAGCCGCCGGCTCGTCCGGCTCCTCTGCGGGCTCGGTCGGCTCGGGTTCGGGCTCGTCCGCTGGTTCGGCGGCGGCTTCGGTGGCCGGTGTGGCGGCGCCCGAGTCGTCGTCGTCATCGCCGCTGCCGCACGCAGCAGCAACGAGTGCGAAGACGGCGAGCAGCGCCAAGATCGCTCGCCATGGGCGTCGCTTCGATCCGCGCAGCAGATCACGTTCGCTGGTCGTCATGCAGTTCCCCTCCCTAGGGACACGGCAGGCCCGATGGCGCGCTGATGCGACCGCTGCCTGCCAAGTGGGTCATTCAAGCACAGCCGTCGACCGCCTGCCGAGGGTTCAGGCGCTCGGCATGGGAGGCAATGCGCGCAGGTTCTAGGCGATCGCGAACACGATGATTGCGACGATGAACATGATGGTCAGCGCCAGGGCGGCCATCGCCGCGAATCCGTCGCGATTCGTTCTGTCCTCAGCTGTTGGTTCGGTCGGTTCGCGCATCCGCAGTCGGCTCATTCGAACGGTAGGGCGGAAGATTCGAGCAGGACTCTACGCCCAGAACCAGCCGAAGTCGTCGTGCAGCCGCGACACTGCCACCAGCGCGGCCATCTGGCTGACCTGGGCGGTCGCGCCGAGCACGTCACCGGTCATGCCGCCGAACCGGAAGCGGGCGACCAGACCGACCGCCAGAGCACCGCCTGTGGCGGCACCGACAGCGAATACGCCCACGGGCCCAAGAGCGAATGCCGCGCCGTAGCTGACCAGCATCGACAGGGCGCACGGCGCGGCCCGAAGGTGGGCCGCATAGCCATGCCCCAAGCCAGTTCCTGACGCCGCCCGCATCGTTGCCATCGCTGTCACCGCCAGCGCCCGGCCCACGCCATGGGCCAGGGCCATGGCGATGATCGCGTCTCGTGCAGCCAACGGCATGACAGCGAAGACCTGCACCAGCGTTGCCAGCACCAGCGCCAGCGTTCCGAAGGTCCCCAGCCGGGAGTCCTTCATGATCTCGCGGCGCTCCTTGGGCGTCGTGCCGCCGAGGGCGTCTGCCGTGTCGGCCAGGCCGTCCTCGTGGAATGCGCCGGTCACGACGACACCACTGGCGACGGCCACGACTGCCGCGAGCTGAGCGCCCAAAGGCTGCCACACCGCCCAGAACATCGCCCCGCTCAAGGCGCCCACGATTGCGCCGACGAGCGGGAACCAGGGGACGCTGCGCCCCAGGTCGCGTTCGGTCGGCGGGTGCGCTCCGCCGGGAAGCCGGGTCAGGAAGGCCCACGCATAACGCAAGCTCACGCTGAGTCCCCGACGTTTCGCAAGCTCACGCCGTGTCCCATACGCTTCGCAAGCTCACGCCGTGTCCCATACGCTTCGCAAGCTCACGCCGTGTCCCATACGTTTCGCAAGCTCACGCCGTGTCCCATACGTTTCGCAAGCTCACGCCAGGCCCCACTCGGCGAGTGTGGCGACATCGGTGACCGCAGTGGCTGCGATCCTGATGATCGGGACTGCAGCGAGAGCCCCCGAGCCCTCGCCGAGGCGAAGATCGAGGCGCAGCAACGGTTCGAGACCGAGCCGCTCCAGCAAGTGCTCGTGACCCGGCTCGGCCGAGCAGTGCCCGGCGATGCAGTGGTCCAGGCTGCCCGCTTGGGCCAATTGCAGCGGCGCAAGCGCCGCAGTACAGATGAACCCGTCGATCACCACTGGAATCGAGCGGTGGCGCGCTGCCACGGCCGCTCCGGCCATCGCCGCCAGCTCACGGCCTCCCAGCCGCCGCAATGCCTCCAGCGGCGCAATCTCTCCGACGCGAGCCAGCGCATCGCGCACCACAGTTTGCTTGTGGGCCAGGGCGCCGCCCGCCACACCGGTGCCCGGTCCGGTCCATTTCGCGGCGGCGGCGTCCGGCGGCTCAGCTCCCGCGCTGAAGAGCGCGCCGCAGACCGCCGCAGCCGCGGTGGTGTTGCCGATGCCCAGCTCACCGAGGATCACCAAGTCGGCCCCATCCCTGGCTGCCTCGGACACCGCGTCAGCGCCCGCCTCGACGGCCTCGTCGAACGAGGTGGGTGTCATCGCATCGGCAACTCGCAGGTTTCCGGTGGGATCTCCGACACCGAGATCGTCGACGCGCACCGTAGCGCCGACCAGACGCGCTACGGCCGAGATGGTTGCGGCCCCCTTGTTGACGGCTTCGACCATGGCCGCTGTGGCTTCGACCGGATACGCGCTCACACCCTCGGCAGCAACGCCGTGGTCGGCCGCGAACACGAGCACTGCTGGTCGCTCGACGCACGGTTCGGCGGTTCCCTGCCAGCCCGCCAGCCACGCTGCCACGCGGTCAAGAGGTCCGAACGCGCCGGCAGGCCGCAGGATCTCCGACGCTCGCTGGGCGACCGCCTGCCGTGCAGCCTCATCTGGCCCCGGCAGGTCCGCCAGCATCCGCTCGAGCAGGGATGGGCCTGCCGGTTGCCGAGCTTCGGGCGACGATCCGGTCACGGCCTCACGCCCAGCCATCGGGCTCGGCGAGTTCCAGCAGCCTTCCCGCCACGACCAAGCAGGCGCGGTCTGCGGCACCGATGACGATCTGGTTCACCGACCCCAGCAGGTCGCGGTAGGCGCGCCCGAGCGACGTGGCAGGAACCACGCCTGAACCGACCTCGTTGGTGACCACGATGGACGTGCCGTCGCGTCCACGCAGGCGTGCGACCAGCTCGCGGGTCTCGGCCGTGATCTCGCTCACGCATGCAGCGTCGACGCTCTCGTCGGCGTTGGTTCCCTCCAGCATCCTGTTGGCAGCCCACATGGACAGGCAGTCGATCACGACGGTTTCGGCGGGGGCCGCCTCCCCTGCGGCACCGACGAGGTCGCGAGGAGCCTCGATCGTCCTCCAGCCCGCCGGCCGCTCCGCCCGATGGCGATCGATGCGCTCGGCCATCTCGGCATCACGGGCCTCTGCCGTGGCGATGAAGGTCACCGGGGTCTCCGACGACGTCGCCATCGCGATGGCTGCTGTGGACTTCCCGCTGCGAGCGCCGCCGGTGAGCGCGATCAGCATGGATCCGGTCGCATCAGCAGCGGACCAGCAGCACACCCGATCGGGCTTTGGGCAAGAAGTACGTGGTCTTCGGCGGCATCACGCCGCCAAAATCTGCCACGTCGAAGACTGCGTCGAGCGGCACCGGCGCAAGCATGATCGTGACGGGCGCTTCGGCGATGGCGACGCTGGTGGGCCGGTAGGTGATCCGGGGATCGGAGGCGTTGGTGACGCCGAAGATCTCGGCCAGCACGAAGTCATGCACGAACGCCGCATCGAGACCCCGCGCGGGGTCGACGCCCGAGGGCATATCGGCTCGCACATCCACATCGAGGCGTCGAGCCCGGAACCAGTGCCCGGCGACCCCGATGCCGACCCACCCTGGCTCAGCGGGCCGAGCGGCGACGGCATCGGCGACTTCGACGACATCGCAACGGGCGCCCAGCAGATCGGCCACACGCCTGGGCATCATGTCGAGCTCGCTCAGCTCCCGGTCAAAACCGACGAGGTGCAGCTCCGACGCCGGCACCAGTGCGACGAGCACCTGCGTGAAGCCGGCCTGTCGAGCGGCGGCCACCCGGTGATGCCCGTCCACGATGTACAGCGGCCCTTCGAGATCGACGCTGGTTCCGCCGGGGATCACCGCAGGCCACAAGGTGACGCGGGCCCCGTCGGCAGTCTTGGTGTCGAGCAGCGGCTCGAGCGGCAGAGGATCGCCCGCTGCAGCGAGCGTGGCCTCGATGACGCCGGTGACGTTGTCGAGGTTCGGTGCGGTGACGACCACCGGGCTGGACATGCGCCCCACTTCGGTGAAGTGCACCGCCAAGCCGTGGACCCGGCCAGGCTGAGTGTCCTCGTGGGGCCGCAACTCGTGCGTGTCGAGGTGGACGGCGCCCAGCAATGCGTGCTGGATGTAGCCGTCGGCTTCCACGCAGTGGACATAGAGGCTCGGCGACCGCGTCGTGCCGAAGGCACCGCGCCCGATCAGCCGGTCAAGCGCCTGGGTGCTGCGGGCGGCGTGCCGCAGGTGCTCGCTCGGGTGGCCGAACGTCTCGGGCGGCGATCCGGCTACGTGGGCGAAGGAGTCGGGATTCTCGGCGAGATGCTGGGCACGCTCGTCAGATGTCAGTGAGTCGTAGGGCGCGGGGATGACCGTCGGCGCCCACTCGGGTGTCAGAACTCGAGCGCTGACCGGCTCGATCATCCGCTCTTCCTCCCCGCCGCACCGTCTCGTCCGTCCGTGATGCTGTGTTCGCGACGCACGGCGACGCGGCGGATCGAAGTTATCTCACGCCCGGCCTCGGTCTCGACGCGAGGCCGTTTCTCGACGGCATGCGTCAGGGGATGACGCCTGCCTGCTTCAGCCGCTCGATGTTGACCCAGTCGTAGCCGTGCTCGAGCAGAATCAGCTCGGTGTGCTGGCCGAGTTCTGGCGGCGGCCCACCGGGCGCCCACGCACTCTCGGAGAAATCCACCGGCGTCGCGACCATTTCGGTCGCACCGCCGTCCGGCGTCGGCACCGTCACCCAGCAGCCCGCAGCGTGGGCCTGGGGGTCGGAGCGCATATCCAGCGTCGACTGCACGGGGGCCCACCAGACATTATTGGCATCGAAGATCTCGCCCCATTCGGCGCGCGTGCGCGTCGCCATGACGGCGTCCATCTCCGCAGTGAGGGCAGCGGTGTTCTCGAGGCGGAGCACGATGTCGGCAAAGCGGGGGTCGTCTTCCCACTGCGGCTGATCCAGTGCACGCAGGACATACGGCCAGTGGCGATCGCCTTCGAGGCCCAGCATCCAGAGCCACTCGCCGTCGCCGCAGCGGTAGCAGTTGATGAGCGGGTTGGGCGGGCTGTCACGGCCCCACGCCACGGTCTCGGTGCCGGTCATGGCAGTGACGTTGTGGTCCCAGCCCAGCAGGTAGGTGCCCAGGCGCAACAGCGACGACTCCACCAGCTGACCCTTGCCGGTGCTGGTGCGGTGGAACAGTGCAGCGGCAACCCCGGCCGCTGCCGCCAGCCCGGTCATGTGGTCGCCCATGCCGCCGCGCTGGTACGGCAGCTCGGCATTTTCGGGGGTCAGCGACCTGACGATCCCCGCCCGGGACCAGAACGCGCCCACGTCATAGGTGTGGCGATCGCGCTCGTCGCCTCGCAGCGAGAGGCCCGTGACGCTGGCGTAGATCAGGTGCGGGTAGCGCTCCGCGAGCGACGGGTAGTCGAGTCCCATGCGTTCGAGCCCGCCGGGCCGGATGTTGGACAGGAACACGTCGGCCTCAGCCAGCAGGGCGTGCAACGCGTCGAGCCCCTCCGGCTGCCGCAAATCCAACGCAATGCTGCGCTTGCCGCGGTTGTCGAGATCGAACGGCGGGTTGCCGTCGCCCGCATACAGCCAATCCAGCGAACGGAACGGGTCGCCGTCCGGTGTTTCCACCTTGACGACATCGGCGCCCCAGTCAGCCAGGATCCCGCCACAGGCGGGTCCGGCGATCCACACGCCCAACTCGACGACGCGGATGCCCTCCATCGGCCCGGCCATCGGTCCTCCCCCTTGCTCATCCTGCGCTGGTTGCTTCTTGCCGTGCGCTGGCCGTTACGTGCCGGACAGCGGCGATGCGGCAGCGTACTCAGCCGTCTGCGCCGACTCCCGAGCACAGTCGGCGAGCGGTTTCGCGGTCGATGCGCTCAGCGGGCGCGAGGTCGCGGCCCGTGGCAGCTGCTATCCACTCCGCGGGATCCGGGGGAACTGTCGGGGCGTCGGAGGACAGCGTGACGCAGATGCCGCGACGCAGCAGGCTCGCCAGCGGCCACAGCCACGCCTGCTCGGTCGGCGGGAGCTGTTCGCGGTACTTCTGCGCGCGCCGGGTCACGAAGCTGGGCTGGGTCACGACCTTCACGCCGAGGCGGGCAATGCGATCGAGCTGCTCGGGCAATGCCAGCGCGCAATGTTCAATGCGGTCGGGCACTGGGCGGCGAGCATCGCTCGTCGCCGTCCCGGCCGGCAGCTGCGGGTGCGCCTCCAACGCATCCAAGGCCGCTTGCAGTGTGTCGATGTCCATGACGTGGACCGCCGCCGGAAATCGATGAGCGCGCGCCATCGCTACCAAATCGGCGATCGCGCCGTCGTCATCGTGATGCGGCATGACCTTGGCGTGTCCGATGCGCACGCTCCCGGGTCCGACCTTCGCCGTCTCGGCACTCTGCACCGTCGTCCCGAACCCCCGACCGCCGAGCGATGCGAGCCGGTCTGCGCCCACCATCGCCGTAATCGACACCGACGGCACGGCCGCGGCTGCGTCCGCGAGCAACTCCAGCGCCTCGAGATCGTTGGTATGCGTCGCGTCGGTGCATGCGGTGATGCCCGCTGAGGCCAAGTCAGTCAGCACCTCGGTGACACCCGCCACCGTCGCGCTGCGATCATCCCGGGGCACCGCAGCCAGCAGATCCTGGCGCTCGACGAGCACGTCGCCAGACGTCAGGCCCAATGCTCGGCCCGCGGCCGTGTTCACCACCGCCACGTGACCGGTGACGTGGTGGAGCACGGTCGGAACATCGTGCGTGACAGCGTCGAGTTCAGCGGCGGTCGGGTGGCGACGCTCAGCGAGCAATGCATCGTCGTAACCCCAAACCCGGAGCCACCCACGCGAATCGCCGCCACCGCTTTCGGCGCTGTCCTGGCGGTCTGGCGGCAGTGTCGGCACAGCAGAACCGCGCACGGCATGCCCGATGACGTCCAGCAGCTCGCCCACCGATGCCGTGGCCTGGACGTTCACCGATCGGCGTGCGGCGGCACACGCCAACAGATGCAGGTGATCGTCCCGATACCCCAGCGCCGGGGCGGTGTTCACGGCTGCGCTTGCGATCCCGGCGAGCCCAGCGGTGCCGCGCCGAGCCTCGGGACCGGCCTCAGATGCCGAGCTCGTCGAGCATCGGGATGAGCTGGCGGCGCAGCAGCTTGCCGGTTGAGGTGCGCGGCAGCTCGTCCATGAGGTGCACGAACTCGGGGCGCTTGAACGGCGCCAGTCGCTCGCGCGCGTGCGCAACGAGATCCTCGCCAGAGGTGGCGGCATCGTCACGCACCACCGCGGCAGCAGCCACCCGCTCGCCCCACTCCTCGCTCGGCAGGCCCACCACCGCGGCTTCCAGCACGTCGGGATGGTCGTAGAGCACCGCCTCGACCTCATCGGGCAGCACGTTCTCGCCGCCCCTGATGATCATGTCACCGGTGCGGCCATGCAGGAACAGGTAGTCATCGTCGTCGAGGTAGCCGAGGTCGCCGGTGTGCACCCAGCCCTCGTCGTCGATGGTGACCCGGGTCTTCTCGTCCTGGCCCCAGTAGCCGTCCATCGCCCGGTCGGTCCACAGCTGCACCTCGCCGATCACGCCGGGCTCGACCGGCTCGCCGCTGTCGGCGTCCACGATGCGCACCTGCACGTCCTCGAGCACCTGGCCCACTGACGAGAGCCGGTGCAGCTTGCGCTCCTGCTCTTCGGGCGTGCCGTCGATGCGGTGGTCGTCGGGATCCAGAACGGCCACGGTAGAGGTGGTCTCGGTCTGGCCGTAGGCCCCCGCGAACGACACGTTCGGCGGGAACTCGTCGATTGCATGGCGGATGACCGACGGCGGCATCGGTGCCGCGCCGTAGGTGACCGCCTCGAGGCTGGCGAACGCGTCCGGCGAGAAGTTCGATGCATGCAGCACCCGCGCCAGCATCGTGGGCACCAGGAACGCATGAGTCACATCGTGGCGCTGGATGCACTCGATCCACGACTCGGCCTGGAACTGCGGCAACAGCACCACGACACGCCCGCTGTAGAGCGCGTTGAGCATCGAGGTCAGCCCGGCGATGTGGTACAGCGGCGCGGCCACGGCCATCCGGCCCATGTCCTCGCCGGTCGCGGCGTCGTTGGTGCCCATGACGTACCCGGTGATCGCGCCGTTGGTCAGCTTGACGCCCTTGGGCATCGCCGTTGTGCCGCTGGTGTACAGCAGCGTGCACAGCCCGTCGAATTCGACGTCCTCGGGGACTGGCAGCTCGAAGGACTCGTCGCGGGCAGCTGCGAACGAATCCGGGTCGTCCAGCACGTAAACGTGCTCGAGATCGTCGGGCTTGTTCTCGTTGATGAGATCGAGGTAGCGCGACTCGGTGAACAGCACGCTGATGCCGCTGTCGCTGAGCAGATGCGCTGTCTCCTCCTGGCCGGCCCGGAAGTTCATCGGCACGACCGAAGCGCCGCAGAACGCGCCGCCGAATATGGCCTCGACGCACTCGACGCTGTTGGTGGCGAAGATGCCGACCCGGTCGCCGACGCCGACCCCGAGCGTGGTCAGCATCCCGGCCACCCGTCCCACGTTGTCGAGCAGCTCCTGGTAGGTGACCTCGCGGGCGGTGCCGCCGCCGGCCTCCGTCGAGGTGTCGATCAGGATGACCTGTTCTCCGGCGATGGTCGCCGGCATGAAGAGCAGCATTCCAAGATTCACATCGGCCCCCTGGCTCGTCCAAGCAGATATATCAGCCCCTTACGCTGACTGCATGCAGCGACTCGCATCGATCTTGCTGAGCCTGGGCCTGCTGGCAACCGCCTGCAGCAGTACCGACGAGACAACGCCGGCCAATACCGTCCCGCCCCCGACCACTACCGAAGCACCGGCGCCGACGACCGCTGCCCCGGCGCCCACCACTGACGCCCCGCCTCCGGCCACCACCGAGGCACCGCCTGCCACCACCGCCGCGCCGACCACGACGGCTGTGCCACAGGACGAGCCGGAGGCTGAGTCCGACACGGGCGAGCAACTCGATCCGCTCAGCGCCGCTATCGGAGACTGGATGGACCGCACCGGGGCGCCCGGCATCGTGCTGGGTATCACCCGCGGCGGTGCCCAGCCCAGCACGTTCGCTTGGGGTGTGAGCGACCTCGCCACTGGCACTTCCATGACGGTCGATCACCATGTGCGCATCGGCTCGGTCACCAAGTCGGTCACTGCTGCTGTCGTGCTGCAGCTCGTCTCCGAAGGCCTGGTCGAGCTCGACGCGCCGGTTGCGCAGTACCTGGGCGATGGCTGGGCACCGGGGTACGAACACGCCGCCGCCGTGACCGTGCGTGACTTGCTCGGGCACACCTCGGGCTTCGTCGAGTACGCGTTCGACATCAGCTTCTACCAACTTGCCGCGCCCAGGTTGGCCGAGCAGATCTCACCCGAGGAGATCTTGGAGTTCGCTTCCCAGTACGGACCCGTGGCTGAGCTGGGGACCGAGTTCCACTACAACACCACCGGCTATCTCGCTGCGGGGCTGCTCATCGAGGCGGTGACGGGCAATTCGGCAGCCGCGGAGCTGCGGGCTCGCGTGTTCGAGCCGCTCGGACTCGAGCACACGTACCTGACGCCGGAGGAGTTCCCGCCCGAGCCCACCGCGAACGGGTACGTCGGCGGGACGATCGGCTACCTGATGGGACCGCTGCTGGGGCTCACCACCGACAACCAGATCTCTCACAACGACGCGATCTTCGTGGACATCGGCACCGTGCCGAGCGACTTCGCCCGTTCCGCGGGATGGACCGGCGGCGGCATCGAAGCGCAGATCGGTGACGTGGCGCTGCTGATCCGTGGGCTCTTCGCAACTGACATCCTCGATGACGACCAGGTCGCTCTCATGACGGCGGGTCACCCCGATCCCGCCAACAGCTATGGCTTAGGCATCTCGACCGATGAGATTCTGGGTCTGACCATCTATACCCATGGGGGCGGCGTGCCGGGCTTCCGCACCATTGCGGCCTATGCGCCGGCATTCGACCTCGGCATCGCGCTGACCACCAACCTGCTGGGTCTCGAGGGTGACGACGATGTCGGGGGCCTGCTGGAAGCGCTCGCCCCGATCCTGGCTGCAATGAACTGAAGGCGGCGGCAGGCCAGCGAGCCGCTCGAGGCGATCAGCCATACTTTCCCCGTCCGACCGGTCCTCGGAGCCGGGCAAGGGGGCAGCAGTGAGTCAGTTGTTGGCCAGCATCCAGGTGCTGGAGCTCGCTTCGGGAATCTCGGGTCCGTACCTGGGAAAGCTCTTCGCCGACCACGGCGCCGACGTCATCAAGGTCGAGCCACCCGGCGGGGACCCGTCCCGCCGTCACGGCCCGTGGGGCGAGAATGCGACGCCGCCACAAGGCACCGACAGCTCGGAGCGGTCGCCGCTTTTCCTTCACCTGAACACCAACAAGCGCAGCGTGATCGCGGATGTGGGCAGCGATGCGCCCAACACAGACGACATCGAGTTGGTCCGGTCGCTCGCAGCCGAGTCCGACATCGTGATCGAGGACTTCCCGCCCGGTCATCTCGAGGCTGTCGGGCTGGGCTACGAAGTGCTGCGCAGTCTGCGGCCGGGCATCGTGCTCACCTCGATCACGCCGTTCGGCCAGACCGGCCCCTATGCCGAGGCCGGCTATCGAGGCAGCGACATAGTCACCTACGCCATGGGCGGCCCGATGTGGGGCACCGGCATCGAAGAGCGCGAACCCGTCAAGCTCAGCAGCGACGTCACCTCCTACCAGGTGGGCAACCTGGCAGCGGTGCCGACGCTGGCCGCGCTGATGACCAGCCAGCGCAGCGGGCGCTCGGCGCACATCGACGTGTCGGCCTTCGAAGCGCAGGCGGGCACGATCGACCGCCGCGCGTCGTACCTGCTCTATGAGGCCTACACCGGCTCGGATGTGGGCCGTGACGCCCGGCAGCCGCAGCGGGCATCGCCGGTGGGCTTCTACCCCACTTCGAACGGCTGGGCCTTGGTGTTCACCTTGCCGTCATGGGCGCCGCGCATGGTGAAGACGCTCACCGAAGCCGGTCTGGGAGGCGATGAGGGCGACGGCGATTCGCTGGTCGAGCGGTTCTCGAGCCCAGCTTGGATCGCCGATCCGGATCTGCCCGACATCGTCGAGACGTCGTTGTTCGTTTGGCTGGCAGGGCACACACAGGACACCGTGGCAGCCGCAGCGCAGGTCAACAAGTGGGGCGTGACGCCTCTGAATGCGCCCATCGATCTGCTCGACGATCCGCACTTCGCTGCCCGCGGCTTCTTCGTGCCTGTCGAGCATCCGGCGGCGGGAAAGGTCACTCAGCTGGATGCGCCGTTTCGTGTCCATCGGGCGCTCGGGCCCGATGCCGAACCTTCAGGCGACCAGCGCACCGCCGTTCGGCCCGCACCCCTGTTGGGCGAGCACGACACCGAAGTGCGCCGAGCCGTCGCCGACTCAGCGAACGCAGAAGTGCCAGCAGGAAGGACAACGCCGAGCGGAAATGGCATCGCCATGGCCGCCGGCGGTCGCCCGCCCACGCGCTTGCCGCTGGACGGCATACGAGTGCTGGACCTGACGGTGGTGTGGGCCGGGCCTGCCTGCACGATGTACCTGGGAGATCTCGGCGCCCAGGTCATCCGAGTGGACAACCCATTCGTCTTCCCCACCGCCACCCGGGGGTTGATGCCCCGCCCGCCGCGGGAGATCAACCCCGAACTGGGCCCTCTTTCGGGCTACCCCGACCACGACCCGGGTCGACGCCCCTGGAACCGCCAGAACCTGTTCAGCGCCCACGCCCGGGGCAAGCTGAGCTGCACGCTCGACCCTCGGACGGAGCTCGGGCGCGACACCCTGCACCGCCTCGTGCGCGAGTGCGACGTGATCGTCGAGAACAACTCGCTCGGCGTGCTGCCGAAGCTGGGCCTCGACTGGGACACCGTGCATTCGGTCAACCCACGGACGATCGTGCTGCGGATGCCGCCCATGGGCCTCGAAGGCCCGTATTCGGATTGGGTCGGCTTCGGCGCCAACTTCGAGGCGCTCTGCGGACTGACCGGGCTGCGCGGCTACGCCGACGAGGATCCCACGAGCCTGACGTCTGTCTTCCACATGGATCCCGCCAGTGCCGCGACCGCAGCGTTTGCACTGCTGGCCGTGCTGCGGCGCCGCGACGGCGCTGACGGGAACGGGGGCACGGGCGTCGGCGAGCTGATCGAGTTCTCCCAATCGGAGAACGTCATGCAGCACATCGGGGAGTACTTCATCGACGCTGCGGCCACCGGCACTCGCCATCGGCCCGTCGGCAACCGCTCGATCGCGCGCGCCCCGCAGGGCTGCTATCCGTGCGCTGTCGACCCCGCCCGGCCCGATCACGACGACGAGTGGGCGGTGATCGCCTGCGAGACCGACGACGACTGGCGTGCCTTGGCGCGGCTGATCGACCAAGACCTCACCACTGCCGATGTGCCGCTCGCAAAAGACGACCGGCTCGTGACCCTCGCCGGCCGCCTCGAGCACCACGATCACATCGATGCCCGTATCGGCGCCTGGACCTCGGCTCGCACCTCCGACGAGGTGTTCCATCGGTGCCAGCAAGCCGGCGTGCCCGCCGGCGGGGTGCTGCGAGAGTCGCAGTTGCGAGCCGACCCGCAGATGGGCGACCGAGCTTGGTTCCGCGAAAACGGCTCCGTCGAGCAGGGCTGGCACAGCTTTCCCGGACGGCAATGGCGCTGGGACGGCCCCGAGATGCCGTGGCGGCCCATCGGCATCCTCGGCGACGCCAACGAGTACGTGTACCGCGACCTGCTGGGCCTCGACGAGGCCGAATGGCAGGCACTGTGCGACGAAGGCCACATCACCCGCGACTACCTCAACCCCGACGGGACGTCGATGTAGCACCTGCTCCCCGGATGGGGGCGTCGCGTCGCAGGTAGATTGCCCGCATGTCAACTGACACGGGAACCGAAGCCGCCGAGATCGAGTTCTGGGTAGACCCCATCTGACCTTGGTGCTGGGTGACGGCCAGGTGGGTCGTCGATGACGTTGCTTCCGAACGGAACCTGAAGGTGAAGTGGCAGCCGATCAGCCTGCTCTTCAAGAATGAGCCCCCGACAGACAGCCCGTACTACGACGCAGTGGTCGGCACGCACGGCCAACTGCGGGTGATGGAGTCGATCCGGGCCGCCGAGGGCGATGACGCCGTGTTCGGCGTGTACTGGGACTTTGCCAGCCGCATCCACCACGACGGTGACCGCGACTTCGACATCGCGAAAGCACTCGAAGATCTCGGTATCGATCCCGAGCACGCCAAGGCAGCCACGGACGAGAAGTGGGATGCCGAGATCCGCACCCGCATGGACGAGGGCTTGGTGCTCGTGGGCACCGATGTCGGCACGCCGATCATCGCCCTCAACCGCAGCGACGGCGAGCGCGTGGGCATCTTCGGTCCCGTGATCACCCGCGCACCCAAGGGCGAAGAAGCCCTGAAGCTGTGGGACGGCATGGTGGCCATGATGGACATCGACGGCTTCTGGGAGCTGAAGAAGACCCGCACCGAGCGTCCCGAGTTCGGCGAACGCCCGGTCACCGTCCCGCCAGTCGGCTGAGGATCCCTGCAGAGGTTCTAGGTCGATGAGCGGCACGATTCTCGACGACCTCAAGATCATCGACACCGACAGCCACTGGTCGGAGCCATACGACCTGTGGACGTCGCGGGCACCCGCGAAGTACCGCGACCGCGTGCCGCGCATGGCTGAGCGCGACGGCAAGCGCCGCTGGTGGTTCGACGACGCCATTCCTATTGGGCTGCCGATCGCCTCGTCGGTCGTCGATCCTGACGGTCAGAAGGTCACCGGCACGGTGTTCTTCGACTTCGACAACGAGATGGTGCACCGCGCCAGTTACGACGCGGAGGCCCGGGTTGCCATGCTCGACGAGCTCGGCCTCGATGCGCAGATCATGTACCCGAACGTGGCCGGCTTCGGCAACCAGAACTTCCTGAAGTCGCCCGACGACGCCCTGCGGCTCATCTCGGTGGAGATCTACAACGATGCCCTCGCCGAGTTCCAGGAAGCCAGCGGTCAGCGGGTATTCGGCATGGCGTTGCTGCCGTGGTGGGACCTCGACGCAGCGGTGCGCGAGATCGAGCGCTGTCACGCCAACGGCCTGCGCGGCATCGTGACCTGCTCCAACCCTGAAGAAGCGGGGCTGCCCGACATGGCGATGCCCCACTGGGATCCGGTGTGGCAGGTGTGCTCAGACCTGGCGATGCCGGTCAACTTCCACATCGGCTCCTCCAAGGGGAACCTCGACTACTACGGCAAGGCGCCGTGGCCGTCGTTCGGGCCCGAGCGGCGTCTGGCGGTGGGCTCGGCGAACCTGTTCATGGGCAACGCCCGGGTGGTCGGCAACATGATCTACTCCGGCGTGCCCGAGCGCTTTCCGGACGTGAAGTTCGTCTCGGTCGAGAGCGGGGTGGGCTGGCTGCCGTTCTTCCTCGAAGTGCTCGACCACCAGATGGCGGAGACGGCGCCGAACGAGTTGGCGGAGCTCTCGATGCTGCCCTCCGACTACTTCCGCCGCCAGTTCTACGGCTGCTTCTGGTTCGAGCGTTCAACGGTTAGGCCCACGCTTGAGTACGTCGGCGCCCAGTCGCTCATGTTCGAGACCGACTTCCCCCACCCCACCTGCCTCTACCCCCGCGACGACCACGACCTAGTCAAAGCACTCGAGGGAATCCCCCGCGACGACATCGAGCGCATCATGTCCCTCAACGCAGCCGAGCTCTACCGCATCAACATCTAGCGCAACTCTGCTCAGCGATCGGTAGCCGTCCCGACGACGGCGGACCCAGCTGGGCTAGAACTGCGCCATGAAGTTTGGGATCTTCTACGAGCTGTCGGTGCCGCGGCCGTTCAGCCGGGCGAATGAGTGGCTGACGTACCACAACGCGCTCGAACAGTGCCGGGTGGCCGACGAGCTGGGATTCGACCACGTCTGGGCGGTGGAGCATCACTTCCTCGAGGAGTACTCGCACTGCCCTGCGCCTGAGGTGTTCCTGACGGCCGTCGCTGCGCAGACCCGGCGCATCCGGGTGGGCCACGGTGCCGTGGTGTGCGTGCCCGAGATGAACAACCCGATCCGGGTTGCCGAGCGGGCGGCCGCGCTCGACATCATCTCGAACGGCCGCCTGGAGCTGGGCACGGCCCGGTCGAGCACCTGGACCGAGCTGGGCGGGTTCTGCGCCGATCCCGACGACACCAAGAAGACGTGGGACGAGTTCTGTCGGGTGATCCCGCAGATGTGGACCGACGACGACTTCGGCTGGGAGGGCGCCCGCTTCGAGATGCCCGCCCGCAACGTCATCCCCAAGCCGTTCCAAGAACCGCACCCGCCGATGTGGGTGACCGTGACCACGCCGGGCACCGAGCTGGACGCCGCCGAGCGTGGGCTGGGGTGTTTGGGCGTGAGCGCCGCCCCGTTTGCCGAGCAGGAGCGCCGCACCAAGGAGTACTACCGACGGGTGGCGAACTGCGATCCGGTCGGCAGCTTCGTGAACGACCAGGTCCACACGCTCAACTTCCTCTACTGCCACGAGGACTACCGCCAGGCGGCAGCGCTGGGCCTGCCGATGGTGGGTGCATTCAGCATGTCGAACGCCCATCTGTACTTCACCCGCGAGGCGTACCCGACCCGGGCGTACCAGACCCTCGGCAACGCGGGTGCTGCGCTGCGCAGCCGCGGGACCCCGAATGGCAGCGCGCCCGCCGACGACCCGAGCGCTGCCAAGGGCTTGCCGGAAGGCGTCGGCATCGGCGACCCCGACCATCTCGTGCGGACCATCCGCAAGTGGGAGGACGTCGGCGTGACCGGCATCAACTTCCTGCTCAACGCCATGGAGATGATCCCCCAGGAGCAGGTGCTCGACAGCCTGCGGTTGTTCGCGACCGAGGTGATCCCGCAGTTCCGGACGCCGGACGAGCGGGCGGCCCGCGTTCAGGCGCCGACCACCGTTCCCGACGTCGGCGCTTCTGGTACGCCCGTGCCATCCACGATGCCCGCCGGGGCGGGCCGATGATCTCGGGAACGGCATCGGTCGACGAGCTGGCCGCCGGTGCACCCGAGATCGCTGCCTTCGGCACGGAGTCGGTGCGGCTCTGCGGGGTGACGGGCCTGTCGCTGGTTGCCGAGCTGCGGCGCCCAGCGCGTGAAGCAGTACTGCCGCCAGGACTGCACCCCATCGTGCCGCCCGCTATGTCCCTGCTGGCGTGGGACGTGTCCGAGAGCCCGTGGGGAGCTTTCAGCGCTGCGTTCGTGCGAGTGGTGTGCCGCAGCGGCGCCCGCGCCCGGACGTTCTGCGTCGGCGCAGCCGCTTCCACCCACGACGCCGTTGCAGGCTTGCGGTCGCAGTTCGGCTTCCCGACCCGCCAGGCCGAAATCTCGCTGCGACGGCACTACGACGAGGTCGATCTGCGGGTGTCAGCCGAAGACGACGACGGCGGGAGTCACGGCGGCGGCGAGGGCGGCAGCGCCGGCAGCAACGGCAGAAGCAACAGACTGATGCTGGCCCTCAGCGCACTCGACCCCGATCCGCTGTCGGTCGGCGATCTCCAGCACGTCGGCTCGATGAACCTGGCGCACACGCCGCTGGGGCTCCGGCTCGTCCAGGTCGAGACGCATCACGAGCCGTCGCGTGTCGAGCGGCTGGCGGCCCGGATCGATGCTTTCGATGCGGCCGCTTGGGGGCAGCCGCTGCTGGATCCGTACTGGGTCGTGAGCTGCTCTGTGTCGCTGGAGGACATCGAGATTCCCGCCAGCCGATTCGTCTGCGATCCAGCGTTGCCCGCCGCAGAGGGCACCGAACGGGTGCAGTAATTTCCGCTGACATGAGCGAGACGGCCGCTGCGACATCTGACACGACCGATGACATGGCCGACGCGCCGCAATTGCGGGCCGTGGGCGTGACGATTGACTGCGCCGACCCCGAGCGCATCGCCGACTTCTGGCAATCCGCCATCGGCTTCAATACGCGGGTCGGCAACGGGCGTCCCTACATCACGCTGTCGGAGGCCGGCGGTGGCCGGATGCTGAACCACCTGACCATCCAGCGGGTTCCCGAAGCGAAGACTGCGAAGCTGCGGGCACATCTCGACCTGTTCACCGGTGACATGGAAACCGAGGTCGCCCGCCTCGTGTCGCTTGGGGCAACCGTGCTGGTGCCCGCCGCGGAGGAGGGCGCCGGCCACCTCGGTTTCCGGGCCACCGTCATGGCCGACCCCGAGGGCTCCGAATTCTGCGTCGTCTCCCGCTGAGGTCGCGAGAGTTCGCAGTTCACCGACGACTGCGCTGCTTCTGCGTGCAATGGGGCCGCCCGAGGCGGCAGATCCACACCCAATTCGGTCAGTGAGCTGCTGCGTGTCGTCCGGTGGGGCTGTGCCCGAGAGCTAGTGGTCGGCAACGAGGCGGGCCGAGCGCCTCTCGACAGCCAAGCCGTCGCTGAGCGGGAGGTCGTTCGCGGCTCGCAGGCAACGGCGGAGCGCTCGCGCCACGGGCAGATCGATCCGGGCGAGCTGACCGGCCAATTCCGCTGTGCGGCTGTCGAGATCGTCGGGCGGCACGACCTCGGCGACGATGCCGAGCCGGAGAGCCTCGGCTGCGTCGATGTTTCTGCCGCTGAGCACCAGCGGCAAGGCAGCCACAGGTCCGATGGCCGCGGTGAGGCTCTGGGTGCCGCCGGCAGCGGGAAGCATGCCGAGCTTGGTTTCTGGCAGGCCCATCACCGAGTCTTCGCTGGCGATGCGCAGGTCGCACAGCAGCGACATCTCCAGCCCCGAGCCGAGCGCGTAGCCGTGCAGCGCGCACAGGGTGGGCACTGGCAAGTTCACCAGCGGCAGCCACGGATCGCGGTCCCAGCGGATGCGGCGTGCATCGAAGATCGACTCCGCGGTGCCGAACTCGGACAGGTCGGCGCCAGCGCTGAAGTGCTTGCCGTCGGCGGCGAGCACCACGCAGCGCACGTCGGGGACATCGCGCACGGCAGTGATCGCCTCGATGAGCCCGTCGCGCATGTCCAGGTCGTAGATGTTGAGCGGCGGATGGCACAGCGTGATCGTGGCCACGCCGTCATGGCCGAACACCAGCCGCACCCGCTCAGCCATGCCGATCACCAGCCGATCCGGCAGCGGGAACCGGAGCGTTCGCCGCGCTGCGACACGTCGCCCAGGCGGTGAGCGGCGCAATGGCGCCCGCCAGCGACACGCGCGTGTGCTGGGGTGCGACACCCGCAAGCTGATCGACCGCGACGCTTGCCGCCTGCAGTCCGGCGAGCGGATCGGGATAGGAATACGCCGGTTCCCGCGGTTCGTCTCCCAGCCAGCCCAAGCCCGAGACGGCGTGCACGCCCGTGCCGTAGGCGATCCAGTCGCGCTCCGGCGAATCCGGCTCGAATGCAGTGATCGCCAACGTGAGCAGCCGTGGGTGGCGGGCGCACAGCTGCGACGGCAGCAGGCCCAGATTGGCGAGCGCCCGTAGCGACAACGATGTGACCAGAAGGTCTGCCGTCGCCAAGAGCTCGTCAAGGCCCCGACGGCCTGCTCGATGCCGGGGATCGAGCTCGACAGCGGTCTTGTGTGCGTTCAGCTCGTCGTACATCGGCGTGCCTACGAGGCCGTCTGGCCGTGCCGCTGAGCTGACCTTGCGCACCTCTGCGCCCGCTCGGCCCAGCAGCTCGGTGCACAGCGGGCCGGCCCACATCGAGGTGAGGTCCACCAGGTTCACACCGCCGATGCCGGACGCGGCCCGTTTCGCGCCGGCCGTGCTGGGGTCGATGCCTGACGTTGTCGGCGCCGTGCTCGCCGCCGAGATCCCAGCTCGCTGGATGGACGCTGCGGGCAGCCGGCGGTACGGCGTTACCGGCAGGCGCCACTCTTGGGCCGCTGCGGCAACGGCTTCTGGATCGGGTTCGTCCTTGTGCACCTCGGCGAAGCGTTCCCAGGTCTCCGCGTCGTCTGGGCCGAGGTCGACACACAGCGCGCCGGTGCCCCACGGGACCGGTCGGGTTGCCGCGTCAGCAGCCCCGACCCGCCGGGGCATCTCGATCCACCGATCTGCCTCGCCCACGACCCTGGTGCCCAGCCGGCGATCGACGGCAGCTGCCAGCTCGGTGCCGTATTCGAACAGGCCCGGCGGCAGCCAATCGCTCACGGCTAACGCCCCGAACTGTGTCTGATGCTCTTCACGGCTAACGCCCCGAACTGTGTCCGATGCTTCTCACGGCTAACGCCCTGAGAAGTCGGGCGGGCGCTTGTCGAAGAAGGCGGCGAGTCCCTCGGCACGATCCTCGGTGGCGGCGAGCTGGTGGTTCAGGTCGCCTTCGAGGCGCAGGCCGTCGGCCAGCGGCAGCTCAGAGCCCCGGTGCACGGCCTCCTTGGCGAACTCCAGCGCCAGCGGCCCTGCGCCGGCCAGCTCGTCCAGCCAGCGATCCACTGCTTCGTCCAGATCATCCTCGACGGCGTGTACGAGCCCCCACTCCAGCGCGGTCGCTGCCTCGACCTCGGTTCCCAGCAGCAGCAGCGAACTCGCCCGCGAGGCACCTATCGCCCGCGGCAGGCGTTGGGTGCCGCCCCACGCCGGGAGCCGACCTTCCAGCGCTTCGCGCATCGCGAACCGGGCGCTCCCGTCACACAGGCGCACATCGCAGGCCAGCGCGATCTCGAGGCCCGCGCCGGTGCATTCACCCGAGATGGCGCACACCACCGGGCTCCGAACTGCTGCCAACGCCGACGCCGGGTCGGGCTGCAGCTCCAGCGGGTCGAAGCCGATGCCCGAGCAGAAGTCGCTGCCGGGCTCGTTGCGCAGCACCAGCACCGCCGGCTCGCGCGCTTCGCGCACCGACGCGCACAGATCAGTCAGTGCACGCGCTGCGGCGCGGTCCAGCGCGCCGCCTCGCAGTGTGTGCTCGATGCGTTTCAGGGTGCCACCACCCCCTCGGGTGGCCGGCGCAGGTTGTCCCTCAGTCGGCCCCGTGCCTGATGATCGGCCTCAGTCGGCCGACTTGGTCTTCTTGGGCTCCTGCAGCGCCATGTCCTTGCCGTTGCACTGCAAGGTCACCGCGCCCGGCTTGGTGACGAGCACCTCGATACCGGAATCCTCATCCTGGTAGCGCTTGCCGACCTTGAGTCCCTCGCCGCCAGACGACGCAGAAATATCGGCCTCGCCACCCTTGGTGACGATGACCTGTACGCCGCCGTCGAAGTCCAGACGCTCTCCAGCCTTGGTCGCCACAGCATCCCCCTGGTCTCATCGTGTCAATGCGAAATGTGGTCCGTATGAAGCTACACGCCGCGCTGCGCCGTTACCTCGCCTCAAGCCCACGCGAACCAGGCGAACCAGATCCGTTCGAGACCACACGGCACAATGATCCGGTGACGTCGCACCGCACAGCGTTAGTGGTCGGGGGCACCGGCCCGACTGGGCCACTTGTCGTCAACGGGCTGATCGAGCGCGGCTGCGACGTGACGATCCTGCACACGGGACGTCACGAGACCGACCTGATCGGTCCCGAGGTCCGCCACATCCACTCCGACCCCTTCGACAGCGAGGCCGCCGCCGGTGCGCTCGGCGGCGAGTCGTTCGATCTCGTCGTGGCCATGTACGGGCGGCTGCGGATGCTGGCGCCGCTGCTGGCGGGACGCTGCGGCCACTTCGTGTCGATCGGCGGTGTCGGCGTGTACCGGGGCTTCGGCAGCCCCGACGACCTGTTCCCGCTCGGCATGCCGGTGCCGCTGCCCCACGATGCGCCGCTGGTCGGCGACGGCGAGGAGTTCCGCAAGCTGCGGATGATCCGGGTCACCGAGGAGGCCGTCTTCGAGCACCACCCGGGGGCGATCCACCTGCGCTATCCCCAGCTCTACGGTCCGCGCCAGCCACTACCCCGCGAATGGCCGCTCGTGCGCAGGGCGCTCGACCGGAGGCCACACCTCGTCGTGGCCGATGGGGGCTTGACGGTGAAGAGCCAGGGATGGATCGGCAATGCCGCACACGCCACGCTGCTGGCGTGCGATGCGCCTGCCGCCGCGCTCGGCGGCATCTACAACGTCGCCGACTCGTCAGCGCTGTCGATCGCCCAGATCGCCGAAGTCATCGCGGACGAGCTTGGCCATCGCTGGGAACTGGTGTCGCTGCCCTACGACCTGGCGGCATCGGCACGTCCGCTGGTGGGCAGTTGGTCCACCACGCACCGGGTGCTCGACATCGGTCCGACCGTGCGGGATCTCGGCTACCGCGATGTGCTGGCGCCCGTCGATGCGTGGCGGGCCGCCGCACGCTGGCTGGCCGAGAACCCGCTCGAACGCGGCGGAGCGCTCGAACAGCGGCTGGGCGACCCCTTCGACTACGACGCCGAGGATCGCCTCGTCGAGGCCTGGAATGACGCCCGCCGCGGACTCGGGACAGCGCTGGACAGCATCGAATGGGCCAGCGAGCCGAACTACGGCAGCGCCTACGTCGGCAACCGTCCCAACCCAGGCATCACAGAGAAGCGGCAGAGCTTGAACGCAGCCGAGTTGCCGGTCAGGCCGGCCAGCCGTTGAGCCGATCCGCGAGCGAGCTTCGCGGGGCCGTTCAGCGGGCCAGCGGGCCGCGCAGGAGCTGACCCGGCACTGCGCCGGTCACCTTGCCGTTCTCGGTGATGACTTCGCCGTTGACGATGGTGGCGGCGAAGCCGGTGGCCGTCTGGCGCAGGCGGGACGCCCCTGCCGGCAGGTCGTGCACCAGCCTGGGCATGTCCGGCGACACCGTCTCGGGGTCGAACACGTTGACATCGGCGGCCTTGCCGACCGCCAGCACCCCACGGTCATCGAAGCCCCATGCCTGCGCCGGCAGCTGGGTGATGCGGTGCACTGCGTCTTCCAGCGTGAACTCTTGGCGGTCACGCACCCAGTGGCCGAGCAGGTGGGTCTGCAGCGACGAGTCCATGATCTGGGTGACGTGCGCCCCGCTGTCGGAGAACGTGGGGATCGCCCGGGGGTGCCTCAGCAGATGCAGCACCAAGTCCTGGTCCTGGTTGGCGAGGGCCTGGACGAAAAACATCTCCAGATCGCTGTCGAGCGCGAGATCGACGAACGCCTCCATCGGCGTCGTGCCGCGCTCGGCTGCGATCACGTCCATGGTGCGGAACGGCGGCAGCGGTCGGGTCAGCGGGTAGATGTGCTCCCAGACGGGCTTGCGCGCCTCGGGGCCGAGGGCTCTGCCGTAGTCGCCGTTCTCGGCCTCGTCGACGAGGCGCCGCCGGATCTCGGGGTCCCGCAACGCAGCCCACTGCTCACCCCGCGATCTCGCGCGCACCTCACGCCACAGCGGCAGCGCATCGAACGGCAGCGAGGTCTTGAACGACAGCAAGGTCCCTAGGCAGCGAGTGTGCGCCTGACCCCACGAGACGCCGCCCGCTGCGTTGATGCCGTCGAGCAGCTTGAGCACCGGCTTCCAGTGGTGGTCTTGGCTGGAAGGGGCGAGCATGCCGTAGGTGATCGGGACGCCGGTACGGGCGCCCAGTTCGACGATCTTGGCGACATACGCGTCGTTGCGCTCTGCGTCACGCGAGCGCAGATCTCCGTGGTTGGCCAGCTCGAAGATGCCTGCGCCCATGACGCCCATCTCGCTGACCAGGGCGTCGATCTCCGACCACTCGGCCAGACGAGAGGCAACCGGGCGGTCGTCGGCGGTCTCGTGGTTGTAGGAGATGGAAGTGGTGAAGCCGATGGCGCCGGCGTGCAGCGAATCGCGCAGCTGCTGCAGCATCAACGCCAGCTCGTCATCGTTGGCGCCCCGGTCGAAGGCCGCCTCGCCCATGGCCCACGTGCGCAGCGCCGAGTGGCCGAGGTAGCCGGCGTAGTTGATGCCCTTGGGCGTGGCGTCCACGAAGTCGAGGTATTCGGGGAAGGTCTCCCATGTCCAGTCGATGCCTGCGGCCATCGCCTCGGCGGAGATGTCCTCGGCCCGTTCGAGATTGCGCACCACCAGATGGCGGGCGTCGGGTCGGGCAGGTGCCAGCGTGAAGCCGCAGTTGCCCATCACGGCGGTGGTCACGCCGTGGAAGCACGAGCTCTCGCCCATTGGATCCCAGGCGATCTGGGCATCCATGTGGGTGTGCACGTCGATGAACCCGGGCGTGACGACGTGGCCCTCGGCGTCGATGGTGCGGTCGACCCGACGGCCGGCGAGATCGCCGGGCGACTCGCCGATCTCAGCCACGACGCCGTCGGAGATGAGCACGTCGGCCCGGCGCGGCTCAGCGCCCGTCCCGTCGATCAGACTCCCGCCTGAGATCAGCAGATCACCCATGTCATGCCCCCGTCATCGCCGCCGCTTCCGCTTGCGGCCGTGCCCGCATCAGCGTACGGCAGCGGGAGGTCGGGCACCGGCGGAAGCTCGGCTTCCAACCGCCCCGCGAGGCTCCCGCCCCCGCCAAGTCTCCCGCTCTAGCTCGCTTTGCTCGCGGGCCGCTCGGGCCCCGGCTTCGCCCCGTGCTTGCCGCTCTAGCTCCCTTCGCTCGCAGGCCGCTTGGGCCCGAGGCTCAGCCTCCTATGCTGCGCGCCGTGACACTTGAAGCAGAAGCATCCCAAGTCATCGACCAGCTGAACGCGCTGGGCCGACCGTCATTCCAGGATGTCGGTCACGAACGTGCCCGGGCGGGCTTCGAGGAGATGCCGCCCGCCGGCGAATTCGTCGAGGTTGCCACCACCGAGGACCGGACGATTCCGGGCCCCGACGGCAACGAGATCGCCGTACGCATCTACCGGCCTGGCGACGGCGCGGCCAATGCCGATGCAAGCGGCACGCTCGGCTGCCTCGTGTACTTCCACGGCGGCGGCTGGGTGGTCGGCAGCATCGAGACCCACGACCGCACGTGCCGGGCCCTGACCATGCTGGCCGGCGTCGTGACGGTGTCGGTGGACTACCGCCTCGCACCCGAGGATCCGTTCCCAGCACCGGCTGATGACTGCTGTGCTGCCACGCAGTGGGTGATCGACAACGCTGCGTCGTTGGGCGTCGACCCGGCTCGCGTGGCGATCGGCGGCGACAGCGCAGGTGGCAATCTCGCCGCCGCTGTGGCGCTCATGTGCCGGGACGGCGCTGCGAACGGCGACGCTTGCGGCCAGCCGGCGCTGCAGGTGCTGATCTACCCCGTGACCGACTTCGACCGCGACACCCATTCGATGATCGCCAACGCCGAGGGCTACCTGCTGACCCGCGACACGATGGCCTGGTTCGACGATCTCTACTGCCCGCCGTCCGAGCGCAGCAACCCGTACGCAGCTCCGCTCGCGGTGGACGACGCATCGGGTGCCGCGCCCGCCTTGGTCATCGTGGCCGGTCACGATCCGCTGCGCGACGAGGGCGTCGAATACGCACAGAAGCTCGCCGATGCCGGAGTGCCCACGACGCTCATCGAGTACCCGGGCCAGTTCCACGGCTTCTTCGGCATGACCCGCTTCTTGGACCAGGCACACGAGGCTCAGGAACTGACCGCCATCGCGATGCGGCGTGCCCTCGCAGCCCCCGCGGCCGACTGACCGAAGACAACCGCGGAGCCAGACGCAGCAAGAACAACGAGGAGCGACGGAAGACATGCCGATACGAAACAGCCACCCGGCCGGGACTCCCTCCTGGGTCGACTTGGCGACCACCGACGTGGAGGGCGCCATCGACTTCTACGGAGCGGTCATGGGCTGGGACTACGAGCGCGACCCCACCGGCGAGGTCAGTTACGTCATGGCCGTCGTGGACGGGCACCCTGCCGCAGGGGTCTTCGACATCCCCGCCGAGATGCTCAGCGAAGGCGTGCCGCCCTGCTGGAACGTCTACGTCACCGTGGACGATGCCGACGAATTCGCCGGTCAGGTTGCGGCAGCCGGCGGAGCGGTCATGCGGCCGGCCATCGATGTGCCCGAGCCGGGTCCGAACGCCGCGGGCCGCATGGTCATCGCAGCCGACCCAACGGGAGCCGTGTTCTGCACCTGGACGCCGATCACCGCGATCGGCGCGGGAATCGTGAACGCCCCGGGTGCGTTCACGTGGGCCGAAGTCGCCACGCACGACGACGAGGCCGCAGAAGCCTTCTACTGCGAACTGTTCGGCTGGGAAGCGGGATCGATGGAAGGCGTGCCCGACTCTCCGACGGTGTTCACACTCGACGGAGACCCGGTGGCGAGCACGTCGGTTGAACCGTTGCCTCCCGGCGTTCCGCCGCACTGGCGGGTGAGCTTCGGGGTGAACGACGTCGACGCCGCCTGCGCTGCAGCGACGGCCAACGGCGGCAACGTGATCGTTCCGCCCTTCGACTGGGGCCCGGGCCGCATGGCCACGATCGCCGACCCCGTCGGCGCGACCTTCGACGTCGTCACCCTCACCGACTGGCCCGAGTAGCGCTCAGCGCAGGGCGCCTGCCGCTTCGAGGGCTGCGATCTCGGACTCATCCAGGCCCAGGAAATCGGTGAGCACTTCGTGGGTGTGCTGGCCGAGCGTCGGAGCGGGCGAGCGCACGCCGTTGGTGCCGTCGGTCAACAGCCACGGGATGCCGACGTGGCTCATCTGGCCGACGACGGGATGATGCAGGCGCTCGATGAGCCCACGGGCGGCCAAGTGCGGGTTCTGCTCGAGTGAGCGTGAGCTGAGCGACGGAAGCGCCGGCACTCCTGCCTCTTGCAGCAGCTCGGTGACATCCCATTGGTCTCGCTCGCGGGTCCATGCGCCGATGACCTTGTCGAGTTCGACCTCGCTGGATTTCCGATCTGCTGCCATCGCGAAGCGTTCATCGCTGCTGTCGATGCCGACCACACGCGCCAGCGCTGCCCATTCGTTCTCGTCGGTGCAGCAGATGGCCACCCAGTCGTCATCGCCGGCGCAGCGGTACAGGTTGTGCGGCGACCACAGCGGATCCCAGTTGCCCATCGGCGACGGCTGCGAACCGCTGAGCACCCACTCCATCCAGCCCTCGGCTGTGCATGCGGTGGTGGCCTCCCACATGGAGGTGTCGATGAACTGGCCCTCGCCGGTGCGCCGCCGGGCGACCAGAGCGGCCACCAGCGCGAAGGCCGTGGCGATGCCGGCGGCCGGGTCGCCGAGCGACACGCCCAACTCGTCGGCGGCGCTGCCCGGGTAGCCGGTCATGGACGCAAGGCCCGACAGTGGCCCGGTGGTCGGTCCGTAGCCCATGTACGACTTGTACGGCCCGTGGTGGCCGTACCCGCTGATGGCGCCCACGATCACGTCGGGACGCTCCGCGGACAGCGCCTCGTAGCCGAGACCCCACGCATCCATGACACCGGTGGCGTAGTTGGACACCACCAGGTCGCATTGCAGTGCCAGTCGCTTGGCCAACGAACGCCCCTCGGCGGTGCCCATGTCGATGGCGATGCTCTTCTTGCCCTGGCCGTACTGGTTGAAGTAGCCGTTGGTGTCGAGCGTCGGTTCGTGGTGCACAGATTGCGTGGGCAGACGGCGACCCAGGTCGGGCCGGGCCGACGATTCGATCTTGATGACAGTGGCGCCGAGGTGGGCGAGCTGGACCGTGCAGTACGGGCCGGCCCAGACCCAGCTGAAATCGGCGACGGTGATGCCGTCGAGCGGCCGGTCGGTCGGCTTCGAGGCAGCTTGTGCGGGTACCGAGTTGGTTGAGCCATCGAATCGGGTGCCGTTGTGCTCGCCGAGGCGGGGAGCCGGACGGCGGATGGACCACCAAGGCTTGGCCAGCCGGGACGGCGCGCCGGGCACGGTGATGCTGCCCAGCCCCGGCTGGTCGTAGGTGACCAGGAAGTCTCGGGCAGCCAGGTGCGGGTCGGCGGCCATCTGCGCCACCGTGTTGACCGGCGCGAATGCCAGCCGCTCTGCCTGGCCCCGGTGGAACAGCTCCATCGCCGGCTGCGCAGCGATCCACTCGCCGAGCCACAGGCGCAGCAGGTCCTCGTTCTCGAAGCGACCCTCGAGCGTTTCGAAGAGGTCCATGTCGGCCCAGTCCGGGCGGCCCATGAAGTCCTTCAGCCGCTCCCACTGGTCGGCCTCGACGCACACCAGGAAGATGTGCCCGTCGCTGGTCGGGAAGATCCCCCACGGGTTGAGGATGCGCGCCCCAAGTCGGCTGGGGTTGTCGGCGGTGTATGACCAGATGATGAACGCTGCTTCCAGCATCCCCACGACGTAGGACATCTGGGCGAAGTCGATGTGCTCGCCGTGGCCGGTGCGCTGTGCCCGGTCGACGGCAGCCAGCGATGCGCAGGCGGCCGCGAATCCGGATTGGAAGGCAGCTTGGTGGCCGTGCGGCTTCAGCGGCGCCAGCTCGGGATCGGCCACACAGCCAGGGGTCAGCCAGCCCCAGCCGCCGCCGTGCACGACCTGCAGTTCTTCGGCCCGCCAGTTCGCATAGAGCCCGCTCTGGCCGAACGGAGTGATCGACAACGTCACGAGCGACGGATGTCGCGCCCGCAGCGCTGCTGCCGCCAGCCCGCATTCTTCGGCGGTGTCCGGGGCGAGGTCGTGGACGAACAGATCGGCGTCGGCGAGCAGGCGATCCAGCGTCGAACGGCCTTCTGTGCAGGAGAGGTCCGCGGTCACGCTGCGCTTGTTCGTGTTGATGGCAGCGAACAGCCCACCCACCGGATCCGGGCCTGTCTCACCCTGCGGCAATGGCCCGCGCTGGCGTGCCCGATCGCCGCTGGGGGGCTCGACCTTGATGACCTCAGCGCCCAGATCGGCGAGCAGCTTGGCCGTCCACGGCGCAGCCACCATCTGGCCCATCTCGACGACACGGATGCCGTCGAGCCCGCGCTCCGTCATCGAATCGCCGGGCGCCTGCGCAGGACGCGCGCTCCCCCGAGACCGCGCGGGAAGCTCGCTGTAGAGAGGGGGCAGGAGCTCAAGGCGACTCGTGCTTGAAGGACAGCCGGACCTTGGTGCGGAACGCCGCGATGGCGCCCCCTTCGATCACGACGTCCTGTTCGACTACCTCTGCAACCCGGAGATCCCGCAGAGTCTTGGAGGCTTCGGTGATCGCGTTCTGCGTCGCCTTCTCCCACGATTCGTCACTCGTGCCGATCAGCTCGATCACGTTGTAGACGCTGCTCATTGAATCCTCCTTGGATCCCTCGCACGCGCATTGTGCCGCACGTTCGCGGTGTGACCTACAGTCTGCCCCACCGAAGCACATCGCTCTCCGCCCACTGGGACGAGCCGCTCAGCGAACGGGTTCGAAACTTGAACGAAGCACCCCAACGCAACCGCAACTCGGTCGAGAAGGTGATCACGCTGGTCGCGGCGAGCCGGATCTCGTGGGAGGACGCGGCGCGGCGGGGAGTGGCCGAGGCCACCAAGACCATCCGTGATCTGTCGGTGGCACATGTCGAAGAACGCGACGTGATGCTCGTGGACGGCGAGATTGCGCTCTACCGCATCAAGCTCCGCCTTGCCTTCCAGGTTGACCGGATGCGTCCGGGCCTGACGCCCGGTGCGCCGGATGTCGAAGTGACCCGCTGGCTCATCGTGGCCAACCAGACGCTGGGCACTGGCGAGGTTGTCGCAGAGATCGAGCGCCTGAACAGTCACGGCCCCTGCGAGTTCCACCTGCTGGTGCCGATGACGCATTCGAAGAGCTATGCCCGGGCCCGGCGGCTGTCGATGCTGGCTGCCGATCCGGTGACAGGCATCCCGTCCGAGCATGTGCCGGCGGCCGACTACCTGGGTCCCGACACGCTGGGCATGGAGCAGGCACAGAAGCGGCTGGATGCCCAGCTCGCGAAGATTGCTGCGGCGTCGTACGCGGCCTCCGGAGAGCTGGGCGACCCCGATCCGATGCGGGCGATCCAGGCGGTGCTGTCACGTGCCAGCTTCGACGGGATCATCCTGTCGACGCTTCCCGCCGGGGCATCCCGGCTGGTGGGGGCCGATCTCCCCTCGCGGGTGCGCCGGCTGACGAGGCTGCCAGTCACCTACTTGCCCGGCAAGGAACCCGGCGAGCTGTAGCCGCGTTATCGGCTCGCTTCGAACAGCGCGCCCGCTGCTCACGTCTGCAAGTCGGGCACGACGGGCGCGTTCGCGGCGATGATGACGGGCGCCGAGACGCGAATCGGCCAGCACGGGGAGTGAACATGGCGACGACCGAGACAAGCGCAGGATCACGCACGCACGCCGAGCGGCGGGCCGCTGCACTCGAGGTGTTCGAGCGCTTCACCAACGGGGAGGTGGATGCCGAGCGCGCACAGCGTGCGATGACTCGTCGGCAGGGAGCGCTGGGCACCTTCGCGTTCGACGTGGTGATGGGAGATGTGTGGTCACGGCCGCAACTGTCGCGCCGGGACCGCAGCCTGATCGTGATCACGGTGCTTGCCACGATCGGTTCGAGCGAGGAGCTGTCGCTGCACACCGAGGTTGGGCTCAATCACGGCCTGACACGCACCGAGATCGAAGAGATCCTGATCCAGGTGGCCGCCTACGCCGGCTTCCCGATGGCGATGGCAGCGTCGCGCGTGGTCGACGATCGCTTCCGCACGCTCGACGGGGTGGACCGGCTGCCCGAGCGTTCGGGCGCCGCTGAGCTGGACGACGACGAGCGAGAGCGACGGGCGGCTGAGGTACGCGCAACGCTCACTGCAGGTCGGGCGTCGAGCGATCCCTCCGAGGACATGGCACGCCTCGTCGAGCACCTCGGCGAAGTCGGGCGCATCGCCTATCACTGGGCGTTCGGCGACCTCTGGTCACGGGACGAACTGTCCCGCCGTGATCGCAGCATCGTGGTCATCGCCATTCTCACGGTGCTGAGCCGCACCGACGAGTTGGCGTTCCACGTGCCGGCAGGCCTCAACCACGGCCTGTCACGCACCGAGATCGAAGAGATCATGGTGCAGATGACCATCTACGGCGGCATCCCCCGCGCCGTCGAGGGCTACCAAGCAATGAAGAAGGCCTACGACAAGATCGACGCCCGCAGCTAACGCTGCACAAGTCTCATGCCCACAGCTGGCGCTGCGACGGGATCGTCGTGATCGACGCCCTCAGCTAGAACGTGCCGAAGCGGGCCTGGGCATCCTCGCTAGTGATGGACCGGGCCGAGGCGTCGCCGTCGAATTCGGAGAGGTCGCCGAGCCGCGTGATCTGGGCATAGCCGCGCAGCTGGTGCTTGGCCATCTGCACTGACAGCGACGGAAGGTCGAGCAAGCGCGCCGCCCACCGCTCGACGGCCGCATCCAGCTCCTCATCGCCGTCGCACACCTCGTGCGCCAATCCCCACTCGGCCGCCTTGCGCCCGTCGATGCGCTCGCTGGTCATGACGAACTGGCGTGCCCGTGACATACCGAGCTCCGCGATCAGGCGGGGCGTGGCACCCCACGGCAGCGGCACGCCGAGCTCCACCTCGGGCACGTACCACATCGCATCGGCCTCGCTGATGCGGAAATCGCAGCTGGTTGCGAAGCAGCACCCGCCGCCGATGGCATGCCCCTGCACCCGAGCGATCGTGACCGCTTCGCAATCCTCGATGGCCCGGGCCGCCCGCCGCCCCAGCTGGTTGATGTAGCGGGCCTCGCGGTCGTTCGCTGCAGAAGGCGGCTGCTCCTTGCGATCAGCACCGGCGCAGAACGACTTCCCCCGCCCACCGAGCACCACCACCCGATGCTGCGTCTGCCCATTCAGGGCCAGAAACAGATCCCCCACCTCGCGGATCATCAGCTGGTTGTGCGCATTGCGCGACTCCGGCCGGTTCAACCAAACCCGAAGCGTCTCCCCATCAGGCTCCAGCTCAATCGTCTCCAACGAAGGCAGCTCAAACGACAACAAACTCATGCCGCCCATCCTTGCCGACGACGATGAAGCCCGCAGCGGGACTAGTCCGGGTCAGTTACGGACCCGGCAGCCTGATCGGCTCTCCCGGCTTCCTCACCTGCGCCAACAGCCAGCTAGCTCGTCTCGCCACTCTCAAGAGCCTGAATAATGATGTCGCGGACACGCTCCACCTGTTCAACGACGTCTTCGAGAACATCGGCGTACTCGATACCGGTCAGCAACCGCAGCGCTATCCATAGGTGATCGCCTGGGGTCCAGGAGTGTTCGACTTCGGGTTCTGCACTGCGAATGGCGTCGATTTCCTTGTCCCTGTTGCGCCAGACCCGCAGCCAGAGTGGAGTGGTACTCGTCTTCGCCCACTGGTGACAGCTGAAGTACAGCGCAAGATCTGATGACCGGAGACTGCCGTCGCTTGTGCAGAACCTGAAGAACCGCAGATAACCGTCGTATTGAGGCGTCGCCCTCAGCCCCTCCGTCGTCATCCAGCCTTGCCGTCGACCGTGCGCATCCACGACGTCATCGACGATCCGGCAGAAATCCAAGTGTCGGCGAGGTATTGCCGGATTGAAGTCCTCTGCGTGCAGGGGCGCGATCGCCTTGTCATCCTCGGCGTTCGCCAGGCTCCTCAGCTGCCGAATGTTGGACGTCATCGACAAATCAACGGGCTCAAGGTGGTTGAGCAGCGCGTACCAACTAGTTAGCGCCACGCGCCATTGGGCATCGGTCCGCTGGGAGTCGCTGACATCCGCCACCTTCAACGGGCCGACGGCGCGATCCGACCCGAGACTCAGATCTGGTGCATCGTCGAATTGCCCTCGGATCTTGGCCCAGAGCGTCTCACGTCGAACCTCGGGTGCTACGAACAACAAGGTCGCGCCGGCTTTGTCGGCTGCCAGGTGCTTGACATATCCGCTTGCCTGGCCGCTCAGCAACGCTGCCCAGAACTTCGATTCAATGATCAGCCGAATCGCGCCGTCGGCGTCGTAGCCGACGAGATCTAGCCGTCCCCCATCGAAGACGGTCACCTGGGTACTTGCCCGGTGCATGGACCGCATCTGATGTCCGCTCTCGCTCACGAGTGAGCCAAGCGCCGCTCGGCACAACTCCGACTGGTTCAGGATGTATGCGAGCGCATCGGTCGCGGCGTCTTCCACCTGGGGAGTCAGTTTGGAAACTAGGTGCGCCAGCAGCGAGTGATCGTCATCCACGGTGATGCTCTCTCTCAGTCGATGAGCGGTGCCGCAGAATCTATTTCGCGCAAGTATTCATTAGCGCAGTGCAGTGCGACGTTCTCTCTCAGTCGATGGGCTGCGTCGCCGGCGATGTCGGGTAGTCGTCGTGGCGGCCGGTGTCGCCGGGCTGGATCACGAAGTCTCGCCGGTCGCGGTACAGGCGGGCTCGGTTGATGACGTAGTTGTCTTCGCCGGCGAGCGGGCTGATCTTGCGGTAGTCGGTCATCAGCCAGTACTTGTGATCGCCGACGAACAGGTACGTATTCGACATGCGGAAGAAGCGCCCCGTGACGCCCTCGCCGGCGTGGAACCGGGCGCAGACCGCTGCGAGCAGCTCCCGCTGCTCGTCCTTCTCGCTCAGCACGTACTCGTGCGGCCACGTGTCCCGGTAAGTCACGGCCTCGCGCCACGGCGCGTCCTGGAGGAGTTCGGTCAGTTGCCTGCCCATGGTCGCCAGCCTCGCGCTGGGGTGTGACAAGTCGCGAACGCGCTGCGCCCGGGTCGTGCAAGCCGGTTGGAAACGGGGCCTCCCAGCTTCCGCTGTCAGGCAGCCGGTTCGGGCCACGGCGGGACCCGGAATTCGCAGCGCGATCCGCTGGCTCTTGCTGCCTTGCGGTCGAGCGTGACGAGGGGCCAGTCGAGCCTCTCCGCGAGGGCGACGTACCACGCGTCGTAGGCGGTGAAATTGAAGCGAAGCTCCCAGACGCGATCGGCGAACGGGCCTAACGGGTATAGGTCGAGGCCGAATCGGGTGAGCTCACGCTGGGATGCCGTTGCTTCGAGTCGTGTTATCTCGTGCGAGAGTTCCAGACGGCGCAGGATGTTCGACGTCTCGGCGGGCAGCAGCTCAGGTGCGGCCATCGGTTTCTGTGCGAGCTGCTCAAGCGCCCACCGGCCGTCATCGCCGTCGTCGATGAGCGCAGCCAACAGAGTCGAAGCATCAATGACTGCGCCCACTTCGCTCACTTCCTGTCTGCGTCGCGTGCCGCGAGGATCGTGGCGGCCGAGACCCGAGTGCCCGCAGCTTCCTTGCGCCGTCGGATCTCCTCCAGCAACGACGCCACCGACGGCTTCGCAACGAGGTGCTCGAGTTCCCCCCGCAGGTATTCCTGCATCGACTGGCGCTGCTCGGCAGCCCTAGCAGCGAGCTCGTCGCAAACGTCATCGGGCACGTTCCGGATGGTGATCTGCTTAGCCATGCCCGCATTCTGCCAGCATTGCCCGCATTCTGCAAGCACTGCACATTGACCAGCGCACATCTGCTGAACCTCGCGCGACGCGTCGATCTCACGCAACTCAATTTCGATTGCCACGCGCCGACCAACGCATTCGGGGGCCAGAATGTCGGCCATGAGTGAGAGCAATGGCACATCCACCCCTGACCTGTCCGGGGTGAAGCATTACGACGTGGATGCGCTGGGTACGCGGATTCATGTGGCGGAGATGGGCGAGGGGCCGATGGTGCTGTTCGTCCATGGCTTTCCCGAGTCGTGGTACTCGTGGCGCCACCAGCTCCCCGCGGTGGCTGCGGCTGGGTATCGGGCGGTGGCGATCGATGTGCGTGGCTATGGGCGCTCCTCGTCGCCAAGCGCCGTAGACGATTACCGCATGGTGCGCCACGTCGCTGACAACGTGGGCGTGGTGCGGGCGCTCGGCGAGGACACCGCCGTCATCGTGGGCCACGACTGGGGCGCACCCATCGCTTGGAGCTCAGCCCTGGTGCGGCCCGACATCTTCACCGCGCTCGGCTTGGTGAGCGTGCCGTACAACGCCCGCAGCGACTTCAAGCCCAGCGCCGCCTTCCGCATGATGGGCGGCGACAAGGAGTTCTACATCGAGTACTTCCAGGAGCCAGGTCGTGCCGAGGCTGAGATGGAGATCGACCTTCCCCACTGGCTGCTCGGCATGTACTACGCCGCCTCGGGCGACGGCGTGCGGGCCCGGCAGGCATCGGGCGACTCATCAGGCGGGGGCTTCGGCGTCGCGCCCGGCGGCAAGCTCTCGGACAACTTCATCTGGCCCGAAGAGGGCTCCTGGCCCCACTGGATGTCTGAGGCCGACTTTGCCTACTACACCTCGGAGTTCACCCGCACCGGCATGTCGGGCGGGCTGAACCGCTATCGCAACGTGGACCGCGATTGGGAGGACATGGCCGCCTTCGACGGCGCAGCCATCACCCAGCCGAGCCTGTTCGTCGGCGGCGAGGTCGACGGACCGACCGTGTGGGGCGCCGGCTCGATCGCCAAGTTCGGCGAGACCATGCCCAACCTGCACAAGTCGGTGATCCTTGACGGCATCGGCCACTGGGTCCAGCAGGAAGCCGCCGCCGAGCTCAACGCCGAACTGCTCGACTTCCTCGCCGCGCTCTAGCGCACAGCTAGGCCAGGCGGGTGGCTCGCCGGGTGGCGAACAGGGGCGCCACGAAGCCGATCGCCGCCACTGCGGCGCCGAACAGGAACGTGGCTCGCAGCCGGCCCAGCGAGGGATCCTCGCCGGTGAAGGCCAGCATCGACTGGATCCCCAGGATGATGCCCATCCACATGACCGTCTGGTTCATGCCGTTGGCCATGCCGAGGTCCTTGTCCTCCACCGAGTTGGCGACCAGCACCTGGTAGGCCGGCGAGCCGACGCCTGCGGAGACACCCGACAGCACCAGCCCCACCATGATCGCCGCGAGGCCCCAGCCCACCGGCTTGGCGCCCAGGGCGAAGGCGATCATCGAGCCGATCATCGCGGAGGTGCCGAAGAACATCGGGATCCGGGCGCCGATCTTGGTCACCAGCGTGCCGCCCAGCGGCGACGCCACTGCGAATGCGCCAGGCCGGGGCACCATGAGCATCGCAGCGATGCCCACCGAGTACCCGTATCGCTCCTGCAGCACCCAGGGCACCACCATGAAGCCGCCCATGTACGCGAACTGATTCGCCGGCGCCGACAGCAGCGGCAAGGTGAAGCTGGCCCGGCGGAACAGGCGCAGATCCAAGAAGGGGGCGGGAGCGCGGCGCTCCCACAGTACGAACAGCACGAAGCAGGCCACCGCCCCGCCGAGCATCAGCATCAGCGTCTGATCTGACAGCAACCCGTCGCCTGCCCGCAGGAGCATCGGCAGCCGAGTGATCGCCCACAGCACCAGCAACGTTCCGCCTGCGAGCAGCAGCGCCCCCAGGATGTCGATCGGCACCCGCTCGCCCCGGGGAATCGGCTTCACGACCACGGCCGCGAAGATCAGCGACACGAGGCTGATCACGCCGAACAGCAAGAAGATTCCCCGCCACCCGAAGACGTTCAGCAGCGGACCGCCGACGACGACGCCGATCGTCGGCGCACCGGTCATGGCGAACTGGAACCAGCCGACGGCCCGCGCCCGCTCGGCCGGGCCGAACGCATGCATGAGCAATGCCATGCCCGAGGGCATGAGCAGACCGCCGCACAGCCCGAATACCACCCGCACGGCGATGAACGTGCCGATGTCAGGCACCCAGTAGTTGGCGATCATCGTCGCGGTCATCCCGACGATGCCGATGAGGAAGATGCGGCGGTGCCCGAACCGGTCGGCCAGCTTGCCGCCGGCGGGAGTCGAGACGGCCATGGCCAGCATGAGGCCGGTGATGACCCAGCCGGCGGTGGGCAGCGTCGTTCCCAGGTCTTCGGAGATCGGCGTCAGCGAAACGCCCACCAAGGTCATCAACGAACCGAACC
Organism: Acidimicrobiia bacterium; assembly: GCA_022820925.1. Taxonomy (GTDB): domain Bacteria; phylum Actinomycetota; class Acidimicrobiia; order Acidimicrobiales; family Poriferisodalaceae; genus Poriferisodalis. The sequence continues at coordinate 97,631 of JAJEEO010000003.1, read as the reverse complement.
CGAGTACCGCCAGCCCGATCACGCCGAGCAGCCGCCACCGGTAGCTGTCCGACACCGGCGCGTCGGCTGCAGGGGCAGGACGATCGATGGGCACAACGGGAGACGGGGCAGGCCGCGGGATAGGGGGTGCCACCGATGGGTCGAGCGGCCGGCCAGCGGCATCGAGAATCTGCGGGACGACGGTGAACACCGACGGCCGCTCTGCAGCCAGCCGCGCTCGCGCGCGCGCGTTGGGTCCCGCTGGCTTCACGTGCTCAGGGCCGACCGGGCAGCGCTTCGTGCGAGCGTTTCGCCCCTGGCGGCGCGGTCGGTGTCACGGGCTCAGTAAACGCCTTACTGAGCGGTTTGCCTCAGCGTCGCCGTACGAGCAAACCGAGCGTGCTGCTGCGCGGCTGGCTCATCTCCCGCAGCGGAGTCTGTATGGCCGCCACAGGTGACCGACGCTCAACAGTCGTTCAGCGCGTCAGGTGCCCGTCATCGAGCATCGCGTCCGCCTGGTAGCGGGCGATCTTGCCCATCTCGGGATGGGTCAGCACCCAGAAGCGATTCGTGCGCACGGCGTCCAGCACCATCGGGCCCACCTCCGCAGGGTCCATGCCTTCAGACAGGTAGCCCTTGAGCATGTCCCAGAACTTGTCGCCCTGATCGGTGCGCACGTGGTGGGCGGCATCTTCGGGGTCACGGTTGCGCTGGCTGTACACGATGTTGGTGTTGATCGGCCCGGGGCACAGCACCGAGGCATGCACCGGCGAGTTGCGCAGCCGAAGGTCGCGTTCCAGCGTGGCCATCAGCGCCACGACACCGTGCTTGGACACGTTGTACGCGCCCAGCGAGGCACCGCCGTACAGCCCGGCCACCGAGGCAGTCGAGTTGATGTGGCCCTCCCCGGTCGCCTCAATGATCGGCAGGAACACGTGGCAGCCGTAGATCGGCCCCCACAGGTTGATGTCGAGGGTCCAGCGCCAGTCCTCGAGCGACATATCCCCGACGGGTCCCGGGATGCCGACACCAGCGTTGTTGCACAGCACGTGCACGGTGCCGAACCGATCCACAGCAGCCTCGGCAAGTGCCTCGATCTGCGCCAGCTGCGATACGTCGGTGCGCACCGCGATGGCTTCCGCACCGGTCGCACGTACCTCGGCTGCGGCGTCGTTCAGCGGCGCTTCCTCGATATCGGCCAGCACCACATTCATGCCCGCTGCCGCGAACGTGTCGGCCATCGCACGGCCCATGCCGCTCGCCGCGCCTGTCACTACGGCAACTCTGCCCTCGACCTCCATGGCCCCTCCGCTCCGTCGCTCGTGCGGTCATTCTGGCTCGGATGTGTGACAGGCGCACGACCCAGACGGTCCGCCCGGCCCGCGCACCCTCGCGGGCAGCCTCTAGCGCCCTGTGCCCCCTGGCTTCGGCGCAACGACGGCTAGTCGAAGTCGATGACCGTACGGGTGCCGACCCGCTGGCGCATCTGCTCGTAGCCGGCGTTGATGTCTTCCAGCGGCATGTGCGCCGAGATCATCTCGTCGAGCATCAGGCGGCCGTCGAGATACATGTCGACGTAGCGGGGCATGTCCACCCGGAAGGCGTTCGAGCCCATCATCGAGCCCTGCAGCCGCTTCTCGAGCATGAACACCTCGTAGCCGGTGATCTCGATCTTCTCGCCGAACGGCATCATCCCCACGATGACCGTGGTGCCGCCGGGCCGCGACGACGACCAGGCCTGTTCGCAGGTCTGCTTCAGCCCGATGCACTCAAACGCGTAATCGACACCACCGCTCGTGAGCTCCTTGATCGCCTCAACCGGGTCGCCGTCGGAAGCGTTGACCGTGTCGGTTGCACCCACCTGGCGGGCCGTCTCGAGCTTCGAGTCCTCGACGTCCACCGAGATGACCCGACCGGCACCGGCGATGCGCGCACCCTGCACAGCCGACAGGCCGATGCCGCCCGCGCCGTACACCGCCACGGTCGCGCCGGGCTCGATGCGGGCCGTCTTGAACACCGCGCCCAGCCCCGTGGTGACGCCGCAGCCGATGAGCGCTGCGCGGTCGAGCGGCATGTCGTCGCGGATCTTCACGACAGCGTTCTGGTGGATCAGCATCTCCTCGGCGAATCCGCCGAGCCGGGCGAACTGTCCCACCTCGGTGCCATCGGGCTTGGCCAGCCGCGGTGCGGCACCGGAAGCCCGAGCGACAGCAGCGGGATTGGCGCAGATGTTCGGGCGGCCGGTGAGGCAGCGCTCGCAGTGGCCGCAGAAGACCGACAGGCAGGTGATGACGTGATCGCCTGGCGCGCAATACGAGACGTTGTCGCCGACGGCGGTCACCACGCCTGCGCTCTCGTGGCCCATCACCGCCGGCAGTTGGTAAGGCCAATGGGCGTCCATGAAGTGCAGGTCGCTGTGACAGAGTCCGGCGTGGCGCACTTCGATCAGGACCTCGTCGGGAGCGGGCGCATCGACTGAGATGTCCTCGATCTCGAGTTCGCCCGGAATCTCGTTGAGCACTGCAGCTTTCATGGTCGGCTTCCCCTCCCGTCACGCACAGCGGCGGCGCGACTCGGCCACGCCGCAGCGTAGCGAACGGCCGTCGGGCGCTCGGTCCGCATCTGCTCAGGGCGTCGGGTTGCCGCGTCGCACGACTTCTGGCCGGCAGACGAGCCAGAGCGTGAGCGCCACGAAGCCCATCGAGGCCATGGTGATGACCGCCGTGCGGGGCCCGAGCGCTTGAGCGACCTCGCCGAGGAGATAGGTGCCGATCGGCAAGGCTCCGATGGCCATCGACAGCAGACCCATGGCCCGCCCGCGCATCGCCTCGGGCACCACCGTGAGCACCAGCGTGGATTGGGTGGCAGCGAACAGGCCGCTGCCGCAGCTGGCGAGATAGAGCGTCAGGACGGCGAAAGGCACATTCGGCGAGAGCGCCCACACGATGAGCATGGCCATCGTGATGAATACGCCGCTGACGTAGAGGATCCCCCAGCGCCGAGCGCTGGCCACCGAGGTGATGAAGGAGCTGGTGATCATGCCGAAGCCCGTCATCGAACCGATCAGCCCGATCTGGGATGCCGTCGCATCGACTTCCTTGCCGATGAGCTGCACCGCCGGGAAGTAGGCGAACATGAAGAAGTTCGCCATCACGGTGACACCCAGGATGCTGAGCAAACCGCGATTGGTGCGCGCCAGTCGCAGCCCCGCCCGCAGCTCGGCGCCGACCGACGAGCGCGTCTCCTCGACCGCGACTCGGGCCACCTTGGGCACCCACATCAGCAGCACCAGGGCAACGCACAGCACCCCGCCGATGCCCAAGAACGCGGTGCCGACGCCTGCTCGGCCTGTGATGACACCTCCGAGCAGCTGCCCTGCGGCCAGACCTGACGCGAGCGCCATCGTCTCCCAGGCCATGGCCCCGCCGATCCGCTGCGGTCCGACGATGTCGAGCAGCAGCGCTCGCCGGCTGGTCATATCGACGACCCAGCCGATGCCTGCGAACAGCAGGAACGGGTACAGCAGCCACAGGCCGAGCTGGCCCGCGCGCTCGGCTAGCCCGACGATGACAGCCAGCGGGATCAGCAGCGCTGTCTGCCAGCGAACCGTGCGGCGCCGGTCGAGGCGGTCCGAGATGACCCCGCCCATGGCGCCGCCCAGCAGCAGCGGCGCCCACATGACGGTGCCCGTGAGCTGTACCAGCCGGGGCGAACCGGTGACGACGTTGACGTGGTATCCGGCCAGGAATGCGATAGCCCAGCGGCTCCAGTGCCAGCACAGGCCGCTCAGCCAGAGCGGCAGGAAGCCCTTGGCCGAGAAGGGGCTGCGACGGTCGGTCAAGCCGGCACGCCGGATGCCGGTGCGACCGTCACCGGCACGCCGTTGACGGCGGCGTTGCCCGAGGGCACATCGACGAAGTCTGGCGGGACCAGCAGGTTGTAGTTGACCCCGGCGTAGCGGCTCGCCACCGATTGGCGGGTTCCGGGCTTGTCGTGTCCCCAGCCATGGGGCAGTGACACGACGCCCGGGTACATCTGGTCGCTGACCTCCACCGCCACCTCGACGGCGCCGCTCGACGACGAAACCCTGGCGAGCTCGCCGTCTGCCACACCTGCATCCGCTGCGTCGTCCGGGTGCATCAGCAGCGTGCAGCGGTCCTTGCCCCGCACCAGCACCTCCACGTTGTGCATCCACGAGTTGTTGGAACGCACGTGGCGCCGGCTGATGAGCTTCAGCGCAGCATCAGATCGGTCGAGGCTCGCCTCGAGTCGCGCAACGTCGGAGGTGACGCGTTCGGGCGCAAGGTCGATCTTGCCGTCGGGGTGCACGACGATGTCGTCGACCTGGGGGACCATCGGGCCCATGTCGAGCCCGTCCGGCAAGTCCTTCAGCCTGTCGAGGTTCAAGCCGTCAGGGTTCTCGCCGTAGCGGTCGCCCCACGGACCGGTGCGGATGGCCAGGTCGTTCAACCGCTCGGGACCTGGCGCGGGCGATGCCTCCAGTGCCACCGCCGGATCCACGCCGGCGAGCTCCGCCAAGGCCGAGAAGTACAGGTCGTCGAACTCTGCGACGTTCACCTCTCCCAGGCCGGCGCACATCGCACCGAGCCGCGTCAGGATCTCCCATTCGTCGGGCCGATCATCAGAGGGCGGGAACAGCGGCGGGGCGTATTTCGCCGCCGAGCGCTTGGCCCAGCCCCACAGCATCTCGGAGTAGAAGTGCTGCTCGAGCGCAGCCAGCCCCGGCAAGACGACATGAGCGTGGCGGGAGGTCTCGTTCAGCGCATTGTCCACCGAGATCATCGCCTCCAGCAGCGGCAACGCGTTGTCGAGGCGCTCGGAGTTAGGGGCCGACAGCACCGGGTTGCCGCCGACCACCACCAGCCCTTTGAGCTGACCATCGCCGGGCGTGTCGATCTCCTCGGCGAGACATCCCATCGGGAACTGCCCCAGCACCTCGGGGATGTCGCGGACCCTGCTCCGCCAGCGGTCGAATCCGCCTTCGAAGCCCCAGTCCTGCTGCAGCATCGACCACGCCACGGGCTTCGCCCACATCATCCCGCCGACTGAGTCCAGGTTGCCGGTGAGCGCGCAGATCACATCAGGCAGCCACGACGCCAGCGTGCCGAACTCCTGGTTGCAGGTGCCGATGCGGGCGTACCACGCGGCCCGCTCAGCGGCGGCGAACTCGCGGGCCAGGGTGCGGATCGCCTCGGCGTCCGCACCGCACGCTCCGGCTACCCGCTCCGGCGGGAACCCAGCAGCAATGGCCCGTACCTCGTCCACACCCTTGAGCCGACCGGCCAGGTGCCCGAGCCGCACGAGGCCCTCGTCGAACAGCACATTCACCACGGCGAGCTGCAGCAGCGCATCGGTGCCGGGCCGCACCGGCAGCCACTGGTCGGCGTGCGCGCACGTCTCGCTGCGGCGCGGGTCGATGACCACCACCTTGCCTCGCTCGCGCACACGGTCCAGCGACCCGGGAACGTCGGGGCAGCCCATGAAGCTGCCCTGGCTGGCGGATGGGTTTGCGCCCTGCACAACCATGAAGTCGGTGCGATCGATGTCGGGCACCGGGATGCGCCACGAGTGCCCGTACATGAGCTGGCAGCACACGTTCTTGGACCACGTGTCGACCGTGCCGGACGAGTACACGGTCGGTATCCCGGCGAGCTGCAGGAACATGCCGGCATAGCGGCTGATGGAGTAGTTGAAGCCGGTGGCGTTGCCGAGGTAAGCGGTGATCGCCTCGACGCCGTAGGTGTCCCGGACGCCGCCGATCAGCTCGGCACAGCGCTCGAAGGCGGCTCCCCAGCTGGCCTCGGCAAACTCGCCGGACGCTCCGCGGACGAGCGGTCTGCGCACGCGATCGGGATCGGCGTACATGTGGCCGAGCACGGTGCCCTTGGGGCAGATGTAGCCCTTCGACCAGACGTCGTTGCGATTCGGCCGGATAAGCTTCACCTCGCCGTCAGCGTGGTGCACCTCGAGGCCGCACATCGCCTCGCACAGCGAGCAGCTTCGAATATGGATCTGGCGATCAGTCATGCGGGCCTTTCATGGGCGACAGCCGGAGTGCCCGAGATTACGGCGCTTGGTTGCGCGGCTGCCTGCATTCGGCGCGGACTATCGGCGCAGCCTGCTCCATCTGCCATCATCGGCCGCAGTGCTGGACGAACCGAGCTGGACGATGGGTGTCGAGGAGGAGTACCTCCTCGTCGACCGCGAGAGCGGCGAGTTAGTCGTCGAGCAGCCTCCGGGGCTGATCGAACGGGTGGCTGAGCTGCGTCACGGGCAGGTCAGCCCCGAGCTGTTCAGCGCGCAGATCGAGATCGGCACTGGCATCTGCGACGACTTCCGCAGCCTGCGGGCGGACATCGGCCTCCTGCGCCTCGCCGTGACCGAAGCCGCCGCCGAGTACGGGCTGGCGCCGATCGCAGCCTCGACCCATCCCAGCGCCCGTGCAGAGGAAGCGCACATCACCGACAAGGAGCGCTACCGGGCGCTCGCCGCGGATCTCCAAGGGGTCTCGCGACAGCTCATCATCTCGGGGCTGCATGTCCACGTCGGCATCGAGGATCCTGAGCTGCGCATCGACCTGATGGGTCAGATGACTGCCTTCCTGCCGTACCTGCTGGCGCTGTCCACGTCGTCGCCGTTCTGGCGCGGCGAGGACACCGGGCTCAAGAGCTACCGATCGGCGGTGTTCTGCACGCTGCCGCGCACGGGCCTGCCCGAGCGGTTCAGCTCGTGGGCCGAGTATGAGCGGCACATCAACGTGCTGGTGCGCGCCGGCGTCATCGAGGACGCCTCCAAGGTGTGGTGGGACATCCGGCCATCGAATTCCTACCCGACCTTGGAGATGCGGGTCACCGACCTGCCGACCAGGATGGAAGACACCGTCGCCGTGGCCGCTGCGTACGCATGCCTGCTGCGGATGCTGTGGCGACTGCGCACCCAGCACCTGAGCTGGCGCGAGCACAGCAACTTCCTGGTCGGGCAGAACAAGTGGCTGGCGGAGCGGCATGGCATCGAGGGCGAGCTGATCGACTTCGAGAGCGGAGAACTCGAGCCGGTCCCCCGCGCCGTCGAGCGCATCGTGGACATGGTGCGCCCGGACGCCGAAGCGCTCGACTGCGTCACCGAGATCGAGCACCTGCGAACGATCTGCCGGCGAGGCACCTCGGCGGACCGGCAGCTGGCCACCTACTGCGCGGCAACCGACGCCGGAGCTGACAGCAACGAGGCACTGCACGAGGTGATGCAGGCACTCATCGAAGACTCCCTGGCCCCGCCGGCGGACTGAACACCGCCCCGGAAGCGGCGCCGACACTGAGCGTCACCCGGGCTTGAATCTTCCTGTCGACGCCGCCGTCACTTTCGCCCCAGAGCGAGCGATACTCGCGGTCATGACTGTCGGCGAATCGCTGGTTGGCGTGAGCTTCAACTCCGGCTGGTATCAGGCGATGCTGGTCGTCCACTTGGTCGGCGCGGTGGTGGGTTTCGGCGGGAGCGCGCTCGGCACGGTGATGCTGCGCCGGGCGTGGACCGACGGGCCCGATGCAGCCAGCGTGGTACGCCGGTCATTCGATTTCGCATCGAACCGGCTGACTGACATGGCGGCGTACCTCGCGGGCATCGCCGGGCTCGTCGCGGTGCTCATCGATGACCGGTGGGATCTCCGCCAGGGCTGGGTGACGACCGCGTTCATCCTCTACTTCGCCTGGGCGGGCATCGCACACGGCGCGTTGCGGCCGACGAGCGCCAAGCTGGCCGAGGCCTTGGAAGCGGGTGACGAACGGGCCGATGACGCCCTGCGCTTGCGGCGGCGAGCCGAGATGTGGGCTATGGCAAGCAACCTGGTGATCGTGGCCGCTATCGCCGTAATGGTCACCAAGCCCGGCCTGTAGCTGCAGTGGCCCACGCGGCCGCGAGCCCCGCCGCGTAGCGTCGGCGCGCATGACCGAGCAGCGACGGCACCGCGTGTGCGTCATTCCGGGTGACGATGCAGCTCCCGAGGCGATGTCGGCTTCACTCCGTGTGCTGGACGCGCTGGATCTGCCGATCGAGTGGGACCACGTTCCGGTGGGCGACGAGCTCGCGGCGCTCACGCCCGCCGAGCGGGAAGCGCTGGTCGGCGGGCGCATCGACGCTGCCGACACGGTGCTGTTCGGATCGTCGAACGGCACCACGCCGGGGGCCGGCTTCATGCGCTGGGGCAAACGCACCTACGCCAACGTGCGACCGGTGCGCTGGCGGCCGGGCTATGCCTCGCCGCTGGCTCGGCCCGAGGGGATCGACTACGTGATCGTCAGGGAAAATCTTGAGGACATGTATGTCGGCGTCATGGGACCGGCGCAACGGCTGCTGGATGCGGGACTGACCGAGGGCCGTTCCCGCGTCCCGCCCGATGCTGCCAACGGCCGCTTCGCGGCGAAGATCATCACCCGCCCCGGCACCGAGCAGGTCACCCGCTTCGCCGCCGAGCTGGCGCTGAGCCGGGGCGGCAAGCTCACCGTCTCGGCCAAGACGAACATGCTTCCTGCGACCGACAGGTGGTTCTGCGACATCGCCCGCGAGGTGGCGCAGGAATACCCCGGCCTGGAATATGAGCAGTTCATCATCGACGACATGGCGCACCGCCTGGTGGTACGGCCCCACGACCTCGACGTGCTGCTGCTGCCGAACCTCTACGGCGACATCCTGTCCGACCAGGGCGCGGGCACGATCGGGGGAATGGGCTTAGCGCCCTCGGGCTGTTACGGCGACGATTGGGCGTATTTCGAGTCGGCCCACGGCACGGCACCCGACATCGCCGGCCAGGGCATCATCAACCCGACCGCCACGCTGGAGTCGGCCGAGATGATGCTGCGCCACCTGGGGCTCGCGACACCAGCAGACCGGTTGGACCGAGCCTTGGCCCAGGTGTACGAACACGGCGAGAATCTGACGCCGGACCAGGGCGGCACGTCGGGCACGGAGGACTTCGCCAGCGCCGTCGTCGACGCGCTGTAGCGGTCGTGCAGCGGGTCCGCGGATAGACACACGCATCGAACTCAGCGGAGGGGTGAGCGACCGGACATGAGCGACCAAAGCACACGCAACGAGACACTGCCTCGGGGAATTCCCGATGACCGGCCCGCAGACGGCGACGACAGCGCGCCGGTGTCGTTTCGCCTGGACGAGCTTCGGCCATGGGGCATTGCGGCGTACGTGGCGGCCGGCATGGCCGAAGACGACGCGGCGACCGTCGTCGACAACCAGCTCTGGTCGGACCGGCGCGGCGTCGACACCCACGGCTTCCAGCGGGTGAGCTGGTACGTCAACTGGTTCCGCGACGGCACCACCGATCCGACTGCACAGTGCGAGATCGTCACCCGCACGCCGTCAGTGCTCGTAGCTGACGGGCACCACGGTCTCGGCCAGCTCGTGATCACCCGGTTCATGGAGCAGCTCATCGAGGCGGCTCGCGAGAGCGGGTTGGTGGTGGGCGTGATCCGCAACTCCAACGATTGGGGCTGCGGGGCGAACTACCCGTACCAGGCCGCCGAGGCCGGCTTTGTCTGCTACGGCACCACCACGTCGGTGCCGAACCTGGCGCCGTTCGGCAGCCGCCGCAAGCTGTTCGGCAACAACCCGATCGTGTGGACGTTCCCCCGCCGCGACGATCCGCCGATCGTGCTCGACATGGCCATCACGCCCGTGGCGCTCGGCAAGGTGCTGCGGGCCCGCTCCGAGGGCTCGGAGATCCCGGTGGAGTGGGGATTCCTGGACCGCGACGGCAACCCCACCGTCGATCCTGACGTGGCGATGCGCGGCATCGTGCCGGCCATCGGCGGCTACAAGGGGATCGGCATGATCACGGCCTCGAACATCGCCGCGGGGATCCTGGGCGGCTCGGCCCACACCGGCGATGTGGCCGTGGGTCGGCGGGGGCAGTTCTTCCTGCTGATGGACCCCGGTGTGTTCCGGGACCGTGAGGGCTACTACGACGACATCGAGGACATGGTCGCCCAGATCCGCGCGGCCGGCGAAGAGGATGTGCTGCCGGGCCAGACCGTGTACCTGCCGGGCGAGCTCGAACAACTCGAGATGGACCGGCGCACTGCGGCAGGCACCGTCAGCTATCCCGCGTCAGTGGTCCGCTCGCTGCGGCGTGTCGGCGACGAGCTGGGCGTGCCGTTCGAGTGCGTGCCGGAGGGGGCGTCATGAGCAACAAGATGCTGAAGCTGGCCGCCGAGTGGGGCCCGACCTTGCGGGGGCGCAGCGTCGAGATCGATTCGTTGCGGCAGCTGCCGCAGGACTTGGCCGATGCGCTGGCAGCCGATGGCTTCTACCGGACGCTGGTGCCGCCTGCACTCGGCGGGATGGGGCTTCCACCGGCGATGGTCGCCGAGATCAGCGAAGTGCTCGCCAGGGGCAACGCCTCGGCAGCGTGGTGCACGTTCATCGGCGCAACCTCGCAGATCATGTTCGCCGCGCTCGAGCCGGCCCAGCTCGCGGAGTTGCTGGAGAACCCCGACGTCATCACGGCCGGCGTCTTCGCACACTCGGGGACAGCCACGGCTGCACCCGGGCCCGACGGCGCCGACGGGTACATGGTGAGCGGGCGCTGGGCATGGGCCTCGGGTTCGCACAACGCGGCGTGGATCTCCGCAGGCGTGCAGATCGACGATGACGATGCCGCTGGTCGCGGTGGCGACGGCCCGCAGCCGGCGCTCGGCCGGGCGTTCTTCCGGCCCGACGACATCGAACTGCACGACGACTGGTACACCAGCGGGCTGCGCGGTTCGGGTTCGAGCACGTTCGAGGCTCACAATGTCTGGCTGCCTGCATCGCGCATCGCCTACGAGCGCTCCATCCTGAAGTCGTCGTACGCCGCCGAGCCGCTGTACCGGATGCCGCTGTTCGGCCTGCTGGCGCTGCCCATCGGCGCTATAGCGCTGGGGATGGCCCGGGCGTGCGTGGACGAGGTCATCGACGTGGCCAAATCGAAGGTGCCCCAGGGCTCACGCCGGACCCTGAGCCAACGGCCCGCGCTGCACTCCGCCGTGGCGGTGGCAGACACTGAAGTGCGTGCAGCGCGGCGGCTGCTGTATTCGACGATCGAAGCTGCATGGGAGCGCGCTCAGCACGGCCTGTGCGATCTGGAGCTGCGCCGTGACCTGCGCACGGCGACCACCCATGCGATGCAGACAGGCCTGCGGGTCATCCAGTCGATGAACGCGGCCATGGGCGGCACGGCGGTGTTCGAGGAGTCGCCGTTGCAGCGTCACCTGCGTGATGCCCAGACCGCATCGGCTCACTTCATGGTGGCCATGCCGGTCATGGAGCTGGCGGGTCGCACCTTCTTCGACCCAGAAGCCGACACCTCGGGCCTTTAGGCACTGCAGCCTGGGCTCGTGCTCAGTTCTCGCGGCGGCGCTGGTGTGCCGGGAGAGGGAACGTGATCGGGATGAGCGCGGTCAGGTCGATGTCGATCAGCGACGGTCCCACAGGGCCTGATTCGCCGCTGGCGCGGGAGACCGCGTCGGCGAATGCGGCCTCGAACTCTGCGACGCTGCTCACCCGCTGGGCGGGCACGCTCATGGCCTCGGCCACCGCGACGAAGTCGATGCCGCCGATCTCGGTGCCGTGGTGGGAGTCCCAGAGCGCGTCCTGGATGATGCGCAGCACGCCGTAGCCGCCGTCGTTGAAGACGCACACGATGACGGGCAGGCCGTGCTCGGCGAGCGTCGAGATCTCTCCGACCGACAGCATCAGCCCGCCGTCGCCCTGGATCACGACGGTCGGTTGGCCGGAGGCGAGCGCCGCACCGACGGCCATCGGCACACCGGGGCCGATGGCGGCATTGGCCGCCCGGATGGATGTGCGCGGCGCCACTATCGGCAGCAGCCGGTTGCCCCACATGTAGCCGGGCACAGTGGTGTCACGGACGATGCGGGCCTCATCGGGAAGCATCCGGCGGATCGCGTCGCAGATCGCCGCGTGGTCGGGGCCAATCTCTTCGCGCATTGCCTCGATGTCGGCGGCGCGGTGCTTGCGGGCCCGCTCGACGTAGCCGTCGTCGATGGTGGGCGCGCCGTCACCCAGCCGTTCGAGCAGCCCGGCCAGGCTGAGCTTCGCGTCGCCCACGACGGCCAACGACGCCGGGTAGTTCAGACCGATCACGCCCGGGTCAGCGTCGAGGTGGATCAGCTCCTCGGGCAAGCGCAGCGCCCACACCCGCGTGGCGTAGTTCTGGAAACGGGTGCCCACGGCCAGCAGCAGGTCAGCCTCAGCAAAGACGTCGGCCACCTGGGGACGGTCCGAGCGGAAGCCCAGCGACAGCGGGTGCAGCTCGCTCAGGGCGCTGCGGCCCTCGATGGTGGTGACGACGGGGGCACCGAGCCGCTCGGCCAGCGCGGTGAGCTCAGCCGAGGCATCGGCACTGACGACGCCGCCGCCCGCCCAGATGAGAGGTCGCTGCGCGCTGGCGAGACGCTCGGCTGCGTCGTCGAGCAGCGATGCATCCGGCCGAAGGCGGGGCACCTCGGGTGAGCCGGCGATGCGCCCGTCGCCGACCTTGGCGTACTGGAAATCGATCGGGATCTCCACGGCGCCGGGCTGGGGGCGACCAGTGCGGATGTCGTCGGCGACGCGGGCGATCTCGGCAGAGATCTCGCCGGGATGCCGCACGGAGGCCACGCTGCGACACACCGAGCGCAGCATGTCGACCTGCTGATCGTTCTCGTGCAGGAAGCCCTTCCCCTTGCCGTAAAACCGTGACTCCGTCTGGCCGGTCACCATCAGCACGGCCGAACTGGTGAACGATGCCTCATAGAGACCCGGCACAGCGTTGGCGGCGCCGGGGCCGGTGGAGGTGAGCAGCACACCCATCTCTCCGGTGGCGCGGTAGTAGGCATCCGCAGCATGTGCAGCCGCCTGCTCGTGGCGGACTTTCACAACCTCGATGTCGTCGCGCACCGACAGCGCCTCGTACATCGGCAGGTTGTGGACGCTGACGATCCCGAACACGTGCCGCACGCCCAGGCGCGCCAGCGTCGCCGCGACGGCCTCGCCGCCGGTCATCTCACTCATGGCAGTCACTCACCTCGGGCCTCGCTCATCGCCCGCACGGTAGCCCTGCGGTGGCGCCAGCCGCCCGACGTGCAGGAGGTCCTGAGTTCGGCGCCGCCGCGGCCCGCCGCCCAACTGACGGATCAGGCGTCGAGGCTGAACGGCGGGTACTGATCGGTCAGCAGGTGCAGATACGCGTTCATGCGCAGGTTCACACCGAACCACGAGACGACCCACCCGCGCATTCCGTCGGGCCAGCGGCCGGTGAACAGCACTGCGAAGAAGCCGAGCACGACCAGCACCGCTGTGATGAGACCGGTGATCGCAGTGAAGATCAGGGCCGGAATCACCAGGATCAGCCGGAATGCGACCGTGAGCCGGTTGCGGTCGGTGAGCTGAGGTTCGATGTCGACAGCGACCGGAGTGCCTCCGGGCTCGGGTGCAGACATGTCGAACTCGAATGGCGGGTAGCGCTCGTGCAGACAGTCGAAGTAGGCGTACAGCCGGATGCTGTAGCGCAAGTACATGGACTGGAAATCCGCCAAGCCCTTGGGCATCTTGCCGGTGAACACGATGGCGATCCAGCCGAACAGGTTCAGCAGCCACGCGATGTGCTGCAGGATCTCGAAGATGATCAGGTGCGGGATCAGCAGCAGCCAGTGCACCAAGGGTCGCCAGTTGGCGATCCGCTCCGGTGACTCGACGGTGACGGAAGCCGGGTAAGCCATGCCGCCGAACCTACTTGGAGGCTCGGATCAGTCCGGGCATCGCCCGGCGAGGGGCGGGGGGTTGGGCCTATTCGGCGGTGCTGAAGGGCGGGTACTTGTCGGTCAGCATGTAGATGAAGGTCAGGTAGCGCGCATGGACCCGGTAGAACCCGATCACGAAATCGCGCATGCCTGCAGGCCAGCGGCCGGTGAACAGGATGATGAAGTAGGCGATCGTCACCACTGCGACGACGAGATACGAGTAGAGGGTGACGAAAACGATCTGCGGCAGCCCGTAGATCGGACGGAACAGTGCTGCCAGACGATTGCGGTTCCCCGGCTCCACTGCGACATTCACCGCCACCGGCGAACCGCCCGGATCCTCCTCCGACGAGGGGAATTCGAATGGCGGGTACTGGTCGTGGATGATGTGCACGTACGACAGCACACGGGGGTAGTAGCGGATGTACATCGCTTGGAAGCTCGCGATGCCTGCCGGCAGCTTGCCGGTGACGAGAATCACTAGCATGGTCAAGATCGCGAGCAGCCAAGCCACGACGTGGAACACGGCGAGGACCACAAAGTGCGGGATCAGCATGATCCAGTGGACCAATGGACGCCAGTTCGCCACGCGCTCTGAGGGCTGGACAGTTAAAGAAGCCGGATAGTCCATACCCCGAAACTACTCGCACTGCCACCGGCACCCGTGACCCATTCGGGCACGGCGACTGCTCTACGCGGCGACGAGGGGGAACTTGTCGTTGTCGCCGGGATACTCGCCGGCGACCGAGGTTGTGTCGTCGTCGCCCACGATGGGATCGCACCCCGCATGGGGGTACCACACCGCGTCGTCGCCCAGCCAGCGGGTGGACAAGGCCACCCGCCGGTGGTCGCCGGCATTGCCCGGCGAGCCGTGGATGATCCACGACGAGAAGAACAGCGCATCTCCGGGCTCGACGTCGAACCCGATGATGTCGTACGCGGCCCGGTCGGCCTCCACGTCGGGCATCTTCTCGCCCTCGAAGTCGGCCATGAAGCCCTTCTTGCCGTCGAAGGATTCCGGCGCGTAGTAGGCATCCCAGCTGTGCGAGCCGCGCACGAACTCGAGCGAGCTCTCCGCCACGGTGACCGGCGTCATCGCCACCCACGCAGAGCAGATCTGCTTGCCCAGGAAGGGCCAGTAGGGGATGTCCTGATGCCACGGCGTGGGGTTGGCAGTCCGCGGCTCCTTGATGAGCAGGTGGTCGAAGTAGAAGCGCGCGGTGTCCGAACCCATCAACGCCGCGGCCATCTGCGCCATGCCCGAGTTGAAGACGAAATCGCCGATGACCGGATCGATCTCCCACCGGTACCTGCTGGTGAACAGCCGGTTCTCCGGCGCTCCTGGATTTGTGTCTGACACCCACTTGCCGGGCTCGCGCAGCTGCTGGTCGGCCACGTCGAGCACCCGTTCGACCCACGCGTCCGACACCGCATGTGTCACCTTCACCACGCCGTCTGCCGCGAACACCGCCTTGTGCTCGTCGGTGATGCGCTCGGCGGCATGCGAGCTGGCCTGGATCGGGTGGCCGTAGGGGCGACTCATGGCTCCTCCTCGACGAGAACGCCGGGTTTGGCTGCGGCTAGGCGGCGTCCACTGACGAATCCGATGCGAGAGAGTCTGCCAGCGCTTCGGCGTCGGCTTGCGCGCCGTCTGCCGTGCGGGCGCTCACCGCCTCCAGCAGGCCGGCGATGCGGGCCGGGCTGTGGGTGCGCTCGGGGGTGACGCCGAAGGCGTGGTGGGCAGGAATGAGGTCGCCGAATGGGCTTACCACGTTGACGTTGTCGCCCCCGATGAGGCCCGGGTGCTCGACGCCGCAGGCATCGGCCAGCCTGAACAGCTCCTTGCGCAACCCGATGACGTAGTTCGCGAGCCGCACGCTCTTGAGCGTCGGATCGAGGCCGCGAGAGAGCCATGTGTTCTGCGTCGCCACCCCAGTCGGGCAATGGTCGGTGTGGCAGCGCTGAGCCTGGATGCAGCCAATCGCCATCATCGGCTCGCGAGCCACACCGATCATGTCGACCCCGATGTTGAATGCCAGTGCTGCGGGAGCCGGAAAGCCCAGCTTGGCCGAGCCGATCATCACGATCTGGTCGGACAGGCCGGCCTCGCCGAATGCCCGGTGCACGATGCCGAACGCCCGCCAGAACGGCAGCGCGACGTGATCGGTGAACACCAGCGGTCCTGCGCCTGTTCCCCCCTCTGCGCCGTCCACGGTCACGAAGTCGGGTCCGCGGCGGGTCTCGGCCATGTGCTGGGCCAGCTCGGTCCAGAAGGCCTCCTGGCCCACCGCCGACTTGATGCCCACCGGCAGTCCGGTCTCCCGGGCCACTTCCTCCACGAAGTCCACCAGCTCCGCGACGCTGCCGAATGCCGAGTGGCGGCTGGGACTCACCACGTCCTCGCCGACCGGGACGCCTCGTGCCTCTGCGATCTCGGGGCTCACCTTGGCGCCGGGCAACAGGCCGCCGACGCCGGGCTTGGCTCCCTGTGACAGCTTCACTTCGATGGAGCGAACCGGCGCGCTGTCGATCGTCTCCAGCAAGCGGTCCATCGAGAAGGTGCCGTCGGGGTTCCTGCACCCGAAGTAGCCGGTTCCCATCTGGAAGACCAGGTCGCCGCCGCTGCGGTGGTACTTCGAGATGCCGCCCTCGCCCGTGTTGTGCATGCAGCCGGCCATCTTCGCCCCACGGTTGAGCGCCTCGATCGCCGTGCCGGACAGCGAGCCGAAGCTCATTGCCGAGACGTTCACAATCGAAGCCGGGCGGAACGCCTTGGCCCGGCCGCTCCACGCGCCCATGACCTTGCCGCACGGCAGCGGGGCATCAACCGGCACGGTGCGGCCCAGCGGGAACGGACTGTGACGGAACGTGATGTGACCCGGCTTGTCGATCTCGTCATCGGTGCCGAAGCCGAAGTACGTGTTCTGCTCTTTGGCTGTCGAGTACACCCAGCGTCGCTCGTCCCGGTTGAAGGGCCGCTCTTCCTCGTTGTGAGCCACGATGTACTGCCGCAGCTCGGGGCCGATCTTCTCCAGCAGGAAACGGAGATGGCCGATGACCGGGTACGTGCGCAGGATCGAGTGCCGTTTCTGGATGCTGTCGTGAATGAACACGATCCCAAGAAAGGCCCCGATGCTGATCAACAACCACAGCCACCACGGCACGCACCCGAACCTACCGCGAGCCCGCACAACGCTTGAGCAGCGCCATGGCGAACCTCTCCCGACGGCTCCGGGAACGACCGCTCGGCGCAGAGTTCATCGGGCCCCAGCCAGAACGGCTTCCTATGCTGGCCCGATGGCAGCGGCACCGGAGGGAACAGTGTCCCGACTGGCGCAGCCGACCGTGGGGACCCTGCCGCCGCTTGAGCCCGATGTGCTGGCGCTGCTGCCGGCTGCCGACGAGGCGCCGCGCTGCTCCGCGCACGCTGCCGGCATCGGCACAGACCCTGGCGGGACCGCCATCAGCGCCCAGGCGGTAGCGCTGGTCGAGACACCGCTGCCCTGGCCAAAGCCGGTCTTCGCCTCCGGCCTGCTAGAAGGGTTCAGACCGATGATCGATCTGGCGACGGGCCCGACGCGCGTCCTCGCCACGGTGCCGCCGGACGAGCGCACGAGGTCCGATCGGATTCCCGT
Source organism: Acidimicrobiia bacterium (assembly GCA_022820925.1). Lineage (GTDB taxonomy): Bacteria > Actinomycetota > Acidimicrobiia > Acidimicrobiales > Poriferisodalaceae > Poriferisodalis. The sequence continues at coordinate 80,209 of JAJEEO010000003.1, read as the reverse complement.
CGTGCTCCATTCGCGCGCCGGTGCCGGGATCCACTCCGCGTACTTCGAAGCCGCCGACTCCGCCGGACTGCGCCAGCTCTTCGCACACCTGGAGCGCAAACTGCCATCCGATCCGATTCCAGACGGGCAGGGATTCGCATCGTTCGGCTGCACCGAAGACGAGCGGGCAGTGCTGATCTGCACCCAGGGGAGCCACGACGTGTGCTGCGGCAGCGAGGGCACTCGCCTCGCAGCCGACTTCGAAGGAGTTCTGCGTGCGTACCGCCGCGCAGATGTCGACGAGCCCTATCCGGGCGCGCCGACTGCCAGCGGACGGATCTCCGTGTACCGGGTCAGCCACACCGGGGGGCATCGATTTGCCCCCACCGCAATGACGCTGCCGGACGGCCGCATGTGGGCCGGCATCGAGGCCGGGGAGCTGGCCTCGATCTTGGACCGGACCGCAGACGTATCCGCCTTGGCGCCACGCTGTCGCGGCTGGTGGGGGGCTGCAACCGGGCCGGCCCAGGTGGGCGAACGGGCCGTGTTGGCCGAGATCGGGTGGTCGCTCGAATCGATCGCGCGTGAGGTGCGCTTCCGACGCACCCCTGACGCCTGGGCAGTCGACGTGATCGCAACATCCGCGGGACGTTCCTGGACCGTGACAGTGCACGAAGGGCGGACTGTGCCGACCATTGCGTGCCGTGCGATGGGCGGTTTGCCCGCCAAGCCGGCGACCGAGTTCATCGTTACCGACATTCAGGAGCAACGAAGATGACATCACCCCTCGAGGGCATCCGCGTCACCGAGTTCGCCAACTTCGCGGCTGCGCCGTCCGCCGTGGCGATCATGGCCGACCTCGGTGCCGACGTGATCAAGGTGGAGGCCATCGGCGGCGATCCGATTCGCGGGCTGATGAAGCAGGCCAAAGTGCCCGAGGGCGTCCACAACCCTGACGTGGCGTTCCAGTTCATCAATCGGGGCAAGCAGTCGATCCAGTTGAACCTCGAAGATCCCGATGGCTCAGCGATCGCCCGTCGCCTCGTCGCTGCGTCAGATGTCGTCGTGATGAACCTGCTGCCCGAGCGCCGTGACCGGTTCGGTCTCAACACTGACGATCTGCTCGCGATGAAGCCCGACTTAGTGATCGGCTTGCTCTCGGGCTATGGCGAGGTAGGCGAGGAGATCGACCGGCCCGGCTATGACGTGACGGCGTTCTTTTCCCGGTCAGGCCTCTACGGCGCCTCGACGCCACCTGGCGGTGCCCCGCCGCATGCTCGACCCGGTCAGGGAGACCACACCACGAGCCTGGCGTTCTTCGGCGCGATCATGTCCGGGCTGCGGGCCCGAGACGTGACCGGCGAGGGCCAGATCGTGGAGTCCTCGCTGCTGCGCACAGCGACATGGACCATCGCCATCGACATGGCCACGTCGCTCGTGGACGGTCGCCCCAACACAGAACGGCCCCGCGAGAGCGGCCTGTCGCCGATGCTCGAAGCCTTCGAGTGCGCAGACGGGCGCTGGCTGCACTTCACGATGCCCGACACCGGTGATGCGTGGGAGCGCTTCTGCAAGGCCATCGAGCGGGAGGATCTGCTGTCCAACCCCGACTACCAGACCGGCCGGCAGCGCTTCAGGGCCATGCGCGCCCTGCTCGCCGACATCGACGACACGCTCAAGTCGCAGCCATCGGACTACTGGATGCCCCGCCTCGACGAACACCGCTGCATCTGGGCGCCCATCAACGACACAGCCCAAGCAGCACAGGATCCGCAGGTGCGCGCTACCGGCGCGTTCGAGACCATCCACCATCCCGAGACCGGCGATTTCGAGACGGTTGCTGCGCCGTTCCGGATGCACAACTCGCCCGACGTGGGCGTGCGCGGACCGGCCCCGCGAGCCGGTGAGCACACCGCAGCGGTGCTGTCCGAGGTACTGGGGCTCGGCGATGACGAGATTGCGGACCTGACCGAGCGGGGCGTCGTCGCCTCGGACTGAACGTGCCGCGGTGCCTCGCCGGCCTTCGGCCGCCGAGGGAACCGCGCTGTCTCAGGTCAGACCCCGAGGCGTTCGATGATGTCTGCCGCTATGTCCCGTGGTGGACGGCCCGTTGTGCGGACTTGCTCGAACTGCCCGTAGCCAGCCGCCCGCTCGTCCAAGAGGCGAGCGACTGCGGCAGCCGGATCGTCGCCCGAGAGCAGCGGCCGCACAGGTCCATCGACATCGGCTCGCAAGCGGCGGATGATCTCATCCGTACTGGCGACGAGGCAGAAGACCCGACCTGCGACGGTCAGCGCATCGGCATTTGCCCGATCGAGCAGCATCCGGCCGCCGGTGGCGATGACGTGGTGCCGGCTGCGGGCAACTTCGGCAGCCACCTCCCGCTCAATTGCTCGGAAACCACTCTCGCCCTGCTCGGCAAAGATGGCGTCGATGGGCCCATGCCGGGCCACGATCACGTCATCGGTGTCCACGAACGCCCAGCCCAGCTCGCGCGCAATGAGCCGGCCCACGGTCGTCTTGCCCGTTCCCATGAAGCCGGTCAGCACCACGTTCTGATCGGAGGCTCGTGTCACGGGTACACGCTAGAGACGGTCGGCGCCATGGCGGCGACGCAGCGAAGCTCAACGCGAACATCGCGCAAACATCGGCCAACGATGCCGCGACATCGCTTGATCCCTCGCACGGCCGCCGCTTACCTACGACGCTGAGCCGGATGCCGCGCCGGTGCCGATGCGCGGTCGTAGCCCAGGAGCGCCCTTGTCCACCAACTCGACACCGGACGGCACCGCGCCGCACAACTTCACTGCGGAGGATCACGAGATCGGCTTGCCGGAATTCACGACCGAGCAGCTGCTGCTGATCAAGCAGGGCGCGGCCAGGCTTCGCGACGAGTTCGAAGGCGTGTTCAACGCCGAGACCATCGAGCGCTACATGGTTGATTCGCGAACCAAGCTGAAGGCCGGTGCCCGGTTGCTGGACTGGCTGCCGCTGCTGATCGAGCGCTTCACGCGCGACCGGCTGCGTGCGCTCAAGCGGCTCGAGGTCGGATCGCTGGACGTGCCAGCGGTGCTGTTTCTGTGCACCCACAACGCCGGCCGGTCTCAGATGGCGGCAGGTTGGTTGCGGCACCTCGCCGGCAGCCGCGTCGACGTGTTCTCCGGCGGTTCGGATCCCGGGCTCGAGACCAACGCTGCCGTCATCGAGGCCATGGGCGAGATCGGCATTGACATCACCGGTGAGTACCCCAAGCCGTGGACCGATGAGATTGCCCGGGCTGCCGACGTCATCGTCACGATGGGCTGCGGCGATGCCTGCCCCATCTTTGCGGGCAAGCGCTACGAAGACTGGGAGCTCACCGACCCCGCCGGCCAGCCGATCGAGGTCGTACGCGGGGTACGCGACGACATCGGCCAACGTGTCGGCGCGCTGCTCGCAACGCTGAATATCCCTGCGGCGGCCTAGTCACTGCGCCAGGCGGCGCACGTCGCAGCGCTACGAGGCGACTGCAGTAGTCGAAGGGCCTTGCGGCTGCAGGCCGATCGGGAAGGCGTCGCGGACGGCGGCGTCAATGGCGGGGCTGATGTGCGACGGCCAGTGGCTCTCGAGCGTGGCCACCACATGGTCGTGGGCCACATCGTGCGCGGCCCGGCTGCCCGCCTCGGTCCAGTCCTCGGGAGTGTCCCGGTTGGACACCAGCGGGTAGAGGTACTCGGTTTCCATGAGCTCGAGCGTCTGCGGCGAGCCCAAGAAGTGGCCCGGCCCGGCGATGACCTCGCCGATGAGCTCAGCCGACAGCGTGTCCGCGTTCACCTCGATGCCGCGCACCGTGCGGTTGATGGCACCGAGCATGTCGTTGTCGATCACCAGCGCCTCGTACGAGCACGCCAGCAGGCTCGCCAGCATCCCCGCCGACTCATAGACAATGTTCGCGCCCGCATGGCCAGCCAGCCCGACGTTCAGGCCCTTCTCATAGCCGGCTTGGGCGTCGTTCACCTTGGAGTCCGTCATTCCCGCCGCCACGCCGGTGGGCAGCCCGAGCCAGTGACCGACTTCGGCCGCCGCGGCGTTGAGGATTCCCTCCTCGCCCGATCCCCCGCTCATGGCACCCGTGCGCAGGTCCGACACGAACGGCCACAAGCCCAACAGGCAGGGATGCCCGGGCGACAGCAGGTTCACGAAGGTCAACCCCCCGAGGCACTCGGCCACCGCCTGCGCCAGAGCGCCGGCGAGCGCCGCAGGCGCAGTGGCACCGGCCTGCAGAGCCGACAGCAGGTTGATGGGCATGCCGGTGCGCACCTGCGCGACGAGGCACCTCGCCGAGTCGTAGGCAAAGCGCAGCGGCGGCACGACGAACGTGTTGTTGGCCGCGATGAACGGGCGCTTCGCGAACTCGCCCTCGCCTCCGAGCACGAGGTCGAACATCTCGACCGACTCGTACACCCACTCCGGCTCGAACCACGACGATCCGCCCGGCTTGGTGGTGCTGCACATCACTGCGTATGCCGTGGTCATGTCGAGGTCACGGGTCTCGACCATGTCGCGTGCCACCACCGTGCGCACGTAGAAGTGCAGGTTGTCGAGCGTGTCGACCAAGCGGCCGCAGTCGTACACGTCCTGCGCGAGCGAATCGCGGAACGTGCCGGTCTCGTGGTCGTACATCATCACCGCGGCGCCGGACGTGCCGAAATAGACATGCTCGCCGCCCACGTGCACCGACTGGTCGTCGTCGAAGCCGTGCCAGATCCATTCCTTGGCCGCCGTCTCGATGGCTCGCTCCACGACGCCGCGAGGCAGGTGAATGCGTCCGTTGTCGTCGACCCACCCGCCCACAGGCGTCGCCGCCTCGACGAATTCGTCGAGGGGATCGCCCATGCCGACGTCTTCGAGCAGTCCGAGTGCGGTGTCGTACACCTGCTGCATGTCGTTCTCGGTCAGGGGTTTGAACCGTCCCGCGGGCAGGCCGGGGCGAACTGGCCTGCGATCGCGCTCGGGCGCAGCTTCGCGGACGGCGATGCGGCCGGCCCGGCCGCCGCCGCGGCGTCGCCGAGGAGCCTCAGCAGTCTCGGGTGACGGTGCAGCCGTGTCAGACATCTCCTGCCGGCACCTCCTGGGGCAATCTGTGTTGTGAGTGACGGTGTACGCCGGGTCCTTGTGGTTCAGGGTCAGAGATGCGACAGCGCAGCCATGTCGGGTTCAGGCGCGCAGCGTCGCATTGCGTGGGTCGTAGGCCGCTTCGGCCAGCACAGTCGCGGTGCGCCGTTCGCCGAGCAGGTCAAGCTCGAAGGTGCTGCCGGGGGCTTCGAAGCGGGGATCGACGTAGACGAACGCGAGGCTGCGACCCACCGAGTGACCCCAGGCACCGCTCGTGCCGATGCCCATGGGCTCATTGCTGCCGGGCGCAAAGGCCGGCTCGTTGCCGCGGAGGTCGTTGCCCGTCGGACCCATCTCGGTGTCCACCTCGCAGTACACGAGCACCATCGACAGCGGCTCGCCGCGTTCTTCGGCTTCGCGACGAGCCACCGCCGCGTCACGGCCGAGGAAGGGGCGGCTGTAGTCCACGAACCGCCCGAGTCGGGCCTCAACCGGCGTGATCTCGGTGGTCAGCTCGCTGCCCCATGCCTTGTAGGCCTTCTCGATGCGCATGACGTTCATGGCGTAGCTGCCGAAATGCACGAGGCCGTGGGGCTCGCCGGCTTCGGCGACTGCGTCATACACGCGGGCCAAGTCGCCCATCGGGCAGTACAGCTCCCAGCCCAGTTCGCCGACGTAGGACACCCGCAGCGCGATGACGGGCACGCCTGCCACAGTGATCTCCTGAGCTGTCAGCCAGCTGAATGCCTCATTGCTCAAGTCGGCATCAGCCAGCGGCGACAGCACGTCACGTGCACGCGGCCCGGTCACGCCCAAGATGGCGGTGGCGTCGGTGGCGTCACGCACCTCGACCTGCTCGCCAGCCTGCACGTGATCGCGCAGCCAGTCCAGGTCATGGCTCTGGCCCATGATCGCGGAAGCCAGCCAGAACCGGTCCGGCGCCAGTCGTGCAATGGTCATCTCGCACTCGATGCCGCCCAGCTCGGTGAGCATGTGCGTCAGGCGGATGCCGCCGTCGCGCCCGGGCAGGCGGTTGGCCGACAGCCGATCCAGCAGGGCGGCCGCATCGGGCCCGGTCACCTCGAACTTGGCGAACGCGCTCAGGTCGGCTACCCCGACGCGCTCGCGAACGCCGCGCACCTCGGCGCCGACAACGTCATGCGCGTTGGAGCGGCGGAACGAGTGGGCCTCTGGGGTGCCGTCGGGCGAGAAGTACTGGGGACGTTCCCACCCGTAGATCTCCTGCCACTGCGCGCCGAGCGCGTCGAAGCGGCCCCATAGCGGCGTGGTCTTGACCGGCCTGCCGGCGTCTCGCTGCTCGCCCGGCAGCCGTACTTGGTACATCTCGTGGTACTCGTCGAGGGCCTTCTCGAGAGCGAACTGAGACTTGGGGCCGGTGTGGTCGCCGAAGCGGCGCGGATCCATGGCGCGCACGTTGATCTCGGTCTGGCCGTGAACCATCCACTGGGCCAGGAACTTCCCGGCGCCCGGGCCTTGGGTGATCCCGATGGAGGCCCCGTTGCAGTGCCAGTAGTTGCGCACGCCCGGTGCGGGCCCCATGAGATAGCCCGAGTCGGGGGTGTGGGTGATCGGACCTGACACCACCTGCTTGATGCCTGCGTCGGACAGCACGCCGATGCGCTGCTGAGCGAAGTCGAGGCACTCTTCGAGCACATCGAGGTTCTCGCCGGGGAGGTGGAAGTGCAGGTCCCAGTCGATGCCGTCGACGCCGTACGACCTGGAACCCGACATCTCGTACGGTCCGATGAGCAGACCGTCGATCTCCTGGCGGTAGTAGCACGAGGCGCGGGGATCGCGCACCACTGGCAGTTCGAAATCGAGGGCCTCGACTTCGGGCACGGTCTCGGTCACCAAGTACTGGTGGATGACCGACACGATGGGAACGTCGAGCCCGATCATGGCGCCGAGCTGGGGTGCGTAGTGCCCGGCGGCGTTCACGACGTGCTCGCAGTGGATGGTGTCCTGCTCGTCGCGGCCGTTCGAACCGTTGCGGCGACGGGCCGGATCGGCACCGCCGCGCACGATCGTGACATCCCAGCTGCCGTCGGGGCGCTGGGACATGCCGGTTACGAGCGTGTGGCGCATGATCCGGCAGCCGAGGTCGCGGGCACCCTTGGCCATGGCGTTCGTGCAGCTCGACGGATCGGTCCAGCCGTCATGGGGTGTGTAGAAGCCGAGTCGCACGTCGTCGAGATCGGTCAGCAGCGGGTGCCGTTCGGCAATCTCCGCGGGGCCGATCAGATGCGACTCGACGCCGATCTGGGTGAGCATGGCGTGCACGTAGTGGTGCCAGTCAGCCTCGTCGGCCGTGCGCGCCAGACGGATGGCGCCGCAGCCATGCCAGCCCGCCGACAGTCCTGTCTCGGCCTCCAGGCGTGGGTAGAGCGCCACCGCTTCCTGGTGCACCTTGGCCATGTTGAGATCGCCGATGAAGTTCGGGATCAGGCCGGCTGCGTGCCAAGTGGACCCAGAAGTCAGCTCGCCCTTCTCGACGAGGATCGTGTCAGTCCAGCCTTCGTGCGCGAGGGCGTACAGCAGGCCGGCCCCCATGGCTCCGCCGCCGATGATGACGCATTGCGCGTGTTCAGGCATGCTCAGCGATGCCGGGCCTGCTCAGACATACACAGGTCCCCATTTGTCCAGGCCAAACGTGAGCCGAACCCCCCGGTACCGACCCCGTGGCATGCCGACGTGGTGCGCGCAAATTACCACCGCTCCGCGCACCACTGCGCGCATCTTGACGCTCTTGAATATGCAATCCGCAAGTTCAGGTTGCAGATTGCAGGGCTACATGCGGACGCGCTGGTTGGTGGGGTCGTAGTAGCTGCGGATCGACGGCGTGGCGGCGATGCGGCGGCCGGCGATCTCGATGTCGAAGCTGCCGGCTTCGAGCCAGGACTTGGTGACGGCCTGCGGCTCGGGGTCGGCCGCGGACGGGTGCGTCACGTAACCCATCGCCAGGCAGCGGTCCTCGGTGTAGCTCCACATGGCCGAGGTGACCCGTCCGACGAGCTCTCCGTCGCGGCGGATCGGTTCGTCGTGATAGGCGAGCAGGTCGGGGTCTTCGAGACGGAACTGGATGAGCCGCCGCGTGCGGGGCTCGTGACGCTGCGATTCCAGCGCGGCGCGGCCAATGAAGTCCCGCTGCTTGTCCCACGCGATCGCGAAGCCCAGACCGGCCTCCAGCGGCGTGTCCTCGTCGCTGATGTCGTGGCCCCAGTGGCGGTAGCCGCACTCCAGGCGCAGGGTGTTCATGGCGTGATAGCCAGCGTGCGCTAGATCCAGACCGTCGGCCGCTGCGGCGGCGTCCCGCAACGCGCCGTACACCGCGACCGCTCGCTGGTTGGGCACATAGAGCTCCCAGCCGAGCTCGCCCACATAGCTCATGCGAACGGCCAGCACCTCCATCGGGCCGCCTGCTGTCGCGACGTCGATGTGCTGAGCACTGCCGAACCCGAAGGATTCGTTGTCGAGCGGGGCATCGGTGACGCGACTCAGCAGCTCGCGCGAGCGTGGACCCATCAGCCCCAGCACCGCCCAGTCGTCGGTGACATCGGCGATCTGGACATCTCTGCCGCGACAGTGGCGCCGCAACCACGCCCAGTCCCGGGTCTGGCAGGCGGCCGAGGTGACCACCCAGAACTCGTCGTCGCCGAGCCGGGTGACGGTCAGATCAGCCTCGATGCCGCCGCGCTCGTTGCACCACTGGGTGTAGACGGCACGCCCGGCAGGCACATCGACGTCGGCGACGCTGAGCGTGTCGAGCACATCCAGTGCGTCGGGGCCCCGCACGGTGAACTTGACGAACGACGACTGGTCGAACACCGCCACGCCGTTGCGGACAGCGTCACACTCGCTGCCTGCGTTGGCCCACCAGTTCTGCTTGCCATAGCTGTAGCGGTACTCCCGTTCCTGGCCGGGCTCGGCAAACCAGTTGGCCCGCTCCCAGCCCGCCGTCTCGCCGAACACGGCGCCCGCCGCATCCATCGCGTCGTGCAGCGCGGAGCGGCGCTGGTCACGGGCGCTCGTGTACTGGAAGAACGGCCAGTGCATCGCGTACAGCAGCCCGAGGCTCTCGCTGATGCGCTCGCCCAGATACGTCTCGTCGGCCTGGAACGGCATGGCCCGGCGGATGTCCACTGCGCACAGGTCCATCGGCGGCTGCCGGTCAGCGATCCAGTCGGCGAGCACCCAGCCTGCCCCGCCGGCGGACTGGATGCCCACGGAGTTGAAGCCCGCAGCCACGAAGCAGCCGTCGACCTCGGGTGCCTCGCCGAGGTAGTAGGTGCCATCAGGAGTGAACGATTCGGGGCCGTTGAAGAACAGCTGCACTCCGCAGTCCGCCAACACCGGCACCCGGTGGCACGAACGCTCGTAGACGGGGCCGACATGGTCCCAGTCCTCGTCCAGCGTGCCGAACTTGAAGTTGCGCGGGATGCCGCCGAGGCGCCATACCTTGGCTGCCGGCTCGAAGAAGCCGACCATCAGCTTGCCGGTCTCTTCCTTGAAGTACGTGTAGTTGGTGGGGTCGCGCACGATGGGCGTGGAGGTGTCGAGCCCTTCGAGCGGCTCGGTGACCACATAGAAGTGCTCGCACGCCTGCAGCGGAACATTCACGCCGATCTGTGCAGCCAGATGACGGGTCCACATGCCCGTGGCCAGCACGACGGTGTCGGTCTCGATGAGGTGGTCGCCCCCGGCGGCGCCGCCTGCCGGCTCAGTCCGGACGCCGCTGACGGCACCGTTGCGGGTCTCGAGCCCGGTGACGGCAACGCCCTCGATGATGCGGCACCCGCGAGCACGTGCGCCCTTGGCCAGCGCCATCGTGACGTCGACCGGCGACACCATCCCGTCGTCGGGCAGGTACAGCGCGCCGACCAGATCGTCGGTCCGCATCAGCGGCCACATCTGCGACAGCTCGTCCATGTCGAGCTCGCGGGACTCGACACCGATGGACCTGCCCATGGATGCGCCGCGCAGGATCTCTTCCCAGCGCTCGCCGTCGGATGCCACCGAGATCGAGCCCGGCGCCCGGAATCCCGTGGCCTGACCCGTCTCGTCCTCGAGCGCCTCAAAGAGGCGCACGGTGTAGGTCGCCAGCTTGGTCAGGCTGTAGGTGGATTTGAGCTGCGCTGCCAGGCCCGCGGCATGCCAGGTGGTGCCCGAAGTGAGCTGGTTCTGCTCCAGCAGCAGCACGTCGGTGATGCCCCGGCGAACCAAGTGGTACGCGACGGCGCACCCCACGACGCCGCCACCGACCACGACGACTTCAGCACGATCTGGAAGCGAGCGATCGCCAAGGGCGCGCCCGGGTGATGTCAGTTCTGCCATCAGTGCCGCCTCAAACGCGTTCGAGCAAGTCGGGGGTGAGGTCCGCTGTGGAACGAACGCCGTTCAGGCGCATCGTGCGGGTCATCCCCTCGACGAAATAGTTCAGCACCCAGTCGACGCCGGTCTCGCCGGCGGCACCGAGGGCGTACAGGTACGCCCGCCCGATCATGGCCGAGTCGGCGCCCAAGGCCAGCGCCTTCACGATGTCGCTGCCGCGCCGGATGCCGCCGTCGCAGATCACCTCGCACCGGTCGCCGACGGCTTCGCGGATGGCAGGCACACATTCCACCGGGGCAGGCGCCCCGTCGAGCTGGCGGCCGCCGTGATTCGACACGATCACTGCGTCGAGCTCCATGTCGGCGGCGATCTTGGCGTCGTCGGGCGACAGCACTCCCTTGAGCATCACCGGGCCGTCCCAGCGCTCACGGAACCACTCGATGTCGTCCCATGACAGCGACGGGTCGAACTGGCTGTTGATGTAGTCGGCCAAGGCCACCGCATCGCCGCCGTCGCCGCCAGCCGCGCCTTCGCAGTTCGAGAACTTGATGGGCTCATTGCTGAGGAAATCAAGAAGCCAGCGCGGATGCATCAGCCCGTCGATGATCGTGTCGGGTCCCAGCTTGGGCGGCAGGCTGAAGCCGTGCCGGACATCGCGCTCGCGGCGTCCCAGCACCGCTGTGTCGACCGTGATCATGATCGCCTCGTAGCCGGCCGCCGCAGAGCGCTTCAGCAGATCGGCCATCAGCTCGCGATCACGCCAGACGTACACCTGGAAGAACTTCCTGCCGTCGCAGACGTCAGCGACCTCCTCCACCGAGCGCGTCCCCATGGTTGACAGCGAGTACGGGATGCCGGCGCGTTCGGCAGCGCGGGCCACGGCCAGCTCTCCCTGAGAGTGGGCGATGCGATCGAAGCCGGTCGGCGCAATCACGAGCGGGATCGGCACCTCGGCGCCGAGCACCTTGCCCGAGATGTCCACCTCGGTGACGTCGCGCAGCACACGGGGCCGGAACTGCCAGCGGTGGTAGGCCGAGACGCTGCGTTCGGCGCTGATCTCGTCCTCGGCGGCGCCGTCGATGTAGTCGAAGCACCCGCCCGGCATCCGGCGCTTGGCCATTCGGCGCAAGTCGGATACGTCGGCGGCGCGGACCAAGTGCCGCTTGTCCGCATCGCGTTCGAACTCGCCGAACTGCATGACGCTGCGGGCCGTTTCGTAGGCCTGCGACACCCATGTCGTCAACCCCGCCATAAACGCGAACTCTACGATGTCGCAATGGCCACAACCGCCGACCTCGCGGAGCGCTACCGGGCTGTCCTGCCCGGCTTCATCAGCCCCTTGTACGCCGAGCCGATCTCGATTGACCGCGGCGAGGGGAGCTACGTCTTCGACAACGAAGGCAACCGCTACCTGGACTTCTTCGGCGGCGTCCTCACGACCATGATCGGGCACGCCAATCCCGCCGTCGTCGAGGCCGTGCAGTCCCAGGCAGCCAAGGTGATGCACACTTCGACGCTGTACCTGAACGAGGAGATGATCTCGTTCGCCGAGGAGGTCGCCGCCGTCTCTGGCATCGCGGATCCCCGCGTGCTGTTCACCACCTCGGGCAGCGAGGCGAACGACACTGCGATCTTGCTGGCGACCAACTATCGGAACAGCAATCAGGTGCTGGCGATGCGCAACAGCTACCACGGCCGCTCGCTCACCGCCCAAGCCATCACCAGCCACCGGGGGTGGTCCACCACCAGCCACAGCGGGCTCGACGTGCACTTCGTGCAAGGCGGCTACCGGCTGCGCAGCCCGTTCCGAGACCTCGACGACGATGCGTTCACCAATGCTTGCGTGGAGGATCTCGTCCAGCTCATTGACATGACCGACTCGGGAGGGTTCTCAGCATTGATCGCCGAGCCCATCCAAGGGGTCGGGGGATTCGCCGTGCCGCCGGACGGCTTCTTCGGAGCGCTGGGCAAGGTGCTGCACTCCGAGGGAATCCTGTTCATCTCCGACGAGGTGCAGACCGGCTGGGGCCGCACCGGGGAGAACTTCTGGGGTTACGAGGCCCACGGCATCACCCCTGACGCGATCACGTTCGCCAAGGGTGTCGGCAACGGCATCACGCTGGCGGGGATCGTGGCGCGTGCCGAGCTCATGAACTGCCTGACCCGCACGTCGTTTACCACGTTCGGCGGCAACCCCCTCTCGACGGCAGCGGGCCGTGCCACGCTGCGGTACGTGCTGGAGAACGACTTGCAGGGCAATGCTGCTGCGCGGGGGGCGCAGATGGCCGAACGGCTGGCGCCCGTGTGCGATGCGTCGCCGCATGTTGCCGAACTGCGCGGCAAGGGCCTCATGCAGGGCATCGAGTTCTGCCACCCGGGCAGCATCGAACCCGACGCCCCGACGTCGACGGCCGTAGTGGAGGCCGCCAAGGACCGTGGCCTGCTCGTGGGCAAGGGCGGCCTGTACGGCAACGTCATCCGCATCACCCCGATGCTGAACGTGACCGAAGCCGAGTTGGACGAGGGGCTCGACATCCTCGTCGAGGCCCTCGAAGCCCTCGACTGAGCCGGCTGCACCGACCCGCTGCGATCAGACGCTCGCGAGATGAGGAAAAGTAGCGTAATAGAGAATTTGTAGTGTTTCCGAGGAATGGTAGCCTTTACCGATGGCCACGATTCCGGGTGTCGAACATCAGCCACGCATCGCCGATGATCATTTGGCCGAACTTCTCAACGCGCTGCCGGCCGTGAGCATCGAGGGACCTCGGGCCGTGGGCAAGACTTGGACCGCCAGCAGACTTGCCAACACCGTCTATGCACTCGACGACCCTGAGGTGTTCGCAGACGTCGAGGCCGACCCGCACATGCTCACCCGGGGCGAGCCGCCGATACTGATCGACGAATGGCAGCGGCTTGGCTCGGCGTGGGACATCGTGCGCCGTGCAGTGGACCGAGACTTCGGCCCAGGCCAGTTCATTCTCACCGGTTCCGCCCGTCCTCGCACGCAACCGGTGCACTCGGGCGCAGGACGCATGGTCACGCTGCGCATGTGGACCACAACTCTGGCTGAGCGGCATCGGGGCCAGAGCTCGGTCAGCTTCGCAGCGTTGCTCGGCGGGGACCGTCCCGAGATCTCTGGTGAGTCCAGTCTCACGCTGCAGGACTATGCCGAGGAGATCGTGTCGGGAGGGTTCCCCGGCTGGACCGGTGTCAGCGGTCAGGTGCGAGAACTCCTTGCCGAGAGCTATCTCCACCAGCTCGTCGAGCACGACTTTCGCCTTGCAGGTCACCGTGTCCGCAACCCGGCAGCTGTGCGCCGATGGTTGCGGTCGTATGCCGCGGCCACCGCGACGACCGCCGCCTTCGAGACGATCCGTGACGCAGCGACACCAGGCGAGAGCGACAAGCCAGCAAAGACGACGACGATTGCGTTCCGCGACACGCTCGAAGCGATGTGGGTACTGGAGCCACTGCCCGCGTGGTTGCCGGTCGGGAGCCACCTGAGCCGTCTCAAGCGTGGTCCCAAGCATCACCTGGCTGACACCGCGCTTGCCGCGCGTCTGCTCGACGCTGACGTGGACTCTCTGCTCGGCGGCGCCCCGGCCGTCATGCGCGGAATTGGGGCTGCGCCGGCCGCCGCCAACCTGCTCGGAGCGCTGTTCGAATCGATGGTGGCTCATGACGTGAGAGTGCACGCCCACAGGACGGGCGCCAGCGTGTCGCATATGCGCACATGGAACGACGAGCGCGAGGTGGACCTCATCGTCGAGCACCGCGGGCGAGTGCTAGCCGTGGAGGTCAAGCTTGGTGCTGAGGTGACCGCCCGCGACACTCGTCACCTGCGCTGGCTGCGCGACCGGCTCGGCCCGACACTGCTGGATGCCATGGTGGTGAACACCGGCGAAGCTGCATACCGAGACGGCGACGGCATCGCCGTCGTGCCCGCCGGTTTGTTGGGGCCATGACCCGCGCCCGGATCACACCCGTCGGCCTTAAGCCCGTGACGGCCGCGGGACGCTAGCTGGCAACCACCGGATCGTTCTCGATTTCGGCGTCGGTCCGACGCTCAAGACGCGGTGCTGGCGGCAGGACGGCACGAAGGTTCTGCAGGACATCTCCGTAGAAGATGTTCACGGCATCGAGTAGCGCATCGATAAAACCTGGCTTGCGGGCTGAGCGGCGGCCCCGACCCATCTCGGACCGCCGCAATACGCGAAACCGCACCGGTTCCTTGCGCTCCTCGCCAAGCCCCAGTCTTGGATCCTCGAGCAGGCACTCCAAAGTCGACACGACCGGGACTCTTGCACCCCGCGCGTACGTCTCGACGATCAGCGAACCTTCGGTGTCGCGCAGCTGCCGGGTGAGCCACGAGATTCGGGCCCTTCCGCCTCGGTCGCGAGGTGCATCGAATGTTGAACTGACGGTCACGAGCCGGGCCTTCAAGTCTGCAATGACAACCATGTCGGCGATCGTGTCAGGCACCCGAAGCGTGCCCATGAGAGTGCCGCCGTCGCAAAGCGACTCCACGAAGACCCGGTTGCGGTGCTGTCGATCAGCCCGGTGTGCCTTCGGAATCACCTCTTGAACATCGGATCCGATCTCTGCTCCTAGCCTCAACGCCGCGAAACGGATGAGCTGGTCCCAGCGTTGGCAGACCTCGATGACCGCCCCGTCTCGCCGGTCAAGAGTTCCCTCACGGGCACTGTCGCGAACGGCCGTCCAGTTGGTGCCCATGTCGGCGAACTCCAACGCGCCTGAGTATGGGTGCTCAAGGTACCGAATCAGCTCTCCGAGAATCCACGCCTGCTCCGGGTCGTCAACACCGCGATGAGTGTGTTCCTTCACTGCCTCGGCGAGGATCATGGACCACGACATGTGATGCACCTGCACCCTCGAGTTGGATCTGATTCGCAGTCCATCAGTCGGATGCACTCCTGGCGACGGAGCGATCTCGTTCGAGACTGTTACTACGCAGTCATAGTCGTGCAGGCGAGCTATCTCGACGTATGCGTTGATCTGCTCAAGGTCCAGCTTCGCTTCGCCGGTCTTCACCTCAATGAGGGCTACGAAGTTGCGACGGCCGAAGGACACGCTCACCAGCCCGTCTGGTCTGACCGTCCGTCCATCGGGCAGATCGAAGCTGACCTCGGTGAACGCCTCCACCGTCGCTTTGGCACCCCCAGTTGCTCCCAGCGGTGTCAACAGCGCTTTTGAGAAGGGCCGTACGATCGAAAGCACTGCCAGAAGGGCAGATGCCGCACGAGCCTCGGCATCCCGGCTGCCGGACATGCCGGCCACAGGGATCAAACGTGCCTGCTGTGCGCTGAACTCCACGCTTCCTCCTGACGCTTCTCCAATACCAAACAGACGGAGCCGGCTCACAGTAGCCGAGCATGTACAAACTCGATCTGCTGGTTGCACCCTGAGGTCAGTCGAAGCTGATCGAGACCTTCAGTGCGCCGGCGTCGTGGGGTTCGTGGGCCATCCGGAAGGCGTCGCCGATCTCGCTCACGTCGTACACGTGGCTGAGCAACGGCGACACATCGATGTCGCCCGAAGCGATGAGCTGCAGCGCCTGGCGAAATGACATCGATCCGGGCTCGTCCTGGGCTCCGTAGGTGCTCGCCGCAGAGAGTCGCTTGCGGAAGAACTTCTGGAAGCGGACATGGATGTTGTCGTCGGTTGACGGCAGTCCAAACCACAGCAGCTGACCGTCCATGCGCACGAGCTCGACTGAGTCGAGAAAGGTGTCCGAGCGGCCGACCGCCTCCACGACATAGTCGGCGCCGCGACCGTTTGTCATGTCTTTGACCGCCTCGATGACGCCGGCGTTCCCGAGCTCAGCGGCATTCAGGCACTCATCCGCGCCGTATGCCTCGGCGAGGGCGAGACGAGTCGGTGACAGGTCCGAGACGATGACCCGCTCGGCGCCTGCCCGCTTCAGCAGGTAGGTGAAGAACAGCCCCGCCGAGCCCTGGCCCATGACCACGACGGTCTCGCCGGTGACATCACGTGGGTGCTGGCGCATGGCGTAGATCACCGTGCCGAGCTGCTGGCCCATGAGCAGGTGGGAACGAGGCACGTCGCTGGCCGGCAATGGCACGCAGTAGCTGGAGTTGATCCGCTGGAAGGCGCAGAAGCATTCGCCCACCGGCGGATTCGGGAACGTCAGCACGTGCGTGCCCTCCGGAAGCCCGGGCGCCCGGCTCTCCACCACCATGCCGATGCCTTCGTGGCCCGGGAAGCCATGCGGGCAGGGTGGACGGTGAGCCAGGCCGGCGCCCATCATCACCATGTGCAGGTCACTGCCGCAGATCGACGCCATCTCCGAGCGGATAAGCACGTCGTAGCTCACCGCCGTCATGCCCAAGGCGGCGTCTGGTCGGGACGATGGTGCGGCGTCTGACGAGGCCTCCTCCAATGGCGGCACCGGGATCTCTTCGCACACCATGCGACCCACATCGACCATCCGGCCCGCCTTCATCATCTCCATGCGTCTGCTCGCTTTCTGCCCTACGCCCTGCTGCCGATCATTCTCATTGGTTCACCGAATACTGGCTCATGAACGCCCAGCCGTCCGAGGTGGCGCTGATGCCCGCTTCTGAACCGGCACCGTTCTTGCCGTTGCCTTTCCCCCACGATGAGCCGGGCCAGACGTGGCCGAGGCCCTCGACCGCGTAGAAGCGCAGTTCGACACCGTCATCGCAGCCGGTGTAGCTCGTGAGCGATGTCGTGGAGTCAAACTCGCTCTCAGTCACGACCGCGCATCCGAATGCAGCTGCGAACTCCGCGAGCTCGTCGGGGATGATCTCCGCGAAGAACGCTTCGAGCTCCCGGGCCTTCTCGTCATCGATCTGCACACCCTGCAACAACACCGATTCTCGGCGGTCGTCGAAGGGCACAACTTCGTCGTCGGTGCCGTGAACGGCTGCCATCGCCACGGGGCGGGCGGGCTGGCACCCTTCGGGATGGCTGATGCCGCCGACAGAGAACGTTGCTGCAATCCGATCTGCCAATTTGCAGGCCAGGTACGCACTGAAGTAGCCCCCGTTCGAGAATCCGGTCGCATAGACGCGTGATTCGTCGATGCACGCTTGTTCGGAGACTCGATCGATCAGATCCCCGACGAACTGCACATCGTCACGCGACGAGGTGTCGCTGTGGGCGAGCTCCCAACTCCGGACGCCTCCCCAGTCGTTGTCGCCCAGACCGGACGGGTGGACGACCACGAAGCCCTCATCATCGGCCAGATCGGCGTAACCCGTGTAGGCCGCCTGGCCGGGTCCGTCGCCACCCAAGCCGTGAAAGTTCACGACCAGCGGTGCGGGCGCCGACCCCGACGCCGACGCCGGCACATAGAGCAGGTACTCGTACTCGTTGCCTCCCGAGGCGAGGCGGTGGCGGCCATGGGAACCGACGACATCCGCATCCGGTACGCAGCCAGCTGAGGCAGAGGCGCTCGTCGACTGTGCGGCCTCCTGCGATGTCTCGGGTGCTGGTGCTTCTACGACGGCTGCCGACGATGTGGGTCGGACCGTCGTGCGGGCTGCGCCGTCCCCT
Organism: Acidimicrobiia bacterium; assembly: GCA_022820925.1. Lineage (GTDB taxonomy): Bacteria > Actinomycetota > Acidimicrobiia > Acidimicrobiales > Poriferisodalaceae > Poriferisodalis. Next base: position 62,227 of record JAJEEO010000003.1, on the reverse strand, counting down.
GACGTGCACGCCGCAGCAGCAAGCGCGCACAGCACCGTCACGCACATGACCCGCTGCGGACCGATGAGGCTGCGGTGCCACAGCAGGCGCATCGAGGAAAGTTAGCTGGCAGGCTGTCGGGCGTGAATGTGCCGGTGGCGACCGCTGAGCGCAGCCAACGGTTCGTTCGGGGCTGGATCGTGCTCGCCGGAGTCTTTGGCGTGATGATGATCACCTCGGGCATGGTGTTCTACGCCCTCGGCGCCTTCCTGGATGCCTTCGTGGACGAGCAGGGCTTCAGCACCGGACTGGCTGGTGCGGGTGTCGGCATGTTCTTGCTGGCCTCGGGTCTGTGCGGCTACTACACGGGCAAGCTCGTCAATCGCTTCGATGCCCGGTGGGTGATCACGGCGGGCACCGCAGTCAGCACCGTCGGCATGGCACTGCTCTCTCAGGTGCGCAGCGGCTGGCAGATGTTCGTCGTGATGACCGTCTTCGGCATCGGCTTCGGGCTCTGCGGTCTCGTGCCCACCACCACGTTGGTGACGCGCTGGTTCGAGCGCCGACGTGCCGTCGCGATGGCGATCTCGTCAACCGGCCTGTCGCTCGGCGGCATCATCCTGCTGCCGCAGATGAGCGTTCGAATCGAAGCGGGCACGTTGGTCTACTGGGCGCCCCGATTCGCCGTCGTGTTCTGCCTCCTCATGCTGATCTCCACATGGTTCTTCCTTCGGGCCTGGCCCCGAGATGTGGGGCTGCTGCCCGACGGCGTCAGACAGTCCAGCGATCCGAGCGAGAGGTCCGCTGGGCCGCCGCGCGGAACTCCGTACCAGCAGGCGATCCGCACGCGGTTCTTCATCTTCACCGCCATCGGATTCGTGCTGGTGATGAGCAGCCAGGTCGGGGCGATTCAGCACATGTACAAGCTCACCGGGGATCGGCTGGGGTCGGATACCGCCGCCGCAACCGCTGTCGCGGTGCTCGCGGGCACGAGCGTCGTGGCGAGGATCTGCGGCGGCATCGCAGCACTGAAGGTGTCGCTGCGCTGGCTCACGATGGTGCTGATGGTGGTGCAGGTGGTCGGGCTGTGCATGCTGGCTGTCGCCGGCAGCGGGCTTGCCATCCTGTTCGGCGTGCTGGTGCTGGGCAGCGCCATGGGCAATCTGCTGATGCTGCACCCGCTGATCCTGGCCGATGCCTTCGGCGTGCGGGACTACCCGCGCATCTACGGCTTCGGCTCGCTGCTGATGGTGTCCGGACTGGCCGGTGGGCCGTTCCTCACCGGCGTCCTCAACGATGCGTACAGCTATCGGTCGGCATTCTTCGCTTTGGCAGCAATCGCTGTGGTGGGCTTGGTCATCTACAGCTTCGCCAGCAACCCGACCCGCGACTATCTCACGGCGCCGGCGCCGGAATCCGAGTGGGCAGCCCCGATTCGGCCTCGATCCACGCGACCGACGCCGACACCCGTCCTGACCGCCACGCGCGATCTCCCCGAGGGAGTGCGCCAGTCCGTGTTCGTCGGCAACGGCATCAACGGCGCTCTCGAAGACGCAGCCGAACTCGACGAGGTCGAACAGATGCGCCGCCGGGCCGCTCCCGCTGTCTGGGCCGTGGAATCAGTGTGATCTGACCGGTCGGTGAGGTCGTTTCGCGACCTCGATCCACCCGCCATGGCAGCAAAGATGTGGCTGTGAAGCTCGCGGTGCTCGGAGCGACGGGGTACGTCGGCGGCCGTCTCGTGCCGCACCTGATCTCCGGTGGCCACGACGTGGTGTGCATCGCACGCAATCCGCAGCGGCTGGCAAACCGCTCCTGGCGCAGAGACGTCGAGGTGCGCGCCGGCGACGTGGCAGACGCTGAGTCGCTGGAAGCAGCGCTGGCCGGATGCGACGCTGCGTTCTACCTCGTTCATGCCATGGGCATGACCGACGACTTCGCACACGCTGACCGGATTGGCGCCCAGAACATGGCGCACGCTGCCGCGACGGCCGGGCTGCAGCGGATCGTGTATCTCGGCGGGCTGGGCAGCGACGCGCCCTCGGAGCTGTCGCCCCATCTGGAGAGCCGGCACGAGGTTGGGCGACTGCTTGCCAGCGGGTCGGTGCCGGTCACGGAGCTTCGAGCAGCGGTCATCATCGGCTCGGGCAGTGCTTCCTTTGAAATGCTGCGACATCTCGTCGAAGTGCTGCCAGCGATGATCTGTCCACGCTGGGTCACGGCCACTCGCTGCCAGCCCATCGCCATCGCCGATGTCCTGCACTACCTCTCCGCGGCGGTGGGCATGCCCGCGGCGGCACACGAGATCGCCGAGATCGGCGGCGCCGATGTGGTGTCGTACCGCGACATGATGAATGCCTACGCACGCTGTGCAGGCCTGCGACGAAGGCTGATCCTGCCGGTGCCGGTGCTCACCCCCCGCCTGTCGGGGCACTGGGTGAAGCTGGTCACCCCGCTTCCCTACGACCTCGCACGGCCGCTCGTGGACAGCCTCGTCAATGACGTCGTGGTCAGCGAGGCCCGCGGCATCGACCGTTGCTTGGGGCATCAACCGCTGTCTTTGGACGAGGCTCTCGAGCGGGCCTTGCAGCATGTTCAGGACTTGGACATCACGACCAGCTGGATGGACAGTGCTGCGGGTCGCACAGCAGCGTCGCCGATGCCCCAAGACCCCGATTGGGCCGGGGGGACTGTGCTGGCAGACGAGCGCGAGGTGGTGGTGGTGGACGCGTCCATCGAGGACGCATTCGCGACCGTGTCAGGCATCGGCGGCCGGCGCGGCTGGTACGCGAGCCAATGGCTGTGGCAACTGCGAGGAGCGGTTGACAAGTTGATCGGAGGCGTGGGAATGCGGCGGGGACGGCGACACCCGGATGACCTGCAGGTCGGCGACGCGGTCGACTTCTTCCGCGTCGAGGTACACGAGCCGCCCAAACTGCTTCGGCTACGGGCGGAGATGCGCTTGCCCGGCGATGCATGGCTCGAATGGCAGCTCAGCGAGTCAGCCGAGGGAGTGCTGCTGCGCCAGCGGGCACGCTTCCATCCCAGGGGCGTGCTCGGCCGCCTCTACTGGTGGTCGCTCGTCCCGATCCACACGATGATCTTCCGTGGGCTGATCGTGCGGCTGGCATCAGCGGCCGAGGCCCGAGCGGTGCAGCCCGATCATGGTCGGCTCGAACAGGGCCAATCAAATCAAGGCCGCAAGAGCTAGGGCCTGAATGCGATCGGGCGCATCCTCCGCACGTCGATCCGTCCAAGTACCCAAACGGTTACCGGACTCCCGAGTGTACGATTAGCAATCCGCAAGATGCCACCCCATTTCGAATTTGCACCACCTTTGAAGAAGCAGACGGGATGAGGTGTCACATCTAGAGTTTCTGGAGCGATGCGTAACCGATGTTTGAGTGCGACTGGTCGCGTCGGTCCGCTTGAGTACCATGAACCACTACTCCCGCCTGTCTTTCAGCTCGACATCATTCCGAGGAGTCGGCACGGCAAGTCCCCCAATCGTGGAAGGAGGGTCGTCGAACCGTGACCAGCCAATCAAACTCCAGTGCCTTCCCAACGCGACTGAAGCAACGCTGTGAGGATTTGGCGCAACAGTACGGTTTCAAGGCCAACGACCTAGCACGCGGCTTTGAAAGCTACCTTGCGCATTTGTTCGTACAGGAAAGCGGTTTCCAAGAAGTCCTCGAAGGACAGCAGCCTCATAGCGCAGACTTAAGTGAAGTTATCCTACGGCGTAATGATCTAGGAGTCGATGTTGTACTCGAAGATTCTGAGCACAAGCAGCTGCTTCTAGTCCAGGCAAAATGGTTAGGTAAAGGAACTGCGTTCCCGAATAACGAGCTACAGAGCTTCTTCGGCCTCCATACCAAGCTCTGCGAGTCAGACTATATTGCGACCGGGAGCGATATGGCGCGAGAGCTGCTCGGCGGTTACAGAGATCGGGTACGTGATCACTACACAGTGCGATTCCGATTCGTGACGAATCGGGTTCTTCCAAAGACTGAGAGAATCGGTCTGATTAGGGACAGCGCAAACAAGGGCTACGAGGACGCCGGCTTGCCCATAGTATGTGAGATCTTCGGGCAAACTGAACTCAAGGAACTGGAATCCCAAGTCAAATCTACTGATGCCGGCATACTGAAATCCATCACATTTGCCGTCAAGGGTAACGACGTGGTCGAGTTCCGTGAACCATCTCACAGCCTAATATGTCGCATATCGGGCAATGAGCTGACAGATCTCTACAAGCAACACAAACAAGAACTGTTTGCCCTCAACATACGGCTTCCGATGACACTAAATCGTGCCATCAACCGAGATATACGAGACACAGCCGAAAAGGAACCCGAGTCATTCTTCTTTTACAATAATGGAGTCTCGGCCGTCTGCCATGAATTTGAGTACAATGAGCAACAAAATCGTGTTGAGGCAAAGCGATTCCAGATAATCAATGGTGCCCAAACAGTTGGTGCTATCGCTGGTGCCAACTCGACAGACAAGGTTTCCGTGCTATTTCGTCTGACGGCGACAGGCGACGCTACAGGCGGCGAATTCACTGAGAACATCATCCGCTTCAACAATACTCAAAACCCGATCCAGATCTCGGACTTTAGGGCGAATGATCAAATCCAGCAGTTTCTAAGGGAGCACCTTAATCGACGGTCTGGAAAGGGGCCAGTCCCGTCCTTTAGCTATCAGCCAAAACGTGGTAAACGTATCACGGGTGATGCAGGGCCTATCTTGACCTCGGACCAGCTTGCTCGAATCCGCTATTCATTCCTTCACGGTCCGGTCCGCACATACAAAGAGCCCAAGTTGCTCTTTGACACCTCAGATTCCGGACTTTACTGGTGGGCTTTTGGTGATCAGGGCCAGTCACTTCAGTCTTGGACTGAACCAGAACTTGATGAGGCAGCTATTGCCATTGCGCTCGACGATATATTCAAAAAAGAAAGCCGTGCTCTGCGGAATCAAGCGAAGAAGTCTGATGCAGGTCACGGCCATAATGCAGAAGGTGGAGGCCGGGCTCCTGCCTTTGGTGAACCCAACTACTTGTATCGGCTTTCGAGATACTTGGTTGGCTTGGTTGCCGTTGGCTTGAGATTGAGTCGCGAGGAGGGTCGATTCGAGAGCTTTAAGGAGTTGCTGAGCGGTAAGAACCACTTTGACCAGATTACTGGAAGTGCTATCGAGGACGCACGACGCCTTGTCCGTTTCGAGATCAATAATCGCATCGAAACGCGGGCAGAATCACAGCCCGACTACAATCTAGCTCGTGATGAGCGCACATGGGAAAAATTGCGTCGGCAAATGGAAACTGAAACGCTGACTCGGTTACATTAGGCTTGAGGCGTTCGCTACGAAGGCATGGTTCCACTGCGGCGCTTGCTGATGTCGCCAAGTGAACCGAACGATACCTGCGCTAGAATGTTCAGTTCGAAATCAGTTCTCCCGAATTTGCAAATGGCCTGAGTCCAAGAAGAGGCGCATTTGCGATAAGGAGCGACCATTCCTAGTAGAGATTGGACTGGGTTCGTTTCTGGTGTGCCGCTGCAGATAGTCCAAGAGGAACACGGCCACCGCAAGGGAAGCAATGATGGATCCAGTGCATTCGCTTAGGGCCGGTATGCGATCGGCCGCGGTACGAGCTGGGCCGGCCGGTTCACGACCCGGTAAGCGCCCTCGATCCACTCGCAGATCAGCCGCCGGGTGTCACGGGGGTCGATCATCTCCTCGATCTGGAAGCGGTTGAGCGGGCCGATGGGGCCACGCGCCGCCTCGATGCGAGCTTCGAGCTCGGCCCGCAGCGCCACCGGGTCGTCGGCTTCGGCGAGCTGCCGCTTGTAGGCGGCCTCGATGCCGCCCTCGGGCGGGATGCCGCCCACATCGGCTGCGGGCCACACCACCCGGGCGCTGTGCTGGCGCCGTGGCGTGGCGTAGTTGTTGCCAGCCACGCCGAAGCTGCGGCGCATGAGCACCGTGAAGATCGGCACGGCAGCCTGGGCAAACGCCGTCATCCAGGTTGCGCCTTTGCGGATGGTGCCGGTGATCTCGTGCTCGACGCCGACTGCGAAGCCGGGGTTGTCGCACAGGTTCAGGATCGGCATATGGAAGAGGTCACACAGGTCGATGTGACGGGTCAGCTTGTCGCAGCCGTCGGCGGTCAGCGCACCGCCGTTGTGGTGGCGGCTGTCGGACGCCAGCACGCCGACCGGGTGGCCGTTCATGCGCGCGAACCCGACGACCTGATCGGTCCCCCACAGCGAACCGATCTCGAAGAACGAGCCTCGGTCGCAGATCAGCTCGATGCCCCTGCGGATGTCGAAGGTCGTGGTGCGCTTGCGAGGGATCAGCGTCAGCAGCTCCTCGTCGCGCCGGTCGGGCGGATCGTCGGGGTCCGGCGGAAGCACCGGCGGGGTCTCGAACACCGACGAGGGCAGGTACGACAGGAACCGTCGGACGAGCTCGGCAGCCTCTTCCTCGGTCTCGGCCAGGCTGTCCACCGATCCGTTGGTGCAGTGGATGCGCCAGTCGCCGAGATCCTCCTTGGAGATGTCGTAGCCCATCGCGTGGCTGACGACGGGCGGCCCGGCAACGAACAGCTGCGAGATGTCGCGCACCATGACGGCGAAGTGCCCCAGCACGGCCTTCGCCGCGCCGATGCCGACCACGCTGCCGAGCAGCATGTTGATCACCGGCACCGTCGCGAGCTGCTCGGCGTACTCGGTGCTGCCGAGGTGCGAGGGCAGGAACGAACCGCCGCCGCCCGTGACCCGCGGCCGGCCGGCTTTGATGGCGCCGGTGCTCTCCTTGGCGCTGCTCTCGCCTTCCTTGCGCTGCTCGGGCACCATGGAAGCGACGCTGCCGCCGCCTGATGAACCGTCCAGCAGCCGGATGGACGGCACGCCCAGCTCGGTGGAGAGCAGGTCCAAGTAGAAGCTCTTGGCGCCGATGGCGCCGTCGGCATGACCGCCTCGCGACGTGAAGTCATCGGCACAGACCACGACGTCGCGGCTGTTGATCTTGCCGGTGCCGCCGACGTGGTTGGCGGGGGTGAATGCAGCGATCTCGCCCTCGTCGTCGTAGGAGGCGAAACCGGCGAGGCTGCCGACCTCACGGAAGCTGCCGTCGTCGAGCAGCAGGCGGATGCGGTCCCGGCAATGCAGCTTCCCCCGGCTGCGCTGGCGAACCACGCCGGGCTCGTCAGAGTCGGGACCCAAGCGCTCTTCGGCGAGGCGCTGCAAGGTCTGCACATCCTCCAGCAGCGGCTCCCAGCCGCTGGGAGCTGTGCCCGCGCTCGGAGCGCCGCCGGCATCTGCGCCCGACAGCACCAACGCCAGCACATCGCCGGCCGCCAGCTGATCGCCGGGCTGCAGGTCGCGCAGCGCTGAGACGGTGCCGTCGCAGGGTGCGGTGACCTCCGTCTCCATCTTCATGGCCGACAGCACCACCAGCGCTTGCCCTGCTGTGACGGCGTCGCCGGCGCTCACACGGACCTCGACGACACTCGCAGGCAGCGGGCTGCGAATGGCTGCCTCACCGTCGGCGAACTCGCGGTCCGGCCATGTCGACGCCGGCGCCGTGGCAGGTGACAGCGTCGCGGGCCTCGCCGTTGGGGAGCTCTCCAACATCGCTGCGCGTCGCGACGCATTGCCTCGAGAGTCGCCAGACGCACCGTTGGTGCTCGCGGTCCCTGTCGCCCCGCCGCCGGGCGGCGGCTCCATCTCCGTGAGCAGCGTGGTGCGTGCATCACCGCCGCTCACGGCGGGGTGGCCGAGAATCCGGCGAAGCTGGTTGATGTTGGTGGGCAGCTGGCCGATGTGGAAATCGGCCAATGCGGCGGATGCGCGGGCCACAGCAGCTTCGAGAGTGCTTCCGCTGCCGATGACCTTGGCGAGCAGCGGGTCGTAGTGCGGCGGCGGCGTGTAGCCGGCATATCCGGCGGCATCGACCCTCACGCCGACTCCTGACGGCTCGTGGTACGCCGAGATCGCGCCCGGGCCAGTCGCCACGACCCGTGCCTGCACCGCGTAGCCGCGCGGCGCGGCCGCCTCCGCCATCGCGCCCCGATCTGCATTGCCCGAGACAATGCCGATCTCCTCGAGGCGCGCACCTGCAGCGATCCTGAACTGCGCCTCGACCAGATCGACACCGGTGACCTGCTCGGTGACGGTGTGCTCCACCTGGATGCGCGGGTTGCACTCGATGAAGAAATGGTCCCCGCTCTCAGGCGACACCAAGAACTCCACCGTTGCTGCATTCGCCAGCCCGGCCTGTGCAGCGAGCCGAACGGCATCGGCGTGCAGCCGCTCACGCAGGCTGGCATCGAGTCCCGGCGCGGGAGCGATCTCGATGACCTTCTGGTTGCGCTGCTGCACCGAGCAGTCGCGTTCCCACAGGTGCGCCACGTTGCCATGGAGGTCGGCCAGCACCTGCACCTCGATGTGGCGCGGTCGATCGACGAGGCGCTCCACAAACACAGCGCCGTCGCCGAAGGCTGCCGCCGCCTCACTGGAGCACCGTTCGAACGCCTCAGCGATGTCCTCGATGCGCTCCACAGCGCGCATGCCCCGGCCGCCGCCACCGGCTGCAGCCTTGAGCATCACCGGCAGACCGACTTCCGCGGCAGCCTCCGCGGCCGCAGCCGCATCGGCAACAGCCCCTGGCGATCCACCCGCGACGGGAACGTCGATCGAGGCAGCGAGTGCGCGGGCGCGGACCTTGTCGCCGAAGAGCTCGAGCGTGTCCGCGGTCGGCCCCACAAATGTCAATCCCGCTTCGGCGCAGCCAGCGGCAAAGGCAGCGTTCTCCGCCAAGAAGCCATAGCCCGGGTGAACGCAATCGCAGCCGTGGTCGGTTGCGATACGCAGCAACGCGTCAATATTCAGGTACGCGGCCAAGGGATCGCCGCCCGGCAGCGGCGCGACCTGGTCGGCGGACGCCAAGTGCAGCGAGCGCTCGTCGACTGGCGCATGCACCGCCACCGTCTCGATTCCGAGGGCCTCGGCAGCCTTGGCGATCCGGATGGCGATCTCGCCGCGATTGGCGATCAGGACACGGGTGAAACTCACGATCCTCCCTCGGTAAGGCCATCACATGGCCGGGACACGGCCGCGTACCGGCGATTCTGGCGCGAAACTGACACCCGGCGCGGAGTTGGCCGACCGGTGCGAGACTGGCGAGATGGAGATTTACGACGTCATGCGCACCACGTTCGCCGCTCGGGACTTCACCGACGACGAAGTCACCGACGAGGTGCTGTACCGCATCTTCGACAATGCCCGCTTCGCCGCCAGCGGCGGCAACCGCCAGGGCTGGAAGATCACCGTGGTGCGCGACCCCGAGCGCAAGAAGCAGCTCGGCGAGCTGTGTCTCCCGGCGATGCGCGTCGCTGCCGCGCAGACTGCAGCGGGCGAGGTCTACTGGCAGAGCTACGAGCCCTCTTCGGTGAACATCGAGGAGTCGATGGTGGACGAGTCGATTCCCGTGTGGATCCCGATGTTCAAAGAGATGGACAAGGTGCCGGTGGTGCTGGTCGCCACCGTCGACCTGCGCAAGGTTGCGTCCATCGACAAGGAACAGGATCGCATCGGCGTGGTCAGCGGCGGCTCGATCTATCCGTTGGTGTGGAACATCCTGCTCGCCGCACGCAACGAGGGGTACGGCGGAGCGCTGACCACGCTGCTGTCGGCAATGGAGCCCGAAGCGAAGGAGCTGCTGGGCCTCGAGGACTACGAGGCCGTGTGCGCGCTGATGCCGCTCGGCAAGCCCAAGAAGCAGCTCACCAGGCTCAGCCGCAAGCCGGTGGAGGAATTCGTCCGGCGCGAACGGGCTGACGGCGAGCCGTTCACGATCTAGCCCCGGCCGCACAACGTCGGAGGAGATGCCCGATGGCCATCGACTTCAGCCTGAGCCCCGAACTGGAGGAGCTCCGCAAGCGCATCGCCGCCTTCATCGACGTCGAGGTGCGTCCGGTGGAGGGACGCATCGATGCCGAACGGCTCGAGGAGACCGACCGCGACGCGTACGTGACGGCGCTTCTGGGCATGCGCAAGCGGGCACGCGAGGAGCGCCTGTGGCTGCCCCACATGCCCGCTGAGTGGGGCGGCATGGGGCTCGGTCACGTCGAGATGGCCATGGTGCAGGCCGAGGCCGCCAAGACCCGGTTCGGCCCGTGGGTGCTCAACTGCCAAGCACCCAACGAGGGCAACATGCACACGCTGCTGCACTGGGGCACCGACTCCCAGAAGCAGCGCTACCTGGCGCCTCTGTGCGAAGGCCGCGCCGAGTCGTGCTTCGCGATGACCGAGCCCGAGGTAGCCGGCTCGGATCCCACCCTCATCCAGACCAAGGGCTATCCCGACGGCGACGAGTGGGTGCTGAACGGGCACAAGTGGTTCATCTCGAACGCGCACCGGTCCAAATTCGCCATCCTCATCGCCCGCACCGAGGACAACCCTGACATCCCCCAAGCCGGCAACTCAGCGTTCATCGTCGACCTGCCGGCCGACGGCTGGACCGAGGTGCGCCAGATCGAGACCATGCACGGCTCGACAGGCCACAGCGAGATTCTCATCGAGGACCTGCGCGTCGGCGACGGCCAGATGTTGGGCGGGAGGGGCCAAGGACACCTGCTCGGCCAGTACCGGCTCGGGCCGGCCCGCTTGGCGCACTGCATGCGCTGGATCGCCCAGGCTCAGACGGCGCTGGACATGATGGTCGACCGTTCGCTCAATCGTTATGCGCACGGTTCGCTGCTCGCCGAGAAGCAGGGCATCCAGTGGATGATCGCCGACAGCACCATGGAGCTGTACCAGGCGAAGCTGATGGTGCTCCACGCCGCCTACAAGATCGACCGGGCCCAGGCTGGCACCGGCGAGGACTTCAAGGCGGAGGTGTCGATGGCGAAGCATTTCGTCGCCAACATGCTCGGCCGGGTCATCGACCGCTCCATCCAGGTGCACGGCGCGCTCGGCTACTCCACCGATACCCCGCTGGCGCACATGTACCAGCACGCCCGCTGGGCCCGCTTCGCCGACGGCGCCGACGAGGTGCACCAGATGCGGATCGCGCAGCGCACCATCGCTGCCTACAGCGACACCGGCAGCACCGCGACCGCCACCGGCAACCTGCCGGTCTGAGCGTGCCCCGACCGCGAGCGGCCAGATGAGCGGTTGGGCGAGCACCTCATGAGCCGCGTCCGTCTCGCCCCATGAGCGTCCTGGAGTATGTGGTCGCGGCGCTGGTCGTCGCCGCCGGCGCCGGAACGCAGGCATGCATCGGCATCGGCATGGGCCTGATCGTGGGACCGGTGCTGGTGACCATCGAGCCGACGGGGATCCCCGGACCGATGCTGATGCTGGCGGGGGGCATCAACATCCGCAATGCCGTTGCGGACCGGGCCGCGCTGAACAGCCCGGCCCTGCGCAGGCAGCTGGTTGCGGCACCGCTCGGCCTCGTCGGTGGCGTCGCGCTGCTGACGGTGCTGAGCGACCGCTCGCTGGCAATCGCCGTGAGCGTGTTCGTGCTGGCGGCCGTGGCGGTGCAGGCCATCGGCTTTCGGCCGCCCGAGGGCCGCCGGGCCGACTACGCAGCCGGCGCCGGCACGGCGTTCTCGTCGTCGGTGGCCGCAGTGCCCGGACCGGTGTACGCCGTGTTTGCCAGCCATTGGGAGCCGGCGGCCCTGCGAGCCACCTTGGCCACCTTCATGCTGTTCGTCGGCACCGCGATCATCGCTGCCCTCGTCATCATCGGGGAATTCGGCCTGCGGGAACTCTGGCTGGGGCTGGGCTTGCTGCCGGCCGTTGCACTGGGTCTGCCGATCGGCAGGTGGCTGCGGCCGCGGCTGTCGGGTCCTCGCTTCCGGATCATCGTGCTGTCGGTGGCAGCAACCAGCGCCACGGTCGTGCTCGTCCGCCAACTCCTCGCCGGCTGATACTCGTCCCGCCAGCGCGGGCCGCGGTCAGGACCAGGGATCTTCGGGGCCGGGGGGCGGCTTGGGTGCCGGAGTTGTGGCCTGGGCGATGACCTGAGCAGCGGCGGCGACGCCTGACGCGCCCATCGGCGCGTCGATGGCCGCCAGCGTGGCCTCGATGGTGCCGAGCGTGCCGAGCAGCATCGGCGGATTGAGGTGGCCCATGTGCCCGATTCGGAACTCGGCGTCGGCGTTGCCCGTGATGCTCAGCCCCAGAGTCAGCCCGGCCTCGGACTCGCATGTGGCACGCAGCTGCTGCGCGGAGACCTCGCCAGTGCGGATCATCGTGACCGAGTTCGAACGATGCGCTGGGTCCACCACGTTCAGCTCGAGCCCGCCGGGCGCCGACCACGCGTCGACGGCCGCGTGGATGGCGCTCGCCATCACACGATGGCGCTCCCAGACGTTCTCCAGGCCTTCCTCGTCGATCATGTCGAGTGCTTCGGACAGGCCCCAGAGGTGCTGGACAGGCGGCGTGCCGCAGAAGATCCAGTAGTGGGCGTCGGGATCGGTGCGCCTCGTCCAGTCCCAGTACGCGGTGCGCAGGTCCGCGCGCTGATGCGCCTCCCACGCCTTGGGGCCGACCCAGACCATGCCGAGGCCCGGGGGCACCATCAGGCCCTTCTGGCTTCCCGACACGGTGACGTCGACGCCCCACGCGTCCATCTCGAACGGCTCGCATCCCAGCGATGCCACGCAGTCGGCCATCAGCAACGCCGGATGGTCCGCCTCGTCCATGGCGCGACGCACGGCGGCGATGTCGTTGCGCACCGACGACGCCGTGTCTGTCTGTGCAACGAGCACAGCGGCGAACTCCCGCCCGACATCGGCTCGCAGCCGTTCAGTGACGGCATCGGGGTCGATGGCCGCTCGGTCCGCAGCGTGCAGCACTTCGAACTTGACGCCGCTCATCGCGGCCATCTCGGCCCAGTTCGTCGCGAAGTGGCCGACTTCGAGCACCAGCACCGTGTCGCCGCGAGACAACGTGTTGGTGATGGCCATCTCCCAGGCGCCGTGCCCGTTGGATATCGCAATGTACGCCCGGTGCTCGGTGCGGGCGATCGCCGGCAGCCGCTCCAGCAGCGCATAGGTGAGGTCGACCACCTCGCCCTCGTAGATGTTCGGGATGGGCCGGCGCATCGCATTCAGCACCCGGTCGGGGATCACCGATGGGCCCGGGATCATGACCAGCGGGCGGCCGTGTCGCAGCGACATCGCAACTCCCTCCAGCGATCACGCCCACCGGCGCGTCGCCAAACGCCATCAGCCTAAAGAGGCTGAGCCGAATGGCGAAGCCGTGGCCCGAGCGGCCCGTGAGCGAAGCGAACAAGAGCGGGAGACAACAGGCGACGCAAGGGGAAGATCCTCCATGCCGCGCATCTTCTCAGGGCGCTGAGGCCCAGGCCCGAGTGCACGCGTAGGCTGCCGTCAGAGCGGCGCCCGCGCCTGCCAGGGCGGACGCCACAGAGCACACACGGGGGTGCCCACGATGGGCAACAACGCACTCATCCATCCGTACTCGGTCCTCAGCCGCGACGAGAACACCTACGTCCGGATTGTCTCCGGCAACGGCGTCAAGCTGACCGACGATGCGGGCAACGAGTACATCGACGCGCTCGCCAGCCTGTGGCTGTGCCAGATCGGCCACGGCAACCGGACGGTCATCGACGCCATCAACGCGCAGCTGGAGCAACTGCAGACCTACAACACGTTCGAGCCGTTCTCGAATGGTCCCGCTGTCGAGGTGGCCGAGATGGTGCGCGCCCGCTCGCAGCATCCTGACGGGCGAGTGTTCTTGGCATGTTCGGGTTCCGAGGCCGTGGACACCGCGCTGAAGTTCGCTCGACGCGTTCAACAGCGGCGGGGCGACGCCGATCGGCAGATCATCGTTCGTCGCACCGCCGGCTACCACGGCGTGAACGTGGGAGGCACCAGCGTTCAGGGAGGGGCTGCCTACCGCGAAGGCTGGGGTGACCTGATGCCCCATGTGCTCGAGATCCCCAACGACGACATCGAACCGGCTGCGCAGCTGTTCGCCACCCACGGCGAGCGCATTGCCGCCGTCATCACTGAGCCCATCCAGGGTGCAGGAGGCGTGATCCCGCCACCGACCGGCTACTTCGAAGGGCTTCGCCGGCTGTGCACCGACAACGGTGCGCTGCTGATCTTCGACGAGGTCATCTGCGGCTTCGGGCGCACTGGCAGTTGGTTCGGAGGCCAGACCTTCGGCGTGACACCAGACATCTTCACCTTCGCGAAGGGCGTCACGTCGGGCTATATCCCACTGGCTGGCGTCGTAGTGTCACGAGACATCGCGGACCTGCTCGAGGCCGACGAAGCCAAGTTCATGCACGGCTATACCTATTCGGGCCACCCGACGGCGTGTGCCGCCGGGGTTGCGAACCTCGGCGTCATCGAGTCCGCAGGGCTCGTCGAACGGGCCACCCGCATCGGCGGGAAGCTCGAAGAGGGACTGCGGGCGTTGCAGGCAGACGGCATGATCGAGAGCTACCGCGGACTCGGCGGCATCTGGGCCTGCGACATCGGCCGCGACGCCGCGGAGACCCGCGATGCGTTCCTCAAGCGGGGCGTGATCACTCGGGCGATCGGCAACGCGCTTGCATTCTGCCCGCCGCTCATCATCACCGACGACGAGATCGGGCAGATCTTCGACCGGCTGGACGACGCGCTGCGCGCCACGGCGCCGTGAGGCTGAGCCGATACAGGCAACAGGAGGAACGATGACCATGGAAAGTGACGAGACGCGGGCGCTGATGGAGCGCTACTACGCAGCGCTGACGACGGCCGACAGGGACACGATGCTCGAGTGCCTCGACCCTGACGTCACCTGGGTGCTGCCCGAAACGGCCGCGCAGGGCAACGCCGTCGACACGATGACGGGAGCCAAGGAGGTAGTCGAGGCCTTGGGGGGTCGGGTGGTCAGGCAGTCCTTCGACATCCGCCAGCCGATCAGCCTCGAGGTCCGCAGGATCATCGTCGACGGCGGCACCGCCGTGGTGCAGCAGCGGTTGACAGCCACGGCCAAAGCCACCGGTCGCGAGTACGACAACCAGTACTGCTGGGTGTACGACTGCCGCGATGGGCTCATCGCCCACATGGAGGAGTACACCGACACGCTGTACGCGGCGCAGCGAATGGGCTGGGACATCGACGGCTGAGGTTGCCGCCCGCGGCCGAGCACGCACTGCCCAGGGCGCGGCACAATCAAGGAACGGCAATTCGCCGGACAGGCCGAGTCTCAGGGGAGTCCGACATGAGCACCTTCGACATCGTCGTCAAGGACGGGATGATCTTCGACGGCACCGGGGCACCGAGAGTGCGCGGCGACGTCGGCATTGCCGGCGGGCGCATTGCCGCCGTCGGGCGGGTGGATGCCCGCGAGGGCGCCAAGGTCATCGATGCCTCCGGCATGCACATCGCCCCCGGGTTCGTCGACCTGCACACCCACTACGACGCGCAGGTCTTCTGGGACCCCTACTGCACGCTGTCGGGTTGGCACGGCATCACCTCGGTGGCCATCGGCAACTGCGGCTTCGGATTCGCCCCGGTGGATCCCGACATGCGCGAGTACGCCATGCGCTCGATGACCCGCGTCGAGGCCATCCCGTATGAGTCGATGCGCCAGGGCATGCCCTGGGACTGGGTGACCTTCCCGGAGTATCTGGACAGCCTCGAACGCACGCCCAAGGCGATGAACATCCTTCCGTATGTGCCGATCGGCCCGATGCTGGTAATGGTGCTGGGCCTCGACGACGCGAAGTCTGGGCGGCTGCCCACCGAAGGCGAGCACGAGATGCTGGCCAAGCTGGTGCACGAGGCCATGGATGCGGGTGGCTGCGGCTGGTCGGCACAGCGGCTGCCGCCGACCGGGCCCGCTGCGGTGCAGCGCGACTGGGACGGCACGCCGATGCCGACCGACATGATGAACGACGAGACCGCCCGGGTGCTGGCGCGCGTGCTGGCCGAGCGCAACGAGGGCGTCGTGCAGATGACGCTCACCAGCGGCAACGTGGCCCACGACATGGCCCACCTCGAGGAGATCGCATCGATCAGCGGACGGCCGCTGCTGCACAACGTGGTGCAGGCGTTCGAGGACAAGCCGAACATCCACCGCCGTCAGATCGAGTGGCTGGAGCGCTGCCGCGAGCAGGGCGTTCCGGTGTACGGCCAGGGCGTGACCAGCGATGCCGGTTTCACGTTCACCCTCGAAGACTGGAACCTCTATGACGATTCCGAAGCCTGGATGGAAGCGTGCATGGGCGACAAGGCCGAGCGCTTGGCCAAGATGGCCGATCCCAGCCGCCGCCAGGCGCTCAAGGACTCGATGCCCCGCACGGCTACCGCGGGCATCGAGACCGTGACCATCCTGTCGCCGCGCAGCGAATCGACCGAGCAGTACCGGGAGATGTCGGTGGGCCAGGCGGCCGAAGTCGCCGGCAAGCACCCGGTGGATCTCATGCTTGATGTCGCCGTGACGGACGGGCTCGACACCTTGTTCTTCGTGGCGCCGCCGCAGGGCAACTCGGAGCTGCTGCGCGACGTGGTGCAGTACCCGCACATGCTGTTCGGCGTGTCCGACGGCGGGGCACACACCAAGTTCCTCACCGCGGGGCGCTACCCCACCGAGACGCTGTCCAAGCAGGTGCGCGAGAACCAGTGGGTGACCTACGAGGAAGCGCACCGGCGGCTGGCTGCGCTTCCCGCGCAGCTCGCCGGTTTCCGCGACCGGGGCCTGATCCGCCAGGGCGGCCCTGCCGATGTCGTGGTGTACGACCCGGAGAATCTGGCGGTCGGCCCGAATGAAGTGGTGCACGACCTGCCAGGTGGCGAGTGGCGTCGCATCCAGCGGGCCAGCGGCTACCGCAGCGTCATCGTGAACGGCGCCGAGACGATCTCCGAGGACACCCAGACCGAGACCTACAGCGGCCAGCTCCTTCGCCACGGCGGCTAGCGGCCCGCACCCGCGACCCCGAGGGGGAATCATGACGACGTATGCAGGCGAGCGGTTGATTCACGACACCGACAGCCATCTGATGGAACCGGTGGACTGGCTGGCGAGCTACGCCGACAGCTCCGTGGCGAGCAAGCTCCGGGACCTGAGCCTGTTGGGCGGGGGCGATGCAGCCACCCATGAGCTGGTGGAGCAGTGCTGGGCGCGGCGCGACGATCCTGAGGAGACGGCCAAGCTGGCAGCCGACGTGGTGGGCGGGCCGAAGGGCTACTTCGCCTACGGCTCCATGGACGCCAACGAGCGGGTCGGCGCGCTCGACCAGCTGGGCTTCGCCAGCCAGCTCGTGTTCACGACGTTCGCGCACACGCAATTCCACGCCCGCGGCGACGTCGACTTGGCATATGGGGGCGCATCGGCGCACAACCGCGGCATCGCCGACTTCTGCTCGGTGGATCCGCGGCTGCTGGGCGTGGCATTCGTGCCGCTGGAAGACCCGCAGCGCACCCACGAGTGCGCCCGCGACGCCATCGAGGTGGGATGCCGGGCCGCCTGGATCCCCCACGGCGTGCCGACCACGATGAGCCCCACGCATCCCGACTTCGACCCGCTGTGGGCGCTGCTGTCCGAGGCCGGCGTGCCGGTGCTGATGCATCTCGGGCCGAACGGCGGCAACCAGCTGCCGAAGACGTACCACAACAACGGGCGTGTTCCGGGCAAGGACTTCGTGGGCGGCGGCGAGAACATGCGCTCGAAGGATTTCCTGAACCTGTACCACGACGCCGAGAACCTGCTGGCCTGCCTGGTGCTCGACGGCATCTTCGAGAAGTTCCCCGAGCTGCGCTGCGGGCTGATCGAGCTGGGCGCTGGCTGGGTGCCGAATCTGCTGCGCTCGCTGGACAACAGCGTCAAGGCGTTCGGCCGCCACGAGCCCGAACTGTCGAAGCTGACGATGGCACCTTCGGACTACATCCGCCGCCAGGTGCGGTTCACGCCCTGGCACTTCGAGGACGTGGGCTGGCTGGTGGCCAACAGCGGGCCGGAGCTGTACCTGTTCTCGTCGGACTGGCCGCACCCCGAAGGAGGCCGCGACCCGATCGCCGAGTTCCAGGCCTCGTTGACCGCGGCCGGCCTCAGCGAGGGCGCCACAGCGCCGTTCTGGGCCGGCAACGCCTCGTTCCTGCTCGGCGTCTAACGCTGCTGGGGCCCATGTGGGCCGGCAGTAGATTTGGCGTCATAGCGCTGCGACGGCCGCGCCCGGCGGCACGCGTCGCGGCGCAGGAGAGCAGACATGGCTGAGAATCCCGATCAGCATTCCGACGGCCGACGGTCCCGCGCGGCCCTGCTCGTCGTGGACGTGCAGCCCACCTTCTGCGAAGGCGGCGCACTCGGGGTCGAGGGTGGCAACGACGTCGCCGCCAATGTGGCCGACCTGCTCGCCGGCGACCACGGCTACGACTTGGTGGTGACCACCCAGGACTGGCACATCGACCCGGGTGATCACTTCAGCGACGAGCCCGACTTCGTCGACACATGGCCGCCCCACGGCGTGGCCGGCACCGCGGAGGCCGAGCTGCACCCTGCACTCGACGCTGTAGCCGGTCGCATCGACGCGGGCGTGCGCAAGGGCATGCACGCCGCGGCGTATTCCGGCTTCGAAGGCGTCGACGGCGACGGCCGGACCCTCAACGAGGTGCTGGCCGCCGCCGCCATCACCGATGTCGACGTTGTCGGGATCGCCTTTGACCACTGCGTGCGTGCCACCGCGATGGACGCGGCGGCGAACGGCTACTCGACCACGGTGATCGATGGACTTTCCGCCTCGGTGGCGCCCGAGACCGATGCCGCTGCTCGCACCCAGCTCGCCGATGCTGGCATCGAGGTCATCGCCTCTCGCTGAAGCGCCCCTGCGGCCGGCCAGCGATCTCGTGGAGCTAGAGGGTCTCCTGCTCGATCGTGAACTCGCTGGTCGCCTCGGCGATGCGTCTGTGATTGCGGATCACCTCGTCCATCACGAAGTGCACGAACCTCTCGCAGAAGTCGGGGTCGAGTCCCTCCATCGAGGCGAGCCGGCGCAGCCCGTCAACTTGCTCATGCTGGCGAGGCAGGTCAACGGGCGGCAGGTCGTTCGCAGCCTTGTAGACACCGATGTCGTGAGTGATGCGGAAACGCTCCGCAAGCAGGCGCACCAGCTCTGTGTCGACCTTGTCGATGCTGCGGCGGAAGGCAGCGAGTTCGTCGTCAGACATCGGCCCTGTTTCTAGCCCATTGAGCCGCGCCAGCCACCGAAGCGCCCGTGTCCCTGGCCGAGCGG
This sequence comes from Acidimicrobiia bacterium, assembly GCA_022820925.1. Classification (GTDB taxonomy): domain Bacteria; phylum Actinomycetota; class Acidimicrobiia; order Acidimicrobiales; family Poriferisodalaceae; genus Poriferisodalis. Next base: position 42,982 of record JAJEEO010000003.1, on the reverse strand, counting down.
TGCAACGACCGGCGCGGGCAGGGATGCACAACGCTTGGCTACGGTTTGCGCCGTGAGTGTCTCAGGTGCTGATCGCGGCCTGCGTGGCCGCACGGCCGTTGCAGGTGTCGGCGAGACCACCTACTACAAGCGCGGCCAGTCAACCGATCCTGAATTCGTGCTGGTCGTGAAGGCGATCTTGGCGGCATGCGAAGACGCGGGCATCAACCCACGGGAGATCGACGGGTTCTGCTCGTACAGCAACGACCGCAACACGCCTGCCAGGCTGGCCAACGCCCTCGGCCTCGAAGAGCTGCGCTACTCGAACATGCAGTGGGGCGGCGGGGGCGGCGGTGCCGCAGCCGTCGTGCAGAACGCCGCCAGTGCCGTTCACGCCGGATCGGCCAACGTCGTGGTGGCCTACCGGGGCCTGGCCCAGGGCCAGTTCGGCCGCTTCGGCCAGGGCGGGCGCCGACCGGCCGTGCGGGGCGAGTTCGCCTACACGCTGCCCTACGGCGTGATGAGCCCGGCCCAGATGTACGCGATGCGCACCACCCGGCTCATGTGGGAGCACGGCATCGATCGCTCCACCATGCGGGCAGTGGCGCTGGCTGCCTACCACCACGCCCAGAACAACCCCCGGGCGGTCATGTACGGCCGCCCGCTCGACGCCGAGACGTACGACTCGTCCCGCTGGATCACCGAGCCGTTCCGTCTGTACGACTGCTGCTTGGAGAACGACGGCGGCGCGGCCATGATCGTCACGTCCGCCGAGCGGGCCGCCGATCTCAGCGACACGCCGGTGCTGGTGCTGGCGGCCCAGCAGAGCGGCGGTCACCGCTCGGGCGCCTGGGTTCACAACCCGACCGACTACGCGACCTCCAGCTTCAAGCTCGGGGCGCAGCACCTCTACGAGCAGGCCGGCGTGACACCTGACGACGTAGACGTCGTGCAGAGTTACGAGAACTTCACCGGCGCCGTGGTGATGAGTCTCATCGAGCACGGTCTGTGCACCTACGAGAACGCCAACGAGGTGCTGACGTTCGAGAACCTGCGGGCGGACGGGGGGAGCATCCCGTTGAACACCAGCGGCGGCAACCTCGCAGAGTGCTACATGCACGGGCTCGGCATGCAGATCGAGGCGGCGCGGCAGGTCCGCGGCGACTCCGCCAACCAGGTGCCGAACGTGAACGTGTCGCTCTCCAACGCCGGACCGATGGTCGAGATCGCCTCCACTGCGATCTACGGCACCGCTGAGGCGCTCGGATGAGGGCGCCCCGATGAGCGCGCTCGCCGAGGCCAGCTACCTGCCCGAAGGCCTCACCCAGCCCGCTCCGATGCGCGACGGGATGGACGCGCCGTACTGGGAGGGCACCCGCGAGCACGAGTTGCGAGTGCAGCGCTGCGCCGACTGCGACACCCACCAATGGGGGCCCGACTGGGTGTGCCACGCCTGCCAGTCGCTCAATGTCGAGTGGGTGACTGTCGAGCCGACAGCGCGCATCTACTCCTGGCAGCGCGTGCATCACCCTGTGCATCCGGCGCTGGCCGACCACGGCCCGTACATCGTGGTGCTGGTCGAACTGCCCCACGCCGACAACCTGCGCATGATCGGCAACCTCCTCGGCGACCCGATGCAGGACATCATCATCGGCAGCAACGTCGAGGTCGTCTTCGAAGACCACGACAACGGCAACCCGCCCTACACCCTCGTCCACTGGCAGGTCACCAGCAGCTGACGTCCTCTATCGATCGGGCATGTGAGTCGCAGATGCAGGATGGACTTGTAGCTGAGTGTGCCGAGCGAGCGCTGTGAAATCGCGGTCGGCGTGCGGCACCTCTGCGCCGCTCCTGATGGCAATCGCAGCAATGAGGCAGTCGATCATGTTGCGCACCGTCGCGCCAGACCGTCGGCACGTTCGGTACAGCAGCGCCGCTCGCTGGTAATCGACCGTTTCCGCCGACAGTCCGGCACTGTCAGCTGGCTGTGTCACAGGTGCCCGATGCGGCCTCGACGCATGGCTTCCAGGTCGCCGTCCCAACCGGTGCCGCGCATGGCGAGTGCCTCCTCGAGCGACATCGGTTCCTCGGAGGCGAGTTCCAAGGCGAAGTTCACCGCAGCCCGCTTGCTGCTGAGTCCATAGCGCTGCATGACACGCATGCACGCCGCCTCGTCGATGTCGATGTTTGTGCGTGCCATAGACCAATAGTGCACCATTCGAGTGCGGAGCCCGAGGCGGTGCTGGGCAATACTGGCGTGATGCTTGGTGCTCGGGGGTCACAGCGCGGCAAGCGGCCCAGCCGGAATGGCGAGGCAGGCTCGAAGCCTCGCCGACCGCCGTGGGCGATCAGCGGCGTGGTCCTGATCCGGCTCGTGACGAGCCAAGCATTCCTGATCGCGTTGGTTGTGTGGAGCTTTATGTGGGTCACCGTCGGCGCCAGCTGGGCGGGGCCGCTGTTCATCGTCGCAGTCATCGCCTTGGCGATCCGCAGGGGGCTCAACGAGCGACGCCGGGGACGTCACGGGGCCGAATCCGCACGCCGTTCGCCTCGCCGCAGCCCTCGGCCTCGACGCGTACGCGACCACCGCGACCTCGATGACGACTGGGACCCAGACGAGCTGGACTCAGAAGACTGGGACGCGGGCGACGAATGGGACGAGATCGAGGACCATTGGGACGACGACTGGGACGATCGTCCGCGCTCACGGCCACGCGGGCACTGGACCCGTCGCCCCGCCTGGTGGAACGACGCCGACGACGATGACGACGACGATGACGGCTGGGACGACGACGAGGTCAGCCGACGGCCGCGGCGCAGGCACCGCTCGGACTCATGGGCGTCGGATGCCTGGGATGACGACGACTACATCTGACCTGCCGTATCGGCCAAGCCGGCTGGGCGCAGCGCCATCACGCCGCGTACGGCTAGGGCTGAGCGACTGCTACACGAATCCGCGGCAGATCAGCCGTGCTTATCGGGGCCGGCCTTGGTGATGTGGAAGCGGACCAAACAGCGCTTGTCCTCCACCATTGCGCGGCGGTAGTCGTCCCAGTCGGGGTGCTCGCCCTGCAGCGTGCGGTAGTACTCGACCAGCGGATCGAGGGCGGCCTCACCGGAGATGATCTCGGCCCGACACTCGAGCTGGACCCAACGGCCCAGCCACTTCTCGGGAAACACGCACAGCCACGACTGCGGGTCGCGGTGCAGGTTCTTGACCTTGAAGGCCGTGTCGCGGGTGCTCATCACCACCGTGTCGTCGACGACAGCCAACGTCACCGGCGACAGCTGCGGCGTGCCGTCGCGCGCCTTGGTGGCCAGCACAGCGCGGTCGTTCTGGCGCACGTAGTCGAGTGCCTTCAAGATTTCCATGCTCGCAGCCTCGCACATACGAGCCCCGGCGATCACGGTGGCCGGCCCGGCCCGAGCCTCGGACATGCGAGTCCACGCATTCAGGGCTGGCGGCCCGGGCCTCGCGCAACGAGCCGCAGCACGTCAGCACCGGCAGTCCTGTGGCACCGAGCGCTGTTCGCGAGACTGCCGCCATGAAGATCTCTGCCGCATTCCCGCCCGTTCCCGAGACGCCGGACCACATCGTGCTGGCCGAAGAGCTCGGCTACGAGACTGCATGGGTGTACGACACCCCGGCGCTGCAGCTCGACGTGTGGATGACACTCGCACTCGCCGGCGTGCGCACAGAACGCATTCGCCTGGGTCCTGGCGTGCTGATTCCCTCGCTGCGCCACCCGATGACCACGGCGGCGGCCATCGCGACGCTGGTCGGGCTCGTCGGGCCCGAACGAGTCATCATCGGTGCTGGCACCGGCTTCACCGGGCGCCGGGCCATGGGCCAGAAGCCGCTGCGCTGGGCCGAGTTCCCCGGCATGGTCGCTGACACCCAAGCACTGCTTCGGGGCGAGACCGTCGAGGTCGACGGCAGGGCGGCACGCATGCTGCATTGGCCGGGCCAAGCGGTGGAGCGGCCCATCGAGGTGCCATGGATCCTGGGCGTGAACGGCCCGCGGGGCCTCGCCGCAGCCGCCGAGATGGGCTGCGGGGTGTTCACCTCACGGCCCCGGCCCGACGCCGACTACAACGGGATCGACGACGTGATCCTCCTCGGCTTCGGAACCATCATGGACGACGACGAGACGATCGAGTCTGCGCGTGTCATGGACACCGCCGGACCGGGCGTGAGCGTGGCGTACCACGCCTTCCTCGAGCAGCGCGACGCCCGGCTCAGCACGCTGCCCAACGCCGAACGCTTCAGCGAGATCACCGGCCCCATGGACCCCGACACCCTCCACCTCTCGCTCCACGAAGGCCATCTCACCGAGCTCAACCCGATCGACCGGCAGGTGCTCACCCCCGAATCGCTGCGCATTGCCCCGTTCGTCTGCCATGCCGGCGAGGTGCCCGAGCGCATGGAACGACTCGCCGCCGCGGGCATCACCGAGGTGGCGTTCCAACCGATGGGCAACATCGAGCGCGAGCTGCGCGCCTTCGCCGCCGCGGCGCTCTGAGCCACGCAGCGCCTTCCCCAAGCGAGGTCGAATGCAACGCTCAGTCCTGGCTCGCGGCTGCCATCTGGCACTATCGGGGCGATGACGAGCGGCGGGGAGGAGAACCCGGAGGGGGACGCAGACGCTGGGGCAACCCCTGATATCCGTCAGATCGACTCCTTGGAGCTCTCAGCGGCGGCAATGGACTCGCCGCTCACCACCGCGGAACTGTGCCGGGTGGTGGGCAGCCGGGTCCGCGAACTCCGTCAAGCGCGCAACATGACCATGTCGGCGTTCGCCGACGATGCCGGCATCTCGCTGGGGATGCTGTCGAAGATCGAGCACGGCCAGAGCGCGCCCAGCCTCTCGACGCTTGCGCGGCTGGCCGCAACCGCCAAGGTGCCGGTCACTGCATTGTTCCGGGGCCTCGACGAGGAGCACGACCTGGTCATCGTGCGTGCGGGCGAGGGTCATCAGATCCACCACGACCGCGGCGGGCCCGACCGGCTCTACCAGGATCTCGGGACATTGCGCGGCGCCAACCGGGTCATCGAGCCGATGATCACCACCATCACCGAGCGGGGCGGCGAGTTCCCCCTCTACCAGCACCCCGGCGTCGAATTCCTCCACGTGCTGGACGGGTCGCTCTACTACGGCTACGGCGGCAAGGCCTACCTGCTCAACACCGGCGACACCATGCAGATCCACGGCGAAGTAGCCCACGGCCCGGTCGAGCTCGTCGAGTTGCCGGTGCGGTTCATCTCCATCAAGGTGTACCCCGCCGGCGAGTCGCGCACAACGGCGGGAGGGTGACGCCATGGGCTTCCTGCTCCTGATCGAATTCCTCACCCAGCGCCAAGGAATCGCGCAAAGCGTGATGCTGTGGCTGCTGCTCGCCGGGGCCGTCGCACTGACGCTCTGGGAATGCCGCGAACGGGGCTACCGGCTCAAGGTGCTGCTGTGGTGGGTGTCGTTCGTGGCGCTGACTCATGTGGTGGGCTACATCGTGCTGCGGCTCGTTCCGCGCCGCGAAAGCGAGTCGTGATGGGAAATCGCAAGTGGGTGCTAGTCGGAACCGGCGTGCTGCTGGCGATCCTGCTGATCTTCTTCGACGGTTGCTCGGGCGTCGAGGTCGAGGAGGAAGCTGCCGTCGCTGCGGCACGAGCTGCGCTCGACGTGACGCCAGACAGCTTCGAACCCGACCGCTCAGAAGTGCGCCTGATCCGGCGGGGCTTCCCGCCACGCCCGGCGTGGGCCGTCGTGTTCACCCTCACCGATCCCGCTGGCGGCCGCAACGACTTCATGCGGCAGGCTGCGATTGTCGTCGATGCCGGCACCGGCGCCGTCGTCGAATTCGAGTTCATCGATCCCGACAGCGGTTGAGAAGCACCGATCACCCGCAGGGTTCAACTTCCACCCATCTGGCGGCAGGTGTCGGTCGCGAGATTGCAAACGTGTTACGGTTTTCGAGATTGGTCTGCCGCTCGGATCATGGGGACTTGAGCGCAGAACGAGAACAGGGGGAGGCGCAATGGACATTGCTGCCGTGGCCACGGACGGGATTCTGACCGAGGCCTACTACTACTTCACCGTCGCGATCATGTGGCTATTGCACGTCGGCTTCATGACCTATGAGGCCGGCGTCAGCCGTCGCAAGAACATCATGTCGACGGCCATGAAGAACATCATGACCATCGCCGTGGTGACGCCGACGTTCTATTACGTCGGCTTCTGGGTGTACTTCTGCATGCAGGAGGGCCTGAAGTTCACCGGGACGGCCGACGGCAACGGCAACGCCGGCGAAGCGGCCTACGTCTGCGGCGAGGGTTACGTCGTGCCATGGGACGCCAGCATGAGTCCCAACATCGGGGACAACCTCACGGGAGTCTTCTGGGCGGCGTTCGTGCTCTTCTCGTGGACGACGGGCTCGATCATGTCAGGCTCGGTGCTGGAGCGAATCCGGATCTCGGCCTATCTCTGGCTGACGGCCCTGATGGGCGGCATCGTCTGGGTGATCGCTGCTGCGTGGGGCTGGAGCTACGGAGGCTGGCTGGTCATCCACTTCGGCTATCACGACTTTGCCGCGTCGGGCGTGGTGCACGGCATCGCCGGCATCTTCGCCTTGGGCGTGCTGTTCAACCTCGGGCCGAGAATCGGCAGATACGACGCCAACGGCGGAACGCGAGCGTTCAAGCCCCACAACCTGCATCTCACGTTGATGGGGCTCATGATCATCTTCACCGGGTTCTACGCCTTCTACGCCGCATGCCTGTACATCCAGGCCGACACCACCGGCGGCTACGTCAACATCTACTTCGTCCCGGCCACGCTGTCGGCGATCACGTTCACCATCACCATGGCATTCGCGGGCGGCTTCGCCGGCGGCTACATCTTCGCCAAGGGCGACCCGTTCTGGACGCTGTCAGGCGGCCTGGCCGGCGTGGTGGCCGTATCGGCCGGTGCCGACATCTACAGCCCGTCGCTGACGTTCGTCTTGGCCTTCTTCTCGGCCGGGCTCGCGTATGCGGCAGGCAACTGGATCGAGCAGAAGGCTCGCATCGACGATGCTGTCGGGGCGGTCAGCGTTCACGGCGTGATGGGCTTCTGGGGCGTACTGCTGCTGGGCATCTTCGCCGGCGGATTCCCCGCAAGCGGCGTGGTGGATGTCAAGACCTCGTTCTTGGGCCAGCTCGTCGGTGCCGCAGCGCTCATCGCCTTGGCGTTCTTCACGGGCTACATCGCTTCGTGGATACTCAAGAAGCTGAACCTGCTGCGGGTGCCGCCCGAAGTGGAACTCGAAGGCCTCGACATGGCCGAGTTCGAGACGGACTTCTTCCCCGAATTCGGCCGCGCGGACGAGCCCATTGTCCACGCCGACGGTTCCGAGGAGCCCGCTGCAGGAGTCCTGCAGGGCGCCTACCGGGACAACCGTTAGCTCACGGTGTCGGGCGGATGGCTCCAGTTCATCGGCGCTGTGGTGCTGATGTACCTCGTGGTAGGTGCAGCAGGACTGTGGGCGAAGAAGCAGCGAGCCCGTCTGAACGACACCAGCGACAGCACACAGAACGCTGAGCACCCCGCTCACAATCGGTCTAGGAGAACCACATGAACACTTTTCCCTACGAAAGCTTCAATGAAGCCGTGGAAGCGGCTGGGGGCTATTCGACATGGGGCGCACCCGCGGGCACCAACGGGACGATGGTCGTCCTGGCCCTCCTCGGCATCGCCATCTCGGTGATTTCCGCAGTGATGGTGACTGTCCGCGAAAACGCGCTGCTCGACCACGCGGCCGACCGGCTCGCTGAGAAGTACAACTAGCTCGTAGAGCTGACTCGTTAGGACTGACATGGCTCGCAGAAAGCAAATCGAGTTCCAGGGCTTGCAGGGACACAACAAGAACGTTGAGAGGGCCGTCGTGGTCTTCTGCGTCGCCTGCATCGTCTTTGTGATCATCGCCGTGCAGGCGGTCGGCGGCGGCACATTTCGCTGAGTTCCGGCTTGGCCTGAGCAGTCAGCGCTTCTCAGGCCTGCGCACCGGCAAGCCTCGCGGCGCAAACAGGTCACGGTGCCTGCTGGCACATGAGCCAGCAGGCACCGGACTGACCGGTCGCCACGCGATGCAAAGATTGGCGCCGTGAACACTTCTCGCAAGCTGATCGCTCAGGCGTGCTTGGTGGCGGCGGGCGCAGCGATGCTGCTGCCGTGGCACCTCAACGCCGGTCTCAGCGGCAACCAGACGGTGCGCGGTATCAGCATCGGCGAAGGCCGACTGCTCATCGTGGCCTGCGCGGTGACGATCGGGCTGATACGCATCGCATGGCGTCCTGCGTGGATCGGCGCCGGTTTCGCAGGCGCCATCGCGGCACGAGAGATCTTTGATCCGTCCGGGATCGGCCCGCCCGGTCAACCGCCCGATCCGGGCATCGGTGTATGGATCGCTGTTGTCGCCTCCGCGGCGGCGGTTGTGCTGCTGGTGTGGGAGATGTTCGCCGACGTCTCAGGTTCCGGCGGCGGTGACACTGATGAGCCGCCGAGACGCGGATTCTCGGGGCCGCTCGGCCGGCGGAGATGACGTCTCGATGACGTCTGTGGCCGCAGTCCAGGCCGAGGTCGTGGTACCGGGCCTGATGCTGCTTGGGCCGGGAGTGGAGCGCTACCGGGTGACGGGGGGCGGAGCGACGGTGCTCGCGCTCGCCGCCGACGATGAATTGGAGATCGTCGACCCCGAAGGCTGCCAGCCATGCGAGCTGGTCGCTTTCGATGCCGGCGGGCGGTCGGATCCGGGCCTGCTCGAGGTAACCAATGGCAGCGCTGCAGCGTCCGTCCCAACTGACCCGGCGGCTGTCGGCATCCTCTCGGCACCGCTGACCGACGCCCGCCGAGTACGGGCCGGTCTCGAGCGTGTCGGCGTGGACATGCGCGCCGTGCAGGCAGCGACCCCGCTGAGGCTGCTCGACGGTGACACGCCGGCGAACGTCACGGCTCGGGTGACCGCGCTCGACGATGTCGCCTGCGTGGTCGCGGCACCCGGTGGCCCCATGTCAGCGCACGAGGGTGCTCCGCCCACCGATCTCATCGCCTACATCCATCGCCGTGACCCTGCCGGCAACGGTGCCGGGCCACTGCTGCCGACGCCGCTGGCCGACCCCAGCCAGGACTTCATCGTGGCGGCCAGCACGGCACGCGCCTACCAGGTGTCGAAGGGCGACTGGTTCCAGGTGGTGGACATGGAGGGACGGCAGTGCTCAGACTTCCAGTGCTTCGCCGTGGCGGATCTTGAAGCGGGCGAAGACCTCTGCCTCGATGCCACCATCACCCGGTCGCTCATGGGCGCGAGCTACCCGATGCCGGGCCTGTACTCCAAGTTCTTCAACGCCAAGATGCAGCCGCTCGTGGAGGTAGTGCAGGACACGGTGGGCCGCCACGACACCTTCAACACCGCCTGCAACGCCCGCTACTACGAGGAGATGGGCTATCCGGGCCACATCAACTGCACCGACAACATCAACAGTGAGCTCGAGCCCTACGGCGTCGCTGCACGGCGGGGCTGGGAGGCGATCAACTTCTTCTACAACACCCAGGTGGACGACGCGAACCAGATCTACCTCGACGAGCCGTGGTCACGCCCCGGCGACTACGTGCTGCTGCGGGCGCTGGAAGACCTGGTGTGCGTCAGCACTGCCTGCCCGTGCGATGTCGACGCTGCCAACGGCTGGAACCCCACCGACATCGCCGTCAGGGTCTATCCCGCAGCAAACATGTTCAAGAAAGCGACGGCCATCAGAATGACCGCGGACTCCGAAGCCCAGCTCACCAAAGAGACCGGATTCCACTCCCGCACCGCAGCACTGACGCGCAGCTTCAGCGAGTACTGCGGGTACTGGCTGGCCGACCACTTCACGGCACACGGCGCCGTGGAGGAGTACTGGGCGTGCCGGCAGGCGGCAGCCGCCATCGACCTGTCGCCGCTGCGCAAGTACGAGGTCACCGGGCCCGACGCTGAGCTGCTGATGCAGACGTGCGTGACCCGCAACGTCCGCAAGCTGGCTGACGGGCAGGTCGTGTACACCGCCATGTGCCATCCCACCGGCGGCATGATCGACGACGGCACCGTCTTCCGGATCGGGCGCGAGAACTTCCGCTGGATCGGCGGCCAACTCGGCTACAGCGGCGTCTGGCTGCGCGAGCAGGCCCAGCGGCTCGGCCTGAACGTCTGGGTGCGCAACTCCACCGAGCAGCTCCACAACCTGCAGGTGCAGGGACCTCACAGCCGCCGCATCCTCGACGAGGTCGTCTGGACTCGTCCCGACCAGCCGACGGTCTCCGAGCTGGGCTGGTTCCGGTTCGCGATCGCCCGCATCGGCGACTACGACGGCATCCCGCTGGTGGTCTCGCGCACGGGCTACACCGGCGAACTCGGCTTCGAGGTGTTCTGCCACCCCTCCGACGCCCCGGCCGTGTGGGACGTCATCTTCGACGCGGGCACACCCCACGGGCTCGTGCCCATGGGCCTCAGCGCGCTCGACATGCTGCGCATCGAGGCCGGGCTGGTGTTCGCCGGCCACGAATTCTGCGACCAGACCGATCCCTACGAGGCGGGCATCGGCTTCACCGTCCCGCTCAAGACCAAAGAAGACGACTTCATCGGGCGCGATGCGCTGTTCGACCGGCGCGACAACCCGCAGCGGCGTCTGGTGGGACTGGAGCTCGACGGCGGCGAGCCGGCGGCGCTCGGCGACGGCGTGTACGTGGGGCGCAACCACGTCGGCGAGATCACCAGCGGCACCATCTCCCCCATCCTGCGCAAGAACATCGCACTGTGCCGCATGGCGCTGCCCTACAACGAGATCGGCACGGCCGTCGAGGTGGGCAAGCTGGACGGACACGAGAAGCGAATAGCCGCCGAGGTGGTGCGCTACCCCTTCTACGACCCCGACAAATCCCGAGTGCGCTCCTAGCACTACATGTGTGGAGCTGGATGCGACCTGCTCGGCACGCGTCATGAATTGGCGTGACACATGGGCCGTTGGTCAACGACACTGCGAGAAGGTCAGACCTCGGCGTCCTGAGCGGTGATGCGCAGTTCGATCTGCTCAAGGTCGCATATCTCGGGCCAGTGTTGTCCGACGTTTCCTTCGGCCACAAGGATTGGCACTCGGTGATGGATCGCGGCACCGAGCAGATCGGCGACGATCATGTTCAGCCGGTACTCGATCTTGAGGCGGGTCGCGAGTCCGGTGTACGGCCGTGGGTCGAGGACGTGCAGCATCGACTCCGGTGGGGCCAGTGCCCGACGCACCAGCGCGGGACTCGCCCGGCGACTCAGTCTTCCGGTGTCTGACGGGCTTTGCAGTGCGAGGAGCAGTCTTGAGTACAGCACCCATGGAATCGCAGGGGATTCGGCGGGCCAGTACGTGTCGTCTCCTTGAAGCGCCCTCAGCGCAAGATCATCGTCGACGATGATCACGCTTGGGCACTGCGATGCTGGGATGCCGGTTCAGGTCGTGGATAGACGATGACAGGGCCGTCAAGGGGCTCGTCGCCCGCGAGGAACATGTGCACGATGAACTTGCTGAGCGCCTCGCTTGTCGCCGTAGGCCAATCGGGCGGTTCGAGGTCACGGGCCATCGTTATGGGATCGTTGTCCAGCTTGGCGTCGCGAGGAATCCGAACGGCCATCGCATACACGTGCCGGTCCGCCAGATGGCCTGTGAACGCACGCTTCGTCGTCGACATCGACGAGACGACGGGGCTGTCGTGCTCAGCGTCAGGCTCGAATGGATCGTCCATTCGCAGATCGGGATCGTCCTCGAACAGCTCTCGTCGTATCGACGGGTAGTCGCGGGCGAAGTCGGCGAATCCGGCCCGCAACTCGTCCTCGTCGTCGCCAGCGGAATCGCCGTCGAGCCCTGTGAGGACCCGTTCGATGAGCTTACGCACGCAGTCGCTGATCGTGCTCTGTTCGGCATCGGCGCGCTTGCGAAGCAACTCGTCGAACTCATCGGAGAGCAGCACCTCGATGCGTGCCATACCCGAAGCGTAATCCCCGCCCTCCGAACCTCTCGAAGCAATTTCTCGATCCGCGGTACCAAGTCAGTGAGCAACCAGAAGACCAAGGTTGCAGAGTCGTTGCCTTCGAGACCTCACATGACTCCGAACACGGCCGTACGGAGTCGGCCGCTACCCGCTGATCTTCCTTCTGTTGTCATTCGCATACTCTGCATGCATGACCCAAGCGGTCGATCGCATTGAGCGATTGCTAACCGATTGCCCGAGAGGAGAGGTGTGGGCAGTCGTCGGATACGCCTCGGCTGCAGGGTTGCACTGGCTTGACGAACGGACGATCGGGCGGCCAGTGCGACTCCTGATTGGGGACACACGAGTCGGATTCGCCAAGGACAGGGTCTCAGTCGAAGACCGTATTGGTGCCATGCGATTCATCAATCGACCAGACGTCCGGATCACGAACTGGTACCGGCGCAAAGGCGGCTATCGCACAGTGCATGCAAAGGCCTGGGCGGTGATGCCTGACGGTGCCCGTGGCCACGCGGCCGGGGTCGTAGTCGGTTCAGCCAACCTGACGAAACAGGGGCTGCATCACAACACGGAACTCGTAGCGCGGGTCGTCGGTGACGAGGCTCAGCGCATCGTGCGCGAGATGGAAACGGCATTCGATGCGAGCTGGGACGCCAAGGGGAACCTCCTCAGACGATTGGGAGACGGTGTACAAACCAATAGCCAGAGCACCCCTCGGACTTGGAGACCAGCAGGTCTCGGAAAGCCGTCGACATCGAGTCGGAAGCCGCGGCATCCCCCAATGCCTTCCATGGCGCCTAGGTCCACGAAGGGCGAGATCAACCGGGCCGCAAGAGCCGCTCTCCTCCTCGGCATCGCCGCCTTCTTCAGCTCGGCGTGACTGCCCCGCTCGGCATCGTCATGGGCCATATGGGGAGGCACCGCGCCAAGAAGCTCGTCGGCAATGGTCGTCGCTTGGCAATGGCGGGTCTCATATGCAGCTACGCGTGGCTTCCCGCATTCGCAAGCTTGTGGCTGACGCGTTGATCAATGGCGCTTCAGTCACAGACGACTCGGAAACACCGACGCTTCATCCGACCTTGTCAGTATCCGCGTTTCTTCGCTGCCTTCATGCGCAAAATTGGGAGAACCGGGGAGATGCAGAATGTCCAACTCAGCGTCGATCACCTGCAAGACCCGTGGATGCGTCAACGTCGCAGGTATCGATCACTTGGGTCACCCGCATGACTACTGCGGTGTCTGCTCGCGGCTCTACTGGATGGAGCAGAAGCTCAACGACGTTCTGGGCATCCTCGTCACCAGTGTCAACAGCGGGCCCCGCAACCTCGATACGGTCGATGCCGAACTCAATGAAGTCCAGATGGCGGCGCTCGCTCAACTCGATGCACACCGACAAGTGACAACCAGCGCGTAAGTGCTCGCTGCATGCCACGAGATCATCGTCAACCGGTCCGCGCCTCGCTAGCCGCATCTGCTGAACATCATCACGACTGGATACGCATACTTCTACTTCCCAAGCGTCGCAGTTGGGGTTAGCAGCACCACCGCAGCGGGCGCAGGAAGTGTCCTGCGGCTGTGCACGCAGGTGCAAGACTGGGCGACGTTCTACTCTCATTGCATAAACATCTACTCACAGGGGGGATCGAGAGATGACACGGGTAGCCATCATCGGTGCAGGACCGTGCGGACTGTCGCAGCTGCATGCGTTCGCCAGCGACGGCTCGGCAGAGGCCGCAGACGTCGAACTCGTCTGCTTCGAGAAGCAGGACGACTGGGGCGGTCTGTGGAATTACACATGGCGCACGGGCCTCGATGAGCACGGCGAGCCCTGCCACGGCTCCATGTACCGCTACCTGTGGTCCAACGGCCCCAAGGAGTGCCTGGAGTTCGCCGACTACGGCTTCGAAGAGCACTTCGGCAAGCCGGTGGCGTCGTTCCCGCCCCGCGAGGTGCTCTACGACTACATCGTGGGCCGGGCGGGCCGCAGCGGCATCCGCGACAAGATCCGGTTCAACCACGCCGTGCGGAGCGTGAGCCGGTCGGCTTCCGGCGACGGCTTCACCGTGACCACCCACGATCACACCACCGACGCCACCTCCAGCGAGGACTTCGACTGGGTGGTGGTGTCGACGGGGCACTTCTCCACACCCAACATGCCGCACTACCCCGGCTACGAGACGTTCGGCGGCACGCTCATACACGCCCATGACTTCCGTGACGCCGTGCAGTTCGAGGGCGATGTGGTGATGGTCATCGGGTCGAGCTACTCGGCCGAGGACATCGCATCGCAGCTGTGGAAGTACGGGGCATCGGAGGTCATCTGCTCGTCACGCAGCGGGCCGATGGGCTTCGACTGGCCCGAGGGCATCAGCGAGAAGCCGATCCTCACCCACGTGGACGGCCGCACCGTGCACTTCACCGACGGCACCAGCGCCGAAGTGGACGCCATCGTCTCGTGCACCGGCTACCTCCACCACTTCCCGTTCATGGACGACGAACTGCGCCTGGTGACCGCCAACCGGCTCGCTTCGTCGATGCTCTACCGGGGCGTGGTGTTCCAGCCGGAGAACCGCGTCCTCTACCTGGGCATGCAGGACCAGTGGTACACGTTCAACATGTTCGACGCCCAGGCCTGGTACGCCCGTGACGTGATGCTGGGTCGCATCGAGCTGCCGAGCGCCGATGAGCAGGCCCGCTGGATCGACGACTTCCAAGCCGCCGAGGATGCCGTGGCCGACGACTACGAGGCCATCGACTTCCAGGGCGATTACACCCAGGACCTGCTCGACCAGACCGACTACCCAGACCCGAACACGCATCTCATCAACAAGATGTTCAAGGACTGGAAGAAGCACAAGAAGGCGTCGATCATCGGCTACCGCGACCATGGCCACACCTCGCCGGTGACCGGCACGCAGGCGCCTGTGCATCACACGTCGTGGGAAGAGGCGCTCGACGACTCGCTGGAGTCGTACCTGGCCGACGGCTGATCGGCCCGAGCCCAAGCCGGAACTCACGTCATGGCCGCGTTGCCCACCGAAGCTGACGTCGGCGGTGCAGCCGGCCCGCTGAGCGGTGTCGGCGTGCCCAGCCAAGCCGATGTGATCGTCATCGGCGCCGGGGTGACCGGCGCCAGCATCGGCTACCAGCTCGCCCGGCACTCGGACCTACGGGTGGCCATCGTGGATGCCCGGGCGCCGGTGGGCGGCATCTCGGGCCGTACCTTCGGTCAGATCCGCCAGCATTACTCCAACGAGCTGATGGTGCGGATCGCACAGCGCGGCTTCCACTGCATCCAGAACTGGGATTCGGTGGTGGGCGTCGGCGACCCCGGCTACGCCCGCTTCGGCTACATGCTGCTAGTGGCCGAGGATCAGCTCGACGGCCTGCGCTACAACATCGAGCTCGGCCGCAGCCTCGGCGTGGACACCAGCTTCGTCGTCGGCAGCCAGATCACCCAGATCGAGCCGCTGGTGAACGCCGACGGCCTCGCGGGCGGCGCCTACGAGCCCGAGGGCGGCTACATCGACGTCACGAAGATGGTGCTGAGCTGGCTCACCGCGGCGAGCGCCGCCGGCGCCGACGTGCTCGCTCCGGTCGCCGTCGAGCGCATCATGACCTCCAATACCGCCGCGACCGGCGTGCCAACGGCCGCCGGCGAGCAGACCGGAGTCTCCAGCACCGCCGCGGTCACCGGCGTGGCGACGTCGGCCGGCGAGATCGCGGCGCCGCTGGTGATCGCCGCTACCGGGGCATGGGCACGCGACCTGCTGGATCCGCTGGGTGTGGAGGTGCCCATCGAGCGGCGGCGGCTGGAGATGGCGGTGCTGGAACAGCACGCCGGAGCACGGGCGCTGGGAACCTGCATCACCGACGGAAACTCCAACCTGGTGATCCGACCGGACATGGGCCGTCACATCGTGGCGGTCGCCTACCCGCCGGAGATGCCGGTGGTCGACGACCCGCTCGCCGATGCGTCCGGGGCCGACCATGCAGCGCACGACGTGCGGCTGCGGGCCGCCATCGCCGAGCGGCTCCCGAGCCTGACGGTCGCGTCCACCGTCAGCACTACGGCCGGGGCCTACGACGTCGCGCCCGACTACCACCCCATCCTGGGCTGGGCGTCGGACATCGCGCCGGTGGACGGCCTGTATCTGGCGGTCGGCCTCTCGGGCCACGGGCTCAAGCTGTCGCCGGCGCTCGGCGAGATCGTCGCCGCGCGAGTGCTCGGCGTCGACCAAGTGGGCGACGCACCCCCGATCGACATCAGCGCGCTGCGACCCTCACGCTTCGCCGACCGCGACCTGATGCACCTGTCCTACGGCCCGAGCGCCCGCGCCTAGCTGGCTTCTACGCCGAATCAGTCCCGAACGACCTCAGAGATCAATTTTCTGCCGTGGGCTAGCTTCGCGCCGTGGATCTTGAACCGTCCGTGGCGGACTTGGACGAACAGACTCGCGGCGGCCTCGCCAAGTCGTTCGTCGAGGACGCCGTGATTGGCCAATACCGTCAGCTGGTGCGCTGGCAACACATCACCGGCCAGTCGGCACAGATCGACTCGGGCTACCTCGGTCAACACCTCGTGAGCCTCGTTTCGGGCATTCCGTGACGGGGCAGGGGAAGCAGGGGCAAAGGAGCAGATCTCGCCGACGGGTCCGAGATCAAGATCGCCAGCACGCTCGGCGGGGTCGACAAGCCGCGCTGGAACAACAAGCTGAACACTGCATTGGCCGTCGAGACGTACCTCAGCAACCCAGCGATCTACTTCAGTCTGTTCGACACGCCCGACAAGGGCGAGGACTTTCCGGTACGGGTCCGCGTGTGGATTGTTGAGCCTCCACAAGACGAGGTCTTCTGCCGCGTGGTGCGAACATGGGCGGAAAAGCGGACATCTGGCAATTTCCAGCTGCATCCGCCCTGCTGGACAGACTCCGATGTCGCCACGAATCAGAGCGGCAACATCGCTCTGCCGCTCGCGTTCCGAGCGAGACAGTTGGACATCAGAGGCGTGGATTACCTCGAAGTAGAGCACTGGGATCCAACGCCGGGCAGATGCTCAGCGACGTAGTCACTGTCGATGGTGCCGCAACCGCGGCCAGTGACCTGCTGGATCTCTCCTTCTCATTCTTCGGGAGGGCGATGGCGGCATAGGTCCGCATAGAGGTTTCGCAAGCCGTCGGTGGCTCTGGCAATGCCCTCAAGGTGATCTCGCGCAGCCTCGCCTGCCTGTCCAACCCACGAATCGTCGAAAGGCGGCAGCATGAGCGAGAGCACATCGGTTGCGTCGATTCTGCGGCGCGAACTCGATGTGCCCCGACCCAGCGGAGCGATCTGCCGACGAACAAGCGGATGCTGGAGCAGCACCAACGTTGCGTACGGGTCAATGTCTGAGCGATACACCCCGAATTCTGCTGAGCATTGAATTCGCCCAGCGCTCTCGGGAACAACTGCGGCGCGGAATTTGCGCGGGTTGAGCAACGAAACGAGTACGTCGCCGGGTTCTGCGAGTTGTCCGGGAGTCACTGGCCGATGCTCGCCGGCAAGATGCCAGTCGACTGCACCGAGTTCGTTGACATGAAGGATCGAGACGAATGGCTGATCGCCAGCGACGTGCGCACGACGTTTGCCGCCAAAGCGAAGGATCGCCCGAGCTTCAATACCCCCGGCATTCTTGAGCGACACCCTGGCCGCTTCCGCCGCCTCATCGAGGGTCGAAGCGTCGAGGCTGGTCAACTCGGCGAACCGCCTTCGAGCCAACCGCTCTGATGGTCGCCACGAACGCGGTTCTGAGATCAGGCTCCGAATGTCGTCAGCGAGCCTCGGGAGATCATCACCCTTCGGATCACATGCCGGTGAGCCCTTGCTCATGACGAAACCGACGTGGTCAGCGCGCGCGAGAAACACGCACTTCTGCGGCGCCGGCGCCGACTTCCGGAGAAAGATGACGCTGGTCTTGGCGGTGGTTCCGGCAGGAGCGAACGTAGCTGGCGGAAGACTGATGACCCCCTCGATGCCGACCGGCAGATCGAGTCGTGCCTCTTCGAGGAGGAGCTTCCGCATCGCCCGGCCATCTGCGACACCGTCGGGCAGGACGATGCCTGCGATGCCACCCGGCGCGAGCAGCTCTATGCAACGGGCCACAAATGCGAGTGCGGGGTCAACCCGGCAAGAGCCCGCCAACGCCGGGAACACGTCGGCAGCCTGCTGGATTCCCTCCGCCGAGTCGTATTTCTTGTCGCCAAACGGCGGATTCGTCAGGATCAACGAGAATCGGCCGCACCGCTGCGATACCTGCCGGTCGGTGATGGAATCTTCGACGACGAACACCTCTGGTGCACGAACACCAGCGGCCAAGAGATTGACACGTGCCATGGCTACCGACGACGCCGACTGGTCGGCCCCGAACAGCAGGTGGCCGTTGTCGAGCCAACGCTCGTCGACCCGGCGCCTCCGCGCCTCGGCAAGAAGGCCAACGAGAAAACGACCGCTGCCGCAGCAAGGGTCTCCCATGAGGCTCGAACCTGCAATCTCGAGTTCAGAAGCCTCGAGGAGCTCGAAGCCAACGTTCACCATGAGGTCCACGACGCCTTCCGGAGTGAGGTAGGTACCGAGGCCTCCCGCGTGCTCGTACTTCCCACGCAGAAAAACGTCGAAGGCCGTGCCCAAGGGGTCGTATGCCCCGGCAGCACCAAACTCGATGCCCTCAAGAATGCGCAAGGCCTCGGAGAGCACATCTGACCTTGAGACTCGGAGGGGCTCATCGGGGGGCCAAACAGTCTGAACCCCGCCGTCTGGCAAGCGTGCGCCAAGGGACGGCAGGCAATTGGCCGCCCTGAACGCTGCCTTGCCCAACTGGACGCTTTCGCGGTTGCCGAGCCGGATGTCGTTCACAACCGATCCGAGCTCTCCCAAGCCGACAATGACGGCATCAGGCTCACGCTCAGCTGCGATCTTCAGCAGGAGCAGCTTTGTGAGCTCATCGACCGCCGCGTTCGAAGGACGGATGCCGCCGCGCATGTAGAGCAGTTGGTGAAGGTCATCGAATTCTCTGGCCAGATCGACAGACGCAGCAGTCATCGTGGTCATGAATCTCTCTACCTCAGACTTCTCTGGCGACGCCATCGACGTGGGGCATCCGATTGTCACAGGACCCTGTGACAGCGACATGCTCGTCGCCGCTGAGACGACTCCCTCCGCATCGTGACACACCCTGCGGACTGGCTGACGCACCCCCGATCGACATCAGCGCGCTGCGGCCCTCACGCTTCGCCGAGGGCGACCTGATGCACCTGTCCTACGGCCCCAGCGCCCGCGCCTAGCCGCCTTCTGGGGCGAGCGCCGGCGAAGCTTCGGCGCTCGCAGAGAACAGTCAGCTCCAGGGGTAGGGGGAGTTGCTCACCGGGTGGAGCCGGCCTTCGGCGTAGCGGGAGTAGCGGAAGGGCTCGAGCAGCGCCTGGGGCTCGCCCAGCAGCTCCTTGGCGACCAGTGCGCCCACGCCGATCATCTTGTAGCCGTGATTCGAATCGGCGATGAAGAAGGCGTTGTCGCAGAAGGTGTCGAACACCGGGAAGTTGTCGGGCGAGAAGCTGCCGATGCCGCCTGAGGGCTCGTCGCTGATGAGGTGGTTCTTGCCCTCGAAGCGCTTGTGGCAGTGCGCCAGCGCCGCTGTCCAGGTGCGGTAGAAGTCGCCGCCCACCACGAAGTCGGGCGAGTCGGGCCCGTAGGGATCCACAGCCACCTCATCTGACGGCTTGTCGACCACATAGGGCATGTAGCCGCCCTGCACGCCGCCGAAGTTGAAGTCGGGCTTGTAGTAGATGCCCCACGGACCCTCGGTGACCAGCCCGTCGGCGTCGTACAGCGGAGCGTCGGTGTCGACGTGCACCACCGGCGGCATGTTGCCCTCGTTGTCGGTGAGGTAGCCGGGATCGACCGTCAGCGTGCCCTCCTGCAGGCACATGTAGGTCCACGTGGGCACGTTGTGCAGCTCACCGTCGCCGCCCGCGATGTCGGTAGTGGTGGGCAGGCCGAGCATGGCCCAGATCTTCTGCACCCACGGCCCCACGGCCACCACCACGTGCTCACAGCGCACCGGGCCCTGATCGGTGAGCACCGTGGTGACTGCCCCCGATGCGTCCCGGTCGAACCCGGTGACGGTCACGCCGCCGACCACGTTGACCTCTTCGGCTTCAGCCTTGCCCAGCAGACCTTTCAGCGAGGCCATGTTGTTGGCATACCCGCCGCGGTGCTCATGCAGCACGCTGGTGATGCCCTGGGCCTGCCAGTCATCGAAGATGCCCTTCATGTAGCTGTCAGAGGCAGCGGCGCCTTCGACGAACGTGGACGAGTAGCCGATGGCCTGCTGCTGGGCATGGATCGACGCCACGTCGGCGCGCATCGCCTCGTGGCTGATCTGCATGTAGCCGACTGGGTGATACGAGAACGCCTCTGGGTCGCTGTCCCACACGTCCACCGAGTGGGCCATCAGCTCGCGCATGGCCGGCTGGAAGTAGTTGTTGCGGATGACGCCGCAGGCGATGCCCGAGGCGCCCGCACCCACACCCGACTTGTCGATCACGACGATGTCCGCGCCCGAGCCCCGGCCTGACGACCGCAGGTCGCGGGCGAGGTTCCATGCCGTGGACAGGCCGTGGATGCCCGAGCCGATGATGACGTAACGAGCGCTGCTCGGTAGTGCCATGCCGTTGCCTTCTTGATCGTGGGGTGTCGCTGTGTCGCTGTGTCGTTGTGCGGGGGCGTGTGCCGTGTGGGGCGACGCTGGGCGGTCGGCGAGTGCCGGCTCAGTGGCCGGCTGGGGCCTCCCAGCCCTCCAGCACCGGCGGGCGCCATTCGGTGCCGACGATGCGGGAGTTCTCCACCCACGGTCCCAGCTCCACCTGCGGGAACTTGCAGTGGATGTCCTTGAGCGTGATGCCGTAGCTGTTGCCCTCGGTGAGGTGCTTCATCAGCACCTTGCGGGCGATCTCGTTCTCGCGGCCCTCGGGGATCTCGAAGTAGATCTTCAGGAACGAGTTGGAGTAGCGGTCGAACACGGCGGGTACGCCGTCTTCCTCCAGCAGCGTGATGTCCTCGAGCCAGTTGATGTCGGGCCCCGGCGTGAGCGCCAGCAGGTCGATGCCTTCCACCAGCGACATGTCCTCCTGGTACGGGAACCGCTTGCCCGCCAGCACCTCCGCGTCGATGGCAACGGTGCGCGTCTCGCGCGTGCTCTCGCCGGTGCTTGCTTGTCCAGCCATGCCTACAGCCCTCCGTCGATCACGTGCTTGTCGAAGAGGTCGCGGATCTCCGCCAGAGTCCGCTCCTCGGTGACGCCCGGGATGTAGTTGGTGCCGGCGATCGGCACCTTGGCCATGGCTGCCGCCTCGTGCGTCAGCGCCGCCAGGTCCTCGGGTTCCAGTGAATGGATGTCGGTCTTGCCGCAGGCCCGGGCCAGCATCTGAACTTCCATGGTCAGGGTGATCAGGAAGTTGTAGACCCGCAGGGCCGCCTCGTCGACATCGAGGCGCTTGCGCAGCTCGACATCCTGGGTGGCCACACCTACCGGGCAACGGCCGGTGTGGCAGTGGTAGCACTCGCCCGCCGGCACGCCGATGGTGCCCTCGTAGTCGGTGACGCCGGGGATCTCCTTGTTGCAGTTGAGCGCCATCAGGGCTGCCGTGCCGAGCGCAACCGCGTTCGCGCCCAGCGCCAGGCACTTGGCCACGTCGCCGCCGTTGCGGATGCCGCCCGCCACCACCAGGTCGATGTCGTCAGCGAGGCCGACATCCTCCAGCGCCCGGCGGGCCTCAGGGATGGCCGCCATCAGCGGGATGCCGGTCTCCTCGGTGGCCAGGTGCGGCCCGGCGCCGGTGCCGCCCTCGGCGCCGTCGAGGTAGATGACGTCGGGGCCGCACTTGGCGGCCATCCGCACGTCGTCGTACACCCGGGCCGACCCCAGCTTGAGCTGGATCGGGATCTGGTAGTCGGTGGCCTCACGCACCTCTTGGATCTTCAGCGACAGGTCGTCGGGTCCGAGCCAGTCAGGGTGGCGAGCGGGCGAGCGCTGGTCGATGCCTGCGGGCAGCGAGCGCATCTCGGCCACCTGCTCGGTGACCTTCTGCCCCATCAGGTGGCCGCCGAGGCCCACCTTGCAGCCCTGGCCGATGAAGAACTCCACGGCGTCGGCCAGCATCAGGTGGTGCGGGTTGAAGCCGTAGCGGCTCTGGATGATCTGGTAGTACCACTTGGTCGACAGGTCACGCTCGGGCGGGATCATGCCGCCCTCGCCCGAGCAGGTGGCGGTGCCGGCCATCGAGGCGCCCTTGGCCAGCGCCATCTTGGCTTCCAGCGACAGCGCGCCGAAGCTCATGCCGGTGATGTACACCGGGATGTCGAGCTCGAGCGGCTTGGAGGCGAAGCGTGAGCCGATGACCGTCTTGGTCTCGCACTTCTCCCGGTAACCCTCGATCACGAACCGGGTGAGAGTGCCCGGCAGGAACACCAGTTCGTCCCAGTGGGGGATCTTCTTGAAGATCGAGAACCCCCGCATCCGGTAGCGGCCCAGCTCGGACTTCACGTGGATGTCGTTGATGACCTCGGGGGTGAAGATCCGGCTCTTGCCGAGCACGTCGGTGCTCTTGTTCACCTCATTCTCGTCAGCCATGACGGCTCCTCCCCTGCCCCTAGTGGATCACCAGCTTGCGCTCGGACGGCTCAAGCTGGTCGTAGTTGTGCAGCACCTTGCCGCAGACGAATTTCTGGAATTCGGGCGGGTCGCCCAGCCCGTGGATGCGGAACTTGCGCTCGATCAGCTCGGTGTCGGCATCGGTCCAGTCGCCGGGAACGCAATCGACCCCCAGCGAGGCCACCGTGCCGGCCACGTAGATCTCGCCGTCGTACATCGAGTCGCCCAGGTTCATGCCGGCGTTGCCGCAGATGATCTGGCGGCCCCGCTGCATCATGAAGCCGGTGTTGATGCCGACGTCGCCGAGCACGATGATCGTGCCGCCCTTCTGATCGATGCCGGTACGGGCGCCCACATCGCCTTTGACGATCAGGTCGCCGCCGCGGATGGCGGCACCGGTCAGCGATCCGGCGCTTCGCTCGATCATGACCACGCCCGACATCATGTTCTCGGCCACCGACCAGCCCACACGGCCGTTGATCGTCACCTCGGGGCCGTCGATGAGCCCGCAGGCGAACCAGCCCGGGCTGCCTTCGAAGTGGATGCGGCAGCGCTTCAGGATGCCGACCGCCAGCGAGTGCTTCGAGGCCGGGTTCAGGATCGTGACGTCGGTGATGCCGTCGTCGTAGATGAGCTTGCGCAGCGCCATGTTGATCTGGCGGATCGTCAAATCGGCCGCATCGAAGCGGGCCCGGCCGCCCTCGACTTCGACGTTGTCGGGCATGTCGGCAGTGGGCTCGACCAGCCCCCGGGCGTCGTAGGAGACGCCGCTGCGGGAACCTACACCTGCCACACCAGCACCTCCCGCTCGTAGGGATCACGGGTCTCGACCTCTCGCTTCACGAGTGACCGGATGGCCACTTCCTCGGTGGCAACCGCCACGAGCGGCTCCGACTCGAACAGCACCAGCGGCTTGGCCGCCATCTCGTCCTTGGCGACGCCCAGCTGGTTGCCGGTGACGCAGACGTAGGTGAACACGCCGTCGAGATCATCGAGGCTGTGCTTCATCGACGTTTCGAGCGTCAGGCCCCGGCTCATGTACTCGGCGAGGTACACGGCGATGATCTCCGAGTCGCACTCGCTCTGGAAGCGGTGGCCGTGCTGCTCGAGGCGGCGGCGCCACTGGTGGTAGTTGGTGAGCTGGCCGTTGTGCACCACCGCCACATCGGCAAAGGGGTAGGCCCAGTAGGGGTGGGCGCTGGCGAGATCCACCTCCGACTCGGTGGCCATGCGCACGTGGCCGATGCCGTGCGTGCCCCGGAACGAGCCCAGGTTGTACTGATCGCTCACCGTGGAGGCGTCGCCCAGGTCCTTGATGATCTCCAGCGAGCTGCCCAGCGACAGCACCTCGCAGCCGGGAACGTCTTCGAGGTAGTCGGCCAAGGCCTTGAGATCGCCGCCGTAGCGGATGGTGGCCCGGAAGGCGTACCCGGTCTCGCTGGTGACCGTGGCCACCTCGGCGCCGATCTTGGCCAAGCGGCTCTCCACCTCGGCCCGGTTGCGCTCAAGCCGCTCGGCCATGCCGATGCCCGCGCTCTTGTTGGGCTCGGCCAGCACGAACCGGATCACGACCAGATCGTCGGCCGGTCCGTACACGGCGTAGCCGGTGGAGTCCGGCCCCCGGTGCTTCATCGATTGGAGCATCGCCGTGAGCTCTGCTCCGATGTCGGCGGTTCCGTCGCGGTGGATCACTCCGGCTATGCCGCACATGGTGCTCTCCCCTTCGTGGGTGCTGTCGGTCTTTCGGGTTGTGCGCCGGCCCGCCTCGGCGAACCGGCCGGACGGCTGTCGGCCCCTCTCACGGCAGGACGTCGAGGTACTCCTCCACGTCCCAGTCGGACACGGTGTGCAGGAAGCGCTCCCACTCGTCGGTCTTGTAGTGGAAGAACACCTTGGACATCTCGCCGGGCAGCGACCGCATGACGCACTCGTCGTTGCGCAGCGCCTCGAGAGCCTCGCCCAGCGTGAGGGGGATCTTCTGCACGTCCTTGCCGGCCTCCATGGCCTCGTAGATATTGCGTTCCTCGGGCTCGCCCGGGTCGAGATTGCGGTCGAGGCCGTCGTCCATCGCCATGAGCAGCCCGGCAAACGACAGGTGGGGGTTGACCGAACTGTCCGCCGAGCGGTACTCGAACCGGCCCGGCGCGCTCACCCGCAGGGCGGTGGTGCGGTTCTGGTATCCCCAGTCCGCGAAGACCGGCGCCCAGAAGCCGGTGTCCCACAGCCGGCGGTAGGAGTTGACCGTCGGCGATGACAGGCACGTCAGCGCCCGGACATGGGTGAGGATGCCGCCGATGGCCTTCATGCCGACAGGCCCGGGGAGCTGCGGGTTGTCGCCTTCGGGCATGAACTTGTTGTTGCCCTCGGCGTCCCACAGCGAGATGTTGTGGTGGCAGCCGTTGGCCGACACGCCCATGAACGGCTTGGGCATGAAGCACGGGAAGGCGCCCATCTCACGCCCGACCTGCTTGCACACCTGCCGGTAGGTAGTGAGGCGGTCGGCGGTGAGCTCGGCCCGGTCGAAGTTGAAGTTCAGCTCGAGCTGGCCGGGAGCGTCCTCGTGGTCGCCCTGGATCATGTCGAGCCCCATGGCCTCGCAGTACTCGATCACCTTGTGGATGATGGGCTGCAGCTCGGCGAACTGGTCGATGTGGTAGCAGTTCGGCTTGGTCATGCCCTCCACGGTGGGCTTGCCGTCTGCATCGGCCTTGAGCCACATCATCTCCGGCTCGCAGCCGGCCCGCAGGTGCAGCCCGTGCTTGGCCTCGAAGTCGGCGTGCAGCCGCCGCAGATTCCCGCGGCAGTCCGACGTGAGGAAGGCGCCGCCATCGACCTCTTCCTCACGGCCCCGGAACAGGGTGCACCAGACCCGTGCCGTCTTGGGATCCCACGGCAGCGGCATGAACGTCTCGGGCTCGCCGATGCCCACGAGCTCGCGGGCCTCGGGGCCGTAGCCGATGTAGTTGCCGTGACGATCGATGAAGAGGTTGGCGGTGGAGCCGTAGACGAGCTGGAAACCCTTGCGGGCGATCATCCCGAAGTGCTTGGCGGGGATGCCCTTGCCCATGATCCGGCCGGTGACCGACACGAACTGGCAGTAGAGGTAGGCGATGCCGTCGGTCTCTATCCGGCGCTCGACTTCGGCAATCTGTTCCTCGCGTCCGTCGGCATCGACGAACATCTCAAGATCTGTGGCCATTGCTCCCCCTGTCGGCATGGCTGATGGATTCATGCGAACCGTAACGCCTCGCAGCATCCGCCTTCGAACGTGCCCGAACCACGTCGCAACCTAGCACAATTCCCGAGATGATGTCTAACGTGAGTAGCGACCCTTTCCCCTGAGTAGAGGATCGCAGCACCTCCGCTGAGGCGAGGCAGCGGAACCCGATCACTGTCGCCTGTGGATTGCCTGTGGGCAAACCCTGCTGCTCCGCGACACTTGCCGCACTCTCGCCATGCGTGCTCTTTGCGATGCCGCGGCAAGTCTCCCGCTTGGCACCGACGCTTGCCCTGCTGCCCGACGGCGACCTCGATGCGCGTCGGGCGAATATTCGTTAGCATCGTGTGCGGAGCGCGGGCTGCCTTCGCCGGTGATCCCAGCAGCGGCGACCCGACAGCGTAACGCCCAACGCCAGACGCCGACGAGCGGCACCGTTCACCATGGCCGGTGGCCCGCTCCCGCAGCGGTGTGGCGAAGGCGGGTGAGCACGGCTGCTGTGCCCGCCTCAGTCAGCGACAGTCGCTCATCTGGCCGTGTGCCTGCCGAACTGAGCAATCCACAAGCTGTCCACAGGTGCAGCGTTTCGGAGAACGCCCACGACGCTTCGTGCGCCGATGGTGTGCGCTGCTCGCCGTCGTTCCACGAGCGCCAGCCGCATTCGGTCGCCATCTTGCTGACTTGGGCGTCGAGATCCCTGTCGGCAATCTCACCGCCGCTGCATAGGAGCGCCAGCGCTGCATTCTCGACGACGAAACCGTCCCAGCCGGTCGGGAACAGATGCTGCGTCAGCCGCTGCCACGCCAGCGACGGGTCGTGTGCCATCTTCGTGCCTGCCTGGGTGCATTGCAACTTGTTGTGGCGCTTGCGCAGCGCATTGGCCCGCTGCAACCAGTGGCGCAGCGCCGACAGGATCACGTCGTCAGCCTCGACATGGCGCTGCTCATATGGAGGCGGCGGCGTGAGCACCCGCCACGGGCAGTCTTGATGCACCGTCCGGATGAACGCCACTCGAAGATTTCCCGCCTGGGTTAGCGGCTGTTCATCGCCGAATCGCGTCAGCAGCCACATCGGCAGATGCAGAGCCTCGACGACTTCGGACGGCGGTTCGATCGGATGCAGCAGCCGGTTCGCGACCTGTGCCCGCGCAGCACCCACAGACTCGCTCAGGGTGTCGCCCTGGCTGACCCAGCGGGCGAGCCGTTCAGTGGCCAGCGCCGTGCGCCATGACTGGCCCGGCTGTGCATCGTGGTCAGCGTCGAGTGCCGTCGCCACTATCCGCTTCTGCTCCGCCCGCCAGCCCCGCGCTCCGACCGTCAACTCGCCGGCGGCGACCGCTGCTTCGAGCGCGTCTTGCGCGGCGGCATACGCGTCTGCCTCGTCGAAGCCCATGAACCTGTTCCATTCGAAATCGTCGAGATCAGGCGGCGAGATGCCCGAGTCGCGCATTGCCGTGCACAGCGCCGCGAACCCTTCGCTGTCGCGCTCGCCGAATGCCCGATGCACGGTCGCCGTGGTCTCGCTTCGACAGATCGCGGCGTACCTGTGCAGGCCGAGCTCGTCGAGCAGCACGGCGGCGACACGCGCCAAGCGACCCATGTAGCCGGCTTCGTCGCTGAGGCACTTGCAGGGCAGCTCGTACCACAACCACGTCTGCACGCGAGCCTGCCTCAGCACGCCGGGCCCCTCACCCCAGGTGAGCACCTCGTAGACGTCGCGTGCCTGAGCGCCGACATCGGGGTCGTCTGACTCAATGCGCCTCAGTGCTGCCTCCGCCTCGCTCTCGCCGATGTCACCGGGCACGCGGAGATTCAGGTGCGATTGCGTGGGCAATTGTGTCATCCGGTCATCCTGCCAGTCCCACCTCGCCGCGGAGGCGATCCGCAGGAAGCCACATCCTGGACAGTGGCGCTCTCGAAACCGCGGTCGCCCGCGAATGCGCCGACCGTCGCGCCCGCGCCATCGCCCGCCGGGCGGCTCGCGGATCAGCGGATGATCTTGGAGATCTTGACTCGGCTGCCGGGAGACCGGGGGGCGGCTCGCGGATCAGCGGATGATCTCGAACCCGAGGTGCTCTCGAAGCTTGCCAGCGACTCTGTCGAGGTAGTTCGCCGCGTCACCAAGTCTCGTGTAGTGATGCAGGGCGTTGAACGCCAGCGTTTCGAACGCCATGGACTCGGCCCAATCCACATCGGTGCGACTCCCATGTCTGTCTCCCGTGGCCGTTTGCTTGACGGTTGTGATGAGCGCGCTATGGGGCCGTGCCGAGGGTGCTGTGGTGGAGTTCGTGCCAGGCCACCAGTGATCCGTCGCTGCGATGCTGGGTTTCGGTGCCGCCGTAGACGGCGACGGCGGACGCGCTTGGGTGCTCGTCCGCCAGCTGTGCCCGGACGTGACGTGGACCGTCGAGCAGGCGCCCGCTTGGCGTGGCAGTAGCACGGGCTTCGACGAGGGAGATGCCCGCTTGCGCTCCGTCGGCGTGTTCCACCACGAGATCGACCTCGGTGCCGCTGCGGTCCCGGTAGTGCGTGACACCGCCGCGGACGCCCCGATTGGCACGATGCTTGACGATCTCCGAGGCCACCCACGTCTCGAACATCGCACCGCGCAGCGGGTGGGAGTGCAGCTGCTCGGGCGTGCGTATGCCCAGCAGCCAGCAGGCCAGCCCGCTGTCGTAGAAGTGCAGCTTGGGCATGCGTACCAAGCGCTTGCGTGTATTGGCGGCGAACGCATCCAGGCGGAACACGACGAACAGAGCCTCCAGCACGCTCAGCCAAGCCTTGGCGGTCGGCTGCGAGATGCCGCAGTCGCCGGCCAGCGCGGAGTAGTTCAGCAATTGCCCGCTGCGGCCCGCACAGAGCTGCACGAAGCGGTTGAACGTGTTCAGGTCGCCGACGTTGGTGATGATTCGGACATCGCGTTCGAGATAGGTGGCGACGTAGGAGGCGAGCCAATCGGAGGCCTCGAAGCCGCGGTCGAAGATGGGCGGGAAGCCGCCGACGAGGATGGCTTCGTCCAGGCTGTGCGGGAAGCTGTCGAAGCGGATCGCCTCGCTGCGGGCCAGCGGCAGCAAGTGCAGCACAGCGGTACGCCCGGCCAGCGACTGGCTCACTGACTGCACCAGCGCGAGATTATGCGAGCCGGTCAGTATCCAGCGGCCGGGAACCGGGTCGGCGTCGATGACCCCCTGCAAGTACGACGGCAAGTCGGGAACACGTTGCACCTCGTCGATGACTGCGCCGTCCCCGAACTGGGCCAAGAAGCCGCGCGGATCCTCCTCGGCGAACGCCCGCGTGTCGGGATCTTCCAGAGACACCTGCGGATGGTCGCCGAAGACCGTCGCGCACAGTGTCGTCTTGCCGCTCTGGCGAGGCCCAGTCAGCGTCACCGCAGGCCACTGCTCGGCCGCCGCCCGGAGCTTGGGTGCGAGATCGCGCTCGATCGGCACGAGTTCAGACTACGCGACTGCGGGCTATTTCAAAGTCCAATTTTGAATTAGCCGTGTGGAAGTGCTGGCAGTCTGCTGACCGAGAACAGTGACCTGCATGCCGAGGTCGGGGTGCCGCGGTGCCGCGGTGGGACGGAAGGCAGTCCGTCGTGCCGAATGGCGCCTTTGACTGTGTTCATCCCTGCCTATTGCGAGAGCATGAGTCAGTCTTGACATCTCTTGCAGTCAGATAGGCTAAGCCATGTGTCGAAACGACTCCAAGTCTTGGTGCATAAGGACGAATACACGGAGATCCAGAGTGCGGCGCAGACATGTCGCCTGACGATCGCTGAGTGGGTCCGGCAGGCGATGCGCCAAGCGCTGCGCGACTCGAGCCGCTTGCCCGAACCGTCTGTGGCGAGGCTTCAGGCAATCGCAGAAGCTTCACAACACGAATTCCCGACAGCCGACATCGACGGGATGCTCCGAGACATCGAAGCCGGCCGATTGGCCTCGTGATCTGCGGCAATGATATTCATCGACTCCAACGTGCCGATGTACCTGGTCGGCGCTGCACACCCGAACAAGGATCGAACGGTCGCTGTGCTGACTCGCCTGACGCAAGCCGGCGAGATGTTCGTCACTGACGTCGAGGTTTACCAAGAGATTCTCCACCGCTATGTCGCTCTCGGTCGGCTCGACGCAATCGACCCGGCCTTCGCAAGCCTCGATGCCTTGGTCGACGATGTCTTCGCATTCGGCGTGGCCGAGATTCGTGCCGCGCGGACACTGCTGGAGAACGTCAGCAGCCTGTCAGCCCGAGATGCTTTGCACGCCGCGGTGATGGGCAGCGCAGGTGTGACTCGCATATTCAGCTTCGATCAAGGCTTCGATGCCATCGGCGGACTCGAGCGCCTGAGTTAGCTCTCGCCCTTGTTGAACCGGCGAGCGTCACTCGCTCGCTTGCAGACCCGGACCCCTGCTATCGCCGACGAGTCGCCATAAGCGCCGACGCCCTGGCGAGGCCTCGCCCCGCAGCGACAGCCAGCGACGGGGCCAAGCATGGCAGCGCGGTTGGGGTCTCAAGAGCACGCAGGCCCACTGGTGCGGGGCGCTAGTGCACCGGTTCTGCGTCGACGATCTGGCCCATCTCACGATCAGGCGAGCCGTCCGTCGGCCCGGTCATGCGCTCGATCAGAAACTGCGCGGCAAAGTCCACCTCGTCCAGCGGAATCTCCGCATGCACGCCGGGATTGAGGTGAAGGCGCTTGTCGGCCGAGCCGATCGCAGAGAACAGCGAGATCGATCCGTCGACCGGGAGGAACTCGTCATCGAGCTGGGTCAGGAACAGCGTCGGCGCGGTGAGGGCGCGTGCGCAGGCAAGCACCGTCTCGTTGTGAGGGATGGCCTCGACATCGGCCCACAGGCCGAGCACCGCCACCGCGACACGGCTTCGCTGGGCGAGGAACGCGATGCCATAGGCCGAGCCCATCGAGAGCCCGAAATAGCCGATCCGGGAGGGATCGAGTGCGTTGCGGGCGCATACCAGCTCAACCGCCTCGTTCCAGTCGTCACACATATCCGACATGGCGTCTTCTCGCAGCAGGTCGGCGATCATCCCGGCCCGTCCGCCCTCGCCGGTCTGCCGCAGGCCATGATCGGGGCCCTCCACGCTCAGCATCGCGATGCCCTGTGCCGTCAGATCGGCTGCGAGCCGAGACGCAGGGAACTGATACCGGTCGCCAGAAGCCCCGTGACCGAAGCACACCAGACTCCGCGCCCCCGAAGGCGTGTCCGGCATCCACAAGGCACCGGTGATGTCGCGCCTCCCGACACGAGAAATGCGGAACTCGCGAGTCGCGGCCCCATCGGGGCTCCGACCAGCCCACTGGTCAAGTCTCGTCGCCATCGCCCGCTTCCCCCGTGGAACGTCGTACTGGCGGACGCTAACGGCAGCAGTGTTCTGTCAGTACAGGCGGTCTCGGTTGGCCTCGTGCTCGGACGCATCGATCTCGACGGCATCAGCGCCGTTGATCTGGTCGGCCAGCACTTGCCCGTAGGTGGGATATGCGGACCGGTCGATCCGAGCATCCGGGTCCCACAGGCGGGAGCGAATCAGCGACCGTCCGCAATGCAGGAAGGCCTCTTCGACGGCGACCTGCAGGCCTGACAGCGGCGGCCGGTCCTTGATCGACTGCGACGCCAGGAGGTCGGCGTCGGTCACGATCTCGGCGGCGCCGCTGACGCGCAGCGTCTCGTTCATGCCCGGCACCAGGAACAGCAGCCCCACGTTCGGGTTGAAGAGGACGTTCTGCAAGGTGTCGACCTGCCGGTTGCCGGGCCGGTCGGGGATCAGCAGGGTCTGCTCGTCGAGCACGGTCACGAAACCCGGCGGGTCGCCGCGCGGCGAGGTGTCGGCCCGCCCGTCGGCCCCGATCGAGCTGATGACGCACAGCGGAGACAACTCGATGAACCGCCGCGAGTGCTCGTCGATGCGGTCGAGCACTTTCTGGTGTGCCCGTGCCGCCGGCGGACGGTACGTCTCTCGCAGCTCGGACAGGTTCGAGATAGCCATGTTGCCGCTCCCAGCAGCCGTCGTTGTCGGGGCCAGATCAGAGGCCGCACGAGCCCCTCTGTCCCTCGATCAGAGTACGCCGGATCGCGACCACGCTCAGCCAGCAGTGCGGCGAGAGGCGACCCGCCACGTGGGCTTGCCGACACGCCTGCGGCCAAGCATGATGAGGCTCGTGGTTGAAGCGGGACGGACACGCGGCCTTGGCCGTTTCTGACGCCGCGGCATCTCCTGAGTTCGACCCCGCAGTCGATCCGATCCTGTGCTCGCCCTACGACGAACCTGATCTGCACTGGGATCTCGATCAGGCGGGGCGTGCCATTGCGGGGCGGTCGCCGACGCCCGGTCGAAGGCGATCGGCGCTGCTGCGGCCTGTGCCTGACGACGACGCCACTGCCACGATGGCCCTTGACATCCCGACCGATCACGAGAATCGGCTCATCAACGACATTCGCGAGCGCGTCCGCGCCTGGCGGAATGACGGCTACCCGGGTACCGCGCCGGTCACTCGCAAGCTGCTGGTGCACTGGGCTGAAGACTCCTCGCACCGGCAGCTGCGGCCGTTCTTCGCGCAGCGCGAAGCCATCGAGACGCTCATCTGGCTGCGGGAGGCCGCTCGGCGAGACACGCGCGAACGGCGCGATCTCGAAGAAGCGTCGCGCGCCGCGAATGACGGCATCGTGCGCTATTGCGCCAAGATGGCCACCGGCACCGGCAAGACGGCGGTGATGGGCATGCTGATCGCCTGGCAGACGCTCAACGCGGCGCGCACTGAGCGCCAGCGCAACCTGCAGCACTCGTCGAGATTCCTGGTGCTGACTCCGGGGCTCACGGTGCGCGACCGGCTGGCAGTGCTGAGGCCGGGCTCGCCGGGGAACGTGTACGACGAGCTCGGGCTGGTGCCCAGCGAACTCAAGGACGGCCTGACCGCGGCACGCGTGGAGATTGTGAACTTCCAGGCATTTCGCCGACGCGACCCCACCGAGTCCACCGGCGCGCAGAAGGCGCTGCTCGGCCGCGAGCGCATCGATCAGACCGAGTCGCCGCAGGCGATGGTGCGCCGGGTGGTGGGCGGCCTGCTGGCGCGCCGGGGCGCCCACGGCGATCTCGTGGTCATCAACGACGAGGCTCACCACTGCTACCTGCCCCGCACCGGCGACGAAGGCCCCAAGCAGACCAGCGAGGAACGCAGCGAGAACAAGATCGCCTCGGTGTGGTTCAACGCCGTGCGGACGCTGCGCGACATGGGTGCACTCGGCGAGCGCGACCGGCTCGGCGGCCAAGCGTCACCTGTGTACGACTTCTCGGCAACGCCGATGTGGATCGGCCGGGCCGCCCGCGGCGACGACACGCCGATGTTCGAATGGGTGGCATCGGACTTCGGCTTGATGGACGCCATCGAGTCGGGCCTGGTGAAGGTGCCACGGGTGCCTGTCGGCGACGACACGCCATCGGCTCGAACGGCGTGGCGACGGCTGTACGAGGCGACGCCCGCGAAGAAGCTCCCCAAGCGCAGCAGCGACCCTGCCGCCGTGCTGCCGCAGCCGCTCGAGGACGCGCTGGCGGCGTCGGTCAGCGAGTGGCGTCGCACGTTCGCTTCCGCGCAAGACCGCGGACAGCCCACGCCGCCGGTGATGATCGTGGTGGCCAACACCATCGACAACGCCGTTGCGCTGTACGAGCACATCGCCGGCTGCGAGACCGACGACGGCCGGATCGTGGCGGGCCGCTACGACGAGTTCTCCAATGTTGTCGAGCCGCCCGCGGGTGGCTCCGCACAGTGGCGGGCTGACCCGCGCACACTGCTGGTGCATTCGCGGCCCGACGACGATGACGCCATCACCGCCCGGTTCGCGAAGCTGCTCCGGCAACAGGCGGCGCATATGGGCGACGACATGCCGGCCGACGCGATCCGCGAGGCCCTGAACACGGTCGGCAAGCCGGGGCGGCTTGGCGCCGGGGTGCGCTGCGTGATCTCGGTGTCGATGCTCACCGAGGGCTGGGACGCACGCACGGTGCACCAGATAGTGGGCTTCCGCGCGTTCAGCTCGCAGCTGCTGTGCGAGCAGATCACCGGGCGGGCGCTGCGGCGCACGTCGTACGAGTCGTTCCGTGAAGAACCCGGCAAGACGCACCTGCTCACGCCCGAATATGCGGAGGTGCTCGGCATCCCGTTCGAGTTCATGCCGATGCGCGGCACGCGGGTCGGGCCGCCGCCGTCCGACCGCACCGAGGTGTACTCGGTGCGCGGCAGGTCCGGCCTGCGCATCATGTGGCCGCAGGTGCTCGAGTACCGCACGATCGCGTCGGAGCACGGCTTTCGGCTTCGCCCGGCGGCCGTGCAGCCCGCCAGGGTGTCCGACGATGCCCCTGCAGAGCGGGTGGAGATGGCAGGCGTGGCGGGCGAGATGATCGAGCTGTCGCCCGACGATCTGCAACGCCACAAGGCTGCCCGTGTGCGCTGTGCAGCCGAGATTGCCAACCTGCTCACCCTCGGAGGCAACGGTGCGCTGAAGCCGCCACGAGGCAACCTTCGCGACAGCGGGCGGTGCGCACTGTTCGGCTCGGCCTATCGGGCGCTGAGCGACTGGCTTGCCCATCCCGCTGTCGACTGTGCCAGGGCGTCGGTGCTGCTGCGGCATCGCAACAAGCGCGACTTCTACCAGCAGCTGATCGCTGCGTGCGATTTCGGCACGCATGCAGCAGCGACCCCCCCCCCCCCGCGACAGATCGCGGTGCTCGGCCAGCCGTCGCTGGGCGACACCGCGGGGGTGCGGTTCGAGACCACGCTGCGCCACATCCACACGGCGAAGCGAAGCGAGCTGTCGCACGCCGCGTGCCACTCCCGGCTTGAGCTCGACGCCGCTCGCATCCCCGACAATCACCCCGCAGTAGCCGCCTGGGCTCGCAACTTCGGGCTCGACTGGGCGCTGCCGTACCACTTCGACGGCGCCTGGCGCCGCTACGAGCCCGACTTCGTGGCCCGCTTGGCGAACGGGCTGAACGTCGTGATCGAGTGCAAGGGCGTCATCGACCCCAAAGCGCTCGCAGCCGAGCGCTGGACACGCGAACACTGGATACCGGCCGTCGCAGGCTCCGCTGAGATTCCCGAGGAACTGCGCCGCTGGGCCTACGAGGTGGTCACCGACGCCGCCCACCTGCCCGCTCGTCTCGACGATCTGGCCGCAGATGGAAACAAGGCCATCACCGACACCGGCGCCGAGATGAACACCGTCATCGGGCCGCACGCCTGGCAGGACGCACCCGACGGCTGACCGGCATGCGGATTAGCCTCTGACTGTGCACTTGGATCGGATCACCGTTGATCCGCACCGCATGGGCGGCCTGCCGTGCATCAGGGACTTGCGGGTGACCGTGGCAACGCTGCTCGGGCAGCTCGCTGCCGGAAGGACCCACGAAGACTTGCTGTCCGACTATCCGTATCTCGAGACCGATGACATCACCGCAGCGCTGGAGTTCGCCGCTGCACGTGTCAGTGAGAGAGAACTCGCCGTTCATTCCGCGTGAGGGTCCTCCTTGACGCGAATCTGTCTCCGCGAGTCGCATCGGCGCTGCGCGCCAGCGGCCACCAGACACTCCATGTCGGCGAGGTAGACCTGCTCACCGCAACGGACGAGGCCATATTGGAATGGGCCGCCGACCACGGTTACGTGGTGGCCACGGCCGACTCAGACTTCGGGGCGCTTCTGTTTCATCGACGCGCAGCACGCCCATCGGTCATCCACCTGCGCGGCGTGTCACACCGGCCGCCGGAAACGCACGCTGCACTGCTTGCGGAGAACCTCCCGGCCTTGGAGGACGCTGTCGATGCCGGCGCGGTGGTCTCGCTCAGTCCCACGAGAATTCGGGTCCGAGAACTGCCCATCTGGTGAAGGCGCGCCGCGGCACCTCACGGCACTGGTCGTGGGCAGCCGCACATCGTGGCGTTCAGCTCGCAGCCGCTCGTCGGCCCCAGATCGCCATCCCTGCTGTGGGTGGATGCGGGTCGTACGATCTGGTCTGGCGCGGCTGTTGCCCATTGGATCGCCGCAGGGGGGCTCTGACGGCGGATCCGGGGGCATCGGCTCGCTGCCGACACAGCAACCCGCTCACGAGACGGACAGCCCATGCTCACTTCATCCAATTCCAAGCTCTCGATGGGAACAGTGCTCAGCCTGTACTGGTTCCTGTTCTGGATCCTGAACGGATTCGACAAGTTCTTCAACGCCGACACGTTCTTCGGAGCGAACTTCAAGGCCGGCCTCGAGAACAACTTCCTGCCAGCACTCGGACTGAGCACCTCGCTGGCGTGGCCGATCGCCATCATCGTGGGCATCATCGAGCTGCTGCTGGGGCTGATGTTCCTCATGGCCCTGATCCGCTTCTGGAGCGGCAACGACGCACGCTACGACACCGCTCGGGCTGCCATCACGCTCAGCGTGCTGTTCTTCGCCCTGCTGTCGGCCGGCGCGATCCTGTTCGGCGCACGCGACCCCATGTGGCAGCACGGCACCTTCATCGCCACGCTGCTGCTGACCCAGCACGCACTGCACGTCGCCGCCAAATCAGACGCCTGACGCCGCGAATTGGGGCGGGCTGCTCAGGGTGCGGCGTCGGGTGCGATGCGGTCGAGCACGCCCAGCAGATGGCCGATGAATGCTTCGGGCTGTTCTTGCATGGCGAAGTGGCCGATGCCCGGCATTTCGGCGAACGTCGAGCCGGTGATCGCCTCATGCGCTGCCTGTCCGTGCTCGACGAGCCCAGACCAGTCGTGCTCGCCGCTGAGGATGTGAACGCCGACTCGGCTGGTGTCGATCTCGTGCGCTCTTTCTCGCAGATCGTGCTCGACCATGTAGTAGTAGAGATCGCCCCAGAACGCAGGCGGCCATGCAGCCGAGTAGACGTGCGACACCTCTTTCACATAGGGCGTGGGCGCGTCGGGGCCGCACAGGCTCTCCATCAGTCGGGCCTTGGCGTGGCTGCTGACCGCCGGATGCGACGCCACGGCGAAGCCGTCCCAGTCTCCGCCGACGTGCAGCGCGCCGCCCACCGAGATCACTGCCCGGAACTCGTCGGGATGGCGCAGCGCCAAGTCGAGCGCCAGCATGCCCCCGACCGAGCAGCCCAAGAACACCGGACGTTCGAGCCCGAGCGCTTGGCTCAGCGCCACGGGCACCTGCCGCAGGAATGCCCCTTCCAGCCGGTAGTCCTCGGTCCACCACGGCAGGCCCTGGGGCGGCAGCGACTTGCCGTGATAGGGCAGGTCGTAAGCGATCAGCCGGAACCGGTCAGTGATCTCGGAGCACTCGAACAGATGACGCCACTGGAGGCTCTGCGCCCCCGCCGTGTGCTGGGCCAGCAGCGGGATGCCGTCGCCCACCTCCTCGTAGTACAGCCGGTAATCGGCACGGCGCCCAGCCGAATCGCCCAACTCCACATGCACGTAGCGGCCGACGGGACTGTCGTGGCGTGAAGCCGAGCCGTCCTGCGGCAACACGGCTGTGGCAGCGCGGGTCGTTTGGCCCGCGAGTTCGCGCAGCAGTTCTGCAGTTCTCTCAAGCGCCGGCAGGTACTGCCACAGCGTGAGCTGCTCGGTCTCGCTGTTGTCGAGCGCACCGAGCACCATCATCGGCGCCAGACGGGCCAGCCGTGGCTGCGGAACCGCCAACAGCGGCGCCCACCCGTCTGCCGATCCGGTCACAGTGATCACGCCCGCACCCGCCGCGGCGGGCACCGAGGGTGCTATCTCGCCGCCGGCCACGGTGAAGCCAAGCCACTGCTCGCCGATCCCGAGACGGATGCCGCCGTCCCAGAAACGGCACGCCAAGATCAGCTCCCGATCTGCCGCGCAGGCGCCGGCAAATGCCTCCTGCGTCGGCACTGCCGCTGTCGCGTTCATTGATTTCTCCTCGCCGAATGCGCCGATCTGACGCCATGCCGGTCCTCGTCTGCTGTCCCGACAGTGCTCGACGGCTCCGCGGCCGAGGCTTCAGCAGGGGCAGCGAAGCCGGCCACCAAGCGTGCAACGGCGATGGCGACGTAGAACACCCCGGCCATCGCTTCGAGCGTCACGATGATCCGGCCGCCGTCGGCAGATGGCGTCAGATCACCGAAGCCGAGCGTGGTCAGGGCGACGAAGCTGAAGTACACCGCCGACTCGGGTGTGAGCGCTTCTCCGGAGCTCAGGAACGGCGAGTCGCCGAGCCGGTCGATCAACAAGTACAGGCTGGCGAACGCATGGCCGATGAGCAGGTAGGCGCACGCCGAGGCTGCGATGGCGGTGGTGCCGGGGAACGGGCGCGACAGCACTTGGCGCGTCACTACAGCAGCAGCTGCCAAGCCGATCAGCGTGAGCACCAGCGGTCCCACCACCGCATCGGCGGTGTCGGTGATGACGATGTCGATGACCGCGGCGACGGCGGCCGCGGCGAGCAGCAGCCACACCCGCCGCGGCGGCGGCTCGGCAGACTCGATGAGCGTGCCCACGATCAGCACCAGCCCGATGAGCCCTCCAGCGGAGCTCAACGCATCGACGCGGAACGCCGACAGCGCCACCATGGCAATGCTGATCACCAGGATGACGTCGTAGCGCTCCTTGCGCAGCATGCCCAACAAGACCTTCATGGCGCCCCGCCCAGGCCGACCCTGGTTCGGCAGTGTCCTTCTTGCGATCTTGATGGTAGGCGGCCCGAGCAACCGTCGACGACGTTGAGCCATATTTGTACGGTATATGTAATGTATAAGTATGGCCACCAAGACCACCATCAATTTCGACGACGAGATGGAAACGGCGCTCGAGGAACTCGTAGCGGTGGACGGCACCAAGAAACTGGCCATCAAGCGATCGCTCCTTGCTGAGGTGAAACGCCGTCGGCGCAGTCAGGCGCTGCTCGACATGGTCAGTTCATGGGAAGCCCGCGAAGGCCCGATCGACACCCAACATCTTGACTGGGCCGACGCGGTGCTCGACCGTCAAGGCGTCAGCCGTTGATCGTCGACGCCGGGCCGTTCATTGTCGACGGTGAGCGCCTCAACTCGCGGCTGTGGGCGCTGATCAAGCGAGCGGCGGCACGCGGCAGCGAGCTGCACACCACCCACCCCGTGCTGGCCCAGGTATGGCGCGACCCCTCCCGGCAGGCGAACCTTTCCCGGGCGCTGCGCCATTTCGACACTCACGCTCTTGACGAATCGACCTCGGTGGGGCGCAGGCTGGCAGCGTCAGGTACCTCCGATGTTGTCGACGCACATCTCGCTGTGGTGGCCGAACGCCTCGGCACGTTCATCTTGTCCACAGACGCCGACGACATGTCGGCACTGGGCGCCCGCTTCGAGATCTATTGAAAGCGCAGACGCCGCGATTGGGCACGGCGCTCGCCGTGCCCGATCGTTCGGTTCGCTTCGAGCTGCACCTCAGCCATGCACCGGTTGTGTGGGGTGTCAGTCGTTGTCGGTGATGGTGCCGATGCCTTCGCCGTCGGTGACTGCTGCTTGCACCGCGGAGTACAGCACGACTCTGAACGTCTCGTCCCCTTCGGTTCGGCTGTCGTCGACCGCTGTCACGGTGACGGTCTTGGCGGTCTCGCCGGGCTTGAAGGTCAGCATCCCGTAGGCTTGGGCGAAGTCCGCGAAGGTCGCCGAGAACGCAGCCCCGTACCCGGGCCGCGCGTAGTAGTGCACCCACACATAACGGTCGCTGGCAGGGCTGAGCGTCACGGTGAACGTCAGCGTGCCGCCCTCGCCCGCCGACCATGTGCCTTCCCGACACGTCGAGGTCAGACCAGACGCCGCTGACCCGGCCACGCTCGATATCGCCGGTCAGCGCCCCCACATACCAGCGTCCGATCATCTGGCTGTCTGCGTTGGGTGCGGTCAGCCCGACGTTGCGAACGATCCCGCCGGGGCCGACAATGCCGAACAATCCGGCGTGGAACAGATGGCCGTCGTTGATGTACAGGTTGGCGATGGTGCGGCCGTTGCCGTTGGTGTCGAAGTCGAGGTCGGCGCTCAGTTCATAGCCTGCGCAGCCGCCGGTCGGGCAGCCCATGGCGCCAGCGTCGTCGTGGACGCCACGGGCCGCCATCGCCGCCGACGCGCCA
Organism: Acidimicrobiia bacterium; assembly: GCA_022820925.1. Lineage (GTDB taxonomy): Bacteria > Actinomycetota > Acidimicrobiia > Acidimicrobiales > Poriferisodalaceae > Poriferisodalis. The sequence continues at coordinate 2,969 of JAJEEO010000003.1, read as the reverse complement.
ACGATCGAAGGCGGCCAGTGCCGCCTGAACGGCATCGGCTGTTCTGCGCAGCAACGCGGGCCACTCGCGGCCTGCTGAGTTCGTGCGTCGGCAGTTCTCGTCTCCAGTTTCTGAGAATTCTATTATCTGTGCCGTTTCTCATGAAACTAAAACTCTGACAGACGACTATGGCTGGCATCCGACTCGTCGCGCCGGACCCAGTTCAGCCTGATGCGACAGATGCTGCCCGCGTCAGTTTGTTCAAGGGTCCCGAGAGTTTTAGTTCAATGTAAATCTTCAGTTAAACTAAAACTATGGCGACGGAACGTGTGCCGGATGAGGTGCTCGAAGCACTGGAGGCGATCGGGCGTGGGTCGAAGCCCGGCGACCTCGAGTCGGAGACTTTGGAGTTCAAGTCGGCCCGCGGCGGCGCACGAAAAACTCGCATGGCACTGGCCGAAGCCGCTGCGTGCCTGGCCAATGGCCACGGCGGTTCTGTGGTTCTCGGAGTCGACGATGACCAGAGCGGCGCAACGGCATTCTCCGGCACCGATCTCGACGAACTCGAGGCGCGCCGCTACATCTTCGAGACGGTGACGCCGGGCCTCACGGTGGGCCTCACGGTGCATTGGCACGACGAGGCGAGGCTGCTGGTTGCACATGTGCCAGTCGGCGCGACCGTGCATGGCGTCGCCGGCAGAGTGACGCGGCGCATCGGGCGCAGCTGCCTCCCGTTGGCCCCCGACGAGATCGCTGCGCTCCACAGTGAACGGCACGGAGTCGATCCCTCGGAGGCACGCAGCGGCCGGACCGTCGAGGATCTCGACCCCGTCGCGATGGAGGTCGCACGCGGGGAGTTGCGGCGTCTCGGCGGCGAACGAGAACACTGGGCCGAACTGCCCAACGCCGAACTGTGCTCAACGATGGGCTTGGCCTCGCCCGACGGAGGGCTGTACATCGCAGGCGAGCAGCTGCTCTGCGCGACAGGCGAGGAAATCGTCGTCTACCAGCACCGCCTCAGCGTCGGCAGCCCACCCGACGCAACAGAGCGCATCGCCATGCCGTTGCTGCCGGCGTTCGGCCGCGTGCTCGAACTCGTCGCCTCCAGGAACCCCTTCGAGCCGCTGCTCCTGCCGAACGGCCAGCAAATCCAGATGCACCGCTACCCGCCAGGATCGATACGCGAAGCCGTTGCCAACGCTCTCGTCCACCGCCGCCTCGACATCGCCGAACCCGTACGGGTCGAGCACTTCGACGATGCGCTGTCAGTCACCTCGATGGGGCCATTCGTCAGCGGCGTGACCGCGCACAACATCCTCTCGACAACATCTCGCCCCCGCAACCGGCTCCTCGCACATGCATTTCGCGCGTTCGGCCTGACCGAAGAACTCGGCACCGGGATTGCGCGGATGTACCGGTCGATGCTGAGCCTCGGCAAGCCGCCCCCAACAATCTCGGGCTCGGCGCAAGCCGTACGGGTGCAGTTCGACGGCGGCCCTGCCGAACCTGACTTTGCTTCGTACGCAGCGCTCCTGGAGAATGCGCAGCGCAACGATGTCGAACTGCTGCTGGTGCTGCGCCGACTCTGCGCGTCAGGAACCGTCGCGCCCACCCAGATGGCTCATGCCTTCCAGCGTCCCAAGACAGACGCAGCCCAAGCAATGCAGCGCATGGCCGCCGACCCCCGACCGCTCATCGAACCATCGCACGCCAGAACGAACAGACCCACAACCCGCTACCGACTCACCGCGGAAGCAACCCGAGGCTTGGGCTCTGCCGTGCGCCGCCCTCGGCGAGACAGCAGCGAGATCGAACACACCATCGCCACCCACGTGAACAAGCACGGCCGCATCAACAACCAAGTCGTGCGCAACCTCCTCGGCGTCGGCACACCAAGAGCGTCAGCCATCCTGCGCGAACTCGTCGATCGCGAAATGCTCGAACGGATCACTGACGCCCCACGCGGCCCCAGCGTCGCCTACGGCCCCGGCCCTCGCTTCGAGATCTAGCAGGCTGCTGATTTACTCGGCCGGATTTCCGCCCGGCATCTACTGACCCATCTCGCCTGTCAGTCGTTGTCGGTGATGGTCATGGTGGCTTGGCCGTCGGCGATGGGCAGCCCTGGGGTGACCCAGATCAGCTTGACCAGGAACTGTTCTTGGGGTTCTTGGCGGTCGTCTTCGAGGAGAGGGATCTGTGCCCACAGCTCGGTGTCGCCAGGACCGAAGTCGAGCCAGCCCCGCGCACGGCTGCTGTAGTCGACGCCCGCCGTCGCAGCCGAACTGCCGCCGCTTTCGGAGGTAATCCAGTAGGCGCTCACCTGTGTGCTGCGCGGCGCAGTGCTCAGCGTCACACGGAACCGCAGCGGCTCGCCTTCGGCGCCGGTGGCGTCATGAACCGCGAAACCGGGATCAGACGGCGGCGGGGGCGGCGGGTCGTCGTCATCAGCCACCGCCACCGACGCCGACCCAGCGGACTGCGACACGGTGTAGCCGCTGCCGACATCGATGCTGACAGTGACCGACCCGTCGGCCTCGTCGGCGCTGTCGTCGGTCGTGGCGACGGTCAGGGTGACGGTGCCCGACGTCGGTATGGTCACCTGACGCGTGCCGGTCGCTGCGCCGTAATCGCCTGTCTGAGCGACGGTCACCTCCACTGTCAAAGCTGCTGACGGCGCCGGATCAGCAGTGACTGTGAACGTCGCGTCACCGCCCTCGGTGATCCCGCTGCCTGCTGCGATGCTGACCTCAGGCGTCACCGCAGGCGGGTCGTCGTCATCAGCCACCGCCACCGTGGCTGACCCTGCCGTCGCGGAAACTGTGTAGCCGCTGTTGGCGTCGACCGTGGCTGTCACTGACCCGTCGGTCTCGTCGGTGCTGTCGTCGGTCGTGGCGACGGTCAGGGTGGCGGTGCCCGATGTCGGTATGGTCACCTGACGCGTGCCGGTCGCTGCGCCGTAATCGCCTGTCTGGGTCACGGTCACGGTCGCT